>CAYFMN010000012.1:0-102449 GCA_964344185.1 uncultured Nitrospinota bacterium
CTAGTTGGATGAGCGCAATTTTACGTTGCGCAATATCGAGAATCACGTCATCGCGACTACGGCCCGAACGCTGACATTCTTTTTCGACTTATTCTTTAGCGGTTTCGTCCATGTCGAATTTATACGCATGGGCTTCTTTGCCGATATCGAGTTTGATTGTAATAATAGACATATTGCAATTATACGATGGACCAGAGAAACCAGCAAGCGTTTCTAGTCTAAGAATGGATTGTCCACGTCGATTCGCTTATTTAGAGATAAACATCCGCCTTACTCAAAAATAGAATAGTGCGCCAGATTCGTAATCAGTAGGTTGGTGGTTCAAATCCACCCATAGGTTTCTTTTTTAAGCGGAAGCGGTGGCAGGTTTTCTTTTTCTAAGCTTTTTCACTGGAGGCTTCTTGGCTTCAATCACTAGATTAAAGCCTAAAGCTTTTAAAACAGCGTGAAGACTTTCCAGTCTCGGATTTCCTTTTTCCGAAAGAGTTCTATATAAGCTTTCACGGTTCAATTTGGCTTTTTCAGAAAGCTTTGCCATTCCCCCATCAGCGTCGACAACATTTCGAAGCGCCTTTAGAAAATATTTTGGGTCGCCTTCTTCAAATGCTGTGGTTAAATATTCTGCCGCCTCTTCGGGGTTCTCTAAGGATTTAATTAAATAATCTTTATAACTCTTAGCAGGTTTAACCATTTTTTCTTTCCTTATAATCTTGCCAATAACGTTTGGCTTTTAAAACGTCGTTTTTTTGATAGCTTTTATCGCTGCTTTTATTTTTAAGATTTTCTAAGCAAGTTTGGAAAGGAGACTTATCATTTCTTGTTACATAAATTAAAATCTTAAAAAGCTCGTTCATATAAATTTATTTTAGCCTATAAGCTACATAGGCTAAAAGATTTAATATAGATGGAGAATTTGTTTCGTCTGGAAAGCGGGAGACGTTCACGATGTGGAAATTGTCGATTATCATTAGGAGGATTAATGAGTAAAAAGAAAATGCCGCCGATGCATCCCGGCGAGATTTTGCAGGAAGAGTTTTTGATTCCGATGGAAATCAGCCAATATGGATTAGCTAAAGCTATAGGCGTTTCCCCTCGAAGGATCAATGAGATTGTTCACCAAAAACGTGGAGTAACCGCCGACACGGCAATTAGACTGGGAAAATATTTTAAGATGTCGCCGCAATTCTGGTTGGGTTTGCAAATGGATTACGATCTGGATTCTACGCAAGACCTGATGGAAAAAGAAAGCAAACTACAAATCCAGCCTCATGGTTCATAATCGTACTTATAACTAATTGATTAAAAATGTCCCCTAAACGGGGAATTGATTCGTAATCAATAGGTCGGCGGTGTTACTCCGTGAGTACAATTCAACCCGTCGGCTCCAGCGAAACAAAATGACTCTTTTTCTTGCGCTAACACTTCCCATAAGGTACGAGGATCTACGATAATAGTCAGGAGTTAACTACTTTTGAGCGGCAGGCATTCGTGGCGCCGCGAGTATTTGATTCTCGTCGGTCAACCCAACTTTCTTAGCATAGACGACACCTTCAGCGTTGATCGCCTCTAGTTGGATGAGCGCAATTTTACGTTGCGCAATATCGAGAATCACGTCATCGCGGCTACGCCCAGAACGTTGACATTCTTTTTCGACTTGTTCTTTAGCGGTTTCGTCCATGTCGAATTCATACGCGCTGGCTTCTTTTCCGATATCGAGTTTGATTGTTATAATAGACATATTGCAATTATACGATGGACTGGTAAAACCAGCAATCGTTTGATTTATGGAATAGGTTCGGGCTTTCTTGTTTCCTGGAGTTTACTTTGAGCAAGGCCGAGAGGGGGGCAAAGCCCTGGATAAAATATCCTTTTTGTTTGACCGTTCTTAATTTGTTTTCTGACACTCGCCAAACGTCATGCAAGTTCGGTTTTAACCCAAATTTTAATTAGTGTTTAATTTTAGATTTTAAATAGATATAATACGGCATTGCCGTATAGTTTCCTATAGCGATCTGATAATGGAATTTATTGAAGCTCCTCTCTTTTCCAAGTTGGTTAAAAACTATCTTGACGATGATGAATATTCGGCCTTGCAATGGACCTTAACTCTTCGTCCAGAATCTGGAACAGTGATTCCAAAAAGTGGCGGCGTCAGAAAACTTCGTTGGCCGGGTAAAGGAAAAGGGAAGCGAAGCGGTCTTAGGGTAATCTATTATTGGAAAACTAAGGCTAATGAAATTTGGTTTTTAACTATTTACGCTAAAAACGAAGCGGAGAATATACCGCCTGAAACACTTCGAGAACTGCGAAGGGAAATTGAATCATGAAAAAAAGAAATATTGGCGCGGAGATTTTGGATGGAATCAAAGCTATCAAAAAAGGGAAGGGAAAACGTTATTCGGTAAAACCTCCGCCAAATGTGAAGTCCATCAGAGAAAAAATGGGCTTAAGCCAATCGGCTTTTGCGGGTTTTTTGGGAGTCAGCCTTCGTTCATTACAGGATTGGGAACAGGGCAGGAGAAAGCCAAGTGGAGCCGCATCTACTTTGCTTCGTGTTGCCGAACGTCACCCAGAAGCTCTTCTTCAATGATCTTCTCAGGATAAGGAGTTTATTTTATTGGATCGAGGCGAGATTCTTCCTCACCCTTTCAGGGTTCGTCTGAATGACAAGTTATGGGAACCGATTTATAAAAAATTAACTTTTGTTTAACATCACTACTGTCCGGTAAAAAATAGAACAATTGCCCTAAAGCCATGCTATCCCTGAGTAAAGAGGCTGTTATTCCGCTTTTGGATTTAATTCTAGACTGCGGGTTTCGAAAAAATCAGTGGAGAAAATAATTAAACTTTTTTGCAACCTGGTAAGGAATTCATTTTATTGAATCGAGGCGACTTTCCGAGAGCCTTTTAGGGAACTAAGCTTTCGTTCATTAGGTCGAGGCTTCGAGAGCCTCAGCCTGACAGTTGGATTTCGCTTAGTCCCTTTAATAATTAACACGGATACCGGAATTGACGTTTAATATGACATTTTTTATATTTTACATTTAGTTCCTTGATTAATTAACTGGCGAAGCTGGTTGGACGCTCCAATGGATTTTATCTGCTCACTGTCTCAATGGAATTTTTAATGCCCTTTATTACTCGCTTAACCGGGACTAAAATAAAAATTTCTTGACTCATGTTTTGAAATATTGATAATGGCTACAGTTCAGGTTTCTTGGAAGCGATAGTTTGATTTTCTTCCAAGATTAAAAGGGAAGGTTGTGAAATTCAACCACGGTCCCGCCGCTGTGAGCGTGACGAAATCTGCAAAAGCCACTGGCTAATAACCGGGAAGGCGCAGAAAGTAGGATGATCGCGAGTCAGAAGACCTGCCTGAAACAATAGGATATTGCCTTTCGTGGAAAATTGGCGTTTGTCCAAGCTATGTTGATGAAGTAAACCAGGGTGCAATCAACCTCGAAACTCCATTTGGAGATTCGGGGTTTTTTTTTGCCTTAAATAAGGAGAGCGGTTATGACAACCCTAAATAAAAACGAAACTTATGGTTTAACTATTTTCTTCCTGACTCTAATATTTCTTATTCGAGGTCCGATTCTCGATTCACTTGTTCATCTTTCGGATCCGACCAGGGCTTTGTTTTTCATCGCCGGCGTTTATTTGCGGGCCTGGCAGGTCCCTGTTATTTTATTGGCAGGAACCGGACTGACCGACGCTTATTCAATTTCAGTGCAAAATGGCGTTGGGGCTTCTTGTATTACGCCGACTTATCCTCTCCTGATACCTTCTTATCTCGCTCTCTGGTTTGGAGGAAGATTTTTCCAGCATATGCAAATAGACTCAGGGAAATACGCCGTTAAGTTGGCGGTTATCTTATCCGTTTCTACTTTGCTGGCGGTCATTATATCCAGTGGGGGATACTATTGGTTTTCAGGAAAATATGAAGATCCAACAATGGCTGGTTTAGGTATGCGAATGGTTCAATATTTCCCAGGTTATTTAGGAACTACTTTTATGTATGTAACTATCGCCGCAGTGTTCATACAGATCAAATCCTTTTTACAAGACAGGACTTCTTTTAAAGGTCAGGAAGTAGCTTGACCTCTTAATTATCGGTGGGAAGAAGACTTTATAGCGGCAATCGTATCGCTTTTTCTTCCACCTAGAAAAACCGGAAGATAACTAACTTTCAATATGGATCATTGAATGGAAAAAATTTTTATCTAATATTAACTTTATTTTAACCAAGTTCGGTTAAGGGAAGTTTGGTGCAATTCCAACACTGCCCCGCAACTGTAATGGGAGCGAAAGCCGTAGTATGCCACTGTCGAATTTGATGGGAAGGCGCGGCGAGTAGATAGCCCGAAGTCAGGAGACCTGCCAGAACTTTAATCTCGAGGGAGAAACTATGAGCAAAAACCACTCTTTAAGCCTGTCTATATTAATACTTCTGTTATTGCCGCTAACCGTCTTACCCGCTTACTCTGAAGAAACTGTTGAAGAACTTCAACCCATAGAAGTCACTTCAAGCAGGCTAAAAACTACAAAGAAAAAATATCCCGGTTCTATTTCCATTATTACGGAGGAAGATATCAAGCGGTCGGGTTCGCCCCAGGTGGAAAATATTTTACGGGACCAACTGAGTCTTGGCGTTTTTAAACAGGGTGGGGTTGGAGGAGAATCGTCCGTTCGTATGCGGGGAGCTGGCCAAGAGAGTACATTGGTAATTATAGACGGAGTGAGGGTTAACGGGAACACTCAAGGAAGATTCGATTTCAGAAACCTCAATACTGAAAATATTGAGCGTATCGAAATTTTAAGAGGCCCGCAAACCACATTGTTTGGGGCGAATGCAGTAGGAGGCGTGATTAATATTATCACGAAAAAAGGCCGGGGCGTTCCCTCCCACTATCTGTCGTTTGAAGGGGGAAGTTTTAATACCTACAAAGAAACTTTGGGCAGTTCCGGCTCTATTGGCGAAATTGACTACTCTGTATCTGCTTCCCGAACCGACGTTGCTACCGGCTACTCGGATTTTAACGAGGATCGAGGAGCTACTGAAAAAGACGGTTATGAAAATACGTCCCTCACCAGCAGGGTGGGCGGCAGTTTTGCGGGGGACGGGCGCGTAGAAATAATAGGCAGGTACACGAGGTCTTATTCAGATCTAGATACGACAACCGGGGATAGGGAGTTCCGCGATACTGAAATTGAATCTATCTACTTGTCGCTTCCTGTTTCAAAAAACCTCGCTCCATGGTGGAAATTTAAACTGAACCCAAGCGTTTTATATGACGCCAACGAACCGGACACAGAAATCAATAACGACGAAATTTTTAATAGAACCTACGTTGCAGACTTGCAAAATAACATTGATTTCAATGATTACTTTTCAGGCGTTTTTGGCGTGGAGTTTCGCGCCCAAAACGGCAGGAACAACCGGCAGGGATTCACGAGAGATACCTTCACTCAAGGTTATTTTTTGCAAGGCCAGTTTGATTGGCAAGACAGAGTCCTCCTTACTGCGGGATTTCGAAAAGACCTCAGCGACACATTTAAAGACGCTTTGACTTATAAATTCGAAGGCAGCTACAGTTTTAAGCAATGGGATTTTAAATTACGCGGCGCTTATGCAACGGGATTTCGGGCGCCAACTTTTAACGAACTCAGTTTTCCTGGTTTTGGAAACCCGGATTTAAAGCCTGAAGAATCAGAATCGTTTGAAATTGGAATGGATAAAGATTTTTTAAATAAATCGGTAAGGATGGAACTTACCTTTTTTCACACTAATTTTGAAAACTTGATCGAGAACTTTCCCGCCGAAAATGTTGGACTCGCCCAATCGCGGGGAGTTGAAGCCCATTTAGGGATTCAATTGCCCTACAATTTATACCTTTCAAATAATTACACCTGGACTGACGCCGTGGATGAAATCGCCGATATTCCTTTAAGACGTCGCCCCAAAAATCAATATTCTGCAACATTATCTCATAGCTGGAGGAACAAGCTTTTCACGCAACTGGGAGTTAGAGCGCGCAGCGAGGTTTTTGACGACAGTTCAGGCACCAGAAAGGCTCCCGGATTTGCCACAGTAAGGATAGCCATGAGTTATAAGTTCAATAAAAATCTGGAACTAAATGCCCGTGGGGAAAATATTCTTGATAAAGAATATGAAGAGGTTGTGAGGCGCGGTACTTCGGATGCGGCGGTCTATGCCGGGTTTACCTATACATTCGAATAAACGAAAAAAATGAAAATATCCAGAGCGGATAAAACATTCAAAGTTTCTTTGGCGCTTTCTATTGTCTTTCACTTAGGGGGAGGGGGTGTCGCTTTATGGATGGAGCCATTGCAAAATCCTCTTCCTAAAGTTAAGCCAATTCAAATCAAAACGATTGTTTATATGGACACTCCTAAACCAAAAATTGAGAAGGCGCATCCCATCATACCTATTAAAAAAACTTTTAAAGAAATCGTTAAATCTAACCCTTTATCGGCGCGCCCTTTTAAAGGAATAATGCAAATTCAGCCTGCCTCTATGAGCGTTACGTCGGTTGCAGCGCGCAACTTTTCTTCAACAAACCATAACCCCAGGTCGGCTAAATCTATTCCTATCCAAACAATCAAACCAACATTGATAAGCACGGCTTCTGTTACGAAGCGCAACGATTCTTTAACAAACCGTAAACCGAAGTCGGCTAAACCCGTTTCTACTCAGACAACCAAACCAACGTTAATAAGCATGGGTTCGGTTGCAAAGCGTAGCGTTTCTTTAACAAACAATAATCCTAGGTCGGCTAAACCTGTTTCTATCCAGACAACCAGGACTGCATTTTCCCAAACAGGAAACTCCACGGAAAAAGCTCAACAATCTCATCGCTCAACTCAACCTCTTCATTTAGCCGAAAGCATTGTTCCATCCGAAAAATCGTTGCATGGGAAGGCATCCATGAGTTTTAGTACGGCTACCGTTTTTAATTTAAAAAATGAATCCAGACCAATACCTGATGCGAGCGGTTCATTGACGATTTACAATGAAGCGACTTTGGAAGTAAATAACAAAATCAAAACGCCTTCACTCAATCATATTCAACCGGTTCAAGCAGGCTTCATATCAACAAACTTTGCCGAGAAATCACACGGAGGGAAATTAACAAGTGGGTTAAAAACTTTTAACGCATCCGGGCAACCAAAAGGAGATATAAATTCTTTTGGAGAAGACCTTGGATCTCTTAGAAAAGGATTTTCATCTAAAATTTGGGGAAGAATTGCCAAGGCCAAATATTATCCAAATATTGCCCGTAAGCGCGGATGGGAGGGAGAACCCGTAATAGAATTCCGGGTAGGTAAAAACGGAAATTTGTTAGGCTACTCTATTGCCGTTGCTTCGCCATACGAAATTCTGAATCAGGCGGCTTTGGATGCGGTAAAGATAGCCAGTCCCTTTCCAAAAATTCCGGAATCTCTCCAGTTAAAATCTATTAAATTCAAACTCCCTATTTCCTTTGCGTTAAATGAACCATGATCCCAAGAACGGGTCCTTAGAAATTTGTTTGATCTTGGAAACTACACGTTGTTTAACCTAAAGAATTTTTATATAAAACTTTGAGTTGAACGCGCTAATCTTGTTACAATGAAACCCTAGCCACCACTTCACATTATTGTTATGAGGCTTGGTTTTTTATGCCTAAGAAGATTTACTCGCGGTTTGACGATCCTAACCCAGAAGAGACCCGGGAGTGGGTAGACTCGCTCCACTATATACTTCGTGAAGTAGGAGAAGAACGGGCTAATTTCTTATTGGAAACTCTTAAAGAGGAAATGATCAAATCGGGTCGCCAAATTCCTTTTTCCGCCAACACTCCATACGTCAATACGATTCCTGTAAAAAATCAACCTTATTACCCAGGTAATATGGAAATTGAATGGCGCATTCGTTGTTTCATCCGTTGGAATGCAATGGCCATGGTGGTGGGCGCCAACAAAAAGTGCGACGGAATTGGCGGTCATATCTCGACATTCGCTTCCCTGGCTTCTTTGTTAGAAGTTGGGTTCAATCATTTTTTTCGAGGATCCGAGGACGGCCAATCCGGGGATCAGATATATTTCCAGGGGCATGCGGCGCCGGGTATTTATGCGCGGGCTTTCCTCGAAGGCAGACTTAGCCAAAAACAATTAGAGAATTTCCGGCGAGAGTTGCAAGACGGCGGCGGGCTTTCTTCTTATCCGCATCCATGGTTGATGCCTGACTTTTGGGAGTTCCCGACTGTATCCATGGGCCTCAGTCCTATCATGGCAATTTATCAAGCTCGATTTAATCGCTATTTGGAAAACCGGGAATTAAAAAAGAGCTCCGCCGGTCATGTCTGGGCGTTTTTAGGCGATGGAGAAACGGACGAACCGGAAACTCTAGGCGCTTTAACCCTGGCTTCGCGAGAAAAACTCGATAATTTAATTTTTGTTATCAATTGCAATCTGCAACGGCTTGATGGTCCGGTAAGAGGCAATGGAAAAATTATTCAAGAACTTGAATCGGCGTTTAGAGGAGCCGGTTGGAATGTAATTAAAGTGGTTTGGGGAAACGATTGGGACGCCTTGATTGCGGACGATGAGTTGGGTTTTCTTCGTAAACGGATGGGAGAAGTGGTTGATGGGTGGTTTCAGAAATACAGCGTCGAATCAGGCGAGTTTATTCGCGAACATTTTTTTGGGGCGTATCCGGAATTGCTTAAAATGGTTGAACACTTGCCGGATAAAAAGATTCAACTATTGAGGCGCGGCGGTCACGATCCAGAAAAAATTTTTTCGGCCTACCAAGAGGCCGTAAATCATAAGGGAGCGCCTACCGTGATCCTTGCAAAAACCATAAAAGGTTATGGTCTTGGCGAAGCGGGAGAAGGCAAAAATATTACGCATCAGCAAAAAAAGCTGAACGAAAAGGAACTAAAGAATTTTCGTTCCAGGTTTGGAATACCCATCAGCGACGATGAAATTGCGGACACCCCTCTGTATAAGCCAGCCGATGACAGTAGGGAAATCTCTTATATTCACGAACGGAGGAAGGCTTTAGGAGGTTATGTCCCGCAACGGCAAATAAATACCGAACCCCTGAATATCCCCGATTTGAAATCGTTTCAAGAATTCTTTGAAGGGTCCGGGAAAAGGGAAGTTTCCACGACGATGGCGTTTGTTCAATTGTTTAGCCGATTATTGAAAAACAAAGAAATCGGAAAGTCCATTGTCCCCATTATTCCTGATGAGGCCCGGACGTTCGGGATGGAATCTTTATTTCGCCAATATGGAATTTACGCCAGCCAGGGGCAACTCTACGACCCGGTCGATTCCAATCAGTTTTTATATTATCGGGAAGCGAAAGATGGACAAATCCTTGAAGAGGGGATAAACGAGGCGGGCGCGATGGCCTCTTTTATCGCCGCCGGAACCTCTTTTGCCACTCATAGAATTGACATGATTCCTTTTTTCATTTTCTATTCCATGTTTGGGTTTCAACGCATTGGAGACCTTATTTGGGCCGCAGGCGATATGCGGACAAAAGGGTTTTTGTTAGGAGGAACCGCTGGAAGGACAACGTTGAATGGCGAAGGATTGCAACATCAGGATGGACACAGCCATTTGCTGGCAAGCGCCGTTCCCAATCTTATAGCTTATGACCCGGCTTTTGCTTACGAAATTGCCGTGATTATCCATAATGGATTGCAACGAATGTATTCGGACCGGGAAGACGTTTTTTATTATCTGACGTTAGGTAATCAAAATTACGCAATGGCTCCAATGCCAGATGGAGTTGAAGAAGGCATTTTAAAAGGTCTTTATAAATTTAAATCGCAACCTTTAGAAAAAGGCAAGCTAAAAGCTCATATATTCGGAAGCGGAAGTTTGATCCTGGAAGCGTTGCGGGCGCAAAAAATTTTAGCCGAGAAATATAATGTCTGCGTCGATGTGTGGAGCGCCACCAGTTATAAAGAGCTACGGAGAGAAGCTTTGGAAGCGGACCGATGGAACCGGCTTCACCCTCTTGAACCGCCAAAAATTTCATACCTGGAAAATTTATTAAAAAACGAGGAGGGACCCTTTATTGCGGTATCGGATTACATGAAAAGCGTTTCCGATCAAATTGCTCCCTGGGTTCCCGGCGGTTTGACCAGTCTTGGCACGGATGGATATGGAAGAAGCGACTCAAGAGAGGCTCTGCGACGATTTTTCGAGGTGGACGCTGAGTTTATCGCTTTAGCTTGTTTAGAAAAACTGGCAAAGCAGGAAAAAATTTCCAAAGAGAAGGTTGGCGAAGCCATTAAAGAATTAAAAATCGATCCGGAAAAAAACAATCCTTTGACAACATAAGAGCGTTGGGGAGTCGGTTATATGATCGAAGAAATAAAATTGCCAGATATCGGCGATGGGATTGAGGGTGGAGACGTTGTTGGAATCCTTGTGAAAGAGGGAAGCGAAATCGAAATTGATTCTGTTCTTATGGAACTAGAAACCGAGAAAGCCGTTTTTGAGTTTCCTTCTCCTATAAAAGGAACCGTCGCTAAAGTCTGCATTTCCGAATCTGAGTTTGTCAAAGTGGGACAAGCGTTGTTTGAGGTTGAAGTCTCTGGAGAAAATAAAGATCAGGAAAAAGAACAAGCCACGGCAGAGACCGATCAAAAAGAAGCCAAAAAGAAAGAAGCGCGTTCTGAATCGGAACAGTTGGAAAAAGAAAACGAGGGATCTGAAGAAAAACCGAAAGAGGATGAAACTAAGCGGGAGAAACCAAAGGATCAAGAATCAAAACCAGAGGAATCAAAAGAGGAGGAGCAAGAATCAAAAGAAGAAGAAAAAATATCCTCCCATTCTGAAGGCAAGGAGTCGAAACCTATTTCATCTTACGCTTCCCCGGCGGCGAGCGTTCCAGCTGGACCGGCCGCTAGAAGGCTGGCCCGTGAGCTTGGAGTCGATTTAACTCAGGTTTCGGGATCGGGTAAAGGCGACCGCATTACATTAGACGATGTTAAAGCTTTTGCTAAAGATCAATTAACCGGTCCTGCTTCCCGACAGTCATCCGGGACTTCCGAGTTGCCAGATTTTTCAGTATGGGGGCCTGTTGAACGAAAGCCTTTGGCGTCCCTGCGAAGAAAAACCGCCGAGAAATTGGAGCAAGCCTGGTTGGAAGTTCCTTTAGTCACGCAATTTGACGAAGCCGATATCACGGATTTGGAAGCGATGAGGAAAAAGAACTCTCAATTCGTTAAAGACAAAGGGGGGCGTTTAACCATCACAGTTTTTTTGCTGAAAGCGGTCGCGGCGGCTTTAAAGGAATTTCCTCAATTTAATTGTAGTCTCGACTTGCGACAGAAAGAAGCGATTTACAAATCTTATTATAATATCGGCGTTGCCGTAGATACTCCGGCAGGCCTTATTGTTCCTGTTATCAAGAATGTCGATCAAAAGAGTATTGTTGATCTTTCTATTGAATTGTCGGAAATGGCCGAAAAAGCTAAAGCTCGCAAGGTCACTCCAGAAGAAATACGCGGCGGCAATATTTCGATCTCCAACCTTGGAGGCATCAGCGGAACAGGTTTTACGCCTTTAGTGGTTCCGCCCGACGTTGCGGTTGTTGGAGTTTCAAAAAGCTCTTTAAAACCGGTGTGGCGCGACGAAAAATTCGAGCCAAGATTGATAATGCCATTTTCCGTTTCATACGATCATCGAATGATCGATGGGGCCGATGGCGCTCGTTTTACAAAATTTTTAGCTCAAATGTTAGAAAATTCTGAGCGTTTATTATTAGAGGGATAACGGTTTTGGAAAAAGAAAATTTACTTGTTTTAGGAGGAGGACCTGGAGGCTATACCGCCGCTTTTCTTGCGGCAGATTTAGGGATGAACGTTACCCTGGTAGACGCCGAACCGAAGCCTGGAGGAGTTTGTTTGCATCGAGGTTGTATTCCATCGAAAGCGTTGCTTCATATCGCTAAACTCATTAACGATACGCAAGCGGCGGGAAAATTAGGGTTGAAATTCGAAAAACCCGAAATCGATTTGGATTCTATCCGAACTTGGAAAAATAAAGTGGTGTCAAAAATGTCTTCGGGACTTGTGGGCTTAGCGAAGAAACGCGGCGTTAATCTGGTAAAAGGTCGCGGAGCGTTTAAGGATTCCAATACGCTTTTGGTTGAAAATGATCAAGAGTTTAAATTTGACCATGCGATTGTGGCGGTTGGCTCTGTTCCGTCGATACCCTCTATTTTTCAAAACGAGAGTTCCTTAATAATGGATTCCACTTCGGCTTTGGATGTTGAAACAATCCCAGATCGTCTTCTGATTATCGGCGGCGGATATATCGGACTGGAGATGGGAACGTTTTATTCGGCTTTAGGAAGCAAGGTCACGGTTGTGGAAATGACCGACGGTTTGCTTCCAGGGGTTGACCGGGATTTGGCGCGCATTTTACAAGCGCGTTTGAAAAAAGAATTTGAGTCTATTTTAGTGCAAACCAAAGTGAATTCTTTAGACGTGGCAGACAATAAAGTTACGGCTTCTTTGGAAAAAGATGGGGAAAGTTCCCAAGATACTTTCGACCGCGTTTTGGTTTGTGTTGGCAGAAAACCGAACAGCGGCGGAATTGGTTTGGAAAACACAAAAGCGGAAGTTGACGAACATGGTTTTGTCAAAGTTGACGAGCGCCAACAAACTTCAGACTCGTCAATATTGGCTATCGGAGATGTTGTGGGCGGGGCAATGCTGGCTCATAAAGCTTCCCGGGAAGCGAAAGTTGCCGTCGAAGCGTTAGCGGGCGAACCTGCGATATTCGACAACAAAGCGATTCCCGCCGTGGTTTTTACCGATCCCGAAATCGCGTGGTGCGGAATTACGGAAACTGAAGCCAAATCCTCTGAAAAAGAAATCGAGACAGCCAGTTTTCCCTGGGGAGCTTCAGGAAGAGCGTCCACGTTAGATCGAAACGATGGATTGACGAAACTCATTGTAGAGCCAAAAACAGGACGCATTCTTGGAGTGGGAATGGCGGGCGATGGAGTGGGCGAACTCATTGCCGAAGGCGTTCTCGCGATTGAAATGGGCGCCGTTGTAGAAGATATTGCGGCGACAATTCATCCTCATCCAACCTTATCCGAAACCATGATGGAAGCCGCAGAGGTTCATATGAACCGCGCCATACATGTTTATAAGCCGCAATGATTTTTATATTCTAATCCATATAATTGGCGTTTCCTCTTGGCGATACAACGATTAACTAATTTTTGGGATTAGCATTTGTGGCAGAGCCATTATTTCCCCTTCGCTCGAACTAACTCAATCCGCAGTTGCGCGACATCGAGAATCACATCATCGAGGCTGCGTCTTGAGCGTTGACATTCTTTTTTCGAAATTTATCAATTTATTAATTATAGCCGCTTATAAAAGGAAGAGGATATGAGTGTTTGTCCTATGTATTTACAAGGTTTTTTCTGGGGTTGATTGATAGTTTTACTTGCCAAACAAATAGATTTTGACTTATTGACCTTTTAGTTCAAAGTATTAAATTTATTATTAGTGAGTATTGGTTGGTGGATTGAGTTTATCAAATTTTAGGTGGAGCTAACTAACAAGGCTTGATCTTTATTCCATTATCCCGCTTCCGACATTTCCTGGAGGAATTGGGTGAACCGTTGCAGAGCGGGGTAGTCGCTTCCTCATCCTGCATTTCAAAAGCGTTTTTTCGAAGTTCATTTAGGTGTTATGAACAACTCTTAATCGTTAGGTTCTCTATATGAAAATTGAAAAGGTTATAAACAGCGACAAGTTCTTAATCGGGATAGCCTTTGTCCTGTCGATTTGTATCTTTTTAATTAACATAAACATTCCATTTTATTTGGTGAGTGGCATTCCTTATGTCTTGGTGATACTGCTTGCGGCTATGGTTGTGAACCCGAAATGGATTTCTGTTTTTGCCTTATCATGTTCGGTCTTGGTCCTTTTGGGATATTATTTTTTTCCCGGGGAAGGAGATTTCTGGGCTTTGCTGACCAATCGGGCGCTTGCGTTGGTTTCCATCTGGACTGTGGCAACCTTATGCCTTATGCAAAAGAACAAGGAACAAAAATCTAAAGTCGAACTGAGCCTTGTTTCCAAGCTTAACCTACTCATTGTGATTCTGGTTTTATTGTCGATTGGAACCATCGGTTACAGGATGTTTGAAAAAGAAAGAGAGTTTTTTCTACAGCACGCTATAAACGAAGCGCAAAAGTCGGTTCGCTCTAACGCCCGTGATATTGAAATAGCGGTTATGGAATTGACCAACGACGTGAAATTCCTGGCCAAAGTCCCTGCCATCCAGGGTATTATCCGTACCGGACGAAATAACAATGTAGACCCCCTCGACGGTTCCAGCGGAGAACTCTGGCGCTCCCGGCTGGCGACCATTTTCAAGGGACTTCTGGAAGAAAAGTCTCAATACTTTTCTATTCGTTACATTGGCAAGGCCGATAATGGTCGTGAAATAGTTCGAGTGGATAACCGGAATGGTAAGATCGAACGCGTCAATGAAGAGTATTTGCAGCCTAAAGGAAGCAAACAATATTTTATTAATATTCTCAAGCTCCATCGGGGCGAGCTCTATATTTCACCCATCAATCTTAACCGGGAGTTCGGCAAAGTTGAAACTCCCCACCGGCCCGTATTGCGCGTGGCAATTCCCGTTTTTGACACAAAGGACGACTTCTTTGGTATGGTTATAATAAATATGGAAGTAGGCTCCTTTCTGAATTCGTTTATTCAGCTTAATCCCAACTATGTGATCGTCAACGCGAAAGGGGATTTTTTGGCCCATAAAAACCCGGAGCTGACCTTTGGGTTTGATTTGGACAAACGCTATGCGCTTCAAGATGATTATCCTGAGTTAGCTGGACAGTTTGCAACGGCAAGCCGTCAAAAAGAAATTTCCGTTGTTTTATCTCCTAATGGCGAAGAAAAAATTCTTTATTTTTGGAAAACCCGTTTGGGGACATCTAAAGCCCATCCATTTATTTGGATTGGGGAAATTCAAAAACTTTCCGATCTCAACCAGGAATGGCAACCGATTAGTCATGACAATTATCTTCTAGTATTCGGGCTTATTTTGATCTCGCTGGCAGCCGGTTCCTTTTTTATAGGTCGTCTGATTTCCCCTCTAAAAGAACTCAGTAACGCCACATCCGCTTTCGCCCAAAATGAAGCTATACCCGCCTTAGTCATTCAATCAAACGATGAGGTCGGTGTTTTAGCAAATTCTCTGCAAAACATGATGGAAACGCTTGAGCATCGCAACCGGTCGATCCAGGCAAACGAGGCATATATCCAAACTTTGTTGAATTCCGCATTGGACGTCATCCTCACCGTCGACAGCCAATGTAGTATCCATATGTTCAATCCTGCGGCGGAGAAACTTTTCGGATATTTGAAGTCAGAAGTTGCTGGAAAAAACGTTAAGATGCTTATCCCGGAGCCTTATCGTAGTGAACACGACCAGTACCTGGAGAACTACCTTAAAACCGGAGAGTCGACCATTATTGGAATCGGCCGCGAGGTGGTCGGTCAGCGCAAGGACGGAATCACCTTCACTATGGAATTGATGATCGCCGAGATGTGGGTGGAAGACGAACTCTTTTTTGCCGGCATTGGCCGAAATATCACCGAGCGTAAAAAGGTGGAGGAGGAACTCGACCGTTCCAAAAAAGAGTTGGAAAAGAATACAGAAATACTCATGCAACAAAACTGGCTGGAAACCGGTATTTCTGAGCTTAACGACAAAATACGCGGCGATCAAAGCCTTGTTTCCTTGAGTCAGAACGCCATCAGTTATCTGGCGGAAAGATTGGACGCCCAGGTTGGCGCTATATATATTTGGAAGGAAAATTTATTAAAGGTCGTCGGGAGTTATGCTTACAGTATGCCGAAAAACCTCTCCATTGAGTTTAGGGTTGGAGAGGGTCTTGTGGGGCAGGCCGCGTTGGAAAAGAAAAACATTAGCATATCAAATATCCCGGAAGATTATATCAAAATCACTTCAGGGTTAGGCGAGTGTCATCCGAGGAACATAATAGTCGTTCCACTTTTGTTTGATAATGAGACTCTGGGAGTGATCGAACTGGGCTCCTTCGAAAAATTCGAGGATAAGAAAATTCAATTCCTTGAAAGGGCCAAGGAGAATATCGCTTTCAGCCTCAGTTCTGCTTTATCGCGAGACCGAACTAAGGCCCTGTTGGAAGAAACCCAGATTCAGGCCAAAACAATGAACGCTCAACAGGAGGAACTGAGGCAGACCAATGAGGAATTGGAGCGTCAGTCAAAAGCGTTGAAAGAATCCGAAAACGAATTGAGATCTCAACAAGAAGAGTTGAAGCAGACTAACGAAGAACTTGAAAAACAGACCACGGAACTGGAGGAGCAAAAGTCCGAAGTAGAACAAAAGAGCAACCTTATTCAAGAAAAGGTCAAGGAGCTTGAATTGGCAAGTAAGTACAAGTCCGAATTCCTGGCAAATATGTCGCACGAACTGCGAACTCCTCTGAACAGCATGCTGCTTTTGTCCAAGTTGCTTGCAGACAACAAAATCGGCAATCTCACCGAAAAACAGGTGGAGTTTGCACAAACTATCAACGGGGCCGGAGACGATCTGCTCAATCTCATAAACGACATACTCGATTTATCAAAGGTGGAATCGGGGAAACTGGAGTTGGTTCTGCAAAATGTCGAATTGAAGGATATTTCGGAAGAAACCAGGAGAAACTTTCAACATGTTGCGGCGAATAAGGGAATCGGGTTCAATGTCGAACTGGAAAAGGGGCTTCCTGAACAAATCACGACGGACGTGCAGCGATTGCATCAGGTTCTTAAGAACCTGCTTTCCAATGCTTTTAAATTCACGGAGAAAGGCGAAGTGGTTGTCAAAATTTTCAGACCGAAGTCTGAGACCTGTCTTGATCTCTCTGGACTTGATTTTGCTGAGTCCGTTGCGTTTAGCGTCAGAGATACGGGCAAGGGCATTGCCAAAGAAAAGCAAGATATCATTTTCAAAGCCTTCCAGCAGGAAGATGGAACGGCGAATCGAAAATATGGCGGCACCGGCTTGGGGCTATCGATTTCTAAAGAACTCGCGAAATTGTTAGGAGGCGAGATTCATATGGAGAGCGTCGAAGGGCAAGGAAGCGTGTTCACGGTTTTTGTCCCGGAAAAATTGCAGGGCAAGATAGTTGATGAAACCGGGGTGGAAGAAGCTGAACCCCTAGAAGTCGATCCGGACTGGGGAGAGGAGACCCGCAATATTCCAGAAGAATTTCCAGTCTCCGACGACCGGGCCGAAACTAGCGTCAAGGACCGGTCTCTCCTGGTTATCGAGGACGACCCAAAGTTTTGCGAAGTCCTTAAAGATCTGGCGCGCGAGAAAAACTTCAAATTTCTCGTGGCTGGAGACGGCGAGTCTGGAATTATTATGGCGCAAAAATTCAAGCCCACAGCCGTCATACTAGATATTGGGCTTCCCGGAATCGACGGCATGATGGTTCTTAATAAACTAAAGAGCAATCCAGACACCCGGGAAATTCCAGTTCATTTTATCTCTGTGAGCGAAAAAACACATTACGCAATGAAAATGGGAGCCATTGGTTTTTTACAAAAACCTGTCACCCCAGATAAATTGGAGGAGGCATTTGCCCGGATTGAAAACGTCGTCTCCCATGGAGTGAAGAACCTTTTGATTGTTGAAGATAACCAGATGGCCGAGAGCGGTTTGGATGTATTGTCAAAGGTTGAAAAAACCAACATTATTCCAGTTTCCACGGGAGAAAAAGCCATAGAGTATCTGGATTCCAATCCGGTTGATTGCATGATACTGGACCTTAATCTTAAAGGAATGGGTGGTATCGCGGTGCTGGAGCATATGGAAAAAAATCCAGACCTTGCTTCTGTACCGGTCATAATTTACACAGAAAAAGGTTTGTCGAAAGAGGAGGGGGATGCCCTTCGGAAATATTCGGAAAGCATTATCATCAAAGGCGTTAATTCTACCCAGAGGTTGCTGGACGAGACAACGCTCTTTTTGCATCGTGTGCAAAGCGACGTAAAACCTGAGAGGAACGGCGCGGCCAACGCTGCTTTGCATGAGGAAAATATTACGGAATTGAAAGGCAAGAAAGTTTTGCTTGTTGACGACGACCTGCGAAATATCTTTGCCCTGACCCACGTATTGGAAATGCAACAGATGAGCGTGATATTCGCAAAAAACGGCAAAGAAGCGCTGGATAAGATAGAAAAAAATCCTGATACGGACATTGTTCTTATGGATATTATGATGCCCGTAATGGACGGTTACGAAGCAATGCAAGAGATTCGCAATATGGAACGGTTTAAAGCCATTCCGATTTTAGCGCTAACCGCCAAAGCGATGAAAGGAGATAAGCAAAAGTGCATCGAGGCTGGCGCCAACGATTATATTTCCAAACCAATCGATTCCGATAACCTTCTCTCCCAAATTCGAGCATGGCTATCAAATTGAGCGAACATCAGATTCCAATTTTTTTTTAAAATTAACCATTTAAAAGTAGAGCTTTCCCTTAACTTTCAATTTTTTAGGGGATTTATAAGGCGTAATTATTTTTAAGACGGCCAAACTATTTGGAGATTAAAATAAAACGAATCAGACGTTTCAACCACGGAGCCGTGTTGAACTTGTAAACCTTAAATAAAAATTTTTAAATTTACTTTTACTTAGTATTTATGGTATATAAAATGGTATAAAAGCTAAATCCGAAGAGTTTCGCTTAATGTATTTATTATTTGTTGGTAAAAAAAAATTTTGTATGTCAAAAAATTATTGATGCGCGATGGATATTTACTTTAATTTAAGCGCTTTTTTTAGCTATCCTTTTTCAACTATAAATATCTTTAAAAATAAAACGAAACTTGTCGTTTGCGAAGATAGTTGAAAGGCTTGGAAATACTGCCCTGAAAGGGCATGTAGTTAGTAGGGTATTACTCCCTATTTGTTTTACCTGTCAAAAACTCCTTATATTTTTAATGGCTTTAAACGATATTCCGTGAGTAGTTAGGGATATCGAAGTATATAATTTTTTTTAAAAAAATTACACTGATGAGTCTTGTAAGTTTACTCTCGAATAAATTAGGCTTTTTTGCGATTGCGCTTGGAATTTTTGCAGTCGACCTCAATTTAGAACTTGGAGTCGCCGCTGGCATTTTTTACCTCCTTCCTGTTCTTCTTTTTCGAATCGAAAGAGTTAAAGAGCTTTTTGTACCGGTAATTGTCTGCACAGCCCTTATCGTTTTGGGTTACTTTTTATCCCCTGGAGGCGGCGAGTTCTGGAAAGTATTCCTAAATCGTTTTATTTCCATTTTTATCTTATGGATTTATTTCTTTTTTCAGGTCTATTCAAAAAGGTCTCATATCTTACAAGCGAATAAAAATCTTCTGGCTCGTATCCAAAAGGCCTATGACAAATCCTTAGAAATTACCGACATTCCGCCTCTTATTCGAAATATTTTGGACGACGTTTTGTCGTTGACTAAAAGCAAACTAGGTTTTTACTGCAAGATAATTGAAGCAAACGGGAATAATCCAAAAATAGAAATAGAGAAATTTAATTTACCTAAGAGGTTTTATATAGAAGAAGACGCGGAAAGACTTCAACCTCTTGTAGGTATGCAATTAAATTTGCAAGAGAAAGATATTTTAAAAGAAACGATAAGATACGGCGTTACTAATTTTCAAAACTCGGTCGTTGGAGGTCAATTGCCAGAAATTTTGACAAAAGCATTACCGAAAATAAACTCGCTGTTAATTCTTCCAATTTTTAACGGTAAGGAATTGGAGGGGGTTATAGGCGTAGCCAATCGGGCTCAAGGGTACGATGAAACCCTTGTGGATTATTTAAGACCTTATTTGAGTAGCAGCGCTTTGGCCTTGGAGTCGGCTTTCCTGAGATCCCATCTGGAAAAAACAACAAACTCTTCTGTGAATCAATGGACGCCGGAGAAGATAATAGAATCGCCCCGAACAGATATATCAGACATTGTTATTTCAATCGATCAAAATGGCACTGTGGAATTTTTTAATTCTGCGGCGGAAAGCCTTTTTGGTTATGAGAGTTCGGAGGTAACAGGCCGCAATATCAGTATGCTCATGCCAGAGCCATTTGCTTCGGAGCATAATCAGTATTTGGAACGCTACCTGCAAACGGGAAACTCTACCATCATTGAATTTGGACGGGAAGTTCCGGCAAAGAAAAAAGACGGAAACCTTATTTCGTTACATCTGTCGGTTATGGAAATGAAAACTAAAAACCAAAGGCGATTTTTGGGCGTGTTAAAACCCTTGCCATTGGAAGAAGACTCTCCCCCAATATTAAACACCGTTCAGGTCCATCTTGAAAACGTGATTATGGACCGAACCCGGGAATTGGTCGAAGCTAATACGATTCTTTCGTTAGAAATTGAGGAACGGAAAATAACGCAAGAAATGCAACGAAGGTTAATGACCATTCTGGAAGCCACAAGCGACTTTGTAGCTATAGTGGACGCGTTTGGCAAAGTCCAGTTTATAAACAAAGCGGGACGGAAAATGATCGGACTTGAAAAAAATGTTAACGTAAATAACCTGGAAATTGCAGATTTTCACACTAAAGAAACGGCCAAAATCATAATGAATATTGCTATTCCGAGAGCAGACAAAAACAAAATTTGGCAAGGAGAAACAAAATTTCTCCATCGTGACGGATATGAAATACCAACTTCCCAGGTGGTTATTGCGCATAGAGGAGATAATTCCGGCGTTGATTATTATTCCACCATCGCGCGCGATATTCGAAATCAAAAAAAATCGGAGGAAAAGCTGAAGGAGGAGCATGAACGCGTCAAAAGCTTGATAAACTCCCTTCCAGCCCATATTGCGGTCTTGAACCAAAATGGGAGGATTGTGCTTGTTAACGACGCCTGGTCCAATTTTGGTCTCCAAAATGGAATCCTTGACGAACACTTGGTTGGTTTGGGAGTCGACTATTTGGATGTTTGCGACCGGGCCGGAGAAGAAGGAAATGAAGCCAAATTGGGTATCCAGGGCGTCTTAAATGGCGATTTGGAAAATTTTTCAATGGAATATCCCTGCGATTCACAAAATGAAAAACGCTGGTTTTTAACTACAGTGAACTCAATTAGAAGCTCAAATCCGGGCGCGGTGATATCCCATATTGATATAACGGATAGAAAACAGGGCGAGCAGGCTTTGGAAAAATCCAGAATGGAGATTCGTCGTTTGTATAGCGATTTGGAATCAAAGGTAGACGAAGAACGGCGTAGGATTTCCAGGGAAATACACGACGAACTTGGTCAAGCCCTTACGGCCATGAATATGGACATAGGCTGGTTGCAAAAACAAATTCCTGATGAAAACCTAAAAGTTCAGAGGGAATTAGAATCAATGTCCGTAAAAATTGAAAACGTAGTGGCCACGGTTCGTCGGATTTCCAGCGAATTGCGGCCAGAAATTTTAGATCTTTACGGTTTAATCGACGCTGTTAAATGGAAACTAAACCAGGTCAAAGAACGTTCGGAATTAGTTGTTGATTTTTACGCCGATAGCGAATGCGATCAAGCGGATTCTGAAATAAAAATCATCTTATTTAAAGTGTTCCAGGAAGCCTTAACTAATATTATTCGGCACAGCGAGGCGAACCGGATAAAAGTTTGGCTAAAAAAACAGAGTGAAAAAATAAATCTAATTTTAGAAGATAACGGAATTGGAATTTCAAATGATCATTGTAACAAAAAAACCTTGGGCGTTATCAGTATGCGCGAAAGGGTTGAGGCCTGCAACGGCGTTTTCGAAATTAACAACAAAAATGAAAATGGATCTGGCGTTAAGGTTTCGGTCCTGGTTCCGTTAAGGGGAAATTCGAATGACGACAAAAAAGGGAATTAAAGTTTTAATTGCCGACGACCATATGGTAGTCCGGGAAGGCCTTAAAAAGCTTTTGTTATCTGATTCGGATATTCAGGTTATTGGAGAAGCGAAAGACGGAGACGACGCTTTGGAAAAAATCAGGGCTACTCAACCCGATGTCGTTTTGCTCGATATTCAAATGCCTGGTAAGTCCGGGTTTGACGTTTTAGTCGAAATTAATCGTGAATTTCCTGATATACGGGTTCTCGTGCTTAGTATGTATTCCGAAGAACACCATGAGATGAGGATGTTAAAAGCTGGCGCTTACGGATATTTGACCAAGGAAGGTTCCAAGGATCAATTATTAAACGCCGTTCGCGCCGCAAATCGCGGTGAAAAGTTAATCAGTCCGTTGTTGACCCAAAAACTGGCGTCCAATTTTGGAAAGGAGATGGATAAAGAACCGCACGAAAATCTTACCGATCGAGAATACCAAATATTCTTAAAAATAGCCGCTGGTCAAACTGTTTCAGAAATTGCCGATGAACTTTGTTTGAGCGTCAAAACGATCAGCGGGCACCGCGCAAATATTTTACGAAAAATGCAAATGACTTCTAATGCACAATTAACCAGATACGTTATCAAGTCCGGTTTAATATAAAAAAATGATCTGGTTATTATCTCTCTCCAAAAAATAACTCCCCAAAATCCAAAATTTTTTAACTGTAAAAGTAAAAAAGCCTTATAGGGCTCTAAGAGTTTGTCTTGGTTTCTAGCAAGAATTTTATTGGTAGGCAAAAAAGTACTTCCTTGTTCCAAAAATAGGTTTCCACCTATTTTCAAAGTAAAGTTACCTTCCTATAATTCTTTTATAGATAAATGGTTAAGTTAGGGGATTTGCGCAATGCAAGATTTGCAAACGGCAAACGCTTCAAAAAACTTTAAATTACCGCGTAATTTGGTTTTTTTGGTAATCGTTTTGTGCGTAGCGCCTTTTTTACTGAACCTGTTTGGAGTTGATTTTGGGACTGAAAAAAGGGTTTTTGATCCAGCGATTGATAAGGGGCAAATAACCGATGCTATGTTTCAAACCCTGGCAGGTAGTTTTACGCATACGATCCTGGAATGGAGCGCTTTTTGTACCGCCATTTTTACTGTCATTTTAAGTTTTTGCCATTATTACCTGAAACGCCAAGTTATCATTCCAATTATTGGGATGGCCTTGTTTTTTGCCGGTTGTATGGACGCTTTTCATACACTGGCGGCGGACCGCCTGATTTCAGCGACAGCCGAGAATGGCAACCTAATTCCTTTTACATGGGCTATCAGCCGGGTGTTTATGGCCCTGATTTTAATTGTTGGAGTTGGGTTCCTTATGTTGAGACAAAACCGGATTTTCGATGGAAGTTTTCGGTTAGTTATAATAGTTAGCGCAATATTCGGTTTAATAGCTTATGCAATTATTACTTATTGTGCGACCAGCGATCTTTTACCAAAAACCCAATTTCCCGATTCGACCATCACGCGTCCCTGGGATGTTGCTCCCTTAGGGTTGTTTCTTTTGGCGTGGTTCTTTGTATTTCCAAAATTTCATCGCGAATTCCCTTCGATATTTTCTCACGCCTTGTTAATAAGCTTGATACCGAACATTTTTACTCAGCTTTATATGGCTTTTGGTTCTACGGCTTTGTTTGATAATTATTTTAATGTTTCTCATTTTCTTAAAATAATCGCCTACCTTGTTCCGTTTACCGGGCTCATTTTGGACTATGCGGCCACTTATAAAGAAGCGGAAACAAAAAACCTTGAACTAGAAAGACAAAATTGGGTTCAAACACGGCTCGAAGAGTTAAATCAGGTTATGAGAGGGAATCAACCCTTATCAACATTGGTTCGAAATATAATCGGATACCTTGCGCCAAATACCGGGGCCAAAGTCGGCGCTATTTACTTAAAGGAAGGCGATTATTACGAAATGAAAGCTGGATACGCCTGCCAACATGAAATTTCAAAAAAATTTCGCCTTAAAGAAAGCTTGATAGGGCAGGCGGCTTTTGAAAAAAAAGAATTTTCTATCGCCAAAGCTCCTGGCGATTACGTCAAAATCGCGTCGGGTTTGGGTGAATCCTTGCCCCGGCATATTTTTGTTATTCCTTTTGTGCATGATGATACCACGATCGCGGTTTTGGAACTGGCGAGCCTTGAAAATTTCAGCGAGAAACAACTCGAGTTGATTCGAAGAGCAAAGGAAAGTATTGCCGTTAATATCCAATCCGCCCTAATTAGAAATGAAATAAAAGAGATTTATCTTAAATCCGAAACTCAAGAGGACGAGATAATCCAACAGCAGGAAGAATTAAGGCAAGCCAACAAGGAATTTGAAGTTCAAGCTCAACAGTTGGAGAAACAAAAACTGGAATTGGAAAGAATCTGATGTTTTAAAATTAGCCTCTTTTTAACGGAGTAGAAAAAATAATGGACAACGGCGCCCAACCAAACGAGTCGTACAAAGCTCTTTTTGGGAAAAATAAAAACGGCATTGATGGATTTGGTCAAACGGGCGGGGAAAGTTTTTTTTCTAAACTGGATTTTGTTTGGTGCGCGGCGTTGATTTTCGTAATTATAGGCTGTTATTTGTCCTGGTGGGGACTAGATAAAATTAAATCCATGCACAAAGTGGAAATTGCAAACTCGCTCGACCTTGCACTCAAGAAAACATCCGCCAGCTTTGGAGCCTGGGAAGCGAATCATGAAGCTACCGTGTTACATTGGGCTCGAAATAAGCGTCTTGTTGAATATGCGGAACAATTTTTGGAGACGCCCCGAACCCCCAAAGCGCTTCTGGCAAGTCCTATTTTGCCCAAATATCGCGAATTGATTGCTCCCGCCCTGGAATCGAACCAACTATATGGTTCGATTCTGCTTTCGCCAGATTATATAAATATCGCCACTATGTTCGATGAAAACATGGGAGAGATTAATGTGTTGGCAAAGGATCAGGAAGAATTCTTATCTCGCTTGTTTAAAGGCGAGACTTTGATGAGCCTTCCTGTCCATTCGGAAATTTTGATTCAAAAGAAAAAACGGGTTCGAAAACAATCTTCCATGTTTGTGGGAACTCCGGTTCGCAACGAAAAAGATCGTATTATTGCGGGTCTGGTTTTTCGAATTGATCTTCTAAATGATTTTTCCAATTTTACCGCCTTGGTAAGACTGGGAAAAACGGGAGAAACTTATATTTTTAATGAGAACGGAAAATTTCTTACGCCGAGCCGTTTTATGAAAGAGGTTACAAGGTTTGGTTTGGTTTCCGAAGACGAAGACCTGGTCCTAAATTTGGATGTTAGAGATCCAGGAGGAAATCTTAAAAAAGGGTTTAAACCGTCTCTTGACAGAAAAGAGCAGCCGTTAACGCTAATGGCGAGTAATGCAATTTCAAAAGTCCAAGGAAAAAATTTAGAGGGCTATCGCAATTATCTGGGAGTTCCGGTAGTTGGCGCTTGGAAATGGGATGAAGAAAGGGACTTTGGGATTGCGATAGAGATAGCGGTTGAAGAGGCGTTTCAGGTTTACAGTCAAACCAAGTTTACTCTTCTCCTTATTTTAGGGTTTGCAGGAGTTATGTTTCTTGTGTTTGTCGTGGCAATCGCGCGAAACCGCGAACGTTTAATTCGGATGAATCGCACGGTGATTGAAAAATCAGAAGACCTGAAAAGAAAGGCTTGGATAACGTCGTCTCTCAGCGAATTTTACCAAAAAATGCGTGGCGAGCAGGATATAGCGACTTTATTGCAAAATGTTCTTGGATATCTTGCTGAACGCTTAAACGCCCAAATAGGGGCCTTTTACCTAAAAGAAGAGGAAGAATTTAGGTTGATAGGAAGCTATGCCTATCAACGAAGAAAGAACCTTTCCAACTCATTTCGAATGGGTGAAGGACTGGTGGGGCAGGCGGCGTTCGAAAAGCAGGATATCGTTGTCAGCAACGCCCCAAAAGATTACATTCAGGTTAGTTCCGGCCTCGGAAACACTCCGCCTAAAAATATTCTTGTCGCCCCTATAGTTCATGAAGACTCCGTGGTTGGAGTCCTTGAGTTGGGCGCATTGAAAGAGTTTAGCGACGTGGAATTAGAAATGCTCCGGCAAGCGCGGGAAAATTTAGGGATCAATATCGCTACGGTTATGATGCACGAAAAAAACCAGGAACTGTTACAGAAAACTCAGTCGCAAGCGCGTGATTTGCAAAACCAACAAGAAGAGTTGAGACAAACAAATGAAGAATTAGAGCGCCAGGCAAAAGAGTTGAAGGAGTCCGAGGCCCAATTAATTTCCCAGCAAGAAGAGTTGCGGCAAACCAACGAAGAACTGGAAAACCAGGCTAGAGAACTGGAAAACCAAAAAAAGGAAGTGGAAAGAAAAAACAGCGTTATTCAGGAAAAGGCTGAAGAACTCGAAGTTGCCAGTAAGTACAAATCCGAGTTTTTGGCTAATATATCTCATGAATTACGAACGCCGCTTAATAGTATGCTTATACTATCCAAAATCCTTTCCGACAATAACGAAGGAAATCTATCCGGAAAACAGGTTGAGTTTGCGCAAACGATTAGCGGGGCCGGCGAGGACCTCCTTAGTATCATCAATGATATTTTAGATTTATCCAAAGTGGAATCCGGAAAATTAGAGCTTCTTTTGGATGAGGTTTATTTAAAAGAATTTTCTGAGGAAACCGGAAGAAATTTTCGGCATGTAGCGGAGAAAAAGGGCCTTAAGTTCTTAATTGAAACGGAAGATGAATTGCCTGAAAAAATTATTACTGACGGGAAGAGGTTAAGCCAGATAATTAAAAACCTTTTGTCAAACGCGTTTAAATTTACTGAAAAGGGAACGGTAACGTTAAAGATTTTCAGGCCGAAGCCTGGAGTTTTACTCGATTGGTCAGGTCTTGACCATTCTAAATCGGTCGCTTTTAGCGTCGTAGATACCGGAAAAGGGATTGCTGAAGAAAAGCAGAAAGTTATTTTTGAAGCCTTTCAGCAAGAGGATGGAGCAACCAATCGGAAGTTTGGAGGTACGGGGCTGGGGCTTTCAATATCCAAGGAGCTGGCAAGATTGCTTGGAGGCGAGATTCAACTTAAAAGCGTTTTGAATGAAGGAAGCGCTTTCACAATTTTCCTTCCGGAAAAACTTGAAATAGAAGGAGCCTCTTTCTATGAAGCCGATGGGGAAGACATCTTAGAAAACAGGGAAGATTACGAAAACTCCGGTGTGTCGAACGGTATAAGAGATTTGTTGCCAATTAGCGACGACCGCTCGGATATAACCGTAGATGATCGATCTCTTTTAATAATTGAAGACGATCCCAATTTCTGCAAAATTCTCATGGAATTGGCCCATGAAAAAAACTTCAAGTGTCTGATAGCGGGTACCGGCGAAACCGGAGTTTTGATGGCAAAAAAATACGCGCCGACCGGCATTATTCTCGATATCGGTCTTCCTGGAATGGATGGAACCAGGGCCCTAAGCAAGTTAAAAAGCGACCCTGCAACCAGAGGCATCCCCGTCCATTTTATTTCCGCTATGGAAGAACCGTTCAATCCCTTGAAGCAAGGGGCGATTGGTTTTTTACAAAAACCGGTATCTCCCAAAAAACTTGAAGAAGCGTTCGCCAGAATAGAAAGCGCGGTAAGCAAGGACGTGAAAAATTTATTGGTTGTAGAAGACGATCAATCCGTTCAAATGAGCGTGAAGGAGTTATTGAAAAACTAACGTTATTGGCGTATCAAATGGCGAGGAAGTTTTTGAATATCTCAATTCAAATCAGATTGATTGCATGATTTTGGATATAAACCTTGGTTCGATCAATGGTTTTGAAATTTTAGAGCGTTTAAGAAAGGACCCAAGTTTCGTTTCTTTACCGGTCATTATTTATACAGGCAAAGATTTAACTCCGAAAGAGGAAGAGACCCTTAAGAAATATTCCGAAAGCATCATTATCAAAGGGCTTCATTCTTCAGAAAGATTGTTGGACGAAACAACCCTATTTTTGCATCGCGTTAACCAAAACGGAAAACCATCTAATACAGACACCGCCGCGAACTCGGTAAACGATGAAAATATTGGAGAACTGAAAGGGAAAAAGGTTTTGCTGGTAGACGACGATTTGCGAAATATATTTGCTTTGACGCACGTGCTTGAGGACCAACAAATGAAAGTTGTTATCGCTAAAAATGGAAAAGAAGCGTTGGAGCAGATCAAAAACAATCAAAACACGGATATTGTTTTGATGGATATCATGATGCCCGAGATGGACGGTTACGAAGCCATACGGGAAATAAGGAAATTGGAGGCGTTTAAAAGCACGCCAATCCTGGCGTTGACCGCCAAGGCGATGAAAGGCGATAAGCAGAAAACCATAGAGGCCGGAGCAAACGACTATCTTGCTAAGCCTATCAACCATGACAACCTACTTTCACAGATGCGAGTATGGACTTCGAATTAAGCGACATTCGATATCCCAATGGGGTTGAAATTATCGGAGACGAAGACATTGAATTTAAGCTTCTTCTGGAGGCTGTCTTTATTAAGTACGGCTATGATTTCAGAGAATATTCTCCCACTTCCCTGAAGAGGCAAGTGGCGCGGCGAATGGATCAAGATGGAATCGGTTCAATTTCGGAGTTTCAACATCGCGTAATTTATGACGAGGCCTTTTTTAAAAAAATTCTATTGGACTTTTCCATTAACGTAACCGAACTTTTTCGCGACCCTGAAGTCTATTTGGCTATCAGAAAAGAAATCGTTCCCATATTGCGAACCTATCCCTCTTTAAAAATATGGCACGCGGGTTGCGCAACCGGCCAGGAAGTTTATTCCATTGCCATCATGCTTAAAGAGGAAGGACTCTATGACCGGTGCCAGATATACGCTACGGATATTAATCAGGACGCGTTGGCCGTAGCCAAAGAGGGAATCTATTCGAAAAATCGAATTAAAGAGGACGTGCAGAATTACCTTTTGGCCGGTGGAAAATCGAGTTTGGCGGACTATTACACCGCTAATTACGGCCACTTAATTATGAAAAGAGAGCTTAAAAAAAATATTTTATTTATGGACCATAATCTGGCGACGGATGGGTCCATAGGAGAAATGCAGTTGATCCTTTGTCGTAATGTTTTTCTCTACTTCCGGGAAGATTTACAGCGGAAAGTTGTTTCTGTTTTTAATGACAGCCTTTGTCCGGGGGGATTCCTTTGCATGGGCGCGCGCGAGAGATTATTTCCCAAAAAAACCGGTAATTACTTTCGGGAATTTCTTTTAAACGAAAAAGTTTATCGAAAAGGAGCCGGGTGATTTCATGAGTTCATTAATTAAAGAAGTTAAGTTAGCCGGACTTTCGGGCGGTATTGTGGGCGTTGGCGGTTCCGCCGGGTCTATAGGCCCATTACTGGAAATTTTGGAAAGTCTTCCCCCTGAATTTCAAGATCCTATTGTGGCGGTTATCCACCGGCCTAAATCGGCCACTCAAAAGTTTGCGGAAGTTTTTCGTGCAAGAGTTTCCCGACCAGTCGAGGAACCGGACCACGGAGAAAAAATTAAGCAGGGAGTTTTTTATTTAGCCCCTTCCGGCCATCATCTTTTGATTGATAAAAGCAGACGGTTTCAGTTATCCGATTTAAAATCTGACTGTGTGTTTATGCCTTCCATCGACGAGTTGTTCATTACTGCGGCGGAAGCCTATTCAGGCAAAGGCGTCGCGGTTTTACTCAGCGGCGCAGGGAACGATGGAATTAAAGGATTAAAAAAATGGACAAGTTTGGGAGGAAAGTCGGTCATTCAAGGTCCAGAGACAGCCCAAGTTCAAATACTGCCGCGCGAAGCCGTTCGGCAAGTTTCCCAAGCAACTGTGATGAGACCTGAGATGATAGGGCATCATATATTAGAAAACTATCGCAAATTTGAAAAATTGACTAATAATTTTCTTCAAACTATTAAGGTGGAGTTATGAAATCAACAATAAACCCCAAGGTCCTTATTGTGGACGATAAACCCGCAAACCTTTTGGTTCTAGAAAACCTGCTGGAAGGAGAGGATTGCATTTTATATAAAGCCAACTCTGGCAATCAGGCTCTTGAATTGGTTTTAGAACATGACTTTGCCCTTGTGTTGATGGATGTTCAAATGCCAGTTATGGATGGATTTGAAACGGCAAAATTGATGCGGGGAATTGAAAAAACAAAACACTTGCCGATTATTTTTATCACGGCTCTTAACAAGGATTCCGGCTATCTATCCAAAGGTTACGAAGCGGGAGCGGTCGATTATCTGTTTAAACCGTTAAACCCGGTGGCCTTAAAGGGAAAAGTTCAGGTATTTTTAGATCTCTATAAGCAAAAATCAATCATTGAAAAACAATCGATCGAATTACAAGAAAGGGTTCAAGAATCGTTAAATGCAAAGAATGAAGCTGAGCGTGCAAATAGGGCTAAATCCGAGTTTCTTTCTAATATGAGCCATGAATTAAGAACGCCTCTTAACGCGATAATAGGATTTGCGCAAATCATGGCGGCGGATAAAAGAGAGCCGTTGACGAATTCTCATCTGGAAAGCGTAAATCAAGTTCTCCAAGGAGGCAAACATCTATTGGCTTTGATCAACGATATTTTGGACTTGTCTCATATAGAATCGGGTAAATTCACGCTCTCTGTTGAAAAAGTCGATTTGAATTCCATTATGGAAGAAGTGAAATTGACTCTGGAGTCGCTCGCTGAAAATAGAAGAATTACATTGGTAGACCAAACTCGGGAAGAACTAAAATACAACGTTTGCGTAGACCGGCTTCGTTTAAAACAAATCCTTCTAAATCTTGGTTCCAACGCCGTTAAATATAATAAAGAAAACGGGAAAGTGATACTGAGCTCTGAGCGTTTGGATAATAATTTTTTGCGGATAAACGTTGCGGATACCGGACCTGGTATTTCTGAGGATAAGCAAAAGTTGTTGTTTGAACCTTTTAATAGGCTGGATAGGACTTTTTCTGAAATTGAAGGAACCGGTATCGGATTAACTATTGTTAAAAAGTTGATCGAATTGATGAACGGAAAAGTTGGTTTTGACAGTTGTGTTGGAGAAGGAACCCGATTTTTTATCGACGTTCCCCTTGCAACCGCTTCGTCCGAAAATGGTTCGAATGCGATAGATGAGGGATCACAAGAAGTTTTTGATGATCTTGAAATAGACTCCGAGGAAGAGGACGATCAAAAAATTAAAGCGCTTTATGCGGAGGACAATCCCGCAAATATAGTTTTGGTTCAGAGAATAATGGAGCATCGTCCCAATATCGAGTTGTTAATTGCAAAAGACGGAAAATGCGCTCTGCAAATGGCGCGGGAACATAAGCCGTCCATAATTCTATTGGATATACATATGCCGGAAATGACGGGTATTCAAGTCGTTAAAAAAATTAGAACAATTGACGAATTGAGCGATACCCCCGTAATTGCCGTCAGCGCCAGCGCTTTAAAAGGACAGATTAAAACCGCGATTGAGGCGGGTTTTGACGAATACGTTACTAAACCGATAGAAATGAACAAATTGTTAAACATGGTGGATAAATATTTATTAAAAGCTGAAAAATCGACTGTTCTTAGTTAAGAGGGGACTATGATTGAAGAATTGTGGCTATTTACAACTTTTTACGCTTTAACTTCTTCGCGGCCTTATAAATGAGCTTGGATAGTAGAACAAGCATTTGCCGAAATTGAATCCAAAAGCGGAAAAAATTTCGATCCAAAATTAGTTCAAGCTTTTGGGTTCATTTTGCTGGAAATAATCGAAATTCAGCGGCGGTTTTCTGAAGCGCAAATTGAAAAGACGGATATTTTCGAAGGTTTGGAAAAAAAATATATTAATGGGTCTTTCCTTTCTCTTTGTTATGGGAAATGCAATGTTTGTAGATAATGAAATAAAAAATTCAAAATTGCTTATAGTTGACGATAACCAGGCAAACCTGAAACTACTCGCCATTATATTTGATGAAGCGGGTTGGAAGAACTGGGTAACAGTATCTGATTCCAGCCAAGTCTTAAACGTAGCTCATAAATTCAAACCCGATTTAATATGCCTGGATTTGCTTATGCCTCCGCCAGATGGGTTTCAGATCCTAAAAGAAATCAGGAAAGCCGACGGTCCGGTTCCTATTCCCGTTGTTATATTAACCATTCAAAACGATCCCAAAAACCGGCTCAAGGCCCTGAAATATGGAGCAAACGATTTTATAACCAAACCCTTCGATGCAACCGAAGCTTTGACTCGCGTTCGGAACCAGATCAAAGTTTATAAGGTTAACCAAGCCCTGTATGAAAAAGTCCAGGTTTTGGAAGAAAAAGAACAAATCAATGAATTATTTCGAACGCAACAAAATTTGGAAGAATCTTTCGGGGATTTTGATAGAAGAATCCATGAGAGGACCAAAGAATTAGAAATAAAAAATTTCGACTTGGAAAAAGAAATTCAAGAAAGAAAAACAGCCGAGCAAAAACTTTTAAAAGCGAAAGAACTTTTTGAAAAGTCCAATCAGGCCAAATCGGAATTTTTATCGAGAATGAGTCATGAATTGCGCACGCCCTTAAACGCAATCATGGGGTTTTGCCAGGTTATGGAAAACGATCTTAAAGATCCCTTAACAGAAAATCAAAATAGAAATTTAAGTTATATAAGCAACGCTGGAAAACATCTTTTGGAGTTAATTAACGAGATTCTCGATCTGACCCGGATTGAAAGCGGGAAAATAAACATTTCAATAGAGACGGTCGAGATTTTTCCTCTCATGAAAGAGGTTCTTGACGCTTTGGATCCGTTAGCTCAATCCAGACAAATCAAATTTAATTTTTCTAAAGAATATAACGATAAAATTTTTGTGTTGGCCGACCGGCTGCGGTTAAGGCAGATTCTTTTTAATTTAATTTCTAACGCGATTAAATATAACTTGGATAACGAAACCGTTACGGTAACGTTGGAAAAATATAATAGAGATTACGCCATGATTAAGGTTCACGACAACGGATTAGGGATTCCTACGGAAAAAATTCCATTCCTTTTTGAACCGTTTGAAAGGCTGGGCGCCGAAGCCACGGAAGTGGAGGGCTCTGGTATTGGACTTGCCATATCTAAACGTCTTATCGAATTAATGGAAGGATCGATTTTTGTTGAAAGCAAAGTGGGTAAGGGCAGTTGCTTTGGTTTTACCATTCCCTTAGGAAATAAACCGAGGATAGAGGAAAGCGATATTACTTCTAAGCAAAACTTCCCATCAAATGGCCAATTAGAAAAAAAACAGAGTGTTTTGTATATCGAAGACAATTCAGTCGACATCGCCCTGGTCAAAAATATCGTATCTCAACAATCCGATTTGAAACTTTTTTCGTATTCTCAGGTTAAAGAAGGACTGCAATTGGCTCGAACGCATAAACCGGATTTAATTTTAATGGATATTCATTTGAAAGATATGAATGGCTTTGAAGCGTTGTCGTACTTGAAAAGTTTTGAGGAAACCTTTTCCATCCCAGTGATCGCAGTCACCGCAAACGCTATGGAAGACGAAATTGAAAAAGGATTAAGTCTTGGATTTGCGGCTTATATTACCAAACCATTCCACATAAACGAATTTTTGGAAACCATTTATTCAACGTTGAACAAAAGTCTAAAAGTGTAAGAGGCAGCAAACTGTAAATCCAACCATATGCTTTCTAATCGCACCAATTTCTTTGTGCGGCTTAATGGAGTAAGGGGGGTAGAGGACGTTGAGGATAAACCATCTACAACCGATGGCAAACGATCAGTCTAATCGTCATCGTCGTCATCGTCGTCATCGTCGTCGACCAGGTTATTGGATTTAGAATATTTTCCTACGGTTTTATCGCCATGACGCAAACTAAGATAGACGGGTTTTATAACTTTTGCGCCTTCCTTAACAATAGTTCCCTGACTAATACCAGATACCCGTTCAGATACTTTTAGGTCCATAGAAAGCAAGAGGCCTTCCAGAAATACCATGTGGGTAATGAATTTATTGTAGTTTTTGAATACATATTGAAACGACTGATTGAACTCCCACGCCTCCTCGCAACTCTTGAATGGACTTTCTTTTCCTTTCCAGTTATGCATGGTTTGGAGCAATGCCTTGACTTGTGTGTCCAGTTCTCCAATTTTAATACAATAATGTATTACCTTTTGCGCTACGCGGACGCTGTGGGTTCTAAAAGATTTTCCCGTGTTTCGGCAAAGTTCTTCTAATTCGTCAGAAGCTTGCGCTTCGGCGTCATTGACCAATTCGATTAGACCCAGTACGCTTTCTTTCCCCTTGAAAATTTTTTTTCGGGTCATGCGATTCTGCTTGATCTTCATAGCTTCTTCAAACAGAACATCGACCGCAATCATGGCGGGTCTGGTAATGGCGCCAACCGTGTATTGAACGGTTTTTCCCGATTCTTTTGCCCCTTTTGTTACAGTGTTTTTCGAAACGTCTAACGCCTGTTTAAAACTAAAGCTTTTCCAGTTTATTTTTGTTCCAACTTCCTTGGTGGTCTTTACAACCTGAGAAGAAATGCCATCGCCTCCAGATGATTGTCCCACAAGTTTGACGCCTTCAAGGGTTAATTTAGTTTTATTGGTAGTAATATCTTCGTCTGTTTCGGAGTCTGTGTCTATGTTGGCTATATGTTGAAGGCGTTTCAGGATCAATTTAGGGTCCTGCCCCTTCTGGGAGTGGTATATTTTTTTCTGAGAAGATTGAAATTCCTGAATCTGATGCTTAGAAATCTGATTACTATAAAGCCATTTCCGGTTGCGTCCATGGACTTTTACCTTTTGCTCATATTCTTCAATCGGCATACCATAACAGCGACCAGATTTGCAGTTTTCGTGGTTACCCGAAAAATGAACTTGCCGTATGGTATAAATATATAATCGGTTCAATACGTCTGCATATTGGTCGCGCGCTTTTACCGACGCTTCAATAATTCCGCCAACGGTATTAAAAAGCATTTGGCCGTAATATCGCAACTCAAGAAGCCGTTCGTCTAGCAGGGTATCTTTTACCAGAACCGAAGGATGTTTGCCTCTTCTTTTCCATCCCCGAATGGCCACTCCAAGATGTCTCAATTTTTGGTATTTGGATCCTCCACCGGCGACTTGTTTCGCCCGGGTTTTTACGCGGTCGTATTTCCTGATGATTTTTAACATGGCGGGAACAATCAACTCCGGACCGATGCTCCCTCCGTTTTTAACCGCTTTTTTTAACTTCTTTGACGAACTTTGATATTTGAACTCCGAAATCCCGCTTTTAGCCAAATAACCGGCAAGACCCGCCAAAGCGGGAACGATGCCAAAACTGGCCACGGAAGCCAGCAAAGTTGCAGAGCCAATGGCTCCCGCCAGAGCCGTTCCTGCGGCAAGGCCGCCATAAGTCAAGGCGGAGCGAATGACGGTCTCAGCTCCCATTCCGGAAAGGCTTCGATTTTCTTTCCAACCTGTGCGGGATTTACCTATTGAACTTGAGGTGTTTTGAAGAAATTTCCAGACCCGTTTGGTGGAGCTTCCATAGGTATTATTGCGGGCGTCTTTAAGCAGCTTTGCGGCTCTTTCTTTCGCTTTTGGATCAATATCCAGCATAGCATTACTTTGTTTAAATTTTGGGATAATTTTATTATTAATTAACCTAAAATAAAAATCAATAAAATAGTTATGCGTGGAATGATATTTTGTATGGGGAATTTAAATCGGATTAAATTGTTTAGTATTAGTTTTTAGATAAAAAACGAGGTGGGATAAAAATTAAGAATTTTTATCTGATAGAATTTTTTGTCCTTTTGACTCAATAGCTTTTGCTTCGGCGTTTCGATCCAATTTATGAAGAAGCTTTGCATATTTTATCAAGAGATGGCCAACTAGAAAATGATTGGGACCCAATCGTTTTTCCCAGATGGCCAAAGCTTTTTTATACAGCGGTTCGGCTTCGGAATACTTTTTTTGGGCAATATAGTTGTCTGCAAGGTTGGCGAGGCTTGCGGCTATGTTTGGATGTTCGGCGCCCAGGGATTTTTCGTCGATTACAAGAACGCGTTTGATAATTGGTTCCGCTTCGGCATATTTAGACTGGACTCGATAAATTTCGGCAAGGTTATTCAATGTAAAATGCAGCCGGGTATCTTCGGGTTCGAAGTTATCAGCGTGCTTGAGCGCCGCTTTGAAGTGGTTTTCCGCTTCGACATAGTTCTTGGATTGATAAAAAGATATCCCAGAATTGATATGACTTTCCCAGGTTTCCTCTTGGAAAAAATAATTTGAGAAATATAAAACGGTCCCGCAGATTGCAACGATCAAGGCTAGGATTTTTGTTTTTGACACGAACGCCTCCTTCTTTTTAATTTGAGTGATTAGGGGCGTTTTTATTCCCAAGTTTCCAATAGCGGTTCAGGTCTTTTTGAACCCATGCCAGAATAACGGCTTGTAAAAAAACCGAAACTATTTCAACCGTCCAATATAATTGGAAATCTGATGGAAGATATTTTCTTGTTACGCTCAAACAAAAAAATAGAAAAACTGGCGTTATCGGATGAAAGGAACCTTTCATCGAGCGCTTCATAAACCGATGGAACATTTGAAATTGAATCAGCAAAAAATACGCCTCGGCTCCACTTACAGAAAAAATAAACAAAACTTTGGTAGCGGGATTAAAAATTCCCATTATGTCAAACAAGTTTAAATAATTTCCATAAATAAATAATGGGAACGCCGAAAGGCTGAACAGTATGAGCGTTCTTAACTCTGGGTTCGCGTCTATGTTTTTAAAGTTTCTGAAATCGCGATAGTTTTTGAGGAACCAAAAATAGAGATAGAGTCCAAAGGTTAAAACGTAAAAAAACATAAAAATCCATATAGGTTGCCCGGCAGGGGAACCTTTTGATTGAAGATGTTTTTTTATATTGCTGTCGGCAGAAAATAGTTTTCGCACAGTGGTTTTTGCTCCATGCTTTCCTATGACAACTTCATCGTCCAACTGAATCCTGTTTTCCGCCAGGGATTCGCGCAAGGCTCTCAATCCAAAAGGTCCATGTTTATAGCCGTTTTGTAAAAGGTAATAACTTCTGTTCGAAAACTCGAGAGATTCGGAATGTTTCTCCAATTCTCGTTTAGCTTTAAGCCCTAGATAAATACCAAGAAAAACAATACCGAAGATCGCCACAGTAAACCATTTTCCCGGAGAAAAAGCGACGTAATCATAAATTCCATGGAGCAAAACTACAGTTCCAAAACCATAAGTCAAATTAAGAGTTGGTTTCAAACTGAACTTGGCTTTTCCCATAAAGTAACCAAGAATAATTCCATCGAATGCGTGCCCGGGAACGGCTGTTATCATTCTTAATACTCCCGATGAGTACCCATATTGGAAAACGTAAAAAAGGTTTTCCATAGAGGCAAATCCGCAACCAACCAACCCTCCGTATACAATGCCGTCAAAGGGTTCGTTGAATTCGCGTTCATCGTAAACAAATCCCTTTAGGAAAAGAAATTTGCATCCCTCTTCAATAACAGCCACCCCAACAAAGGCGAATAGAAGATTTTTCCACCATAGGTCAAACCCTGTCTCCTCCCATCTCCAGATTCCTTGCATGCTGTTTTCCAAATATCCACTTGGAAAAAATGCAATAGCGCCTAAAAAAAAACTTTTAACAACAAGACCTTTAGGCTCGGGGTCCCATTTATCGGAATAATAGATATAAACTGCGATGGCAATTCCGGGGCCTAAGGCGATATAAATTAAGCCAAGATTTTCCATATAAAAAATTTAATGGCTGAAATGGACTTTGAGAAGTCGAACTTATTTAAACTTTGAGTTTTTTATGAAACTAATCTGAAGTTTTACACTTATTCTCTTTTTGGTCAATACTGGCGGTAAAATACAGCGTTCTTCGCTGCGAAGATTCGATTATGGGTACATAGCTGCATTTAAAAAGATTGAATTTTGAGGGGGGATAATATCTAAAAAAACAGGCATAAGTTTGGCGTTGGCCTGCGTTGTACAGCAAGCAGTTGGAAGGATAAAATCCCGCTTAAAACGATTGCGATGCGATTAATGAGACAGCAGGAGCTTGTGGATCTTATATAGAAGTTGCATCGGTTAAACCTGAATAGATAAGCCATCCTGCAGAGAATTGCGATAGGCTTTGATAGCGGGAATGAAACCGGCGATAATGCCTCCCAAAAAGATGCCTCCCAGATACGTCCATTCAGTTGGGGAGAGGAGTTGAATCGGGAGATAAAGCGAGAAGTTGGATTCCAAATAGGGGCGAATAAAAAACAGACTTAGGTAGAACAGCATCGCGCCAATAAGTATGCCTGTTAGGACAATCAGGCTCGACTCAAACAAAAGCAGCGAAACAACCTTACCGACTCCGGCTCCCAATGCTCGAAAAATCGCTATTTCCCTTCGACGTTCGTTTAAAGAGGTGTAAAGAGAGATGATCACACTAATAAGACCGACAGCCAAAACGCAAAGGCTGATCAGGTAAAGAATGTTTTCCACATAAGAAAGGTTTCTCCACAACTCATGCAGGGTCAGGCCTGGAATAACGGCCATTAGAGGTTCTTTCGGGAATGAATCGATTTTCCTTTGTAATTTAAGCGTCTGAATACGACTTTTCGTCTTTAAAAAAAAACCGGTGATTTGTCCAATGTGTATGTTTTCTTTTTTTAATTTTTCCGGAGAAATGCGGGCTCCTTTTCCCGGAACGCCTTTTTCCCAGCCAAAATGCATGGCCTCCATACCTTCTAGAGTGACAAAAACACTGCGATCAATAGGAGCGCCTGTAGGTTTCAGGATACCGACTACTTTGAAAGGGGTGTCCGAATGTTCCATGAGAGATTTTTCTGAAATGCCATGGGATAAAATAATCGAATCGGATATTTTGTGCTGAAGTTTTTGCGCCACTTCATAACCCAGCGCCACGCCAAAAATCTCGAAGGGAACTTGCCCTTCTAAAATTTCAATTCTTTTATCGCCGCGATATCGGTAGTGTTTGAATAAATTCTCATCGGTTCCTACAACTCGGTAGCCCCGGTACGCGTCGCCCAGGGAGATTGGAATCGTCCAATCCACCTCGGGATAACTCTTGATATCGGCATAGGAAGAATAGCGAATGTTGTTAGTGGGCGCTCCAATACGAAACACCGTATAAAGTACCAACTGCAGCGGTCCGCCTTTTGCTCCCACAATCAGATCAGTTTTGCTGATGGTATTGGTAAACCCATCGCGGGCTCCGTTTTTCATCCGCTCGACTCCCAATAGAAGGGCAACGCTTAAAGCGATTGAAACCACGCAAAGCAAGGAAGTCAATTTTCTGTTTTGAATGGATTTCCAGGTTAGATAGGCGACCATTTCCATTATTGTCCGATCCGGTTTATTTCCGGAAGTGAAACACTGCGATTGAATTCGTCTGCCAGCCGTTCATCATGGCTGACAAACACCAGTGTAAATTTTTTTTCTTCCCATTCCTGGAGCAGCAACTTTATAAATTCATTGGTATTTTTTCCGTCTAAGGATGATGTGGGTTCGTCAGCAATCACTAGCTGGGGGCTGCCAATCAACGCGCGAGCCGCAGCGACCCTTTGTTGTTGTCCCACGCTGAGTTGGTAGGCTTTTTTTTGCAAGACATTGGTCAGATTCAGATGTTCGGCCAGCAAAGCGGCCTCTTGCTCCAGGGATTTTGTGATTTTTGCTTTTCTCTGCCGGGTGATTATGCATGGAAGCAAAATGTTCTCCAGACAACTGAGGTAGGGGATTAAATTGAAGGTTTGAAATATATACCCGATTTCCTTTCCTCTAATCTCATCCCTTTTTCCTCTGGAAGAGGCGCAAAAATCAAAGCCCAAAACCTTAAGCGTTCCTTTTTGAGGAAAAAAAACTCCCGCGATCAAACCCAGCAGGGTGCTCTTTCCGCAACCGCTGGGACCATAAACAAAAACCTTTTCCTGCATCTTTATTTCGAAGTCGTTCAGCTCCAGTATGGGATGCCCATCCCCATAGTGGAAACTCAGGTTTTTCATTTTGACCGCCGGTTTCATAAAACAGGAGTCCTTGCAAGGAGCGTAATCATAAATCCAGGATTGCCTTTTTTTCTGTCAGTGTTTTCGAATAAGGAACGCCTGAGTTAGGAAGTATTTGGGCTTCAATCTCCTCGATTTTTTGGAAGTATTTTTTAAGCAACACGACCAATTGCGAATCTTTTATTTCTTCACGACACGAAAAAGTCGCTTCTGCTTTGATCTCACTGTGCGTTCCCATTAAAGGTTTATGTTCGCCGTGGTCGTGACGCTCACTTTCGTGATGATGCTTCGCCCCTTTTTCAAAATGCATATCCATATGAGCTTGGCTGATTTTGCATTTTAGGGATGGGTCGAATTGAATCAATTCCGACGTTTTGTTTTCCCACTGGTTTTTGACCGAAGCCCAGAGGCTTTTTTGTCGATCAGTTTTCGGTTGGTGCTCAAATCCCAGGAAACTTTCCGAGGGGGAATGAACTTCAACAAAGAGGGTTTTTCCATCTGCGGCCACGTTGAGTTCGACATGTCCATGCAGGTGAGAGCTTAAAGAATTCTCAGCAAAAGCAGGCGAGGAAAAAAGTAAAACCCCTGTTAAAAGATAAAATTGTAACTTCATGATGGTTTCCTAGTTTATATTTTCGTGAAATATGTTTCCAAAAAAGTCTTTTGTGGGGTCCATATCCGAATCGGTCAAAATTTCCAGCGATCGCACGTCCATTGCATATGAAGTCGTCAATTGGTCTTCCGCAAAATCGGTTTTAGCGATTTTCAAATGGCCCACGGCTTCTATGGGGATATAGGGATCGTCTATTTTCTTTGCTTCATGGAGTTTGACATGAATCATTTGATTGGAAGGAGGTGGAGGAATATGCATACACGAAGGAATATAAGGGACCAGTAAAAGCTCCGTTATTCTCCATTGCCCATCGAAATCCATTGGAATGATGAATCCCTTGATCGATACTTCCGAGTTAAGCTGCTTCATCAACTGTCTGCTGGGCCGGTTGGTATTTAGGTCCAACTCGTTCAGATCATTCCAGGTCACCTCCCTGGCTGGTGGAATTTTCATGTCTTCGCCTGAACCAAATATTTTTGACAAAGCGTTTTTAAATTTTTCTAGAGAACTTGTTTCAACCTTTCGTACCTGGAAACTTTCCAGATCTGCGGAAAATAGCCGGTGGGGGAGAGCGCTAGCGATTACCATAATAAAGCAGAGGCAAAACAAAAAAATTCTTTTATAAAAGATTCGAGGAGACTTGATCCTTGGTCTTGATTGGCGGAATAAGTCGCTTTTTGACATAACGATACTCCAGAAAACTTTTCTTATTCGTATGAGGAACAACAAACGCAACGCCGTCCATTGATTGAATAAAAAACGAACATACGGGTAGCGGTTTGCTTCCTAAAGTGGATAAAAAAATTGAATGAAACAGAAAATTAGGAAAACAGGGGAGGACTGCGGCTGGTAAAGATGAAAGGAACCCCAAATAAGAGGAGAGGGGTATATATAAGATAGAACGATTCAATAAAAGAGGAAAAGGAAAAATCCAAGTTTCCGGTATCAATTTGGGAATTACTTTGCTTCCAAATGCAGGGCGCACAATCATTATGAACTTCTTCAAAGTCAAAGTCGTGGTTATGGAGTAAGGACTCCAATCCTGCCAATGCGGTGAAACTGAAAATCAGCAGCAGCAGAAAAATTTTGTATTTGATGGTTTTGATTTTCAAAATGCTATTAGTCGGCTTCGAGAAGCTGCCAGGCTAAGAAGTTAAAAATGCGCTATTACTAAGCTATTTCAAAATATATTTTAAATCAATATAAAAAACCATCTTTTCAGAATATGAGTGCGTTCGCATGCGATGGAAGAAGGAATTCCTTTAAGAATTTCACAATAAGTAGGGTTGCTGATAGGGTAATTCTCAAGAAGTTTAGCGTGCTTTACCCTTTAAATTTGAAATAAACCCAGGCTTTTGGGCGATATAAAACACCTCAAAAAATAATTAAGACTATTTCAAAAAATTTTTTGCAAATTATTTGTATAATTATAAAAATAATATTATCTTAAGGTGTTTAAAAATTTGCAAAAATATTGCAAAAATATTGCAAAAAAATTTATTATTAAAAGTCCCTTGTTTTATGGGTGTTGAACAAACAATCTGACTGGTATTCGTACTCATGTTGACGAGATTCCTGATGGTATCCCAAGGTCTTAAGCCTGAATCCTAATACAATACCCGGATCAGGTTTTGAGAGACAAGTAACATTGCCTGAGCGATGATTGCCCCGTATAAGTAGTTTAATAAAACATGAAAAGTATTTAATGAAGAAAGCGCAAGCGATAACAGACAAATTGGCCATAGGATTATCGCTGATGTGTGTCATCCATTGTCTGGGAATAACAATACTATTGGCTTTGCTTCCCAGTATGGTCGCATTGCAACTGGATGACGAAGCCTTTCATCTCTGGATGATTGTCGCCGTACTTCCCGCCAGCGCTTATTCCTTAACCCTGGGATGCAAACGGCACAAGCGTTATCGATTGCTTATTTTGGGTTCCATCGGATTAACCTTGCTTGTTATGGCATTAGTTTTGGGAGAGGAACGTATCGGCGATGTTGGCGAAAAAATACTTACGGTTATAGGGGCCGGTTTTGTTGCGGTTGGGCACTGGTTTAATTATCGCCTTTGTCGGGTACAAAAATATATAGACTGTGCCTGCCCGGACGATTAGCGCAGGAGTTTAAAATGAAACGAGACTATTTTATTGCCTTGGAGCAACTTGGACATAACAGCTCACTGGCGTTACCGCAAGTCATTGAGCAGCTTGCCTTTAATGAGCAAGGCTTAATCCCGGTAATTACTCAAGATGCAAAAACCAAAACCATGTTGATGTTCGCCTGGATGAATAAAGAAGCGCTCCAGAAAACGCTTGCGACCGGACGGATGACTTACTGGTCGAGAAGCCGTCAGCAACTGTGGGTAAAAGGCGAAACCAGCGGTCATGTGCAAAGGGTGGTCGCCATGTCATTCGATTGCGATGGCGACGCCATTCTTTGTCTGGTGGAGCAGCAAGGCGCGCCCTGTCATACAGGTAGGCAAACCTGTTTTTACTTAAACGTCGAGGTCGATAATCAACGGGTTATCGTAAATGAAGATCACGCCTAATCATGGCGGCAACACTCATTAAAAACGCCCATTTGGTGAACGAAGGCCAAATCAAAGAAACCGATTTACGGATTCTCGGCCATAAAATTGAAAAGATAGAAACTGAAATTAAGGCGCATCAATCAGACCTTATCATTGAAGCGAACGGATGCTTTTTGCTGCCGGGTATGATTGACGATCAAGTGCATTTTCGCGAACCGGGTTTAACCCATAAAGGCTCCATCGCCAGTGAATCTCGCGCAGCGGTGGCTGGTGGAATTACCAGTTACATGGAAATGCCTAACGTCAATCCATCGACGACAACGATTGAAGCCCTCGAACAAAAATTTGCCATTGCCGCCGAGCGATCCCATGCCAACTATTCATTCTATTTAGGAGCAACCGAAGATAATCTTGAGCAAGTAAAGAGAATCGATCCAAAAAAACACTGCGGCGTAAAAGTGTTTATGGGGGCGTCGACAGGCGATTTATTGGTCGAGGCTCCTCACGTGCTAGAGGCCATTTTTCGCGAATCGCCCGCGCTCATCGTTACTCATTGCGAGAGCGGCTCAGTCATTCGCAAAAACCGAGAAAAGCTTCTTCAATCGAAATCGGCTTTAACCATTGAAGATCATCCAGTACTTCGCGATACCGAGGCTTGCTATGAGTCTTCTTCCTACGTGATCGGATTGGCCAAAAAATATCAAAGCCAATTGCACGTGTTGCATATCACAACCGAAAAAGAACTTAGTTTATTCGAGCCTGGGCCTATTGAAAAAAAGCGCATCACTGCAGAAGCCTGCGTTCACCATTTATGGTTTAGCGACCAGGACTACGCGCGTTTAGGCAATTTGATCAAGTGTAATCCTTCGATAAAAAAGCGGAGTGATCGCGATGCATTAATTCAAGCATTGCACACTAACCAAATCGATATTATTGCCACCGACCATGCACCCCATACCTTGGAAGAAAAGCAGGCCGACTTCGAGCGGGCTCCTGCCGGGCTTCCGCTGGTACAGCATGCGCTATTAAGTTTGCTAGAGCATGTGAAGCATGGGCGTCTAAGCTTGACACAGGTGGTTGAAAAAACCGCGCACAACCCAGCGCTTCGATACGCCATCGCTGAACGAGGGTTTGTTCGCGAAGGCTATTACGCCGATTTAGTCCTCATAGACAGCCAATCATCAACCACAGTCGATCATGAAAACAGTTTATATCACTGCGGTTGGACTCCCTTTGCGGGGGAAGTGTTTTCTTCGCGCATTCATAACGTTTGGGTCAATGGCCAGCAGGCGTTTAACGGCGACGGCGTCGTCTCTGACAAGTTGTTAACCATGCCGCTTGCCTTTAATCGATGACAGTCGAGGGATTAATTCTTTCTCTTTTTGTCACATTGAAGTTCTCGAAATATGAACTCTATTCTTACTTTGGCTTTGAAAAGAATTAATAATAAAATCCGGCATTAAAATAAGTTGTTTACATTCTTGCGCAAATATGCAACTATCGAGAAATGGATGCTACTGAAACACAAGAACTGGCAAATTTGTTGAAAACGCTGGGAGAATTCAATCGACTCTCTCTGGTGTACGAATTGTGCCAATGCGATACTCCACAAAACACTATGTGCTTATGCGAGTGTTGTAGTGTTGACGCCTCAGTAGTTTCCCGCCATCTAAAGGTTTTAGCGGAAGAGGGGATTGTCCGATTTGAAAAAAAAGGTCGGGAAAAAACCTATTCTTTAAACAAAAAGGAACTGGCTGAAACCCTTAGAAGGCTTGCAGATAAGATCGAAGGCAAGATATAAACATTTAAATTGGGAGTCTAGTTATGAGTGAAAATAAATGCGAGTGCGATTGCAAGGTAGCGCAATGCTGTAAAGAAAGAACATGTAAATGCTGTAAAGACGGTTGCTGTTGTGCAGGGTGACTGGTTTTAAAGCTATTCACTATCCAAAAAAAAGACCGGCCCAAAAGGGTCGGTCTTTATATTTTGTGCCGGTTCTTTGCCAAAACCTGGCGATAATTTATATTTATTAATTCGTAAGAACCTCTACTGGTCCATGGTCGTCGCAGTGGTCTTCATGTTGCCGATGAAGACGGCCGTCAACAATATAGTCTATGTGATCCCCGTGTGCGACAGCCTCATGTTCACAATCAGGACTATGGGTATGTTCATGACGATGCGTTTCATTACACTCGTCGGGATGCTGATCAGTCACTTCTAACACATGCTCGTCCACATGGTCTTCATGGGGATGATGCAAATGTGAATCATGGAGATAATCATAATGATCGCCGTGCTTAAGTTTTGAATGGCCGCAATTTTCTCCATGTGTATGGTCATGGTTTGGATGCGTATTACAATCTGCCATAGCTCCCTCCCTAGCTAAATTTATGACTAAACATGATAAAAATCTTCTATTAGCATATCTGATTTGGACCCTAAAAATCTATAAAATAAACCGTTCGAAAAACTCCAAGGAAAACAGAATGATAACCCATTACTTTAGCTTAATGGGCCTTTCAATTCCTTAAGTCCTATAAATGCTCCAGTCAGGCTGAAGGAAAATCCAATACCTAACAAAAATAAAATCACAGCCTCACAGAGTGGGCGATGTTTAGCAAGGCCAGGGGAATCTAAACTATGCAGTAAAGTTACTTTTATTCGATCTGCTTAGGCACGATCTGAAACATTCTCTTTTTAAGCTCTTTTTGAAGAATGTTTCTGTCATAGGGTTTCATTGCCTTCCACTTTTGACATTCCTGTTTAGTGCGACCGCAACCCAAACACCATCCTTTAGGCCCAGAGAATTCACAGACCTCAATGCAAGGACTTTTATCTCGCTTTGCTTTTTTTGCCCTCACATTAACTCGTTCTTAATTTAATAAGTCTGCAATCAAAGCGTACGTAATACCCTTTCAACGCCAGATTCAAGCTGTCGAAGAAGGTTAAACTCCTCACAAAGCCGTTGTTCTAGTTTCTTTAAATTGAGCGGCAGTGTTCGCTGACAAATGCTGTAGCCCTTACCGACCGTCTGATACCCCTTCCAACTATTTATGCGATCTCCCTCCAGCTCCAGAAATTTTTGAATAAATTCAGGTTGAGATGGGCAATCTTTTTCTGCATGCATACAAACTGGAAACGCTTTTTGTTTAATCTGAGGCGTTTCGATATAAGTTTCAAAATGAATTCCGCCTTGATTATGATTGTGCCAATTCTCTTTGTAGAGCTGTAGGTAAACGCCACGGTTATATATTTCCCAGCCATCTTCAAACCAACTTGATTGTTTCAGCTTTTTTTCGAGGTTAAGGAAAATATTTTTTGGATCTTTCATATAGTCAAGTCACTTGATTTGTCTTGGGGTTGAGGTTCTATTTTCATTTTAATTTTCTTTCCTCTCTTCAAGGGTATTTTATGTTTTGATAGTCGTAGTTTGCTTGTTTTCCGCCGTCTGGCCTTTGACCAGGCTCTCGTCGGTGTGATTATTTAGCGATACCTTGGGCGCGTTGAAGGAGGCAAGACGAAAGCAGTTAATTGAAATCAGTCTTGAAACAAAAACATTGCTAATATCCCAAGCCCTAAGAAAATTGTGTTCACGGTTTTATCGCCTTTTTGTTTATTGCCAATTACCATCAAATCAAAAAAGGCGAGATAGATAAAAGTCCCGGCGGATATGGCAATTGCCACTCCCAGCCAATATTTATCAATGAGTCCAAAAACTCCGAAAGAAAATAGGATTCCAAGCGGCGTGGTTAAAGCGAATATAAATATGATCGAAATAATGGTTTTTTTATCGTATTTTCCCGCCTTTATAAAAAGACTACTTAACGTCATTGCGACAGGAAACTTATGGAAAATTATCGCCGCGACGACGACAAAACCAACATTCATCAAAGTAGCGGCGCCCACTGCAAACCCTTCCACAAAGCTGTGAAAGGAAACCCCGATCAGCGCCGATAATCCTGCCTTTTGATAAACCAATTATTGAGTCGTATAGTCTTTACTTCCCAGAGCTTTTTCTATCCCGTAAATAGAAAAAAATCCGATGACCATCGGATAAATCATTTGAAACCCTAAAATGGGGTTTGCGTCGGGGATCATGTGAAATAAAACCGCCCCAATAAAATTACCAGCGCAAAAGTTGATAATAAATTCAAATTTATTGGGAGCCCATGATTTGAAGGTTGATATACAACCTCCAAACATGGTCACAAAAAAGGCAATCCCTATTAAGGGATAAGGTATGGGAGTTTCCAATTTTTTGCGTTCCTGGAATATTATTTAGCTGATTTTATATATCAAACGTAAGAATTGAGACTGTTCCATCTGTCCCTCCTATGGCCAGCCGCTGACCCTCTGGCGACCAGGCGATTTTCGAAATCGGATAATCAAGGGCGATGCTTCCAATAGGTACTTTCGATTTTTGGAAATTCCAAATGTGAACCTCTCCATTCTCGTCTCCGGAAGCTAATAACTCTCCTTTCTTTTGGAAAACCAGAGAATTAATTACGCTTCTATGTTGTTTGAGTAAAATAGGCGCCGTTCCGCCTGGACCAACCGAAACACAATCGGGAGCCAAAGAAAACAAAGGGAATAATTCTTCATTTGCAGAATTTTGACCAGAACAATCCCAGATCACCAGGTTTTCTTTATCGCTAGTCGCCAAAAATTTGCTTTCGGAACTCCAAGACATTTTAGAGACTTTAGAGTTGTATCCGAACATAGGTTGATGCATATTGGTTTTGACTTCCCAAAAATGAATAGCTTCCTCGTCTCCCATGGCAATATGCTTTCCATTAGGCTGCCAGGCCATTTTTACAGGGAAACCATGCCAATTTAGCAGTTGAGTTGAAACTAATCCCCCATATCCTCTTATCGTAATTCCGCCTTTGGCGGTAGCGGCAATAAACCGACCGTCAGGAGACCACCCAATATCTGACATAGAACTTTCATGATCGCGCCAAATTTGTTCATGTTTTCCTGATGCGCTCCATATGCTTAAACTCTTTCCCGACGAAGAACCTAAGAATTGACCAAGGGAACTCCAACTTAAACAGTCAATCCATCCTCCAATTTCCTGACTCCAGGCTTTGCTCATTGACGATATATCCCATAAAGCGACTTTCCCATCTTGCCCTCCCGTTGCTAATAGGGATTCGTAGGGATGCCATTGCATGGTATTCGCTCCATTCTTATGTCGGCCGAGTTCGCTCCAGAGGATATCAGATTTCATATTTATTACCGCGACTTGCCCGCTACCGGTTATGGCGGCTAAATAATTAGCTTTTGGAGACCAGTCAATGTCAATAATGTATTCGTCTAATACATTTTGGTGAATCAAGTTTTGCTTGAATGTCATATTTTTAAGCTCATGATTTTTAGGAATTGAAAGCGTTCATACTATTGCTAATAAGATTACGTTTCCAAGATCGTCGCCAAGGGCAATAGACTGATCGTTAGGCGCCCAGACCAGTTGAGTGATTTCTGAGTCAAATTCGATAGTCGCTAAAGGTTTTTTGGATTCTTCGTGATTCCATACAGCGACCACTCCGTATTCGTCTGCGGAAGCTAGAAGCGGCCCTTGGTTTTGAAAAGCTACAACGGAAAGCAGGTCTTTATGTGGTATCCTGTGGACCTTTTCCAGAGCAATCCCAGATTATTACTTTGTCGCTGCCTCCAGTCGCTAGATATCTGCTTGTGGAATCCCAGGCCAGTGGCAGTACTTTGGTAGGATAGCCAGACATTTGACAATCTTTTCCGTCTTCGACTTTCCAAAAATGAACGGTTGAATCCTGATCGCCTGTCGCAATGAATTTACTATTGGGACTCCAGGCGATTTTTAACGTGGAACCTTCCCATTCAAATAACCGCTTTCTGTCTGGCTGATCTGGGAACCGAAAACAAAGCCCGCCATAAGTTGCGGCAACCACACAATCGCCTGTTGGCGACCAGGCAATATCGGCGATGGCGCTTTTATGGTTATCCCAGCTTTGTAATAATTCGCCGTCTGTATTCCATAATTGCAAATGTTTACCGGCGCTGGTGGCTAAACATTTGTTGGTGGGATGCCACGCCAAATTTTCGACCCAGGTGGAGCCGGCCTTCATGGAACAAACTTCTTTTACTGGATGTTTTAAATCCCAATATCTAATAAAACCGTCAAGACCGACGCTTGCGAAAAATTTTCCCGCTGAACTCCATCCAATTTGAGAAGTTCCAAAACTATGGCCAGAAAGCTTGGATATTTTATTTCCCTGTTCAGAATCCAAAATCGTGATGGGGCCGCTGGTTTCAGCCGCAGCTAGAAGAGAACCCTCAGGCGACCAGGAAAGATCAATTACGTAGTCGTCTATAGATTGAGACCAAATCGGCGTTAATTTTTTAATTTTCTTTTTATGACTTGGCTTTTTTAGCTTAGGCATGAACGAATCCCATCTTCAAAAAAACTACGCTCTAAATTCCGGCCAATGAAAATTATGTTACTTTCACGGTTTCTATCACCCCAAGGCTTTTCTGGATTTCCGTCAAAAAGCATATGCACTCCTTGGAAAACAAACCGGTTTGGCTGGTTTTTAATACTCAATATTCCCTTCATACGAAAGATGTCTGCGCCTTTGTTCTGTAGTATTTCTCCCAACCATTTATTTACTTTTTCATAATCCAAGTCTCCAGGAAGACTTATACCAACAGAAGAGACTTCGTCGTCGTGCACATGGTCGGGTTGAAATATTTGTGAAAGTTTAGGTTTGATATCTTGCCCGCTTTCATTTTTTAACGCAGCTTTAAATTCTTCTGGCATGTGTTCGGAGAACAATATGTAAGAGCCTTTTGCAGGAATTTGTATAGAAAACTGAGAGTGTCCAGAGGGGAGATCTAAATAAAACAGTTTATCGCCCGGTTCTAGAGCGTCCCCAGAATACAAAGTTTCTTTTTCTTCTGAAAAAGTTAAAACGGTTGGTTCTATAGCCCGTTTTAATTCGTCCAAACTGGTTTGCGAAACCTGGCGTAGAGAAATTTTCATTCCAGGATCTGGGCCTTCTTGAAGAATAAAATCGTAATTTCCTGCGTCGAGTTCGAGTATTCCACACCATTCGAATGGATATTCTGGTTCCATGAAATTGGGGTTGGTTTCCAAAGTTCGGTTCAAATCAAAAGCGGAGATATTTAATATGTGATCTAAATCTACTTTTGAGTTTTTCGTGTGAAAAATTTTGGCGGCTCCATTCATTTTTCGGAGTCTCATTTCTAAAGCGAGGAGTTCTTCATGCGTGACCAAGTCCGTTTTGTTGATAAGGATTACATCGGCAAAAGCAATTTGTTCTCGTGTTTCACGACTATCCGCAAGTCTATAATAGATGTGTTTGGCGTCAACCACTGTTACGATGCCGTCTAGGGATAATTTTGTTCCTATCTCGTCGTCCATGAAAAATGTTTGGGCAACCGGGCCTGGATTCGCCAAACCCGTGGTCTCAAGTAAGATGTAATCAAACTTATCTCTACGTTTCATTAAATTTCCGAGAATCCGGATCAGGTCTCCCCGGATGGAACAACAAATACAACCGTTGTTCATTTCGAAAATCTCTTCCTCCGCATTAATAACCAATTCGTTATCAATACCGATTTCTCCGTATTCATTTTCAATAACGGCGATTCTTTTCCCATGATTTTCAGTTAATATATAATTCAGCAATGTTGTTTTGCCGGCCCCTAGAAAGCCCGTTAACACGGTTACGGGTACCGTTTGGGTTGTTTGTTCAGTAGTCATAAGAATTCGTTTCCTTCGTTATCATGTTGACAAATTGACAATATCCTCAAAATCTATCTCATTGATCCGCTTATGAAATTTGTATTGTTGTTTTCCAGTTCCCTCCTTCAAAATAACTATTACCGTTTCGATAGGCGGACACCCTTCTTCATGACATTGCAGTTCGGTAACAAGAATGGTTTCGTTTTCGGTCAATTCAAAAATTTCCTGTACCCAATGTTTAATCCTCGAAATTGCGGCAACATCTTTTTTTTGATTTTTTCCAAATAAATTTTGCATCAGTTTAGTTTTTCCATTGCTTCTGAGTTTGGAACTTGGTTTGGTTTTTCATGACATCCGAGATTTTTTCTGAAGAAATTCGCAACGTTATTCCAGACCCACCCCGCTTCGTCGCTGGAAACGATTTGTTGTTTCCAGTCTTTGAGACAATCCTCTCGGTACGAACCGCCCATGATAAAGTTCACCCACTCTTCATAACGCGCCAGCCATTCAAACAATTCGGACATCAATCTGAAGGAGTATTCCCATTCCTCTTCGCTTTCGGGCAATTTCATTCTGGGAAGTTTGGAAGGAGCCCAAATAGGGAGATTCAGCGGTTCTTCGTGGATTAATTTTGGATAAACGTTATATCGGCCTATGTAGACGCCTTTATTAATCCCGTACCCATAGTAGATTCCATATCCCCATAAAACCATGCTAATTTGGCCGTCAATCTTAACGATATAATTTGTGCTTCCGCTTGTTTCTTTTGGAGGACGAACCTGTTCAAAACCATAATTAATGAGTAAATTCCCATTGGGTGCTTTGATATCTTTTCCTAAAAGCCATAATTGTTGATGCAATAAAATCTCGGCAAACCTCTTTACCTTCATCAGAGCTTGAAAATAGAGGGAAGGATCGGGCGAAAATGAAGGTTGATTTTCTGGTATTGCTGTATTTTGGCTTGTCATTATTTTCTATCCTTTGAGGCCATTATTTTTTGCAATTAAATTGCAAATATTAAATTCAGTCTAAAATAATATTTTTTTTGTAAATTTGCAAATAATTTGCAAAAATATTGATTAAAGAACTTTGAAGTTTGTTTTTTGAATGTTTGAAAGCGTCAATATAACTTTGATTTTTTTCTATTTATCAAAGTAAAACGTTCCTAAATCTTTGACATTAACCGCTTGTTGACTGGCTTGGTTTTCAGTAATATAAGGGTCTTAAAACTATTTGATAGATAATCTAAAATCGTTTGGATAAAAGGGATTATGAAGACAGCCGTTTCGAAAAAACTGACTGAAAAAGCGGAAAAGCTTATTAAGGAAAATAACCTGAGCGTTACGGAGCCCAGGAAAAACATACTGGGTTTTTTACTTAAAAACCACGGACCATTCTCCGTTGAAGAAATTCATAATGGTTTGGGGAATAGGGCTTGCGATCTAGCGACTGTTTACCGGTGTATCGATCAATTCGAAAATTCAAATCTTGTGGAAAGGCGTTATTTTGGGGACGAGACGCTCCGATATGAATATAAAGATAGGGACCATCATCACCATCATATTATTTGCCGCATGTGTAAAAGCGTCGCTGAAATGAAATATTGCTTTGTCTCTGAAATTGAGCAAATGATTCGAGATAAGGGATATTCAGATATCAGTCATTCGCTGGAGTTTTTTGGAGTTTGCGCTAAATGTAACGCGAAGTAACGTGGTGGAATCAACTTTTGATATGCTTTTCCAATTAATAAATTGCAATTAATTTGTAAAAACTCTAAGATACAAAAAGTTAGCGGTTTTACAAAAAAATTAAACGCTATAACGTCAATGTATTCCCTTATTTTTTCTAAATTTAAAAATCCCAGCGAAAAATGTTTTTTTTCGTTTCTGCTGATTTTTATTTTTTCCTTCATGACCGGGTTTTCGCCCGTTCTTCATAATCATGAGTTCGATCTAGGCGATCCGCACGAAGATTGTTCTCCTTGTCAATGGACTCAAATTAATACGGATGTAAACGATTTCTCTTCCGTTGTTTTATCTATTCCGTTTGACCGTTACTACAGATTCAGTTCAAATTTGGTCAATGTTCCCAAGTTTGCTTGGACTTTCTTTGGTCTCAGCCCGCCTCTATTTTTTTAACAGCTCGCAATAACTATTAATGCAAGAAAGCCATTTTGCTATTACAACGGCAAAGTTGCGTTTTGTTTGCGTTTTTTAAAGGACGTGGATTTAAGAGTCCTTTTCTAAATTCTTATTTCCCAGCGCTAGATGTGTGCGAGAAATGCGTTTGATTACCTTTGCCGATGAGCTTTTAGAAAGTTTAGATAAAAAATTTGGCGTATGCACTCCTCCAACGCCAAAAGGAGCCAGGTTAGAGGTTAGATAATTAATTATATCTTTCAAGCTTTAACCTGGTTCCGTGTCCAAATATTTAGAAAAAATATTTTGAGCGGGGAATGATTAAGTTCGTAATTAATGTGAAAAGTTAACAGGACGGAAGTAAAAATATTGAATCCTTTAAGCGTTTATGGTATCTAATCAATTGGTTAAATAATTTTTCTTGGATGATTGAGTGACTTTTTTAAGCCTTAGTAAATTGACTAAAGAACGTTCCAACTGGACGGTTTTCGCGTTTGCGTTTTGCTTTAGCTTGATTACCCTGTTCGGAAGTCCTTTACATCATCATGATTTAGATCCCACACATGTGGACCCGGATTGTATTTCTTGTCACTTGGTTCACTCCAATGTTGGCGTGGAAGCCGACACTGCGGAGCTTTCTCTTCCCACTCATGGTATCGAATGGATTGCGCTTTACGCTTCCGCTTCGTTTGTCTCTGCCCCATTATCCGCCCCCAGTCGAGCTCCTCCTTTTTTCTGTTGATTAGTTTTTTCTTTAAACTCATTAATTTTCCTGGCCTTGCTTGAGCTAGGCGCTTATTTGTTTTTTTAATACGCTTATTCGTATTTCCCTACGCCGGGAACTTGTCAACGGAGTCTACTATGTATCGCTATACTTATATTTTTGCGTTTATATTCTTTTTAAGCGCTCAAACGCCTTCGGTTTTTGCCGAAGATTCAAAAAAAGAACCCGAAAGCCCCAAACAACGTTTTGTTGTTCATTTAGATCAAATCGTTGTGACCACGCCAATGAAGGATAAAATTTCCAGTTCTGCCAAACCAGTGAACATCCTTCACGACGAAGAGTTGCGCCTAAAAGCTGGCGGCACTATCGGTGAAACGCTTAAAAATGAATTGGGAATCCACGGCCAATCTTTTGGTCCAGGCGTTGGACTTCCTGTTATTAGGGGGCAAAGCGGTCCACGGGTTCGTGTATTGAACAATGGCTTGGGAACCAACGACGCTTCCCAACAAAGCCCGGACCATGCGTCCAGTTCGATGCCATTGGTTGCGGATAGAGTGGAAATCCTGCGAGGACCCGCCACCTTGTTATACGGTAGTGGCGCTATTGGCGGCGTTGTTAACATTATCGATAATCGAATTCCAGAAGTGTTGCCTGATAAATTAGCAACCGGATCTTTTGAGCAAAAGTATAACTCCGTTTCTGACGAATATTCTTCAATCCTAAAAATCGAAGGCGCAAACGGAAACTTGGCTTACCATTTTGACGGTCTTTACAGGGAAAACAATAATGTCCGAATCGACGGCAACGCAATAGACGAAGCCAGAGGACAGGTGAGCGAACCCGATTTGGCGGTGACTCAAAACTCCAACGGTTTTATTAACAACAGTTCCGCAGACGCTAAAAGCACCACAGGAGGTCTTTCTTACATAGGCGATTGGGGATTTTTTGGGGTTTCCGCGAATTATCTGGAAAATGAATATGGCGTTCCGCCAGAAGGCACAGACGACGGAGAGCTAGCGCGTATCGAACTTGAACAAAGCAAAGTAGACTTTAAGAGCGAATATAGAACCGACAACGGTTTTATTGAAGCGGTTCGCACTAAATTGAGTTTTACGGATTACGAACACGTTGAAGCCAAAGAAGCTTTGTTCCGCAACGACACTTTGGAAGCGAGGTTAGAAGCCCCTCACCGGCCTGTTGGCATTTTCGAGGGCGTTATGGGTTTTCAATTAATTTCTGGGTATTTTTCCGCTTTGGAACTTGAAGAAAATGAATTCATCGTTCCGATCACCCAAAGCGCCAGCTATGCATTATTTGCTCAAGAATCGTTCCCCGTTGGACCGACCAAAGCCGAATTTGGTTTTCGCATTGAACATGCGACGGTGGATTCGCGAAATGATGTCGATCCAGATTCCAGTTACACTCCTATCAGCGTTTCGGCTTCCGATCTATGGCGGGTCAACGACAACAACTCGCTTAATATTGCCATAACTCGCTCGCAAAGAGCGCCGCAGGTGCAAGAGCTGTTTTTTACCGGATTTCACGAAGCCACTCGGGCTTTTGAACGCGGCAATCCTAACTTAGGCTTGGAAACTTCCTATAATCTAGATTTGGGTTACAAGTTCAATTCCAGTTGGGTAAGCGCTCAGGTGGACCTATTTCATAACTGGGTGGACGATTACATTTTTGTGCAACGAACCGGAGCGATAATAGATGATGCCCCAGAGATTTTGAATCGTCAAACCGACGCCACATTTTATGGATATGAAGCCAGCCTTATTTTTCCTATAATTGAAAGCAAGCATTTGGTGGACTTAACTCTTTTTAGCGACTACACCCGGGCAACTTTGAACAACGCGGGTGACGTTCCTCAAATTCCGCCGTTACGTTGGGGATTTCAAGTGGACCACGCTCTCGGTAACTGGAATTCCAATCTTCGTTTGACTCGGGCGGAGGAGCAAAACTCTCCTGGCGATAATGAAGCCGATACTCCTAGTTACGTATTGCTCAATGTGACCACGCATTATCACATGGATAATATTAAAGGTATGGACGTGTTGGCGTACGCAAAAGGCAATAACTTATTGGATGATGAAATCCGGAACTCAACCTCTTTTTTACGGAACTTTTCTCCAGAGCCTGGAATAGGCGCGGAAGTTGGCATTCGAGTCAATTACTGATTTGTTAAGATTTTCGTATATCTAAAAATTTCGTAAATTAAAGAGGAAGTTTAAATGGGCGATTGCGCTTCGGCTTGCGAAGAAAGTTTAGGTCAATTAGCTAAAAGCCATCAATTGGTTCTTGGAGTGGCGTTTACTTTAAACCTCGGTATGTTTTTCATGGAAGCCATTTATGGCTGGCTTTCTGAATCCAGAGCCCTTTTCGCCGATTCCCTGGATATGTTAGGCGACGCTATCCTGTTAGGCAGTTCTCTTTTTGTTGTTCAACGAAGCGAGAAGTGCCGAACCTGGGTTTCGATGATAAAGGGATTGGTAATGGGCGCATTTTCTTTGTTTATACTCGCCTCTGTGATTTATAGATTTTTATATCCTGGATTACCGAAGGCGTTCACTATGGGAATTGTTGGCGGTCTGGCATTGGCCGCCAACTTATTCTGCGCTTTCTTAATATACCGATATAGAAGCGATGATATAAATATGAAATCGGCATGGTTATGTACTCGAAACGACGTTTTGGCTAACCTTGGGATCTTGGTCGCCGCCTGGGGAGTGGCTTTTACTCATTCCTTTTGGCCCGATTTAGTCGTGGGTAGTTTTATTTCTATTTTGATTTTTAGATCCAGCCTGAATATTATACAAGAGGCTTCATTTAAATTAGACGAATTGAAGCCATGTTGTAATGCCTGAATTCTTTGTCCGTTTATGGCATCTAAAGACGGATAAAATAAATTTTTTGGATGATCGAGTGACTTTTTTAAGCCTGAATAAATTGAATAAAAAGCGTTCAAACTGGACTGTTCTTGCGTTGGCAGTTTGTTTTAGTTTGGTCGCTCTGTTTGGGAGCCCTCTTCATGATCATGATCTGGATCCTACGCAGTTTGATCCGACTTGCGCCCCTTGTCACCTGATTCATTCAAGCATAGGTCTGGAAACGGATACGCCGGACTTTTTTGTTCCTACCAAAGTAACTCAATGGGTTCCGGCAACCGCAACGGTTTCGTTTATCTCTACCCCCTTAACCGCCTCCAGTCGAGCTCCTCCCACGTTCTGTTGACTCAGATTTTTCCCTAAATTCACTAATTTTTCCGGCTCTATAAGGGGTAGACGTTCGTCTAATTTCTTTGACGCGTTTGCGTGTGTCCGCCTGTGCCCGGAAATTGTCAACGGAGTAAGCTATGTATCGATTTACGTATATTCTTGTGTTTTTATTTTCATTAAGTTTAAATATTTTTCCGGCTTTTGCCGAAGACCCAAAGAGAGAACCCGAAAGTCCTAAAAAACGTTTTGTTGTTCACATGGATCAAATTGTTGTATCCACGCCCATGAAGGACAAAATTTCCAGTTCCGCAAAACCTGTCAATATTCTTCACGACGAGGAGTTACGCCTAAAAGCCAGCGGTACTATTGGCGAAACGCTTAAAAATGAATTGGGAGTTCATGGTCAGTCTTTTGGTCCAGGGGTTGGACTTCCCGTTATCCGCGGTCAAAGCGGTCCGCGGGTGCGGGTGTTGAGCAATGGCCTTGGCGTCAACGACGCTTCCCAGGCAAGTCCCGACCACGCTTCGGGATCGGTACCGCTGGTTGCCGAACGGGTAGAGATCCTGCGTGGTCCCGCAACATTGCTATACGGAAGCGGAGCGATTGGCGGCGTAGTCAACGTTATTGACAACCGGATTCCACAAGAAATGCCCGATAAACTAGTTGGCGGCGCGGTTGAGCAAAAATACAACTCCGTATCTGACGAATATACTTCGACCTTTAAATTAGAAGGCGGAGCGGGACGCTTTGCTTATCATTTCGACGGGTTCTACCGGGAAAATAATAATATCCGAATTGACGGCGACGCAATCGACGAAGCTAGAGGCCGGGTGAGCGAACCGGATTTAAGCGTGACTCAAAACACCAACGGTTTTATTAACAACACTACCGCAGACGCTAAAGGCGCCACCGCCGGACTTTCTTTTATAGGCGAATCTGGTTATTTTGGAGTTTCCGGAAATACTTTGGAAAACGAATACGGCATTCCGCCCGAAGGCACGGACGATGGTGAATTGGCGCGTATCGACCTTGAACAAAATAAGTTAGACATTAACGGCGAATGGAGAAATAAGGACGGTTTTATTGAAGCGTTTCGTACGAAATTTAGCTATACGGACTACGAGCACGCGGAAGGCGATGAAGCTGTATTCTTCAACGACACGTTTGAAGGAAGATTAGAAGCTCCTCACCGACCTATTGCAGGTTTCGAAGGCGTATTTGGCTTTCAGTTTATTTCCGGAGAGTTTTCCGCCGTGGAAATCGAAGAAAATGAATTCATCGTTCCGATTACTCAAAGTAACAGCTATTCGGTATTTGCGCAGGAATCGTTTGGAGTAGGGCCGACAACCGCCGAATTTGGTTTTCGCATAGAACACACCGATGTGGACTCGCGAAACGATGTTGACTCTGATTCCAGTTTCACTCCCATCAGCGTTTCCGCTTCGGATCTATGGAAAATTAACGACAACAACTCGTTGAATTTTGCTATCACTCGCTCGCAAAGAGCCCCGCAGGCACAGGAACTGTTTTTTAACGGTTTTCACGAAGCAACTCGCACTTTTGAGCGAGGAAATCCAAATCTGAAATTAGAAACTTCTTACAATATCGATTTGGGTTACAGATTCAATTCCAGTTGGGTGAGCGCCGAAGTGGATCTGTTTCATAACTGGATTAACGATTACATTTTTCTTCAACGAACTGGATCCGAGGTAGATGGCAATCCGGAAACTTTAAATCGTCAGATCGACGCCAAGTTTTATGGTTATGAGGCCAGACTGATCTTTCCTTTAATTGAAAGGGAGTACTTGGTGGATTTGACTGTGTTTAGCGACTTCACCCGTGCAACCTTGGAAAACGCGGGAGACGTTCCACAAATTCCGCCGTTACGTTTTGGATTTCAACTGGACCACGCTTTGGGTAACTGGAATTCCAATCTTCGCTTGACTAGAGCGGAAGAACAAACCGCCGCTGGCGCGAACGAAGCCGATACTCCGGGTTACGTTTTGCTTAATTTCGCCACCCATTATCACATTGAAAATATTAAGGGAGCGGATGTGTTGGCGTATGCAAAAGGCAACAACTTACTGGACGAAGAAATCCGGAACTCAACCTCCTTTTTAAGAAACTTTTCTCCAGAACCAGGGATAGGAGCAGAAGTCGGCATTCGGATTAATTATTGATCTACGACGATTGCTTTAATACTTCTGATATTTGAAATCAAAGACTGAAGTTCCGGCGTGATGGAGATTTGTGGAAAAGGCATATTCAAATGGTAGCGAATAATCGCTAAACTTCTATAATATACAGAAGAAAGCCTGTGCCTTATACAGGCACAGGCTTAGTAGGCAAGGGCTAAGGAGGTTTGACGAGGTTTTACGTTCCTGGGGTAATCGTAATTTTTCTAGGTTGCGCTTTTTCCTTTTTTGGCAACGTTACGAATAGCATTCCATTTTCAATTTTCGCGGATATTTTTTCTTGATCCACGACTTCTCCCAGTCGAAAGCTTCTTTCAAAACCGGTCCGCTCAAATTCCCAAATTTTATATTCTGGCGGCGCTTCTTTGGCGTTCCGGGTTACCGTTCCTTTGACGACCAACTGGTCGTTTAGAACTTCAAGGCTGATGTCTTCGTCTTTAAAACCTGGGACTTCCATTTCCATAACGAATTCATTTTCTTGTTCCCATGCGTTTACTCTTGGAGCGTAATGCGATGGTCTTGCCGGTCGTTGTGGTAAGGAGTGTTCCATCCATTCTTTAATTTCATCGACGACATTATAAGGATTTTGTGGGCGGTAAGCGATCAGGTTCATAACGATTCCTCCTTTTCCATTCATTTGTTTTTACTAATACCGAGCGTTTTATAGCTCGGTTAAATTGGTTAATTTTAAGAGGACCTCTAATAATTGATATTTTTACCGGTTTGCTATCGCCTAGCCCTTGACTTTAAGGGCTAGGCTCATGGCAAATCTGAATTTTTAGAGGTTTCCTTAATTTCCTAAAAAAATTTTTTATCTCGCTTAGCGATCAAATAAAACCGTAAAAACTATGTGTAAAGTTGCGAAGGATTAAAAAAAATTTTTTGAAAACTTGACAGTAAAAAAAATAGATTTTATTGATTCAGCAATTAAGGGTTTTAGCCCTTTTAAAACCGCATTAGCGGAATTTTCCATCATAAGTTTTTTAGAGAAAGGAGGTCCTCTCATGAGTACCGAAACATTGGCCCGCCATTCTTTGAATGGAAATGGTGGGAATACCCTCACGAATTCGGAGACTGGTTTAGGATCTTTACATAATGAAATGAACCAGGTTTTCGACCGTTTTTTTGATACTTTCCCCTATGCAAGAAAATTGAAGAGAGGCTCGCAGCTTAAGCTGCATATTGATGTGGCTGATTGTGGAGACTCCGTCAAGGTTGTAGCGGAATGTCCGGGTATGGAACAAGATGATATAGATATTTCCTGGGCTGACGGAATATTAACCTTAAAGGGAGAAAAGAAGTCTTTCTGGGAAAAGGAATCAACCAATCTCTATCGTTCGGAACGCGTTTTTGGAAGTTTTCACCGGCAAGTTTCTTTGCCTGCCGAGGTTGAAGCCGAAAAAATCGAAGCGTTTTATAAAAACGGAGTTTTAACCGTTACGCTTCCAAAATCGCAAGAAGCAAAAAACCAGGCTAAAAAAATCACAATTGCCGCCGAATAAGTTGGGTTGTTGAAGGAAAACTATTTTAGAAATATCTCTACTTAAAAAAAGGGATATCTATTTAAGTTTTCTTAACCTGTAGGTTACAGCCGCTACTTTTGCGAAACATGAGTTTTAAAAATTAATTCAACCCGGTCGGTTTTAGGTCTTGGATTTCCCCCCAAGAGCTTTTTTCGAAGTTCGAACCTAAAACTAGCCGGGTCCCTATAAACTATTCGAATGTAATTAGATTTGAAAGGAAAAAACAATGACCGCTATTTTAGAAAAAGAGCCTTCGTTTGATATCGAAGAAGAAGTTCCAAACTTTGAAAATAAAGAATTCGAAAGGGAGAGAAATACGGGAACTCCCTGGTTAAGAAAATATAGAAGACCGGAATGGCAAAAGCGGTCTCCCGTTTGGGATGTCTTTTGCCGGTATGGAGGTTATTACTCCTAATGAACATTAATTAAGGGAACCAGATTTTCCAGGAGCTAGGCGATAGCAAGCCGGTAAAATGGAGGTCCCCTGAAAGTTTACGGGAAATAAATCCCGAACCGACGCTTGGTCGGCATTTTCTTAAACTCAATTATGAAAGGAGACTTATCATGAAAAAACTATCTGTCTTGTTGGTCGCGATTTTCTTCTCTCTTTTGAGCGTAGGAAACGCGTTGGCGGCACAGCCTGAAATGTCAAATCTAGATCGCAATGCGGTGTGGACAAATTGGGCATGGAATTCATCGCATCGTCAAACGGATGAAGGAATGATGCGTTCCGGCAAAGGACTCGCTCAAAATGTTTCGACTAAAGATTTTAAGCCGCAATATAAACCTGGCGAAGTTGCCGAATTTGATTTTGTACGCGAAACCAAATATTACGATTATAAATTTGATCGCGACAAATCATCCTAATTAAGTAATCCCGCCTGCTTTTAAACATATTATTAACCTCCTAAGTAGTTTTGAAACCCCGTTTAAAAGCAGGCGGGTATTTTTTTGGAGAACCTTTAAAAAATAAATTTGGCTATCGAGAATAACGAGATCATCGCTTATCTATTATTGTTTAAATAGATATTTCCTTCGTAAAAAATTAATAAAATTTAATTTCCTCTTAATAGATTTTTAATCGTTGAAATTTTATTTTTATAAAAGGAGAAAAAACTTTTATTAATTTTTAAAATTATTAAGGAGGTAAACGATGAACCAAAAAATTGTTAAAAACCAATTAACAATTGCGACGATTTTCTTTTTTTCCTTTTTCCTGTTTCAATTTGCATTTACCGGCGGTCCGTTGGGATTGGTAAAAGCTCATGCATTGAGCGGTCAATCCAATGTAATTGTCAGTAACTCAATCGTGGAAGTCGCAAAGAAAAAGAATCCGGCAGTAGTGAGCATCACCGCAAAAGTTAAAACGAAAAATACAAAGAATAATTTTAATTTTAATTGGAAAGGCCCTAATCCTTTTGGTCAGTTTCAAGATCCTTTAGAAAATTTTCAGGATCGTTTTCGAGATTTTTTTGATCGTATGCCTAAAGGCGGTCCTGCTCCCAGAGGAGGCTCGGGTTCGGGATTCATTATTGATCCGGAAGGTTATGTTTTCACAAATCATCACGTAGTTGACAACGCGGATGAAATAAAGGTCACTTTACAAGACGATGTAGAATACGACGCTGAATTGATTGGCTCAGATCCTAAAACTGATATAGCCCTGGTTAAAATTGTTCAAGAACAAGGCAAGAACAAGAACTTTCCTTATTTAACTTTTGGAGATTCGGATAAACTGGAAGTAGGGGAATGGGTGGTTGCGATTGGCAATCCATTTGGCCTTCATCATACCGTAACCACTGGAGTTGTCAGCGCCAAAGGCCGGAATATAGGAGCCGGACCTTATGACGAGTTTATACAAACCGACGCCTCGATTAACCCTGGAAACAGCGGCGGTCCTCTTCTCAATCTGAAAGGAGAAGTTATCGGCGTTAATACGGCTATATTTTCAAAGACCGGTGGTAATGTGGGAATTGGTTTTGCCGTTCCTATTAATGTCGCCCAAAGTATACTTCCTCAACTTAAGGAACATGGCTCTGTGACCCGCGGTTGGTTGGGTGTCATGATTCAAAAGGTAACTCCGGAACTGGCAAAATCTTTTGAAATGGAAAAGGCCAAAGGCGCTTTGGTGGGAGACGTCACTCCAAACGGGCCCGCTTCTAAAGCGGGCATTCAAAGGGGCGACGTAATTGTTAAATTTGACAATCATGCGGTTCCTTCCGTAGAGACGCTGCCTAAAATGGTAGCCAATACCGCGCCGGGAAAATCCGTTGGCGTAGAAGTAATCCGCGATGGTAAAACTAAAAACATTAATGTTGCCATCGAGGTTCTGGACGATCAGAGACCAAAAATCCAAAAAGCTTCTTTTGGCGACAACCTGGGAATGCAGGTTCAGAATATTACGCCGGATTTAGCTCAAAGTTTTAATTTAAAAGACACCGATGGAGTCCTGGTTTCAAGCGTTTCTTCTGGAGAGGCGGCTGGAGAAGCTGGTATTAAAAGAGGGGATGTTATTGTCGAAGTTAACCGCCGTCCTGTAAACAACGTTTCCGATTATAAAAAAGAAACTTCTAAATACAAAGACGGTTCCACCGTTTTGCTTTTGGTGAAAAGAAACGGTAGTTCAATCTATGTTGCGGTTAGAAACGGTTGATTATTTTGAATCTCTAGATAAGTAGGTAAAAAATGTTTTGGGAACCTTCAGAACCGGGGGTTCCCAAAATTATTTTTGTTCAGAATAGTTTTTTTCTAAAGTAACTTCAAGATAGATGATACTGTAAGTCCAACTTCTAAAAGATATTTTTTCAACAAGACTTTACTATAAAAACCATATAAGAAATTATAAAACGGTTTTTATTAAGCTGTCTTTTTTCATTAAAATGTTTTTAAAAAATAAACTTTTTTATCCTTCAAAAATTTTGTTTGTAACAGGAATTTTAGTTTTTAATTTATTTCAGTTTGTTCTTTTGGCATCGGCGGAAGATATCCCACCCTCGAATATCGAAATTCAAGGTTCCAATTGGAAACTCTATTCTCATGGCGTACGCAATTTTGCATTTATGGATTTATACCAATGCGCGTTATATCGAATGCAAAAAGAAAAAATTTTGGATTCAGTTTTAGATCTTAAAAGTCCAATTGCAATTCGTATTCAAATCTTAACCTCCAACCTTCCGGATAATGTTCCAAGCGCTTGGAAAGAAGCTATTAAACCCGAAGTTACTGATAAAACATACAATCGTTTCAAAAAACAATATTTAAAAATTGAAGAAGGGGACATTCTCATCTTTACTTTTTTACCCAGCCAATCCACTAATTTATATCTGAATGGTAAAAAAGAGCTTGTAGACCCCGGTCCAGGTTTGATGCAGGCATTATTGGATCAATGGGTTGGACTCAATCCAATTTCGGAAGATTTAAAAGTTGCTCTCATTAAAAAATAATTTTTAATTAAATAAAAGTAAATAACAGCGGCAACTTTATGCGGAGCTCAGTATCTTTAAAAACAAATCGTAAAAACTGTTAGTCGTTTTCAGAGACGTTTTTTTTTATCAAATCCTCAGTCATGGTTATCAATGGGTCCTTAAATGTAAGAGTTCTATAAGGAAAAGGAATTTCAATACCGGCTTCATCCAGTCCTTTTTTAATCGTTGTAATAACTTCCCCTCGCGAGTGACGAATATCCGTAGGTTTGTTACCAGTCCACCAGGTAACTTCAATATCGATACTACTGGAACCGAAGGCGCTTGGAAAAATCTCAACAGGTTTTGATAGTTCTACAGTATCGCAACTTTTAATGGCTTTTTCGATAACTTTAACTGATTTTGAAACATCCTCGCCATAGGCTACTCCAGTGGTTATAGTTACTCGTCTATGAGGTTTGTTTGTGAGAATGTTAACCGGATTTTTAAATAAAGTTGAATTTGGAACTACAACCAGTTCGCCTGTAGTTAAACGAATTTGAGTCATTCGAATATTTACCGACTCTACGCGCCCCAAAATACCCTTACATTCAATAAAGTCTCCGCTTTCAAATGGGAAACGCCAAAGAAGTAATATTCCCGCAAAAAAATTTTCAAAAATGTCTTGAAAAGCAAATCCAACAGCAATTGATATAATACCCAGCCCGCCTAATGCTTTTGTGGGCGTGAGCCCAGGGAACCAAAACATAGCCGCTAACAGTAAACCGCCTATCCAAATCCCGATAGTGATAAGCCGAATTATTAAATCTTCCAAAGATTTTCGAATTTTCCTAAGGCCGAAAAACTTGTGACCTAAATTGCTAAATAAAGTCGCTATAATCCAGGTTAGAATTAATACGGCAGTTCCCGCTAATAGGTATGGGGTGTGCTCTAAAAAGCTTTTCCAAATATCGAGCAAAGTTTCTTGCAGAGTTTGGACCGCCTCCGCAATTGAATCTGAGGCTTGAATAAGTTCTTGATGGGAAGTTTTTGCAAGTTTTTCTTTTGCGACTCCCGGGTTGGCCAAAGGTAGTTCTGTAGAACCCATATTATTTTCCGTTTTTGTTTTCTTCTTTGAGCTTAAACTTTGAAGAAAGTTCTTCGATGTGATTTTCCTTGCTAAGCAAAGTTACAACATCGCCTTCTTTTAATACCTCTAGGTCTGAGGGTAAATAGGATTTTTCGCCTCGAAACACACAAACCAATTTTGTATCTTCCGGAAGTTCCAGCGCGTCGAATTTTTTTTCAGAGTTCTTTGCAATCTGAAATTTAAAGAAAATTAATTCTCCATCGAGTTCAATGGAATGTTTTACCTGTTTATTTCCTTCAATCTGATCAATCAATGCTTGAGCCACTTGTTTATCGGGATTGAAAACGTTTTCAAGTTTAAGTTCTTTACAAACCGTATCAAACGCTGAGTTTTTAATTCGAGTGATTACATGATCAAATTCTATTTTATGACCTAACAAAGAAGCTATTATGTTATCTTGGTCGTTATTCGTGATACAGATAAGAAAATCTGTGTTTTCAGGGCTTACTTCTTCTAAAATATCTGGAAGGGAACCGTTTCCCTGAATAAAACCGCAATCCAAATCTCCGCTAAGTTCGTCAATTTTTTCTTGATTTAGCTCAATTATTACCACTTCATGTTTCCTTTCAATGGCCAGTCGCGCAGTGGTTACTGTTAGGTTGCTTGCGCCGACAAAAACGATTCTCATCTAACCTTTCTCCTTTTACCCAACCAATTAGAGGGAGTTAACAGAACAATGACCGCGAGAGCTTCAACTCGTCCTATCAACATATTGATCGCCAGAACAATTTTTAGCGCGGGTTCCATATCGGGACCGACAAGGCCTGCGGTAAGGCCTGCTGTACCCAGGGCCGAGCTCACTTCAAACAAAGCTTTTAAAGGGTCGTAGCCGTATTGCAAAAAAATAAACCAGGAAATCAAAAGCGTTACGACATAGCTGGCAAAAACTGCAATTACTCCTTGTAAATCGCGCGCTATAAGCGGCGCTTCCATAAACCTTTCCGGAATGCTTGCGTTTGAAGACGATGATAACTTTCGTAAGTAAATTTGAAACACGCGCATCAAAATCATCAATCGTAAAATTTTTATACCGCCAGAAGTAGAGCCCAATCCACCCCCAATTAACATTGAAGCGCTGAGAATTCCCAAAGATGTTTGCCCCATTTCTGCAGGGGGTATCGTGGCAAACCCGGCGGTGGTTTGAGCGGAAATTGACATCCATAACGCGTGTTCTGCGCGAGATATCGGAGGTAGAATATTTGAGAATGTCATGCTTAGGAATAACAAAACCGCTAAAAAAAAAATAATCCCTATTAAAAACAGAAATTGGGAATCGCCAAAAATTTTTTCCCAATTATAGAACTGACGTCGATAGTAGAGGTGAAATGAGATTGCTCCCGCCAGACATCCTCCCATGATAATGCTCCGCTCAAGAATAGAAACTTCCCCAAGACTTTTATCGTAATTAGCAAACCCACCAGTAGAAATAGCGGACATAGCATGAGCAACCGAGTCTATTAAACTGCTCCCAACAATTAATAACGACAAGATAATCGTCAATGTCAATAAAAGGTAAGCTTGCAGGATGCGTTTGGCATGAGATCGCGTTCCTCCGACAACGTCTTCCATTTCGTTGGAATCAAACCCCAATTGTTGGGCCGCAATACCCGGTTGAAATATTAGGGCTAGCGCTAAAACGACGACGCCTAACCCTCCAATCCACTGCATCCAACTGCGACTGAAAAGAAACGCTGTCGGCCTTGTTTCTATTGATCCAAGCGTGGAGAGTCCTGTTGTTGTTACGCCTGAAACCGCTTCAAACCATGCGTCGATAAATGGAATGCCGTAACTCATTATAGGAATTGACTGGAGGAAGGAAGCGGTAATGAACACTAAAGCAACGAGAGCGAGCGATTCATTACGCTGGATGGGGACTTTTATGTTTTTTTGGGATTTAACTCCATAAGTCCCTAAGATCAATAAAACCCCCATTATCCATGAATAAGTCCATGTTGTAGTATGATTTCCAGAAAACAAAGAAACAGCTAAGGGAATGCTAGTCAAAACCCCCAATAGTCCCAGCATTAAACATAAATATCTCGCTAATACCAAAGGACGAATTGCAAAAGTAGCTCCTTCCTTTCCGATTGATTTCATATAACGCCGACTTTTTTAATCGTTAATAGCAAACTGGCTTTCAAAAATAAATTGTCCCTTCAGCCGTTGTTAAACGTGAAAAACTTTTGGGCCATTGATTTTTTGTCACTCGGTAACTTTTGAAAACTTTTAAGAAGATTACAATTTGGGAGATCTTCGACCAAGTACTGTAAAAATTACGAAAAGGACCATTCCGACAACGAATAACGTCCATGCGATTTGAGTAGCTACTCCTGCCACCCCTGATAAACCTAATACTCCTGCGATAATTGCTATTACAAGAAATGTAACCGCTAATGAAATCATTGCCAATTTCCCTTGAGGTTAATAGAAATATTATCCTAAAGCTTCTTTAAACTACTTTTTAAACTTTTAATGGAAGCGTTTAGGTTTTCCAAAAGACTGTCTGCATTTTTTTCAAGTTCTTCCCATGAGTTTTCCAAAGCTAACTTTATCTCATGAATTATGTCTGCAAAATCTTTTCTTAAATCGATTAAGCTTTCCATTTTCTTTTTTATAGACGCTGGAATTTTTGAATCCGAATATTTTTGCTCCATTTCCTTAAAATCTTTGATAGTTCTATATCAAAAGCTTCTAACTTAGTTTCCATACTTTTTAATAATTCATATTTGTTTCGCATAATCGAAATACCTTTTTTGAATTATTAATTCGAAAAGTGCATTAATCATGCCAATTTAATTTTAGCCGTCAATTCGGCTAAAAAATTAAGATATAGGACTAAGCAGGAATGAGAAATGGGGCATATCCACCAGGGTGGGGCATGTCCACAAATTGTAGCGGTAAGATGTTTCTATTAAAAAAAGAAAGTTTTTTTTATAGAAGTTTTAGTAGGGGATTTTTAATTGGAGGTTTTAAGATTGTATTTTTGCTTTTTATAACGCGTCGACGAATTTTTTTATCTTCAATGGCTTTAAGTAATTTCGCTTGCAAATTCATCGGCATATCTCCGATCTTATCCATGAACAAGGCGCCTCCATTTGCTTGTTCCATATATCCTCGATGTCTTCCCTTTGCTCCGGTAAACGCTCCAGCTTCGTGGGCAAATATTTCGGATTCCATGAGATCCTGAGGCAGACCAGCACAATTCATTTCTACAAGCGGTCCACCTTTACGTAAATCACTCATGTATGGTTTATTTGAACCATAAATAAGACTAATGAACGACCTCGTCGTAGGCGGATGGGGTATCCTGGATAAATCTTTTTGTGGGATTAAAAATCGATAATTCCGAATTTGGATATTATCTCGCTAAAACTGAGCTTACTTTATGGCGAGCGCGAACCAATCGTAAGAACAACCTTATTAAGGGAACCTCTAAAAATTGAAATTTACAAAGAGACTAGCCCTTGGTAAATAGAGCTAGTCTATAGCAAGCTAGTGAAAATTAGAGGTCCTCTTAAATTATTTGATGGTCGATGATTTCGCGAAGCTGGTATTTTATTTCCTTGGCGGTGGGGTTTACCTTATTGTTGAGCCAAACTTGAGCTTGTTTAGGTTTTGCTTCGTCTTTTAAGGAAAATATTTTGCCGGGGATATTTGTAAAGTTATCCCGCAAAAGTTTTAAATCTTCAAACGCCTTTTTTTGCTCTGGTTTTAATAAATCAGCGTTGGCTTGGATAAAAGTAAAGCTTTCTTCGTTTTTATCCCAATAAGTTTGGTATTGTTTTTTGAATTCTGGATCTCTTGTGAGCAAGTACATGCTGATAGACTCAAAGCACATGCTCATGCTTCCTCGAAAGTCGGCCATTGCGACAAATACATTTTTACGTTCTTCGGTTGCATGTCTTTTTTTCTCTAACTCGATCATATTGGTGATGTCTTTAATGATTAAGTTAGCCGAAGGGGTGGCTTTTGTGAAAATAACCTTACCGTCAAAAGCTGCGCCGTTTCTGGCGACTTTCTCGATTTTATTTTGATATTCTTTAAACAGGTTTAATTTCTTTTCAAGTTTACCTAGTTTGATGACATCCTGAGAACTGCTATACCAGTGATCTGAGTAAGCTTTAATTTGTTTAAAGGAAGGTTCAATTTCATTTTTCCAAATGTTTACTCTCTGAGCTTTAAATTCCTCTTTACCCAGTAACATCCAATTTTCTAAAGCGATTAAAGAGTGATTTATCCCGGTTTCCATTCTTAAGGTGGCTTGAATGGCGGTTTCGCTTGGCGTAGCAACTTTGTGATAGTTTGCGTTGTCGTTGTCATCGCTACTAAAGCCGAACCAAATAAGTCCAAAAGCGATTGTGAGTTGCAAAAAGGTTTCTTTTATAGATATAAACCGTGGGTTTTTTTGTGAGGCAGACATTCGAATTTATTTCCATAATAAAGTTGATCTTAATTTTTTAAGATTTTATAACGAATTAACCGTACAAAAAATCGCCGATATATCTAAAGACCTCTAAATGTTTCTACTATTTTCGTATAAAGTGAATAACAGGAAACTGTTGTAAATATAACTAGATACACACAAAGCGCTAATGCTTGGAGGTATTTAAACCGGCGGAGGCGATAAAGTAGGCAATAAAAGGTTGATTTTAACTCATTGAAAAATAAGTTTTTACTGAGCGCTTGTTGCAATAAAAAGGAACCGCGAAGTTTAAACCAACTCCGATTCCTGGCTTATTTTGCTGTAGGATAATTCCTAGTCCCTTCGGAGTGTTTGGGGGTTGGGCTTTTGAGTTTGAGCAGAGCTTTTTCCAGGAGGCTAATTAAAGTTCCAGGTTAGTTTTCCATAAATACTTCGGGGGATTTCAGAATTGCTTCTGAGGGCGATTTGTCCTTCGGTGAACTCGGGGTGACTGGAGTCGTTGATATTTAAAATTCCCAAACTGAGTTCGATATTATTTTTCGGTTTCCAACCCAGGCGAACGTCCCATCGCACGTATGCGGGCACTCTCAGGTTCCCGACGCGGCCTATGTGGTAAATAGCGCTATCTAACTCCAGGTTGTTGGGTAAGTCTATATAAGACCGGAAGTTCCACTGAAAACTTGGGGTATTGTCTTCCGTATTGGATGTGGAGTTATCTAGACTTGACGCTTTTGGTCTAAGGTCCATTTCTAACAGGTTAAATCCTAAATTCAATTCCCACCAGGAAGCGGGAATCCATTTAACCGCCCCCTCGACGCCAAAAGTTTCACCTTCTAACCCGTTTCTGAATCTTACAGGAATGACTAAATGAGAAGGAGAAGGGTCGGTTTCTAAAAAAGGAGTTTCGGGTTCGAAGGAATTTAAGTTGTCGTAGAAATTATAGAATAGAGCTAGATCCATAAAAAGTTTGGAATCAGGAAGAAAACGGTATCCCAACTCGAAGGCCAGCAGATCTTCTGATTCAAAATCCTGATTAGGTAAAAGAGAAATCAAATTACCTGAATTTGACGCAGATGGGACGACTAAAAAGTTGGCTCTAACGCCGTCATTGGAACGTGTAGGCATACGGACAGCGCGCGAAATGGCTCCCCAAAATACATGTTGGGAAGAGGGGGTATAAAGAACCCGGGAACTGGGTTGAAATTCTAAACCGGTGTAATTATTTAAATTGACTTTAGTTCCCAGGATGAATTTCAACTGATCGTCAATCAGGTTGATTTCATCTTGCACAAACCCACTATGACGATAATTGGTTCTGCTTGTGGGGGCGTATTGACTGACAAAACTATTTTTAAACGAATCGACAATGGAACGAACGCCGCCGCCCCAAACCAGCTCCTGTTTTGAGGTTAATTGGAACCGGTGTTGGAAGTCCAGATCGTAAGTTTCAATAAGAAACTTGAATTTTGTAGACGAAATTTCTTGTTGTTCCTTATTATAATAAGCTTGAAGTTTAAAACTTGAATCGTCGGAAATCTGCCTTTCCCAACGGGCGAGAACATTCGAACCGTCTATCAAAGTGTCTTGATTTAAAACTTCGGTGAAAGGAGAAGTTACGGATACCGGGGAACTATCTCTTCGTTCTCCGCTTTTACCGTCGTAATAATCTCCTTGAAGAGTTAACTTGTTTTTTTCCGTTAACTGTCCATCTATGCGAAATCCGGCTCGATAGGCTTCCCAGTTGTCGTGCGCTGGAGAGGTTGGGGTGTTTTCGAAATCGTCGCGGTCATAATATTTCCCGTAGGCTCTATAATGAAAACGGTCGGAAAGTTTGTCTCCATAACGGAGCGTGACGAAAGCGTTTTCAAGCGACCCTGAACCGCCGCTGACCATTCCACCTTGCGTTTCTTTAGAGTTTTTAGTGATGATATTGATGATTCCGTTTACGGCATTGGCTCCCCAAAGCGTTCCTCCCGGTCCACGGATAACTTCAATACGTAAGATGTCTTCTAAAACTACATCCAACTCGTCCCAAAATACCCCTCCGTTAACGTCGGAATAAACGGTTCGACCGTCGATTAAAACCAATAACTTATTGGCAAAGCGTTCCTGGAACCCTCGGCTGGAAATGGCCCAGGTGTTGGCGTTGACTTGTCCAACGTGCATTCCTGGAACAAGCCGCATCAATTCTGCAAGCGTCGTGTGGCCGGAACGGCGGATGTCTTTTGGAGTTATAACGTAAATCGCCGATGGCGCCTTAAACAAGTTTTCTTCTTTTTTGGAGACAGAGGTAACCGTTATTTTGGCCAGTTCATCAAAGGAAAGGTCCATCAATTTTTCCATTGAAGTCGAAGGAGGCGTTTGACCAAAAGCCGGGGTAGCTAAAGATAAGCAAATAGTCAGAAAAGCTGAGATGGTTTTTTGAGTTTTATTTGAAGCGCTCATCGTATCATTAATAAGAGACTCTTACGTTTGTCTAGTAAGTTGTATCATTTTTCTTATTAGAATTTCTATTTTTTTGGTTCCTGGCTTGAAGCAATTTTATTTAGGATGAGGTTAAAAGTTTTTATGGAAAAAACAATTAAAGTATTATTGAAATTATTTGTAGATGTATAATATTGAGACGTACTACAAAGAGTTTTTAGTTTGTAAGTTTAAACTCCATATCGCGGTGAAAAATATTCCTTTCATGTTTGCCTTGAAGCGCTTTTCCAAAATTCTATGAACTAATGATAAAACCACACTTTTCAACGCGAATTCTTTTTTTTCTCCTCGCTTTACTTTTCTGGTGGTCTTATTTTTTTGTGAATTCTGCCAAAGCTTATTCGCAAGTTCCTTTGGAGTATCAGGTTAAAGCTGTTTACATCTATAAACTCTTAAAGTTTATTGAATGGCCTGGAAGGGATATTTCCCTGGAAGAATCGTTTCCTACGATTGGCGTTTTGGGCGACACTCCGTTGATTGAAGGCTTATCCGAGTTGAAAGCCAAAAACCCAAATTTTAAACCCAAAATAATCCAATTAGATTCATTGAATGAACTCCCTGTTTTGCATGTTTTGTTTGTCAGCGGTTCGGAAAATCTCGATCAGAAAAAAATCATATCTTCTATTAACGGGCAACCTGTCGTTACTTTTGGAGAGAACGAAAGTTTCCTCCAAAATGGAGGAATGATTAATTTCTTACTTGAGGCAGGTAAGGTTCGGTTCGATATAAACCTTAAGGAATTAAAAACTTCCGGTATCCGATTAAGCTCCAGGGCATTAAAAGCGGCCAACAGAATAATAAAATAAGTTTTCAAATCGTCCTATGAAATTATTTAAGGATATACCAGTCAAGCAGAAGTTAATTCGTCTTACCATGTTTTCTTGCGGACTGGCATTGTTTATTACCTACTTTGCTATGGGATCGTTTGAGTTTTTCTTTTCAAAGAGAATCATGATCCGTGAATTAAAAGGTATAGCTAACATCATTGGAACCAACAGCGTAGCCGCCATTGAATTTAACGATCCAAAAATTGGAGAAGAAACTCTAAAAGCCTTAGACGCAGATTCCCAGATCATTGCCTCAAAAATAATGAGAAACGACGGAACGGCGCTGGCTTCATATAAAAAAGGGACAGGTTCGGATGATTTTGAGCATGAAAGGTTTGGCGATAAGGAGGTTTATTTTACACAAAACTTCTGTTTCGTCGCTCAACCGATAATTTTTGAGGGGCAACAAATCGGAACCATATTCATCAAGGCCAGCCTGCAAAGGCTTTATGACAGCTTACTGGGAATTGCTGGGATTATGGCCATGGTTTTTATTTTTTCTTATTTCCTGGTCTATTTTTTGTTGTTTAAATTTCAGGGGGTTATTACCCGGCCTGTTTACCATTTGGCCGGCATAGCGAAGCAAGTGGCCAGCCAAAAAAACTATTCCATTCGCGCGGTTAAAGAAAGTAATGATGAATTGGGATTTTTAATTGAGCGGTTTAATGAAATGTTGGCCAAAATTGAGAAGGGAGACCAAGAGCTTAGAGATACCACTGTATCAAAAGAGTACGTTGAAAATATTCTAACGACTATGTCGGATTCTCTAGTCGTTATCACTCCTGAAACTGAAATTCAAACGGTCAATAGCGCGACATGTGATTTATTAGGATATAAAGCGAATGAATTAATTGGAAAAGAAATCGCGGTTATCGTTGCGGACGATGAAGACGCCGCCAGTAATTTTTTTGATTCTCAACTTTTTTTTAAAAATTTTGTTTCGAATGAAGGAATTATCTCTAATCAGGAAGCGAACTTTTTATCCAAAACCGGCAGGAAAATTCCTGTTCTCTATTCAGCGTCGATAATGCGGGATAAAAACGGAAAAACTATTGGAGCTGTGGTCACATTCGATGATATTTCCGCTCTAAAGGCGGGAGAAGAAAAGCTCAAGCTTGCTAAAGAAGCCGCCGAAAAAGCCAACCAAGCAAAATCCTTGTTCCTTGCAAATATGAGCCATGAAATTCGAACGCCTTTGAATGCAATCCTTGGATATTCGCAGATTTTGATGAGAAAAAGAGAACTGGACAAAGAAACCAAAAGCAATCTTAGAACTATCGATTCTAGTGGGAAAAATCTTTTAATTATGATTAATGAAATTTTGGATCTTTCCAAAATTGAATCCGGAAAGATGGAATTACAACCCGTTGTTTTCAAACTCAATGAATTAATTCATGATTTGGAAAAACTGTTTGATCTCAGGTGCAGGCAAAAGAAACTAAACTGGGTTTCATCAAAACTTTCCGAGCAAATAGTTGTTTATGGCGATCAGGTCAAGTTAAGGCAAGTTTTGATCAATCTTTTGGGCAATGCCGTAAAATTTACCGACTCAGGTCAGGTCTCATTAAATATAAAGGCTTTGAAGGAAGATCGGTATTTGTTTGAAGTTATTGATACCGGACCGGGTATTCCCCTTGAGAGTCAGCAGAGAATTTTTTCTCCTTTTGAACAAGTGGAAACCGAATTCAAAAAAGGAGGCACCGGACTGGGATTGGCCATTTCCAAAAAACAGCTTGAGCTTATGGGAGCGGAATTACTCCTAAAATCCAACTTCGGAGAAGGCGCTAACTTTTACTTTACAGTGCATCTTCCACCGGGAAATAAAGAACTCATTACCGAAAACCTTTCCAAGAAGGTTCTCCATTTGTCGCCTGGCTATCAGGTAAAGGCTTTAGTTGTGGATGATGTAAAGGAAAACCAGGAGGTCTTATTAAAACTTTTGCTCGATATTGGCGTGGAAGTTATTGAGGCGAAAGATGGGAAGGAAGGAATTGAAAAAGTCAGGAAATATCTTCCTGATATTATTTTTATGGATATGCGTATGCCGGTAATGAGTGGAGAGGAATCCATAAAGGCAATTCAGGATGAATTTGGAAATGACAGGTTCAAATTTGTAGCTATAACCGCTTCAGCATTTGGGCGTCCGCGTCAATATTATTTCGCTAGAGGGTTTCATGAGTTTATTTCCAAACCCTTCCGCGATATTGAAATTTTCCATTGCTTATCCGAATTGCTCGAGGTGGAGTTCATTTATGGAGAAGATGAAGCTGACGAAGGAGAAACTTTGGAACTTGATAAGATAGACTTGAGCCAAATCACTCTTCCCAACGCTTTATACTTGGAATTAAAAAGTTCTGTAGATTTAGGTAATATCACTGGAATCGAACGTTTAATAAATGAATTGAGACTAATGGGAGGAGACTTCAATATTTTGGCTGAGCTTTTTGAACAGTTATTGCAGAAATATGATCTGGAGGGACTTTATAACCTCTTGGAGCGGATCAATTGTTAACTCCGAATTTTAGTTTTCTAAGTAAAGGGCCGTGTAGAAGCTTGGGCTACTTAATTTCCTTTGTTAATCATAAACTTGTTTTGTAGACGGATTATCCTGTAACTCCCAACCCGCAGGCGATTGCATTTACGCTCAACAATAATTTTGGGAGCATTTTCGACTTGATCTCCGGATCGGAATTTCGCCAACTGCGCAACATATCAATTTGATTTTTATGCAACGAATCTAAAAATTTCAAGCGAGCGGCTTGCAGCTCATCCCCATTATTGTTATTGATAGAAGGCGATAATTTCTCCAGCGACATTTTAGCGCGTTGATGTTCTTCGAAAATCATTTCAAGAAACTTATTCTTTATGTTCTGATCGACAACCAATTCCGCATAGGCTCGCATTATTTTTGCATCGGTCATAAGAAGGCTGGATCTAATATTTTCTATCAAATGGCTCAATACCCACGAATCGGAGTATCCTGATTTTAAATAATCAAAACTTTCCGGTTCTTGTTCTATAAGATTTTCCAATGCCGAGCCAAAACCATACCAGCCCGAAATAAAAAAACGGGCTTGCCCCCAACCAAAGACCCAGGGAATCGCTCTCAAATCTTTTAACGATTGCTGTCCGCTACGCCTTGTTGGGCGGGACCCAATGAAACTGGATTCAATCGCGTCAATTGGAGTCGCTTGACGAAAAAATTCAATAAACCCATCCGTATTAAGCAGAGATTCGTAATGGGTTTGATTGTCGATTGAAATTTTATTCATTATCGATTCAAGTTTCGATATATTGGCATGGCGTTGTTGACTTGTTAACGAGGCTTCCAAAGCTCCGGCGGTCATAAGCTCCAGGTTGTATTCGGCGTTTAATCGGTTGGCGTATTTTTGGGAAATTGTTTCGCCTTGTTCGGTCATTCTAAAACCGCCTTCTAAACTTTGAGGGGGGAGGGCGTTAAGGAATCTATAGGTAGGGGCGGCTCCGCGGCTAACAGATCCACCGCGCCCATGAAAGAACTGAATTGCGACTCCGTGTCGATCTCCAACTTCTATAAGTTCTTTTTGGACGCAATAAAGGTTCCATAAACTACTAAAAGCGCCGCCGTCTTTGTTGCTGTCGCTATAACCGATCATAACCTGGATAGACGGTTTTTTACTTTTATTCGAACTCTGCCAATAGGGAAGGCTGCGTTGGGTTGTCGGATGAGATAAAAAATCGTCTAAAATAATTGGAGCTTGTTTTAGGTCGTCAATCGTTTCAAATAACGGCACAATCGGCAATTGACAAATAAGCCCTTCTTTCGATTGACAGGCGATGCCTGTTTCCCTCGCTAAAAGGTAAACGGTTAATAAATCCAAAACGCTGCGAGTCATACTGACGATAATCGAACCTATACCAGAGGGACCATGACGTTCTAATTCCTGCGTGAGTATTTTGTACAGATCCAAACAGTCTTTAGCTTCCGCGCCTAATAGCGTGGGATTATTGCAGAAGGGGCGGGAGGATTTCAATTCTTCGTTTATTATGCGTAAACGGCGCTCATGGTCTCCGGAAGCGTATTCATTGCTATCGATTCCCGCCGATTCAAAAAACTGAATAAGCGCTGATTCGTGAAATTGACTGTTTTGCCGGATATCCAAACTGGCGAGGTGGAAGCCAAAAGTTTGAACGCATCTTAAAATGGGATTGAGGTCTTTGACCGCAATTTTTTTCGCCTTTGCTTCAAATAAACAATCTCTCAACACAATGAGGTCGTCGCTTAACTTACTTGCGGAAGAATAACTCGTATCCGGTTCTCCAGGTAATTGCGCGACAATCAGATTGACCGTTTGCCGCCAGGGTTCTTTTTTATTTCGGTTTGCCGCGACCTCTCCAACGACTCCAAGTTTTTTGATTGCCTCTTCGTTCCAAAGTAGCAATTTTTTTGGAACTGTCGTAAGAGTTTCAGACAAACTCAGCTTTCTACCCAGTTCGACAAGGCGCCTCTTTAACATAGCAACGGATTTTTTGCGCATATCTGCAAGGCTTTCCCTTGTTACTTCGGCTGTCACCAGGGGATGACCGTCTCTATCCCCACCCACCCAACTACCAAAAGTAATTTTGGGCAACCCATCTGGAAAATCTATCAGATTTTTCGGAAATTGTTTTTGTTCCCAGGCCCAAACCAGCCTGCGGTCAAGCTCCTGTAATACGTCGGGAAACACGTTTGTAAAATAATGTATGACATTTCTGCGTTCGTCTGAAATGCCAGGTTTTTCCAGATAGATTTCGCCAGTATAAAATAATCGCTCAAGCTCTGTTTTAATTTCTTCTTTTAAGTTCGAGAGTTCGGAGGGAGTCCAAACGGAATTCTCCTTTTTTACCAGGAGTAAATAAATTCTTCTATGATGTTCCAATACGGTTATACGCTTGGCTTCTGTGGGATGAGCTGTCAGAACGGGTTCGATTTGTATGCGGGATAATTGATCGGCTATCTGTTCGGGGTTGTGGCCTTGTTCAACCAGTTGGTTGAATGCGTAGAGCCATAAGCCGGGAATTTTGTCCAAAGCCCCTTCGGTTTCAAACTTTCTTCGCTCCTGGACAATGGCGTTTTGTTCGGCCATATTGATGAGTTGGAAAAGAATGGAATAGGCTTGCATGTCTTTTTCAGACAGTTTCCTCCCGGTAACCAGCTCGCCGTTTTCTATCTGAAAAGAAGAAGCCAGGGAATCTTCTCCCAAATCTTTTAAGACTTCGACAAAGCAGTCCAATAAAAACTTAAAATCTTCAATTCTTTTGCTGCTCATAAACATTGTTGGAGGTAAGTGAGTTAAAAAAAGAACGAGGCGCAAAACGCCGTAAATTAATTAAACTTAAACCGGGCGTTATTGCAAGGAAGAATTTACGTTTTTAAAGAATGTTTCTGTATGAGATTTACCGCTATTTAAAGGACAATTAGTATAGGAAGCAGAGTTAGTTGTTCGACTTGAGTTCATCGAAAACAGAATTTTGATTTTTTTCCCATCTTTGTACAATAAAGCTCCCTTTGGTTAGCCTGGATTTTTTATTTTAAGGTATAAAAAATTATTCTGCGCTTCCTGTGGATTCTTCAGCTAAATATTTTCTTTGCGCCCTTCGCGGCTTTGCGGTAAAAAGCTTTTATGTTTTTGAATCGAGGGAAACTCATTCCAGGTTGGTTTTTTAGAAAAGGATAAATTACATGAACGAAAGTAAACGCATCGGATTTGTGGGGGTAGGGCGTATGGGCGCCAACATGGCTCGGCGTCTTAAAGATAAAGGTTATGTTATTGCGGCTGTTTACGATTGTTATACAGAAGGCGCAGAATCGTTGGCGAAAGAACTATCCTGTGAAGCGGTAAATTCGTCGGCGCGGGTGGCGGCATTGAGCGATGTCATTCTGACGGTGATAACAGACGATGCGGCCATGTACGAGATTTTTGCCGAAGATAGAGCAACAAGCTTACTTGCCCATGCCAAAGGCCGGTTGTTTTTAAATTTTGCCACGCTCAGTCCGGAAGCTCACATAAAGGTTGGGATGCTGGTTGAGAAACACGGCGGTTCCAACCTGGAAGCTCTAATGGCCAGCAGTATTCCACAAGCGAGGGAAGGAACGCTTTATCTTATGTGCGGCGGTAAAAAATCAGTTTTCGAACAATCGAAGCCGATATTGGAAGATTTGAGTTCAAAGCTTCTTTATGTGGGGCCTGCCGGAGAGGCGGCAAAGGTTAAAGCGTTGGTCAATATGGTTATGAACAGCAACACGGCGGCGTTGGCGGAAGGCTTGGGGCTTGGCGATGCGCTTGGGTTGGATTTGACGATGCTCCGCGAAGTATTCGGCGAGACTGGCGCGGCTTCGCGGGTTCTGGAAACCGACGGCGAAGACATGCAGATTAGGGATCATGAATGTTATTTCTCCGCCGCCCATGCCGCTAAAGATTCCGATATTGCTCTGAAGTTAGCGGAATCTGCGGGATTAAAATTGCCGGTAGCTCAAGCCACTTTCGACCAATATGAAAGCCTTATCAAATCCGGGAAAGGGCATCTCGATAAATCAGGCGTCGCCGAATTGGTATTTAAAGGGCGCATGGAATAAGGAGTTTTTTTATTAAATCGAGGCGAGATTCTTCCTCATCGTTTAAGCGATTCGTCAGAATGACATGCGATAGGAGTTGCGCTAAATAGAACCATCATTTGCTTAACGTTATTCTTAATATTCCTTTTCCTTCATAAAATCTTAACTGGTATAACGTTCCCGCAAGCGGTATATTGGTATTTAGATCGTAATTACAACTTCTCTCTACACCGCTAACGCTATGTCTAAAGTCAAACGAGTTATTCTAGATGTTTTAAAGCCTCACCATCCCAGTTCTCTTGATTTTGCCAAGGCTATTGCCGACCAGGAAAATCATTGCAACGTAAAACTCACCGTTGAAGAAGTGGACGAAAAAACCGAATCTATCCTTCTTGATATTGACGGAGAAGATATCGATTTCGACGCCATCGTCGATACGATCAAAAATTTGGGCGGGTCTTTGCATAGCATTGATAGAGTGGAAGTTGAAGGTTCGGAAGCCCCGCCTAAAGTGGAATAATGTAATCTGTGTTCCAACGAATTCGTTTTTTATTAAATCTTTCTAAAGCCCATAGGATCGCCCGGCGTTATTTTTTTACCAATGGTTACGATGGCGCCCTCACTATGTTGGGGCTTCTCATGGGGTTTTACGCTTCTGGAGATGTTCCGGTTCGCACCGTTATTGGCGCTTGCATGGGAGCGGCGATCGCACTTTGCATCAGCGGTCTTAGCAGCGCTTACATTAGCGAGTCTGAAGAGAGAAAAAAAGAATTGGCCGATTTGGAAAGCGCTCTTGTTGATGATCTCAGTGATACAGAATATAGCCGAGCAATGAAATGGACGCCTGTCTGGATCGCATTGGTAAATGGTTTCGCCCCTTTTTTAATTTCTTTATTTATCATACTGCCTTTATGGATGGCTCAATTTGGGATTTTCCTTCCGCTTCCCCCTTTGGAATCGGCTATCGCTTCAGCTCTTTCGGTTATTTTTATCCTGGGTATTTTCCTTGGCAAAGCGACTGGATCGTTTTGGCTTGTGACGGGCTTGCGAGCTTTGTTGATTGCGATTGTTACCTGTCTGGTTATTTTGACGATTGAGCTTTAAATCTTATTGATTTTAGGAATAACTGCTTGTTTTGCTGGATCTAATATATAGAGGGGCTAATCTCTTAGCCTGAAAATTTTTATTAATTTGCTTCTAAAAACCACCCGAGGAGGCAGCCATGATGAACTTTGGAAGAAGAACGGGAAGGTTTTTAAGAGTTGTCGCCGGGGCTTTGTTGTTTGTCACCGGAATTTTGATCCCAGGGCAATTGGGGATGTTTGTGGCCGGTCTTGGCGCGTTAGCTATCGGATTAGGTTTTATTGAGATGGTTTAATTGAACTAATCTGGCAGAATAGAGCTTTTTTAAAGTGGAGAAGCCATATAGTGTCTATTATAAAAAAACCGCGTTGGTCGCCTTATTGGGTGGGGGCGGGTATTGGAGTTCTCTCCTGGATTACTTTTGCTTTAATGAATAAAGCATTGGGCGTGTCTACAACTATGGTTCGGGCCGCTGGCGCGATCGAGGGTTTGGTCTCGGAATCTTATGTGCGACAAAACCCATATTTTTCGAAATATCTTGGAACTATGGCCGAGCCTCAGCCCGTTTTTGAATGGCAATTCGCTTTGGTTGTAATGTTGGCTTTTGGGGCGTTTTGCGCGGCGGCGTTCTCGTCAACTAGAATTAAAGAAACTGTTCCCGAACTTTGGAAACGCAGGTTCGGCGCGTCTAAATTGCGTAGGTATCTGGTTTCCTTTTTTTCCGGAATTATTATCATTTTTGGCGCTCGTCTTGCCGGAGGTTGCACTTCTGGTCATGGTATCTCCGGCGGTCTTCAATTAGCGGTATCTTCTTGGATTTTTTTCCTTTGCATGTTCTTTTCTGGCGTTATCGTCGCTTTTCTCTTATTTGGCCATGAAGGGAGAGATAATGTTTGATCATTTCTTTGATAATCCATCCATGATCGTTATGGGAGGTATTACCGGCTTTCTATTTGGTTTTTTACTCCAGAAGGGAGGCGTTACGCGTTTTAATGTAATTATGGGGCAATTTTTATTTAAGGATTTTACAGTTCTAAAAATAATGATGACCGCCATCCTCGTAGGTAGCGTTGGTATATATGGCATGCGGTCTTTGGGAATGGAAATTGATTTGCATGTTAAAACGGCGGCCCTCCTTGGAAACGCTTTGGGTGGGCTTATTTTTGGAGTTGGAATGGCTATGTTGGGGTATTGCCCTGGAACTGCCGTGGCGGCGATTGGAGAAGGGTCCCGGCACGCTATTTTCGGCGTTTTAGGAATGATTGTTGGGGCTGGAGTGTATGCTGAGTCTTATCCATGGATTAAAGAAAATATTCTTAACGTTGGTAATTTGGGCAAAGTTACTTTTCCTTCTTTAACGGGATTTTCAGCTTGGTGGTTTATCGGCGCATTGCTTTTAATCGCTGGGCTTATTTTCTATTTGATAAAACGAGTGGAAAAATTAAAACACTTGGAAGAAAAAATATTTGAGATCATGTGATAGGAATTTTTTAAGGGAACCTCTAAGAACTCAGATTTGCCAGGAGCCTGATCCTAAAATCCAAGGGCCAGGCGATAGCAAACCAGTAAAAATGCCAATTATTAGAGGTCCTTTTAAAATAACTCGTGTCTTTAAAAATTTGAGAGGTATTCGCCAATGTATTTTCCAATATTAAATAAGAAGCTGTTTTTTTATAAAATTTTGCCGTCCATTTTCGGCTCTTGCTTATTTTTGTTGATCGCGTCGTCCGCATTTGGAAAAACCGGTATCCCGATTTCTAATCAAAAAAATCACGCAGGTATTAAAAATAAGTTGGAAGTTTTAGCGCAACGGTTTGATTCAAACGATAGCGAAGGAGATTACGGACAGGCCAAGGCGTATAAAAAAATGGGAGAATCTATTGAAAAAATAGAAAAGGCTTTAGAAGATTTAAAGGAATCATTTGAACAACTTAGAAGTAATCAGTCTACCGTTCCGATTCGAGGCGGACACAGAATGGGGCGAGGCCGTCATGGTATGGGACATGGCGGTATGATGGGACATGGAGGACATGGAAGAATGCATGGCAGGAGGTTTAAGGAAAATGTTGGCCCGGAATGTCCGCAACCAAGAAATACTTTAAAAGTTCCGGATTCGCTTTATAATTTAGTCAACCCGCTTGAAAATACGCCTGAGAATATTGAAGCGGGTCGAATTTTATTTCAAATGGAAGTTCAACCCACTTGTACCATGTGTCATGGGTTTGGCGATGGAAGAGGTATAATGGCCGATACTTTAAGTCCTCCTCCGCGAAATTTTTCCTGTGCCGAGACAATGAGGGATATTCCCGACGGTCAACTATTTGGAGTAATCACCAATGGTTCGGAAGGTACGGGTATGCCCGCATTTTTTGATTTAGACGACGACCAAATTTGGAAGTTAATCCTCTATATTCGAAGCTTAGCAAAATAGTTTTGCTATCCATAATACTATCCATTTTATTTGATTTTATATGAAACAATTTTTAGCGGTATTTATTAGCCTCAGTATTTTGACGCTTTCCACTTCTTTTTCCTTTGGGCAAACGACTGCGGACGATTATTTAAATCGCGGTAAGGAATACCTGACTCAAGAACGAATTAACGAAGCTATAATTTCTTTTAAAGAAGCCATTTTACTTGATCCAGACAGCGCGGAAGCCCATTTTAGTCTTGGAAACGCTTATAGCCTTCTTAAACGTTATGGAGACGCGATAGTCTCATATAGAGAGGTGGTTCGGATTAAACCTAAATTTGCCGACGTCTATTTTGCTTTTGGGGAGGCTTATTTGAAACTTAAACGTTATGAACAGGCGGCCACTTTCTACAAAAAAGGACTTGCTCTTAATCCTGAATATGCGCAAGGGTATAACAACCTTGGAACTATATATGCAGAAACACAACAGCACGAAGCCGCTATGGACGCTTATCAAAAAGCAATTCGGCTTAGCCCTGATTTTTTAAACGCGCATTACAATCTAGCTAATTTATTCAAAAAACTTAAACGCTACAAAGAAGCGATAAATTCTTATAAAGAAGCAAAAAGAATTGATCCTGAAAACGCCGATATTTATTTAAACCTTGGGATTTGTCATGTTGAACTTAGATCGTTTGAAAAAGCAATAGAGTCATATCAAGCGGCTATAAACATTGATCCTAATTATGCCTATGCGCATTTTGGCCTTATCGGAGCGCAAAACAAACTAAAACTTTACGATGAGGGCATAGCTTCTTACAAGAATGTAATCCGAGATAACCCTGATTACGCTAATGGTCACTTGGTTCTTGGAACTCTATATAAAGAACTTATGCGATATGAAAAAGCTATTGGCGAGATTAAAGAAGCGATCTATATTGACCCCAACTTTGAAACGGCGCATTTTCATCTAGGTAACGTTTATGGGGAGCTTGGTCGTAACAAAGAGGCCATTGCAGCGTATAAGAAGGCGATCCAAATTGAGCCGGATTTTGCTCAAGCTCACTTTAATCTTGGAAAGATATATCACAAAACGAAAAACGGCTTTGACGCAATTAAGCACACTATAATTGCAAAAGATCTGTATCAAAAGCGTGATAATATCCAAGAGGCTTCTGAAGTAAAAAACAAGTTAAAGGAATATTTTAACAATTACCCAGAACTTCAGCCTGATGATTTTGTTGAAATATCAACTCCAAATTAACATCGGAAGGTCCAGTTCAAAAAACTTAAATCAAAAATAGTCATTGGGTGAGAGTTATTTAAGCAGTTTATTTTTTTCTTTTCCGCCAAATAGCCATCTGACTCCTCTGGCAAGGCCTTCTATAAGACTTGGCGTTGCCATAGTAGCCAGGGAAACCAGTAAAAGTTTCTTTTTCTTTTCTGGATTCAAAAACATTAATAACGGGAATGTCCATAAACCAACTCTATGGATAAAGCGTTTAAACTGGAGAGTGCGAAGATCGTTTGCCAGACGCAGAAGTTGATAACCTCCAAAAGCGCCGACTAACCTTAATGTGCGAGTGGAATGGTTCGACATGATAGATTCCCGAGTCACGCCCCGAAGAGCGTCGCGGCCAAAATAAAACGTTCCTGCGATTACCATCACGTGGGATAAAAGTCGTATCAGTCTGAGAGTTCTTGGGTAGCCTCTTACTACAGCTTCGCCAACAACAGCCTCCTCGTCTATCTGCAACTCTTCTCTTTCGTCTTGAACTATAGCCATTTGTTGCTTATCCGCAGAAAGATATAATATTTCGCGAACCAGCCTTCCTTGTCTTGACGAGCTTTTATATTTTATAGCCCTAGGATCGTTTGTTGGTCCAATGTCTACTACTCGAAGGTTATTAACCATACTACGAGGGGAGTTCTTTACGACCAGGTTTGCTCCAAGTAGCCTTTCCAAATGCTGAACCGACCAAAGAAGGCAATTTTTAAATCCTTTTTGATCTTGAAAAAGCTCGGTTACTTGAACATCTCTTTCAATCAATTGTTCAGGAGCTGTGGTATATTGGGTAATTAGTTTTTCTCCTTTTTCGAATCTTCTCAATATTTCGCCCAATTCCTTGATAGCTTTCTGTGCAACGATTTTTTCGACCTCAAACTCCACAGTTTGAGCCGTGGGGAGGTCGAACATATACATGTTGTCATAAATTCGCCCGGAATGGGGTCGGCCTCCTCTCACCTTTCCCTGGCTGAATATAGTTAGCCCATTGGCGCCAAAGCCAACCGAAAAAGTAATAACCCCGTCAATTCTTACGAACAGCGCTGTGTGACCCCATTTTTTTTCATAAAGTTTGGGGCAGTTAATCAATGTAATTAGATCTTGAATGACGCCAAACAAGATGTTGGAAGAACTGGTGCTGGAAACCATTACCAGTCCAATGGAACATCGAACTCCGGTTTTTCCAGAAATCAGGTTAAACTGTGGAGGGCCTATTATGCTGGTAATATTAAGAGCTGCGTGCAAATCTACGACTTGACCGTCCAGCCAATTCATTCCGTATATCAAACCGCGAAAAGGGGCCAGAAGAGAAACGGCCAAACTGCGTTTTTCGTGCTTTACATCGGTTGTGGTAACGACTTCTTTAGAAGATCCATCTCCGCCGCACATTTTATGGTCCCTTGGGGGTTAAGAAAATTTATTTTGCGCCAATTTTTCAAAAGAAATGGATATGGCTAACGATAAAGTTTTAGGAATAAGGTTTTTTTATACCATATAATTATGGAAAATAAAAATTAAATTATAGGAAATTTAATGGATTTCACTAGAATTTAGTAAAATTTATATTTAAAAAACGTTCAGAATGTAAGTATTTTGGATAGAGGCGATAAATAGAAAAGAGTCTTAGACAAATGTATTAAAGGCATAAAAAAAGCCCAGCGCTTAAGGTGCGCTGGGCTACGGGGAAGGGGACCTTAATGTTCAAAGGACGATGAACAAAAAGGTCAGGGAAACCGTCATCAATAAAAACCAAAATATTCGGTACAATTGATGGAAGAAATGCTCTTCCTTTTCCAGTTCTTCTTTGCTCTTTGCTTCTTCATGTTTTGTAAAAAAATGAATGCTCATGACGATCACCTGAGTTTAGGTTGATCTTTTACCCTCCCTCTATTATTTAGATCTTTTATCTTCTGTATTATTCTCAAACTTTTTGAACAGTTAAAAAATAAACCATGCGTTCTAATTTCCGGTGGAGTTGTTTTTCTGGTTATATTATTGCAGGCGGTTGTAAGCCATTTTAACAACCATATCTTTTTTGCCGCCTTTGTGACTTGTCCAGATTTGGGTCATCTTGTCTTTACCTTCAAATTTGAAAGTAACTGAGTGAATGTGCCCCTCATTGGCTTCGTCAATATCGCTATCGGGAGATAAATCCATCGTCAAAGTGTTGTTTTCGATTCCCGTAAGTACAAGTTTTGGTTGGTTATGTTCGGCGCAATAGTGAGTCATAACCATATTTTTCTTTTTATTGTCGTGGTAAATGGATACCATTTCATGAGGCGATCCTTCGTGCGTGGTTTCAATCAGTGCGCTTCCATTGGAAGTGAGTTTGTAGCTTGCTTTCATCGTCATGGTTTGTTCGCCCATTTTCATGGAGCCTTCCCAGTCGCCTTCTAATTGTTTCATCCTTTCAAAGGCATCCGAGCCGACATATGGGGCTTTGTGCATTTCGTCTGCAATGGACAAAGATGAAAAGGCGAATAGAAAATAGACCGAAAATATAAAAAATATTTTCCTCATGCAATATTTCTCCTTATTTAAAAATTTGGTTAATTTATAGCTTTAGGACTTGCCGTTCTTTAAGTATATATTATCTTTTTTAATGGCGTGTTTGTAAAACTGTAAGCGGTTTATTTAGGTTTGTGTTAGAGGTTGCCGTTTAAATCTATCAATGACTATACTAAAATTATGGTAAAAATATTAGAGCGACCTAATCAATTGTCCCGCCTTAAGTTTTTTGCAGTAGGGGAAAAAGGAAAAAGCTAACCTAGATTCTTTCCTTCGGCGCTGCTCAGGACAAGCTCTAAACCAACTCTCTTAGAGCCTCCTCCAGAATGACGTTGGATTAACTTTGATTAAGCGCAATATTTTATTTTCAAAAAACATTAAGCTAGTTTCTTATTAAACCCATATGAAGTGCGGTTTAACTATTTTAAATAAACCTAAAAAATAAATCGGAACAATAATTAGTGAATAATCATTTCATGACGGAAAGAAAAAGCGGAATTTTGCTTCATATTACGAGTTTGCCGTCTCTTTTTGGTATAGGCGATTTAGGACCGGAGGCTTATAAGTTTGCAAATTTCCTTGAAAGATCTCAACAAAGCGTTTGGCAGATTCTTCCTTTAAACCCCACAACCATTGGCAATTCGCCTTATTACAGTCCTTCAGCCTTTGCGGGCAATCCTTTGTTGATTAGCCCGGAAAAAATGATTGAAGAAGGATTTTTAGAGCATGAAGACGTTAAATACATTCCTGAGTTTGAATACACTCACGTGGAATTTGGTTGGGTATATCGGCATAAGTATGGATTGTTTAGAAAAGCGTTTGAGAGGTTTCCCCCCGACCATTTTGACTTTGACATATTCTGTGAAAAAAACAAAAGTTGGCTGGAAGATTTTTCCCTGTTCTCTGCGTTAAAGAGTCATTTTGACGGAAAGGAATGGTTTAATTGGCCTGAACTTTTAAAAATGCGCGACTTCAAAGAATTGGAAACCTGGAAGGAGAAGCTTTGCAATGAGATTCGATTCCAAAAGTTTTTGCAGTTTGTTTTTTACCGACAATGGTTTCAATTAAAAGAATATTGCAATGAAAAAGGAATTCAGGTTTTTGGAGATATTCCCATATACGTCACTCTAGACAGCGCAGACGCCTGGGCCAATCCTGGAATTTTTAAATTGGACTCGGATAAAAAACCGTTGGTTGTCGCCGGCGTTCCGCCTGACTATTTTAGCGAGACCGGTCAGTTGTGGGGCAATCCTGTATATAATTGGGATCGCCTGAAAGAAGATTCTTTTGGTTGGTGGATGAATCGCTTGTCCTTTAATTTAGAAATTTACGATTTAGTCCGCATCGATCATTTTAGAGGGTTCTTAGCCGCCTGGGAGGTTCCCGCCGCAGACGAAACGGCGGTAAACGGACAATGGCGCGCCGTTCCCGGGGCGGAATTTTTTACGCAGGTTTTTAAACGTTTTCCGAATGCCGCAATTGTCGCCGAAGATCTGGGATACATAACGCCGGACGTCCGGGAAGTAATGGACCGATTTGAATTGCCTGGAATGAAGCTGCTGGTTTTTGCCTTTGGCGTAGGAATGCATTCCAACCCATACGCTCCGCATAATCACATTCCTAATTGCGTGGTTTATACTGGCACTCACGATTGCAATACGGTAAGAGGATGGTTTGAAAATGATTTACCCGACGAAGATCGGTTGCGGTTGTTTAAATATTTAGGCAAAGAATGTTATGTGGATGAAATATCATGGGAAATGATACGGATGTCTATGGCGTCCACATCCCGTTTGGCTATTATTCCTATGCAGGATATTCTCGGATTGGGAGCGGATAGCCGAATTAACTTTCCAGGCACTTCCGAGGGCAATTGGGAATGGCGGTTTACGAACGAGTTAATCACTGAAAGTTTGGAGAGCCGATTATCGGAAATTACTTGTCTATTCGGCAGGGGCAGGCAAATGTAACTCGTTTCTGGCTTCTACGTTCCAAATATCTCGAGCGTATTCAGTAATGGAGCGGTCACTGGAGAAAAATCCCATTTTGGCGGAGTTAATTATGGATTTCCGCGTCCACACATTCACGTTTTGATATTCTTGCGCGACTCTTTCATGACATCGAATGTAAGATTCAAAGTCCGCCAATATGAAGTACCGGTCATTTTCATTTAGAAAATAATTTATAAGAGGTTGAAACAGTTCCGGGTTTTCCGGCGAGAAGAAGCCCTTGCCTATTTGGTCGAGAATTTCTCGAATATCTTCGTTTTTCTGATAATATTCGCGCGCAAAATAAGAGGTTTTCTTTTCCCTGACCTGCTCCGCGGTTAGGCCAAAAATAAATATATTTTCGTCTCCCACTTCTCTTTTTATTTCGATATTGGCTCCGTCAAGAGTTCCGATAGTTAGAGCGCCGTTAAGAGATAGCTTCATATTGCCGGTTCCAGAGGCCTCCATGCCTGCGGTCGAGATCTGTTCCGATAAATCGGCTCCGGGTATTATGATTTCGGCTATTTTTACGGAATAGTTTGGAATAAAGACAATTTTTAACCGATCTCCAATCTCCGGGTCGCTGTGTATCGTTTGAGCCACCGAGTTAATCAGTTTAATGATCAATTTAGCCATGGAATAGCCAGGGGCGGCTTTGCCCGCAAAGATTTTAGTAATGGGAAGAGTTGATTTAGCCGTGCCTTTTTTTATTTGATTATAAAGGTAGGCGGCGTGCAACACATTTAGCAGTTGTCTTTTATATTCGTGTATGCGTTTTATCTGGACGTCGAATAATGAATTTGGGTTAATTTTAACGCCAAGTTTTTTGTCTATGTAATCGGCTAAATCATCTTTATTGCTTTGTTTGGCTTGTCTCCACCGTTCTTGAAATTCAGGATCGTCCGCTTTGGGGATCAGTTTTTCCAGTTCCCATAAGTTGGTCGCCCAGCCGTCTCCAATTTCTTCCCTGATAAGTTTGGATAAACTCGGATTGCAAGTCTTTAACCAACGCCTTTGCGTGATGCCATTGGTGACGTTTTTAAAACGGGTTGGGAACATTTCGTGGAAATCGCGAAAAACTTCATTCTTTAAAATGTTGGAGTGAATCTCCGCCACGCCATTTGTGGAATGACTGCCTATAATTGCGAGATGGGCCATTCGAACAGACTTTTTAAAGCCTTCCTCGACTATAGACATGCGTCTTAATCGTTCGTGGTCGTTTGGAAATTGTTGTTTAACTTGTTCTAAAAACTGGCTATTGATTTCATATATGATTTGAAGGTGTCTTGGCAGCAGCCTTCCTAAAAGTTCGATCGGCCATCTTTCTAACGCTTCCGGCAGAGTTGTATGGTTTGTAAATGCAAAAGTTTTGACCGTGATGTTCCACGCTTTTTTCCAACGGACTTTATAATCGTCTATTAATATCCGCATAAGTTCGGCAATAGCCAGGGCTGGATGCGTGTCGTTTAACTGAATGGCTATTTTGTCCGGCAATGAACTGAAGTCGGCGTGGGTTTTATTAAATCTTCGAATAATGTCTTGCAGGGAAGCAGATACAAAAAAATACTCTTGCTTGAGTCTTAATTCTTTTCCTTGTTCCACAGAGTCGTTAGGGTAGAGAACTTTGGAAATTATTTCAGTGTCTTGTTTATCTTTTAACGCCTGAATATAATCGCCGACATTAAAATAATCTAAATTCAATTCGTCTGTTGAACGCGCGCTCCATAGCCTCAAGTTATTGACAATATCGTTTTTATATCCGGGAATAGGGAAGTCGTATGGCATAGCCATAATCTCCGTGGAATTTATCCACTTTGCGACTTGTTCTCCGTTTCCGTTTCGCGATGTTTCGACATGTCCGTTAAACCGAACAGGATAAAGAAAGCGGGGGCGCGGAACTTCCCAGGGACTGCCATAGCGAAGCCATTTATCAGCCGCTTCAATTTGGTAGCCGTCTTTTATCTTTTGATAAAAAATTCCAAACTCATAGCGAATCCCATAACCCCATGCGGAGATGCCAAGGGTAGATAACGATTCCATGAAACACGACGCAAGACGGCCCAACCCGCCATTACCAAGACCGGCTTCAATTTCCATTTGTTCCAAGGTATCAAGGTCTAACCCAAGCTCTTTCAGCGCCTGCTGAAATTCGTTATGAAATCCCAAATTGATCAGGCTGTTAGTGAGCCAACGGCCTACCAAAAACTCCATAGATAGGTAATAAACGCGTTTGGCGTCTTGATTGTAATAAAGAGTTTGCGTTTGGAGCCATTTGTCAATTAGTCGGTCTCTAACCGAAAGCGCAAGGCTGTGATAGAGATCCATATCCGTGGCGGAAAACCGGTCGTCGGCTAAAGAATATTTTAAATGAAATTCAAAAGATTGTTTAAGGGCTTCAATAGAGGTGCTTTTAGCCCAGGGGTAATGGGTTTCGTCTTGCATAGTTTATTTTTTGAACTTTATATGAGGTGGTTTTTAAGAAATTAAATCTGGTGGATTGAACATATTATGAGGGCAAATTATTTTGTTTCATTGCACCGTAAGAATAGCTCATAAAGAGTTAAAAATACAATTTTTGGAATTATTTTAACTAAGCGTCCGTTCCGGTTATTCATTGAAACGGATTAAGTCAAAATATTATTTAGCTTTTGTTAGAGTTTTAAGAGAGTTGCAAATAAAAAATGAAAAAACATAGCTCTGACCAGTATTTTAATTCGATGGGAAAGGTTAGAGACTCATTTTTTTTTGTTTATTATGGCAAGTTATGAATTGTTAGATAAAGAGGATTTTCAGATGTTTGGTACGGATGTATTTCGAATTTTCTTTTAAAAAATCGTGGCTATTGTCAATCTTTTCAATATTACTCGGCTTAAAAACTTCTCTTTGTCCTTCCATTGGTAGGGTTTTTCTTAATTTTTTGATTGACAAAAAAAATTTTATATAAATAATAATTTTTATTCAAACTATACTTAACTTTTTCTCCATGACAATCGGAACACAAATTGATGAGTTGACCGATAAAATTAAAAATTTTGAGGTTGATCGACAAAATATTATTGATTTGACTGAAAAAGTAAAAACTTTAGAAATTAAGTATGAAACGGAACAACAATCTATTTTTAAGAAATTAGGAGTTTGGGGAGGGTTAATAGCGTTACTTATTTCAATTCTAACAGGTGGATTTACAATTTATGATAATTTTGTTCTTAAACCCGAACATGGAAAAAAAGTATCTCTTAAAGAACTGAGTGGTATTGTTTTGCAGCTAGCAGAAATAAATTTAAGAATTATAGAAACGCAACAAAAGAAAGACTTGAAATTATTAAATAATTTCATAAGAGCGATTAATGCAAAAAAGATTTCTTTAATAAACCGAGCAGATGAAATTGCAAAAGAATTTCCCAATGATGTAGGTGTTTCAGAAAATATCGCATTAGCCTATGAACATATTAATTTTGGAAATAACGAAATGGGATTGGTTTATTCAGAAAAAGCCTTCAAAGTAGCAAAAAATAAGGCTTTCAAAGCAGAAGCAAAGAGATATAAAGCCCGTTCATTATTTCCTCCAAGTAGCATTCAAAATATAACCGAAGCTAGAAAATCTTTTTCAGAAGGAATTCAAATAGCGAAGAACTTTAATAGCGATGCAAGATTGGCGACATTATTAAATCTTTATAATGACTGGATAGTTTCCGAAGCGGTTTACAATTCATGTGAAGAAAGTAGGAAAATATGGGAAGAATTATTTGAACTTCTTGAAACCTACAAAGTTCCACCTGAAATTCAAAATATTAGTTATCAAAATGTAAGAGAGGTTCTTATTCAATATAATAAGTGCTTAAGTAATTTTGAGTCCAAGATGAATTGACCAGGAGGATATATGGATTCGTTATATAAAAAAATAAAATATTTTATTTGGATTTTTATGTTCCTATTTTCTTTTAATCCTTTTACGGCGAATGCGCAATTTGGAGTTCCAGAGATCCCGAACCCAAACCTAGGTGATATTGCGATGGTTACTAATTCCCCGCGTGGTCCCGTTATTATTTATAATCCTATATTATGCCGACGTGCTGGTCCTGCATTATGTGAGTTTTACAAATGGCATGAATATGGGCATATTGCAATGGGGCATACTATTGTTCCCAATTGGCCACAAGTAAAGGAATTTCAGGCAGACTGTTGGGCCGCGAAAAATGCCCCACGAGTTGCGCTTCAGGCAGCATTTCAATGGTTTAGGTCTGGAGGGGGAGCAAGTCCCATCCATGGTTCGGGGCGTCAGAGAGCCCAAAGAATTATGGCATGTTCACGGCGTTAAATTTAGTTCGAATTCAATTCACCCTTTGTTTAGAAAAGCAATTCAAAGTTTAATTAGGTTTTGATTATGGAGTGAGAACAATTTTGCCGGTGTGTTTTTTAGATTCGTAAAGAGCGTGGGCTTCGTTTGCCTGGTCAAAAGTAAAACGTTGTTCATGAAGGAGCGGTTTCAGTTTTCCGTCATCCACATATTTGGCTATTTCTTCAAGTATTTTACCCTGTTTTTCTAGTCCGACGCCGGTGATTAAAGGAAAGGTCATGTTTTCAAAATGGATCGTTAAGCCTCGGGAAAATGCGGGCGAAAGATCAAAAGGGGAGAAAGCTATGATGTTAATAACTTGGCCATTAATTCGCGCGGCGGTAAACGAAAGATCCAGGTTTTTTCCTCCTATGGTGTCGTAAACAATGTCAAATCCCTTTCCGCCCGTGAGGCTAACGACATATTGTTCGACAGTTTGTTCTTTGTAATTAATGATATCGTCGGCTCCCAGATCGCGGACGATTTTTGCTTTGGCTTCATTTGAAATCGTAGTCGCTACCCGCGCTCCTTTTATTTTTGCCAATTGCAGGGCTACATGGCCGACGCCGCCGGTCCCGCCATGAACCAAAACATGTTGATTGGGTTGCAAATCGGCTCTGTCGAAAAGGCCTTCCCAGGCAGTAATGGCAACTAATGGCAAGGCGGCGGAATACGCGAAGTCGAGCGATTTTGGCTTGTGAGCTACCAATTGCGCATCGGCTAGCATGAATTCCGCTAAAGCGCCGTCATGACCTTTGAAGCCGCCTGCGCAGGCATATACTTCGTCTCCTTCTTTAAATTTATCGACGCCTTCGCCGACGGAAGACACAACTCCAGCAACGTCTCCATGCAGTATTGATGGAAGCTCTGGATTCATACCAATATCGCTTCGTAGAAACATGTTGTCTACGGGGTTCAAGCTGGTGGCTTTAACTTCAATCAGTATTTGTCTTTCGCCCGGTTCTGGAATAATGACTTCAGCAATTTCAAAGCACGCTTCCGGACCGCGACTATTGGTTATATAAGCTTTCATTGTCGGCATGGTTAACTCCATATTTATAGAGTTTAAACGTATTTAAGATAGGAAACTGAGTGGATTAGCGATCTCAAGTTATCGCACTTTTAAAATAAAAAGGGAATAATTAAGGAAATCTCTAAAAATCAGATTTGCAAGGAGCCAATCTTTTAAAAGCAGGGGCGAAGCGACAGTAACTCAGTAAAAATATCTATTATAAGAAGTTCCCTTTAATTATAACAAAATAGACGGCTATTTTGTTACTTGGAATAATTGAGAAGTCTTATCCGATACCTTCTCCTTCTATAAAATTATTTTTTGAAGGAAAAAGTATCGGGTTTTGAGAGGAGTTAAACTTGAGGACTGGCGCTAGCTACAGACTTTCTAACGTTATTTCTACGTTGCTGGGCTGAGTGAAACTGGTTCCCATGTTTGCGACCGTTTTTAGCGAATAACGATTTTTTGTTTTTACCAGGAGCGGAACTCCAAGTCCGTTTTTTGCGCTTATTTTGACCGGGGTTTTTGCCAGAAGTTTTTTTCGTTTTCCACATTGCCGCGACAGCGTGCGAGTGGTAAGGATGATCCTCTATGACAGTGACCGCGCTTTTAGTGGATTTTTCAATGGTTTTCAGGTAACCGCGCTCTCCGCTGTCACAAAATGATAAGGCGATTCCAGAAGATCCTGCGCGCGCTGTTCGGCCTATGCGATGGACGTAGCTTTCCGCCTCATTGGGGATTTCGTAGTTGATCACATGTGTGACTCCCTGAATATCAAGCCCTCGGGAAGCGACGTCGGTGGCGACTAATACGCGCGCGTTACCGGAGCGAAATTTCCTTAAAGCTTGTAATCTAGCCGACTGAGACTTGTCGCCGTGTAACGCTTCGGCTTTTATTTTACCTTTGTTTAATTTTTCAGCAAGTCGATTGGCGCCTTGTTTGGTGCGGGTAAAGACCACCGCTCTTTTAATAGACTCGTCCATAAAAACGGAAGCGAGTAATTCGGATTTGTGTTCCTTATTAACAAACATGACGCGTTGGTCTATGTTGTCCGCTGTCGTAGACTGAGGAGCTACGGATACCTTCATGGGGTCTTTTAGAAATTGTTCCGCCAGAGTCGTAATTTCCTTAGACATAGTCGCTGAAAAAAGCATTGTTTGACGTTGTTCGGGTAAAATGGCGAAGATCTTGCGGATATCGGGTAAGAATCCCATATCTAACATACGATCGCCTTCGTCGAGTACAAATGTTTCCGTTTGATCCAACTTTACATACCCTTGGTTTAATAGATCGACCAACCTTCCCGGAGTCGCAATAAGAACATCTACTCCTTTAGATAGCCCTTTAATTTGTGGGCGATAACCGACGCCGCCATAAACGACCGTGTATTTTGTCTTTAAATAACGACTGTAGGCTCGAAAGCTGTCGCCTATTTGCACGGCTAATTCTCGCGTAGGCGTTAAAATAAGCGCGGAAGCTCTTTTGGGCATGGATCTCTTTCTCATTTTGGCCAAACGTTGAAGAATGGGTAAGGCGAATGCTCCGGTTTTACCGGTTCCCGTTTGCGCGCATCCCAAGAGATCGCGACCTTGTATGAGATGCGGAATTGCCTGAGACTGAATGGCTGTTGGCTTAGAATAACGTTTTTCCGCAATCGCTTTGCGAATAGGTTGAATAAGTTTTAAAGCGTCGAACCCGCACTCATCGGCGGAAAGATTTGAACTGATCAAAGTAGGTTCCTTTTTTGGAATTTTATAATCGCGTCAAATCTTTATTATAGATAGACGCGGGAATCATTAGGGTAGGAGGACACACCTCTCCCTATTTAATAAAATCTAGGTTTTGGGGAAGAATTAAGACTTTGCGGTTTTTGTAACGGAAGCTTTCGTTTTTGCCGCTGGACGGTTCTTCTTAAACATCATTGGAGATTCCACCTGAAGCTCGGACCTTTTCTTTAACTCTTTGACCGAAATTATTTTCTTCAGTTTACCGGAATCATCATAAACCCGGACTTCGTGCATTTTTGCCCTTTCAGAGCCATAGGACTCCTTCAAATGGGATGGATCCCAAGGAGGGATTTTCAGGACAAAAAATAGCCATAAAAAGGCTAAAAAATAAAAAAACTTCCGAATTTTGCTTGAACTACCCTCGGCGCGATTCTACATGGAATAGGCCATAAAATTACTTTCAATCCATCATATGCATTTACTATAACACAATTAAAGGAGCTATGATAGATGGGAGATAATAATCGCCTTTTTAATTTAAGGAACTTGCTCAAAAAAAGAGACAGGGGTTAACGCAAAATTAAGTCAAAGCTTTTTATTTTTATTTATTTTGTTTTTCCTTTTTTCTTTAGCATGTCGCCTTCGTTGAATAAAAGCCACATGATATTGAGATTAGTTCTTTTATGAAACATGGCGATGGTTTCAACAGTGGGGTAGCTCTTGTTATTTTCTATTTCAGAAAGAGGTCCCGAGGTTCCTTTAATCATCTTGGATACATCGGCCAACCTAAGGCCTTCTGACTTCCTCCATTTTTTTAATCGTTCTCCGAGTTTTGGCAATATGTTTGCGTTTCTTTTTCCTGGCATCCTTATAGCTCCTAAAAATTTCAATACTACGAATTAATATTTACCGATATCTTATCGAATTTTTTGAAAAACTTGTAATAATTTTAATCGGACACGAGAAAAATTTAAAGAAAGGTTTTTAAAAAAAAAATAAAAATTTGATTAACCGGATTTTTTTGGAAGGCGAACCTAGAATAATTTAACTATATCTGAACTTGTTTTGTAACGTTTGTTACATTTTTATATATTACATTAATAGTTTCTGAATGTTATTTTTAGGGCAATAAAAAAGCCCAATACGTTAGGAACGCTGGGCTTTACAATTGATTTTTAGCGTTACATGGAACCCTGTTTCCATTACTAGATACTAATGATCCTGATCTTTAACGATTTTTTATATTTTCGGAAAACCGTTGAATAATTTTTTTTCAAAAAAAAGTTATTTAAACGCAATAACTGTAGAAAAAAATCATGTTTTTGCATGGGAAGCGAGAACCTTTAAGGTTTTTCTGATCCAGTTTTTTGATTTAAATTGAAAATCGAAAGAAATTAAAACGTCGTCTTTTTCCTCTTGCCATTGGATTTGATTAAAAACTAACTTTTCTTAAACTGTATAGAGAGTATTTTTTTAGCGATGTGAAACGTTGTAATAAAATTTCCGAAACCCAATGTTTTGTCTTGGGAGAATGGTTTTATGTTTGTTTAAATTCATGAAGAATTAAACTTCAATATTCATCATCGTCTTCCTCTTCTTCCTCTTCGTATTGATCAAATTTATTTGTTTTACATGACCAGGTTACGGTTTCGTCATCTCCTTCAAAATTTTCTTCAAGGCAATTTTCGCAGATGAAGGCAACGTGTCTTTCCGGACAATTTTTTTGATGAACTTCTTCAATACAACCTATTTCATAGACAATATCGTAATCGACTTCATCATCTCCGCAATAGTGACATGTCACTAAAGTGACTTCAGTTTCTTTTTTAATAGCCGATGCGGTCGATATCCAGCTAAATGGAACATATTGACGTAAACTTATAATTTCATTTTCCCATGATGAAAAGGTAGTGGTTGCTGATTCCTCCATATCTTCATCATCATCTTCAACTTGGACTTTTGCCATTTTTTTACTCGTAGTTATCTCTTGTTGAGCTTCCGTAATTTCTTCGTCTTCACGATCGACGAGAACTACTTTTTGATTTGTGTATTTAAGTATCGTTTCGTCTAAATCAACCGGTATTCGTGTGGCGTATTTTTGCGGTTTTCCCACATTTATTGGCGTCACGAGATTTTTATTATAAATTTGTTGCCAGCAATGAACTTCAAATTTATGATCGGGATTTTTAACCTCATTTTCAAATGCGCACAACATAACAGTCCCTAGATGTGTGGGGTCTCCTGAGACTAAAAATTTATTCTGGTTTTTAATTCTTTTTGCTATGTTGGGCAAACTCTGTAATTTTTCCATACGAGCCCGTTGTTGTTGGTTTCGTTTAATTTTCTTGCAGATAGCGTCGTCTCCTAACTTCATCAACGTATTCTCTAGAGTCTTTGCTTCTAACAAGACTGTATCTTTAAATTTTTTTTGGGAGTTTAATTCGGCGCCGACCTGGTTGAGAGCAAGCGACCTTAGATCGGCTATTTTTTTTGTTAAGTTTTGTATAACTTTTATTATTTCACCTTCATGCGGTTTTGTTTTTATTTCACGAACTAATTGCAAGTATTCGAGAAAGTTTTGCATCCATTCTCTAGGGGTGCGGCGTACCTCGCGTTTTTCAAAATCAGGGTTTACTCCGGCGCGATTATAAAAACAATTGGTTAAAAATATGCGTTTAACTTCATCAGAACCGCCGAGTCTATCTATTAGTTGATCGTCGGGGTGGCAATAAGAATGTTTTCCTGAAGATATAAAAGCTACTTGAGGTTTGTGTGTACTAAGAAATGTGTCGCTAGTACTGCCTTTACTTCCATGATGACCGCATTTAAAAGCCGAAAGTGGCGTTACAAGTTTTAAGCCGTCTTCCACGTTGGATTCAAGGTCCCCAGCGGTGTAATAAGTAAAATGGTGAAATTTTAATAGCAGGGCGATACTGCCGTTATTCTCGTGTTTTGTATTAGGCGGCAAAACGCTATCTACATGCACGCATTTTAAAGTTAAGCCATCAGTAGTTAGATCTAAAACTTTATCTCCTGTTTTAATAACCGTTAGTTTAGAACCTGACGCTTTATGAAACTTAATAACTTTTTCGTCTAAGGGATCTGAAGGACTATACCCACCGCGGCAATATACTTTGTTAATGCTTGTTTTGGAGTTTTCCAATAGGAAGGTTAAACCCTCGATATGATCGGCGTCATAATGAGTGCAGATCATCGCGTCGATTGTCTTGATTCCTAATTTACCTAAATGCCATTCTACGGTTCCCCCGCCGCGCGTGGCTTTGCCTCCATCGATCAAAACTACTTTTTCAGTAGCGCTGGATTTAAAATGGATGAGCGTGGCTTCTCCTTGACCGACATCAATATGATAAATTTTTAGAGCAGACGGTGGGATTATGTTGAATGTGTTCGTTTCAGCTTTTGCTACTTTACGGTGAAGATCGTCATTATCATCCGAAGAGGTTTCTTCTAATTCTTCATCTTCATCAAATTCTTCAGTTTCCTCCGCCTCCATTAATTCTTCGTCATCATCTAGCGAGCTTGCTTTTTGCTTTCTTCGCTTTTCAAAATCTCTTTCCTTAGCTCTTTTTCTAGATTGGGTTTGGCGCTCGGCTCTTTTTTCTCTATAATCTTCTGCGCTTGGAGAGGCGGAATCTTTTAACGAAGGTCTTGTTGGGCAGGGGCCTGTATGATTTTTACCGCATTTTTCACATGGCATATTTGACTATTTTTTGAGATATATTCATTGAGTGATTCGAAGTTATGTTTTTGGATATTTTTTATAAATTGAAATATTAGCTTCCGTAAATCTCCAAAAGTTTTTTTTGGGTTGTTTGATCCAACTTTCCCGTTGTTTCCAGATTATTAACGCTTTGAAATTTCTTTAACGCTTCTGTAAAGTCTTCTTCAGCGACGTCCACATCGGGTATATAACCCAAATTAACCAAGCGTGATTTTGCTCCGGAGTCGCTGTCTTCTGGGTCTAAACCTCCTAAACTGAGATCGTAGTTTCCAAGCTCCTGACTGGTCAGTTTTCCTGTTTTGGCGTTAGGGGGAATCCAATGCTCTATAATTCCATCGTCGTCGGTTTTTCCCTCAAACTTTTGGTCGTCTACCTCCAGGGTATACTCTATGTCTTTCCTGGGTTCTCCGCCTTCCAGGAACCGTAGCTTCAATTTTTCCGGAACTCCTTTTAATTTGAACTTATGAACTTTTCCTGTTTGGCAGGCGAAGGTTCGTTTTCGCGCTTCCGGGATGTGTACGGAGTCGCCTTCCTGCAAAACATTTGGATTTTTCCGTTTTTTCTTTAGTTCGGCATTCTCTGGAAGCTCCCAGAGAGTTTCCGGAAAGAAACCCGATTCGAATCCAATAGAAGAAAGACAGTCGTCTGCTTTGGCTTTGTATGTTCCCGCGCTAATCGTTTTTTTCGTTTCTGTCATGACACAGGTTCCCATGCTTCCCGGTCAATATCGACAAAGGAGACTTGGCATTCGCCTTTTTCGATGTCTCCAACGCGGGCTTTGCCGTCTTTGTCTAAAGTTCCCTCTTTTTTGGTTCCATCTGGTAATTCGATTTCATATTTTTGGTTGGCGATGGGTTTATCGTCTTCTCCTACAAGTCGTATTTCAATCCACGTTTTTGCCGTGCACTCGCAACTATTTTCCGTGTTGTCGGCGGGTTTTGAAGAAAACTCTTCGTCGGAACCTTTTCTGCTATCGTTTAAGGCTTTGGCATTGCCGGACATATCTTTATCCTTTTAATCCTTTTCCTTCATCCGCTTTTTCGACGGCGTTGTCGTACAGATCGTTAACGACCCATGTGGGATCTAACTCGGGAGCTTTTTTTAATATTTTGGCGGCCCAGGGGTAACGCGAGTCTTGATCAAAATTGAGACCAAACACGAACATGATATTCAAATATTTTGAAACGTCGCGTTGAGAAACAATGCCATAGGATTTTGCGCGATTCATGCCGTGGCGTATTGCTTTCCGGGTTTCTTTGTCGCCAATCTTTTGACATTGCTCGGGAAAGAACTTTTTTAGATGGTCGGCGATTCGATCCTCAAAATTATCGCGCATTCCCTTACGCATTACTTCCATTTGGTCGTCGCGGATGATAAGCATACGATTTGTTCTATTTTTTACTTCTAAGGTTAATTTGTAAAAAAGGGTTTTACATGGAAAAATTATATAAGATAGAGAAAAATGTAAAGTAATTTTCCGATTTTAATTCTTTGTGTCTATTACGACTTTAAGGTAAAAGTTGTTTAGGAAAAGTTTTTGATTGATAGCGGTAAATCTTGGCGTTTCATTAGTTGACGGATATTGTATGAAGCTGGACGGGATTCATCACATTGGAATGAATGTCAGGGACTTGGGTCGCGCTGAAAAGTTCTACTTTGAAGTGTTGGGTTTTGCCGTGGCGCAACGATATGATGAAAATATCCGTCACTCCATGCTTGATACCGGAAGCGTAATTTTACATTTGTTTGAATGTCGCGAGTTGGAAATGGACGACGCGATTAAACGATTAAGCGAAGATGGCTATGCTCATATCGCTTTTGGAACGAACCGGGAACAGTTTCCTAAAATTATTGAGGAACTAAAAAATAAAAACATTTCGTTTCGCGGTCCGTTGATCCTTGGGAAGGGCGAATCGATCCATTTTAAAGATCCCGACGGCAATCATCTTGAAATTCGATGTCCGGTTGAAGATGTATGCTAATCGGAAAAATGGAATGGATTTTATTAGGTCTAGGCGAGATTCTTCCTCATCGTTAAAGCGATTCGTCAGAACGACAAATCATAGGAGTTTTGCTAAATGCAATCAACTTTATAAAGAGGTTTCAGTATAAAATATGCCTTATGTAAAAACGTACAAATTATTTATCAGTCACGCCTGGTCTGCCGGCGAAGATTACAATCGATTGATCGAGCTGTTGGATGATATCCAAACTTTCAAAGTTAAAATTTGCAGCGAAACAGAATTCGACTCCGAAATTGATCCAGAATCTGAAACGGGATTTGATAAATTAAAATGGTGGATGAGCGACCAAGTCCGCAGTAGTAATTGTGCTTTAATTTTTCCGCGCATGTATACTACCGACAATTTATGGCTTAAACATATTATCTATTTTTGCCAGATGTATGGAGTGATACCGTTGTCGATGGCTCCTTCGGGTGGAAACGAATTACCTCCTGAGTTAGCTATCAAAACAAAAGCTGTAGTGGATTGGAATGTGGAATCGTTACAGGAAGCGATCAAAGAGTTTTCCACAACACGGCTCGGCGCGACTTAGTTATTTTACTTAAGGGAACCTCTAAAAATTGAGAATTGCAAAGAGACTAGCCCTAATTATCAAGGGCTAGTCGATAGCAAGCTAGTAAAAATATGAATTATTAGAGGTCCTCTTAAATTATTTGACCTGAAGTTTCAAATTATTGGTATTCTTTTTTTTTGGAATTTGCTTTGGGTTACTTCTTTGTTTTATTTTCTTCGTTCAATTGTTTCCATTTGGCG
>CAYFMN010000013.1:0-20952 GCA_964344185.1 uncultured Nitrospinota bacterium
CTATTCTTCAAAAAGAAAACTTTACTAACTGTTGCACTTACAACTTGAATCCGCCTTTGATTAATTTGACGCATAAGCGGTAAAATCTTTAAAACTTAAAATTTGATTGCACGTAGTTTATGAACTGGCATAAAAACAAAAATTTATTTAGAGTTTCAGCAATAGTATTTTTATGCTGCTTTTTAGTTCCATCTTCCGTAGCATTTGGCGACGACTGGGAAGAAGCGAGAACGTTGATTGAATCTGGAAAAGATTTTGAAAAGTCGGGGCAATATGACAAAGCGACGGATGTTTACAAAAAAACGGTCGATCAATTTCCAGATTATCCAGACGGTTATCTACAGTTAGGATTTGGTCTTCAAGCTTTAAAACAATTTAATTCCGCTATTGGCGCTTACAAAAAAGGTTTGGATTTGAGTCCACATCATAAGTTTGCGGCGGAGGCTTATTATAATATGAGCGTATCTGCAGACAAGATTGGAGAAGGCTCTGAAGCGATTATTTATCTTAAAAAAGCTTTGCAAGCCTATACTGATAAGAACGACTATTCTGGAGTATTCCAAGCGGGATCGTATTTAGAAATTTTGTCCAATAAATATCCCATAGCCAAATAGAAGTTTTAAGACACTTACCTAGTTAGAATTACCTCCTTTTTTACTTCATAATGCGGTTCTGAGATTTTGTCGTTGTTACAAATGGTAAGCGCTATAATACTAGGCTTATTTTTTGGCGCATGATGTCAGGTTGTATTAAAATTTAATTTTCCCACGATTTTTAAATTTTTCATTACCGTGGGTGATTTTAGAATTCTCTATTAGGTTTTTTTGCCGGTTACCATGAATCGATCTCCATTAGTTTATTTTTTATTTTTTTTGTCAGGTATTTCGGGTCTGATTTACGAAATTGTTTGGACCCGAATGTTAACGCTTACTTTCGGCCACACCGTATTTTCCACTTCAATCGTTTTATGCGCATTTATGGCGGGCTTAGGGCTGGGGAGCTATTTATGGGGGCATTGGGCCGACACAGAACGCGACCCATTGTTGGTTTATGGAAAAATTGAAATTTTAATTTCGCTTCTTGGTTCGGTTTTATCGATAATTTTGGCGAATTTTGGTCCAATTTATTCCTGGCTACATGTTTTTATTCCAGAAGTTTCGCTTTTGCAAAATATAGTTAAAGCAATTCTGGCGTTTGTTGTGGTTATGTTTCCCGCTATGTTGATGGGAGCTACTCTGCCAATTGTTGGAAAATATTACGTGGCGGATGATCAAAAAATAGGAACCCAGATAGGCCTTTTATATTCAATCAATACATTTGGCGCCGCTTTGGGATGTATTTTGACGGGTTTTCTTCTAATACCGGTTTTAGGAGTTTTACAATCGGTCTTGTTTGCGGCTTCTATCAATCTCTTAGTTGGACTGGGCGCTGTTCGGGTTTATCAGGAGTCTAATCCGGAAACGAAGATAGACTTCAAATTGCCCTTACCTTCAATTCCAAAACTAAATGCGGACAAGGGCGATAGCGTCTGGTTAGTTGTAAGTTTTATAGCCGGTTTTACGGCTTTGGCGTTCCAAGTGCTTTGGACCCGTTTATTGGTTTTTAGTATTTCAAGCACCGTTTACTCCTTCAGTATGATGTTGGCAGTTTTTCTACTGGGAATTGTTGTAGGCAGCTTTTTAGTTATCCCCGTTTTAAAACTTTTTTCTTCGACAAGAATTATTTTATGTGTTTTGCAAGCAGGAGTTGGAATTTACACCATTTCATCCTTATTTTTGATGGAAGACATTCTTTCGGCTCCTTGGAATAGTTATAACCTTCAGAATCCAATCGCCGCATTCACAACATACTTCAAAGACAGCGCGGCTCTTGTTTTTATTCCAACGCTTTTATTAGGTATGAATTTTCCAATTCTTACTAGAAATTTTGCAAAGGATAAATCTAACGTAGGAAAAGGAACAGGCCAGATATATGCAGTTAATACATTAGGCGCAATACTGGGTTCTTTCATTGCCGGTTTTGTTTTATTGCCGATGTTAGGGAGTCAAAAAAGCGTGGCTTTGGTTGCCTCGATTAATTTATTTTGCGCAGTTTTTCTTTTTGCGAAAGGCAATGTGGTTCAGTCTTCATTTAAAAAACCTTTACTGGCTATTGGAGCGATTTTAATTATCGTTTTGAATTTTTCCATCCCGAAAGATCTTATTGATAGATTTTTTATGCGAGATAGCGCGGGCAAGCGGGATATGACAAAACTGATTTATTTTGACGAAGGATTAACCGACACGGTTGCTATATTCAAAGACAATTATGGAATTTTAGATCCAGAGGCAAAAAGGTTAATAACCAATGGAATTTCGATGTCCGCTTCGAATATGACCGCTACAAAATACATGAAAATGTTTGCCCATGTGCCTATTATTTTGCGCGACGACCCAAAGGATGTTTTGGTTATTTGTTTCGGCACCGGTCAAACGGTGGGCGCGGCTGGAATCCATCCAACCGTGGAAAGAGTGGATGCGGTTGATTTGTCGCCTGGAGTGATTTATTCGGGAAAAGTATTTGAAAAAGAAAATCACGACGCGCTGAATAATCCAAAGATTAATATTGTTTTCCAGGATGGTAGAAATTTTCTATTAACAACCAGCAGGCGATACGACGTTATAACTGCGGAGCCACCGCCTCCACGCACGGCTTTTACGGTTAATTTATATACTCGTGAATATTATGAGTTGACCAAAAAGCGTATTAAACCGGGAGGTATTGTTGCTCAGTGGATTCCTTTACATAGCCAAAGCGAAGAAGAGGTCTATAGGCATTTTAAAACTTTTCGCGACGTTTTTCCTCACGCCATGGGATGGATGTCCGTAGCTAAAGAAATTTTAATTATAGGATCGGATCAACCTATAGCGCTTGATTTTGAAAAAATAAAAAATCGTCTTTCGGATCCAAAATTAAACTCTGATTTTAAGAAACTTGAAATAAGCAATCCTTACGCTTTTCTTAGCTCAATATGGCTATTTGAAAAACAAATTGATCGATTATCGCTCGGGCGACCAATTATTAGCGATAATCGTCCGAGTATTGAGTTTTATCTAGATTTTCCAGACGTTATTGGACCTGAGCAATTAGAGAAAATTATTTTTAACAGAGCCGATTTTGAAGAAATTGTTGGGAAAATAAAAAACTTTTCGAATAAAGATAGATCAAAATTTGAGCCTTATTATCGATCAATGAATTTGTACCAAAGAGGAGTTATTTATAGTAATCCAAATTTACTTTTAGAAGCGGTCAACCTGGTTCCAGAAAATGAATTGTTTAGATTCCATCTTCAAGCTAGTAGAGATCAAATCCAAAGACTTTTAAATTTGATTCAAAAAGAACCAAAGAACCCAGAACATTTATTAAATCTAGGTCACGCTTATTTCCAGTTAGGCGACTTCAAAAACAGTATGGAATTATTCAGAAAAGCAAAGCGATTGGATTCTAGTCAACATCTTGCTGATTTGTATTTAGCTCATAATTTTTTAAAAATTGGAAAGTTAAAAAAGGCTAAGATGTTTTTTGATCAGGTTGCTAAAAAAGATCCCAGGTTCATTAGGAATATAATGCAAGAAATTGGATTGATTGAACTTTTAACTCAAATAGAAAGAGACGTTGATAATCAAGGCTTGATGATTTCCGCCGCTCAGTATTACAACCTTCGAAATGATTTTAGGAAAGCTTTGACTTATTCTCTTAAAGTTCTAGAGGGAAACCCAGATAACGCAAACGCTTTACAAAGCGCAATCATCAGTTACCGTGGTTTAGGAGAGCCAAAGGACGCTCTTGCGCTTGGCGCTCGATATTCGTCTGCAAAGCCGGACGATATTCATGGATTGTATGTAATTGCGGAATTGTATATGAAAGTTTTAGATTATGGAAAGGCTAGAGTTTATCTAGAAAAAATTCTGCGAAAAGACGATTCCTACCAAAATGCCGAGCAGCTTTTAGAAGAATGTATTAGGGCTGAGAGTATTGAAAAAAAAGCGGCGTAGATTTAAAGACTTTAGTCTGAGTAAGCGTTAATGATATGAATCATTTCCGATAAGTTTTCTCGAAATATTTCCACAAGAACGGGGTCGAAATCAATTCCTTTTTTTTCTTCAATTAGATCCATAGCTCCGTTGCAAGACAGCTTTTGAGCGTATGGTCTGTGGTGAATAAGAGAATCAAACGTATCGCATAAGGCGACAATTCTACCTTCCAAGGGTATTTCTTCGCCCTCTAAACTATTTGGATATCCTGTGCCATCCCATCGTTCCTGATGAGTGAGAGCGATTTTTTCCGCCAACTGAAGTAGCTCTGAACTGCTTCCCGAAAGGATTTTCGCGCCTATTTCCGCATGAGATTTCATAATGTTCCATTCTTTTGGCTCTAATTCCCCCGTTTTTAAAAGAATTTCATCGGGTATCCCAATTTTTCCAACGTCATGTAATGGGCTGGCGTTTTCAATTAGATCGCATTCCTTCGGTTTTAGACCATATGCTTGCGCTAATCGTTTGCATAACTTTCCTATCCGGATCGAGTGAAGTCCTGATTTTCTATCGCGATATTCTGAAGCGCGTCCTAATCGGTGGATAATCTCCAGTTGGGTTTTCTCTAGGTCTAAAGTTCTTTCTCTAACTACTTTTTCTAGGTTTATATTGCTTCCTTTTAATTTTTTGTGCAAAATCCGAACTTCTAAGATATTTCGCGTTCTGCATAAAACCTCTAGGTAATCAAAAGGTTTGCCTAAAAAATCTCTAGCCCCCCCTTCTAACGCTCTCAATCGGTTATCGTAATCGGCCTGAGCGGTTAAAACTAAGATGGGCGCGTAAGAGTCTTTTTCTATTTCGGTTAGTCTATCAATAACCTCGAAGCCATTAAGGTAAGGCATCATCAGATCAAGGATCACTAAATCCGGTTGGTGTTTTATATAAAGCTCTTGAGCCATCCGCGAATCTTTAGTTGATATAAGATTCGAATAGCCTTCTTGAGAAAGGATTTGTTCAAGTAACTCGATATTATTGAGTTCGTCATCCACGATTAATACGGTGGATTCGAATAATTCACGATCGGTCAACATAAATCCGGCCTCTCGTTTAAACCGGCTGTAAATAAGGTTCTAAACGTCTTAAAAAATCCTTAACTCGAATCGGTTTGGTAATATAAGCGTCAAAGCCCTCTTGTAAAGCTTTTTGAATATCCGATTCCATAGCGTTAGCGCTAACGGCAATTACCGGTATATTCTTGGTTTCTTCAAAACCTCTTAAGAACTTAAGAACTTCTAAACCACTAATGCCTGGAAGATTTATATCCAAAAGAATCAAATTTGGAATATGCGTTTTTGCTAGGTCCAGCCCTATTTTTCCATCCGACGTTGATAATATTTCAATATGAGCAAATTGGGACAGTATTTGTTTAACCAATTCCAAATTCGCAGAATTATCTTCCACATAAAGAATTGTAAATGATTTTTCTTTCATTTCAATATCCAAAAATTTTTGATTTTTGGAATTAGCGTCATTAATTGTTTTAATGGGGTTATTTACCGATGGAATTTTAATGGAAAATTGACTTCCTTTGCCAAGTTCGCTTTCCACTGTAATAGATCCATTCATTAATTCTACTAGTTTTTTAGTTATAGCAAGACCGATGCCAGTTCCTTCAATTTCAGAGCGATCAGCTCCTAGCCTATTAAAAGGTTTAAATAAATCTTCAAAATTTTCATTTGGAATACCAATTCCAGTATCCGAGATTTTGATTAGCGTTTTATTGTTTGGAAGACGATTGATTTCCAAAGAAACCTGGCCCGATGGGCGATTATATTTTATTGCGTTAGAAAGTAAATTCAGAATTGATTGTTTGAGTCGGGTTTTATCGCCCAATACATATATATCAGAATCGATTTCAGTTAAATTTAACTGAACTTTTTCCTTTTCCGCTATCGGGTAAACCAAATTGGATAAATTTTTCATTAATTCAGCGAGGTTGATCGGTTCCAGCAATAGTCTAATTTTTCCCGAGTCAATTCGTGATAAGTCTAAGATATCATTGATAAGCTCTAGTAAATGTTGGCTTGCTTTTAAAATATGATTTAAATTCTTTTTCTGCGAAGAGCTTAGCGGTTCTTTCGAGTTGTAAAAGATAACTTCAGAAAAACCAATAATCGCGTTAAGAGGCGTTCTCAATTCATGGCTCATCCTTGAAAGAAACTCGGATTTTGCTTGATTGGCTTTTTCGGCTTCTTCAGCGCGTTTATATTGTGTCTGATCCCTTATTATTCCAGTAAATATATGTTCATTATTTAATACGGTTTCGCTTATTGATATGTCTATCGGAAATGTGGAGCCGTCTTTTTTTACGGCTTCTAGCCGTCGTCCCAAACCGATCATCTTTGGAATTTTGGTGTTTAGATAATTTTTTATATAACTGTTATGCAAAGAATAGTGAGGTTCTGGGGTCAATATATTCACGTTTTTACCTATAATTTCCTTTCGTGAGTATCCGAACATTTTCAAAGCGGCGGAATTAAAGCTTTTAATTATTCCGTTAGAGTCGATTGTTATTATGCCTTCCGTTAAGTTTTCGACTATGGTTTGAGCCCTAAACTCAGTAATGGATAAAGCTTCTTTTGCCGACTGAGCTTCTTGAAATTTTCTTTGCAACTGGAGATTTGCGCTAGCGAGTTCGTTTTTTATTTTTATTTGGTTATTTCTATAATTGAATGCGATTACGGAAGCAAGAACAAGAAGAATGAAAAATAAAAAGAAAATAATTAAAAAGGCGTTTAAGATAGAAAAAGCTTCTTGATATTCGATTTCTGTTCCGATGCCAAAATCAAAATCTTTAAGCCAAGTCCAGGCTCCTACAACTCGGACCCCTCTATAATTTAGATAACCTTCTACATTTTTTTTAGTTTCACCATGGATTGTATTTTTGGCTAATTGATCAAATTCAATTGGAATTTGAATTTTAACTTTTAAAATCGATCTATTATTATTGCTAGGAATGAGTTTTAAGAGTTTTAGTTGTTTATTAAAACGACTATTACTGAGCATATCTCCGTTTTTATTGAATGCGTAAGTTTCTCCAGTTTTTCCGAAACGGCTAATCTGCACGGTTTTTGAAAAGCCTTCTTCTGGTCGAATTCTAAAAGATAAGACGCCGATAATTTTTCCGGTCTCGCTTGTTATTGGCGTCAAAACAAACATTGTAGGTTGATTAGGAAGCCATTTATTTTTCATATCAGGGAGGTCAATTGTCGCGATAAAGGGATGAGATACTACGGTTTTACCTTTTAGTGAAAGTTGAAAAAATGAAGACTGTTCAATCAACTTTTTTTCACCTATGGGATCTTCAAATAACGACGCGACTTGCAGACCTTCCTCATTTAACAGTACAAAGCTCAAAAATCCGTGTAATTTACAAACTTTTCCTAAACGTTTTCTCAATAATTTGAGTTCTTTAGATTCTCTTAATTTTTTTTCAATTTGAATATCCGATAAATTTGGGATCTTTGGTATATTCATAATCGAGTAGATTGTTTGCAATAGTTCCGGTTCGCTAGCGATTGTTTCTGCATCCTGCTTTTTATCGTCAATCCAAGATCTTAGGGCTGTTAAATTTGCAGAAAGATTTATTTGGAGAATATTTTTAATATTATTTTTTATTTCTTTTTTTACTATGTGATACCCGCTTAAACCTAAAATAATTAAGAAAACCGCAAAAATAATCGCGAGAGTAGTGTAAGGCGATTTATTTTGGATTGATTTGCTTTTTGCGGAAATCACTAAAATTTATATCCATTTAAAAAGTTTTTTTAAAAAACATTCGTTTAGCTAATAAAGATTTCCAGCGTTTTATTCCAAGGATTAATTTTTATATTTAGTTTTAAAAGAACATCTAAAATTCAAATTTCCAGCGGCCAACTTCTTAAAATAAACGGTTAGGCGACAGCGATTTAGTAAAAAATGCAACTATTAGGGGGCCGCTTAAGTTTTATCTACACGTTCATCCGCAAAATTGCGTATGATATCCACCATATCCGGTAAATTTTCTTTGAAAATATCGACCAATTTAGGTTCAAAATCTATTCCTCGGTTTTTTTCAATAATTGCCATACTCTCTTCTACAGAGTAGGCTCTTTTATAAGGTCTTTCGCTGGTTAATGCGTCAAAAACATCGCACAAAGCGACAACTCTACCTTCGATTGGAATTTCTTCTCCTTTTAATCCTTTAGGATAACCTGAACCGTTCCATCTTTCTTGGTGTGTCAAGGCTATTGATTCCGCCAACTTTAATAGTTCCGATTTGCTGCCTGAAAGAATTTCAGCTCCAATCTCCGGATGAGTTTTCATTATTTTCCATTCTGCTGTTGTTAATTTTCCCGGTTTAAGGAGAATGCTATCTGGAATACCAATTTTACCAACGTCGTGCATGGGGCTTGCATTAAGGATTAGTTCGCATTGTTCAGGGCTCATGCCTATTGCTTTTGCCAAGCGAGCCGATAATCTACTCATTCGAATTATATGCATTCCCGTTTCGTTATCTCTAAATTCAGAAGCTTGTCCAAGGCGATGGATAACCTCCAAACGGCAATCTTGAAGTTGTTTTGTTCTTTCTTCTATATTTTTATTTAGCAGATCGTTACGCAGTCTCATTTCATTGTGTAATAGTCTTGCTTCAATAATATTTTCAGCTCTTTTTATTAATTCTATTTCGTTAAATGGCTTGCGTAGCAAATCGCGAGCTCCAGATCTTAAAGCCTTAAGGCGAAATTCCCTTTCCAAGGAAGTTACAGCTAAAATAGGGAGGTAGGAGCTGGGTTCCGTTTTTCGTAATTCTTCCATCAGTCGAAACCCTTCTGAGTTTTCGCTGACTAAATCTAGAACAACGATTTCTGGATAAATTTGACCGTAAAGGTTTAAAGCTTGCGAAAAATGGATGGCAAAAACGATGTTGGAAAATCCTGCGTCTGAAAACATGCGTTCAAACGGTTTGACGTTTTTATTTTCGAGATTAACAATCAGAACTTTTCCATTTTTGCATTGCCCATTTTTCATCTCTTTTCCACTCCCGGGATGTCTTGAGTAATCTATAAAGCCTTATTAATCGTCAAAAAACGCCCAAATTAACCGTCTTTCCGTTAAAAAGAAAGTAGGTTTGGAAATCAAAAATAAGCCCTAAGCCGAATTTTTGTTCGAATCAATGAAAAAAATATTTTTCGGAATGACAATTACACCATAGAAATCAAGGTTTTTCAAGGTAAATATCGATAATGCTTATATTAATTTTTCGGAACTTCCGGGAGTGTGTTTTTTGAATTCAAAAATAAAGGAGATGCTTATGAGTAGATTTTGGAAGGATTAATTTTTGTTCATCAGGGTTTTGTAAATGGTTTTGAAGAATCCATATATAGCCTTTTTGAAATAATTCCACCTTCGAAATAGTTTATTATGAGTTTCAAAAAGAAGTTTTGGAATTTCAAGATTTTCCGGGCATCGAGGTAAACAATCGCCACATTCTGTGCATTTAGAAGCATAAGCTCCTGGAAACCAATGACCTTTTTCTTCTAGCATGTTGTATCGATAATCTCCATAAGTTTTCATATCATAGCTTTTAAGTAAATTTCGGAATCTTAATACTTCTGGAATGTTAATATTTTCTGGGCATGGAAAGCATTTGTCGCACAAGGTGCAACGTTGAGATAAAGTCTCTAATGGAATATCCATAGATTTTTTCACGTTTAAATATTCATCATCTTTAGAGTAATTTTTTCCAGTTAATATTGATAAGTTTTGCTCGAATTGATCTATTTCATGAATTCCCATGCTTAAAGTAGTTATTTCGGGATGGCTGAGACAAAACCTACCGTTAAATTGAATGGGAGTTAATGGATCGCAATATTCGCTAACTTTTTTTGAGGGATTCCAGAGCATTCCCCCTTTTTCGTTAGGAGAAATAATAAAAACCCCGATATCCTTTTTCCCTGCTAATTGAACAGCTGGTAAATGTCTTTGAAAAAAGTAATAAAAATGTAAATTTACAAAACTAAATAAGTCGGTTTCCAAAGTTTTTGTAATTAAATCCAAAGAACCATGAGTTGAGAAACCAATATGACCAATAATTCCTTCATCTTTTAGCCTATGTAGTTCTTCAACAGGTCCTCCTTTTTGAGTAGCGGCGAGAAATCGCTCTTCGTTGTTAATTCCATGCCAACCGTAGAAATCGATTTTTTCTAATTTCAGCGCGTTAAGTTGTTCTTCTACTAATTTCCTAGTTTCATCTCCTGTCATTGGAGCTCCTTTGGTCATGATTTTATAGCTTTTCCGAGGAACGCCAATTTCTTTAAGTACCCTTCCAAAAAGATGTTCGCTTTTTACATAACCGTAAGCTGTTTCGAAATGATTGATTCCTAAATCGACAGCCTTTTGGACGATTTCGATACAGTTTTTTATTGATTCCGCTGGTAAATGGCTTCGAGGGGGATTCCAACCATGTTTAAAACGCATTCCACCCAGGGTTATTACCGAAATGTTTTCGTTAGTTTTTCCAAAACGCCGATATTCCATTGGAGGATGAGTTGTGGTTTTGTTCATTTTAAATAAGCAAATTGTTGATTAACGAACCCATTTTGAAATTTTTATTAAACCAAATTAGCACAGGTTTTGTTGTCAAAGTATTGCGCTATTGAATAGTTTTTTAACGGGAATCTAAACGGTCGAATGCTTTTAAAGCTTCTATTGAGGGTTTTTTTGTTCTCACTGCCTCCCTTAGTTTTTGGATGTATCCGTTGCCTCCATATCTGGTTAAAATGATGAGATCTTGAAATAGCAAAATTTCGTCAAAAAGGGAAGCTAGTTTGTCTTTTGGCATTAATTTGAGTGATTTGTTATTGGTTAGATCAGGGAAAGCTGGAGGATTTCTACTGGCAATACTTTTTAGAATATTAATTTTTTCTTGTCGAGAATAGTTTTCTGAAGGTTTGACTCCATTTGTGAAAATACGTTCTTCCAAGACTTTAGGATCGGGAAATATTGTTCCCCTTTCAAGTTCAATTACGACACCCTTAATTCTCTTTTGGTTAAAAACTTTTAAAGGAAAAATTCGATTTGTTTCAGATTTTGAGATCAAACCGTTAGATGTTTTCCGAAATTTATTAATTTTCAAAAAAGTTGTGTCGTCTTTTATTTCAAGAACCTCCATTTCGTTTAAAAACCCTGACTGAGGCTCGTAAAATTTTTTTCCTTTGCTTAAAAACTGTCCATTAGAACCCAGGATTGTTTTAGAAAGTAATTGGAGTTGTCCTGTTTTGATATCGTTAATCTTTATTTCTAATATATAACCATCTTTTTGCTTGGTTAGTATCCATTTCTCGTTTTTACGGTTAATTTTAGCGGTAAAGGTTTCGTCAAAGTTATCAGGAATTTGTTTTTCTAGGTTTTTGAGAAATGACTCGCCATTTAATAATAAATTCAAATTTAACGCTTTACTTAAAAGAGCAAGTTTTGGTAATTCCTTTAGAGTTTTTAATTTTTTATAAACGGTCCTTGCTACGATCTCAGTTCCTTTTTCATTTAAATGACGATCCCATTTTGAGTAAATATAATCCTCATCATTTAATCCAAAAAAACTTTCCTTAAGTAAGTCAACGCAATTAATTTGTCTTATTAAACAATATTCATTTAATTTTTCAAAAGCCGAATTTAGGGGATAATTATGATTTAGAGCGGTTATGATGGGAATCATTGTCATCATAAATGGAATACCCTTTAATTGACTAGACATTAATAAAATATCTAAATAAATTTTTTCCATTTCCCAACCGCGAGACTGAAAAATTCGATTTAGACAATCTGAATAGCTGGGTTTAAAGCCAAGCTTTTCACCAAGACGATTCAAACGAAATTTTAAAAATTGATATAATTTTAGAGATTGAATTTGGTTTTGAAATTTACCAAAGTTTGGGAACAATTCTCTATCATCGCTATTACATTCAAATAAGGCAGGCTTCGATATATCGTTTGGATAGAACCCAAGTAAAATTAAATCGGGTTTATAGCGAAATCCGACCCTAAATAACTCGTTCAAATGGGTGTCCGTATTCCAACCTGGTATGGCCATATTTAAAACTTCAAACTTAATAGAAGAAGCGTTTTGATTTAATAAGTCCTCCAGTTTTTTTGGCCAAGTATTTTTTATTTCCGGAATACCGTGTCCGAATGTTTGCGAATCTCCTAAAACTAAAATACGAAAAACATTAAATGGTTTTTCAAAGGGATAGTCGATGTCGCGTAATCCTTGTTTATTAAATTTCACATTTTTCTGAATCCAATCAAGAGGAATTCTTTTTTTAGATTCTGGATTAATTCTTAGGATTGTTTCTAATGTAAATAAGCAAAGTATTACGGAAATAAAACTTATAAATAAATTAGAAAAAAATTTAGAACCCAAGAAAATTTTCATTAATTGACTTTAGGGAAAAAAACGCTAATTAACTCTAGATAATATTAAATAGGATTTCGCAATATTAATTTTGACGACAGAATAAAAGGCGTTTCTATTTGCTAATAGAAAGGTCAAGTCTAAACGAATCAGCTAGCATCAAATAAATCATTTGATTTATTGTTGACTCTAAAACAAGGCCAAAGTAGCATAATCTAGTCCTTATATAGATATATAAAGTTTTGTCCTGTTTGTCTTTTCTATAATATTTTTTATAATTATTCTAGGTTCCCTTTTTATTCCTGAGATCTCTAGTTTTTATACTTTATGGTAGGTGAAAATAACGTTTGGTTTAGCTTGTTTAAAGGAAATATTCCTTCTCCCGTGAAGGTTTTTCAAAAGGATGATTGGATTTTGGAATCGGGAGTTATTCTTACCGTGTGCATTATTGGTAAAAGCCATAGAATCTGTTTTAGATCTGGCTCCGATTATTTAACCGAGTTTATTGCCTATTCTATGGATAGTTTTTCACTTGAGCCAGTGGACCAGAGACCCTTAAAGCTTGGAGATTTGTTTGATCGTGAATTTATTCATGGTTCGTTACATTATAAAGTTAAAATAGAAGTTGTTGAACAAGTCTATTTAAACTTTGAGGAATTTTTAAAAAAGGTTACTGATAGCGGGACTTATGAAACAATGTTCCGAGAGTTTAAAAATCCATTACTAAATTCTAGTAGCCAACCTTTTACTGGAATTGTTATAGCGCCTGATAAAAATCGAATATTTACGGTTCATACTTATCCTGAGGGAAATTATTCAGTTATTAGCGATGTAGAGGCGAACGTATTAGAACGTGAGTTTGTTTCATGATAAAACGGCTTTTTCAAATTGCACGATCTAATATTGGATATTATTTAGACAAAAGGGGTCCTGAATATGCAGAGCCTCCAATAATCGATCAGAATTCAAATTGGAATCAGGATAATTTTGAGACGCAATATGAAACTGCTAGGGATCCATTAGCGAAGTATTTTGCTAATTTAGAATTGCCAACAAATGCGAGTAGGAGAGAAGTCAAAGATGCATGGAAACGATTAATGAAAAAATATCATCCAGATTTACATTCAACGGATTCTGAAAAAAGAAAAATTGCTACTGAGTTATCTCAGGGGTTAACTGAAGCTTATAAAATTTTGGATAAAGAATTAGCAAAAAAAGAAAATTCTTGAATACTAAATAATACAAATTAACCAAAAAATTGAATTTAAACAAGAATTCCATTTTATTGGAGACTTCTTAAATTAAATCGGCTTCGAAGCTGACAAGGAGGCAGAATGTCAAACTTTGAGACAGTTAAGGAATATTTATTGGAAATGGGGTTTTCACTTGAATCTGAAAATTCCGAAGAAGAGCTAGTAGTAATTAACGATCCGGATAGAGGAATTCAAAATTTAGTAATAGATTGTGAAGACCCGATCGTTATTTTAGAACAAGTTATTTTAGTTTTAGAAAACGAATCCTTAGAAATTTATAAAAGAATTTTACAAATCAATCGTTCCTTAGTTCACGGCGCTTTTTGTTTAAATGAAGAAGGTAATATTTTATTGTTCCGGGATACTTTACAATTGGCTAATATTGATTTAAATGAGTTGGAAGGCAGTATCGATGCGCTAAGTCTGGCAATGGCCGAAAATGGAGCGGAACTTTTATCTTTTGTAGGAAGATAAAAGATTTAATTGAAACTAAATGGTTTAGAGAAAACCGAAAAATAAAAATTATAATATTAAAAAATCCTTTTATTAAGAAAGGAGCCAAGTAATGGCTGGATTATTTTCGCGAATATTTCGATTAGGTAAAGCCGAAGCTCATTCAATAGTAGACGCCATGGAAGATCCTATTAAGATGACTGAGCAAGGAATTAGAGATTTAAAGAAGGACTTGCAAGAATCGATGCAAAGCTTGGCCCAGGTTAAAGGCGTTGTTATGCGCTTGCGCAATGACGCTGAAAATCAAAAAAAGATGGCTGTTTCCATGGAGCGAAAAGCCATGGCTTTATTGCAAAGCGCCCAGGAGGGGAAAGTAGACCCCGGAGAAGCTGATCGATTAGCGTCTGAAGCTTTAACTAGGAAGGAAGACGCTGGCCAAAAAGCTTTAAGCCTTTCTAAAGATTTGCAAGGTCAAGAAGCAATGGCAAATCAACTTCAGAAAAATGTTGAAAAATTACGCTCTACTATTCAGAGATATGAAAACGATTTAGTTACTCTTCGCGCCCGGGCTAAAACAGCCGCTGCTACTCGCAAATTGAACGAACAAATTGCGAAGGTGGATTCTGGCGGTACAATCGCTATGTTAGAAAAAATGAAAGCTAAAGTGGAAGAAGACGAGTCGCTTGCAAAGGCCTACGGAGAGATTGCCGATACGGGAGAAAATCTTGACGAAAAAATTGATAAAGCTTTACAAGGCGGCTCAGGCAACCTTCCACAATCTGACGATCTTGCCGCCTTAAAAGCTAAAATGGGAATTTCCTGATATGGCTTGGAACTTTTTTAAGAAAGATAAGGACAAAGAAGATTCAGAAATGGATCTAAATGATTTAGTTCTTTCTAAAATGAAGCCGGGATTTTTTGTTGATTACGATATGAAAACTTACCAAGTTATTGGAAAAAATTACTATCAATGGGAAGAAGGAGGAAGGACTTTTGAATGGGAACTAAAGCAAGGTAGCGAAGTTTTGTATTTAGAAAGAGAGGAGGAAGACGGTGAAGTCTCCTGGTCTCTTTCCAAAAAACTGGCCATTGGCGCACTCGAAGGAAATATTGCCGATTATATAATTGAAAATGAAGATCCTCCTGAAACGGTGGTTATGGATGGAGTTTCTTTTTATTTTGAGGAAGATGATATTGGAACCTATCACAAAGGGGATAATCCCAGAGGGCTTCAATTTGTAGTCTGGGATTATTGCGACGACCGACAGGAAAAATTTTTGTCAATTGAGCAATGGGGTGAGACCAAATTTGACGTGACTGTTGGATTTGAGGTTGAGGAATATCAGTTTTCCAATATTTTACCCGGGGCGAATTAAGACTTAAGTAAATGTGTAAATAGGGTTTCGAGCTTGGCTTTTGTCTAAAAGAGATTTAAATATAAAGGCTAATTTTGTTTTTCTTTGGCTTTTTCTAAATTTTTAATTGCGTTTAATGTGTTGGGGTGATCGAAACCTAATGTATTTTGAAATAAGTCAGAAGCTTGCTGTAAGTATGTCTCGGCAAGAGTGTAGTTTCCCATTTTTAAGTAAAGAATTCCAAAGTTGTTCATTGATGAAGCGATTATTGGGTTTTGTTTTTCAAAAGCTTTTTCCCTAATTCTTAGCGTTTCATTTAAAATAAATTCCGCGTCTTTAAAACGGTTTTGTTTGAGGTAAAGCTCCGCCAAATTCGTTTTTGCCGAGGCGATTTCTGGATGTTCTTTGCCCAGAAGTTTTTCATGGATTTCTAAAGCGTCTGCATAAAGCGATTCTGCTTCCTCAAAACGGTTTTGTATTTTATACAGCGCCGCTAAATTATTTAGCGAATGCACTACGTCTAAATGCTCATCTCCTAAAAACTTTTCAAATATTTCCAAAGCTTCTTTATAAGCCTGTTCTGCTTTATTATATTGTCCGGTTTCTTTATAAAAATTACCTAGATTATCCAAAGAAATTGCGACATCTGGGTGATCGCCAAAATAAATGTTTTTCCATAAATTGATTGTTTCTTTATAAAGTTTTTCAGCTTTTTCATGTTGTTTTCTGGACTTTTGGTTCCAGGCAAGGTTGCTAAGTGTGGACGCAACCAGGGCATGTTCTTCTCCATAACAGTATCGCCGGATGGAATATGCTTTTTGAAAAAAATTTTCCGCTTCTGAGTAATCTCCTTGATGGTTTAAATAATAGCCTACATCGTTGCATAAGTTAGCTGTTTGGGGAGTTTTTAAATCAAACTTATTAATCCAACCCAACATAGACCGGATACTAGGGATTAGCTCTTCGCAAATAGGCCATGAGGAGAAATCCGGATCGGGGAACGCAGATTCAAGGGTCTCTAAGGCTTTTTCCATCCATAATTGAGGCGTTTCTAATTTATCTATAACTGCTTTTTGAATTAGGTTATTCATCTTAAGGCTTTGTCCGCCCTCATTTTGGCGTAAGATTGAGTATCGGCAGGCAGTTTCTTTAGCTTTGTCCCAATGTAGGTTCCAGTCAGTTTTTTCATCTTGGTTATTTTCTGAAAATTCGATTTCTCCTTTTTCTAGAAAGATTTCATTGGGAATCAAATAAGAATCGAAGAATGAGCATAATCGAATCAATTCCACTGCCTCAGGGCAATTTTGTTGAATATGATCTAAAGATTGATTTACCGCTAAAGCTAAAAATTTTGGATAGTTCTGATTTGCCGTATTTTGCGCGTGTATTTCTTTGTCTTCAGGTTTAAATAGTAATAGATATTGTATAAGGGTTATCTGGGTTTCGCGGATATAAGAGGCTACTATTTCAATTGCCGCGTAAGATCCACTCAGCAAATCATAAATTTCCCCAGCTACATTAGCGACCTCTTTTGATGTTTTATCGATATTGTCATTATTGCCAATAATATTTGCTTTTTTTAGAAGGTGTAGCGCTCCTTCTTTCTTTGTATTTTGATTCGGACTGATGGATAGAGAGCGTGTATTTTTAGCTTTATTGAAGGTTTCTTTTTCAGCAAACTTTTGTTTGGTAAGAAAAGAATGAAGGTTTTCGTAATCTGATTCTAGAATAAATCGTTTTGATTTTTGAAAAATTGCAGGAATAAAATTAGCATCTTCCTGCGAGGGAAGGATAAGAGCAAGTTTTTTATTTTTTATTTGGTCATAAATACTTTCTTGGTTAAGTATCGGACCTTTCCAACTTTGATCAAAATTTTCTTTATTACTGTTTGCATTAAGAGAAAGTTGATTTAAATAGAATTCGGTACAGACAATAAGTATAAAATCCGATTCTTTTATTTTCTGTTGTATCCATTTTGACCAACCAATTTTGGGAATTTTATTTTCAAATTGGTCTATCCAACAATCGATTCCATCGTATCTGAGCTGATCGGATAAAGCCAAAACTTGATCTTTATGATCTTTTGAATCGTGGCTGTAGCTGATGAAGACTTTAACCGAATTTGACATTAGGAATTAGGAAAAAACTTTTTCAAATATACGTCAAAGATACGAAAACTCTTAGGATAAATCAACGGCAAATTAACACTGGGCTATTTAGTTTAAAATTTTGGAATAAATGAATTAACTCTAGTGGGAGGGGATGTGAAAAATTAGCGCAAGGAGGTTTTGATGGAAAGCTTGAGAGAACAAATTGCTTTGTGTGTTGACGAGTCAAAAGGGTTTGAATATTTTTTGTAGGCCTATACTGCTCTTGGAAAAATATGGGTTTAAGCTAAAAAGAAATTTATTTGAATTGAAAAGGGAAGTTTCTAGATGAAAGAATTCAGGTTGTATTAGCTTTTGTCCGTAAAGTTGTTGAAAAGAGAGGAAGAATTTCCGTGAAGATTTAAATTAATTAAAGAGGCCGGATATAACAATGAGGAAATTACTGAAATAGTAAGCAATATCGTTTTACATAACTTTACTAATTATTTTAATCACATTGAGGAACTATTTTGAAGTAAGGTTCTTTATTATATTTATAGATTTATGAGTTTTTAATTGATCACAAAAAATTATGCAGATTTTTTTGTGGCTTCTGAATCGGGATTTGTCATTTTGGTATAGAAGTTAGTGCTTTCCCGCCTCGAGTGGCCCATAAGGTTTTGAACCGTTGGAACTTTTGCTCCATGTTGCAGTAGAAAAGCCGCAAATGAATGACGTAAAGAGTGAGGAGTAGCGTTTTTTTCTACTCCAGATATTTCTAGAGCCGCTTTAAAATATTTTGCAAACGCGCGAGTAGTTAATTTGCCGCCTCGTTCGCTTGGAAATAAGTAGTCGTTAGATTCTTTTTTACCTATTTGGCGAAGAATGGCATCCGAGAGACTTCTTGAAAAAATGGTAGTTCTTCCTTTTCGTCCTCCTTGCCCTTTCACGAATAGGTTATTTGTTTTTAGGTTAATGTCTTTTACCAGCACTTCTACAAGTTCAGAAACTCTAAGACCAGCGCTATAAGCCAACTCAATCATTAGTCTGTGTTTTAAGTTTTCAGCTGATAAAGCTATTCTGCGAACTTCCTCAAGAGTTAGCAAGACAGGAGCTCTTTCTTTCTTTTGCGGTCGTTCTAATTCGTTTAACGGAAACTTTTGTCCAAACACTTCTACCCAAAGAAAACGCAAAGCGTTAATTGCTTGATCAATAGTGGATCGTGATTTTTTAGTGGAGTTCAGGTGTCTTAGATAGTCTTCCAAGTCGCGATTAGATGCCTCATGAGGGTCCCGTGGCAAAATAAAAAAGAAAAAATTTCGAAGTTGCCCCAAATAAGCCTTAATAGTTTGATCTCGGTATTTTCGAACTTTTAATCTTTCTTCAATAACTTCATATGGATTAGAAGCGAATTGGGGAAAAGGAAGCGATGCGTCCATGGAACTCTCCTGGATTAATGGCGAAAAGGATAAATCTTAAATCGGGGCGGACCGTAGTTTTTAATCTGGAACTAAACGGACCTTTTGAAAAGCGGATGTTGAAATGAATTTTGCGTTTATATAGTCAGAAATATAAACGCGGTAATAAAATCATTAAAATTTTAACAAATTTTATTAAATCGTCAAGAGTATTTATTGCGATTCAGTAAAAAATCTAAGAAAACTCATATTAATAGTTCGTTATGCGTTAAATAATTAACAATCTTATTTAAAACGTTTTATGTAAATATTGAGAAATAAACGGTAAAAGACTATAATAACCGGTTTTTTAATATTTACACCATTTGGTTCTTAAATTTCCAAAACTTGAAGTTTACTCAATTTGATTAAGAAAGTTATCGGAAACTATTAATGAAAGAATTTAGCGAAGTTATAAAATACGCTAGACCATATACAAAAATATTAGTTTTTTCGTTTTTTTGCTTAGCGTTAACGTCAATCATAAGTTTAATGCTGCCTCTAATTGTCAAAAATATGGTCAATGCCGTATTCATTGAAAAAAATGGAGAAGCTTTAAATAGTTTGACTATTGATTTAGTCATAACCATTTTGTTTCAGGTTATTTTCGCTGTTATACACAATTATGTTTTTGGTTACGTTGCTTATAGAGCGGTAACGGATTTTCGCGCGCAAGTGTTTTCACATCTGCAAAGTTTGTCAATAAGATTTTTTCAGAACCGCAGGGTTGGTGAAATTTTATCTTGTATGAGTTCAGATATATCGGTCATTCAAAACGCTATGACAAGTATTCCAGTAGCCATATTAAGGCAAGCGATAACGCTTTTTGGAGGTTTGGCTATCATTTTGTATTTAAATTGGAAACTTACCGGTTTAATTATATTAGCTCTTCTTCCATTAATGGCTTTTGCTAGATTTTTTGGAAAGCGTTTAAGAAATCTTTCGGAAAATGTCCAAGATAAACTTGCAGAATCTTTAACAGTTTTAGAAGAATCTGTATCTTCCATTTTTACTGTTAAATCCTACTGTCGCGAAGAGTTCGAAAATAATCGATTCAAGGATCAAATTGAGAAAGCTTTCCATGCTTCAGTAGGAAAAGTTAAAATATCGTCCTTTTTTGGTCCATTTATCTTATTTTTGACGTTTTTGGTGTCGGGCCTTTTGATTTGGTATGGAGGCCGACAAGTAATGACCGGCTCTACTACCCCTGGCGAACTAGCGGCTTTTTTTCTTTATGGAATAATTATGGCTGGACCCATTGGAACTGTAATTAGAATATATGCCCAATCACAAGAGGCCGCTGGCGCTATGAAACGGGTGAATGAAATATTAAATGAGAAACCAGACGTAAAAATTTCAGAAAATCCCATATCTTTAACTGATGCGCGAGGAGATATAAAATTTGATAATGTCAGTTTTAGCTATGAATTTGGTAAATCGATTTTAAAGAATATCAGTTTCCGAATCGCCCCTGGCGAAACTGTCGCTTTAGTGGGTCCAAGCGGGGCTGGAAAATCAACGGTTACATATCTTCTTCAAAGGTTTTTTGACCCAGATTCTGGGAAAATTCTTTTCGATGGTCATAATTTAGAAGAGTTAGATCTTAAGAGTTTTTTGAATCATATTGCTTATGTTCCTCAAGATCCCCAGTTATTTAGCGGTACAATTCGCGATAATATTTTATATGGCAAATTGGACGCCACCGAAAACGAATTAATTGAGGCGTCCAAGGCTGCAAATGCTCATGATTTTATCGTTAAAATGGAAGAAGGTTACGACAGTTTAGTTGGAGATAAAGGCATCAAGCTTTCAGGCGGGGAAAGGCAAAGAATTACAATTGCTAGAGCCATGTTGAAAAACCCAAAAGCTCTTATTTTAGAAG
>CAYFMN010000013.1:20962-68590 GCA_964344185.1 uncultured Nitrospinota bacterium
ACGAGGCGACATCTTCACTGGATAGCCACTCGGAAAATCTCATTCAAACTGCTTTAGAAATTTTGATGGCTGATCGAACTACCTTAATAATTGCTCATAGATTAAGTACAGTTCAAAACGCGGATAAAATTATTGTTTTAGATAAAGGACAGATAGTCGAAATGGGTAGTCATTCTAGTTTGATGAAGGAAGAAAATCTTTACTACCGATTATATACTATGGGAGCTTTGGAAGAATCTTCGATATCCGCCGATTAAGAAATTAATTGAGGAGGGTTGATATTTTAAATCTTTAAATATTAATCTCCAGGGTCCGCTCCCATCAAAAATCCCTTCAAATGTGCGACTTTATCCGGATCTCCATTATGATAAATTCGAATCAAAGTATCAACTAACTCCTTTAGATGCTGATCTCGTATATTGAATTCTTTTGTTTGTGATGTTTGATTATCCTCGTATACGTAAGAATGGTCCCCACCGCCTGGATATTTTCGTTTCCGCATGGTACCCTTATTTATGAGTAACCAAATTATATCTAGATCGGTGTGTCTATAGAGTTTTGCGATGGTATCTGCAGAAGGCAGTGATTTGTTATTTTCCAAATCGGAAAGGGAACCTTGGGAAATACTGATCAAATCAGCTAATTCGGCGATTTTGTAGTTTGAAGACTTTCTCCATTGCCTTAATCTTCCCCCAAGATTATGGGCTATGCCGATTTTCTTCTCTTGCATGGTAAATCCCCGCAGATAAGCCGTATTAGATAAACAGGCTGGTTATTAAAAAGACAAAAAAGTTGGTATTACTTCGTTTTGCCATTAAAAATTCGTTTACGGATTCGACTTGTTTAATTTTGTTTCGATTTGCCAAACCAACGGCAGTTTATTATGATTTTTCTCGGCCCGCAAGCAAAAATACCCAATTTTTGGGTATTTTTTAAGTAAGATTATAATTAAGGGGTTTTTTATTCACAACCATTCGAAAGAGATTTTAAATTTTATCAGATATAGAATTTTATAGGCATTAATTATTTACGGTTGGATAATTTTTTTGTAAAAATTATTCTGAGATTTTTAACAAAGTTTTGTCCAAACCGTAAGTTGACTTTCGCTAAAGTGAAATTTGTTTATCGATTCTTAAAACTTTTCATTGCTCAGAATATGAAATCATTTCAAACACAATTTTCCTTATTTTTTTTAATTGGAGTTATTTTATTACTTTCTGCCTGCGGGAAGTTAGTGGACGTCAATGTTACTGTTATTGATCAAAAAACAGCTTTAGAAAACCAAATTTTAGGTAGCTATGAAGAGTTGGGTAATGAAATGGTTTTACTGGCTTCGGTAAGATCTGTGGACGAAAATGGCAAACTCAAACCAGTGGTTAAGACGCCTCCCGCAAAACTAAAAGCTATTAAGGCAATGCAACGAATGGAGTTTAACCGGGATGATATTCAAAAGTTTAAGGAGATGGGAATTGCGGGAGAAAAAAACGATGGTTTTTTAAATTTTTTTGAAACTGAAGAGACCAAAAAAGATTCGCAACTTAAGGTATTTGCTCAAACCATTATTAATGAAGAAAATGAAGATAGGCAAACTATTTTAACTAGAGTTATTGCTACGAATATACGTTTTTCTCCTGAAGATCTACCCAAAGTTAAAAAAGTTTATGCAAACCTTAATAGAGACAATGCTCTTACTGGCGAAAAGATTCAACTGGAGGATGGAACTTGGACAGTAAAGAAATAATTTTTAAAAAACTTAGCGATATGGCATTTCGTCACCTGTAATTGTTTTTTGATAATCGATTTCTTCTTGATTCATTTCACTTACAAACTTTTTTAATTCCTGAGGAGTATTAAAAAAATAAGGACGATTTTCTTTTTGACCGCAGATCTCATCTTCTCTTTCAACTACCAATTTACCTTCTGCAGTAATCTCTTTTAGAATAAATTTTTTCCTTGTTTTAAGCATGCCAAAAATATCTCTAAAAGACTTTTCTAATTCGTCAGACATAGTTTCCTCCGTTAACTTTTATTGATTGAAGTTAATATAATAAAACCACCTTTACCTGATTTCAATATTTTCCAAATAAAATTTAAGTTTCAAGCGCACTGATTAAATATATTTATTTTCTCTATAAAAGCTTTTAAAAATCTAAACAAGAAAATTTAAAATATCTCGGAATTGAGACTTTGAATAAGCATTTTAACCCAAACCCATATTATGTTATAGTTTTACGAAGTTTAAAGGGTTTTAAACAATTCTTTAGGACAAACAATAAATTTTCATTTACTTTTAAGAAAGTCTATTTAATAAATGGCTGGAAGGCTAACTCTAAAAAAGCTAGCAGATAACCTTATCAAGGAGGCTCGCGAGCCTTTTTCTGCAGAAGATTTTTCTCGCATGATAAGAGATCATTGGCGGAGAAAAATTTCTTCAACGACCTTAGAAAGACTTACGGGTAAGTTAGCGGAGCACAAACATATCATTGGATTAGAATCAAACGATTTTTTGCCTTATCGGGCGGTATTGGATAAAATCTTTCATATTCCAATGGAAATCCCTATATCCTCACTTGAATTGAATGAAAAGATTTTAATTCCAGGCTATAGATTAATACCTGTTATTTCCACTGATCTTGACGAAGAAAATATTACTCTATTAGACGCTAAGGGTACCGAGATCCCCAAAAAAAAGAAAAAGTTTTTATTAGAAGAGATAATGGCGTTTTACCAGTATTCTAATGCGGGTCATTTTCCAGACCATATTAATATTAACGAGCAAATTCCTGGTAAAAGTTCCCTTTCGGTTACGGTTTGGCAAATGGAAGAAGTTTTTAAAAGCTTTCCTACCAAGCCTTGTAGAAGTTTATTAATCAGATTAATTGATTATGATAAAGGGATAATGCAGGTTTATCCGCATTGTAATATATCCAAAAACAAAAATAAGCTAAAAGCGAGAAGCTTGAATATAGCTCTAGAGGAGGCTTTATTAGAGCATCTCAACCGACGAGTATTGCCTTCCGAAGATTTAGAAAAGCAATTATTGCGCGCTTTTTACAGCATTGATTCGAAATTCTTGAATGTTCCATCTTTTTCGGTTAAGCATTTTTTAGAAAATTCTCAAAAAGTTTCAGTCGTTGGGTGCGAGTGGGGACAGCCTAGGTTTGTGTCTTCGACTAATTCTAACGATTTAAATTTTCGTTTAGAGATTAGTCCTAAAAAATCATTAGGGCGTTCAGGCTCGCTTGACGAAATTTTCGAAGACTTAGGACTTCCATTTAATTCCATTGAGTTTACCGCTATCCTTAGAACCGTTTTAACTAGAAAAACTTGTAGTCTGGAAGTTTTAGTTGATATGCTTTTTAGCGGTAAAGGCGATTTATTCCATAATGCAAAGCAAGAAGATCGTTTTTATCAGTTATTAAGAGATATGATGATCCCTCTTTATAAAGAAATGGAAGAACCAGAACCGAAGACGATTTCGGAATTGAGAGAACAGGCCGTATCTGTCAAACTGCGTTTAATTAAAGCTTTAAAGTTTCTCGAATGTAAGGAAATTGGTTTGGCCGATCTGCCTTTTGAAATTTTGGATCAGATTATTGAGATGGATCAGTTTTGCGCGGAATCTCTCATTTTTTTCGAAGAGTCGCAACACCCTATTCCCCTTCAAAGAATTAAAGATATTCAACTAGCCTTGAAAATAATAGGTCCGAAGCTTTTTACGTTGGAAGAAGAAATCTATAATGATTTAAGTGTTTTTTAACTTAAGTTTGGATTTCGTTTTTTCAAAGAAATAACTGGGCTGCTTCTTCGAAATCACTTAATACCTTTTCCTTAACATCTTCCAAGTGTTCTTTTCCAAATCCTATTTTTTTAGGGGTTTGAATGTCAAGTCTAGGTATGACGCTTTCGCCGCTATTTCCTAAGTCCCATTCGTGCGCCAGAATGTCCGCCATGTGTACGATCCGAGTTTCGTCAGCGTGTTTTTTGGCTCTTTTGGGTTCATGGTGATATGCTGCCGCTATGACTAAACTTTCTGGTAAGTTCCAAGATTTTAAAAGATGGCTTCCGATTTCCATATGATTGAAGCCTAAGATTTTATTTTCCATTTTGTACAGGTATTCTTTTTTAGTTTCACACAATTCCACAGCTTCCATAGCGGTTTCGGGCATTTTATTGAATATAACTAAGCTACCAATGTCATGTAGCATCCCCGCAATATAGTATTTTTCTGGGTTTTCCATCCCAGTTAAAACCGCAATTTCTTTTGTGATTAATCCACAACCAATACAATGTTTCCAAAAAGACTTTCGGTTAACGGTTTTTATCATACCTCCTTCAAACGAATTCATAATGGTGGTTGCCAGAGCCAAGAGTTGTAATTCTTTAATGCCTACAATTGATAAAGCGTGACTAATTGTCTCAATCCTTTGCGGAAACCCATAGAAAGGACTGTTAACAATTTTTAGTAATCTCGCAGTTAGCGAAGCGTCAGAACTAATGATCGAAGCGATTTTTTCGAATGAAACATCTTCTTCGAGAGCTTGATTGATTTGGAAGTAAATTGTGGGAAGCGAGGCTACATAATCTTCTATCAGGTCGAAAAACTTGGATTCCATTTAACAAAATCTTAAAAGAATGGATAAAGAGGTTGGCAGTATTTAAGGAAATTAAACATTCCGTGTAATGGAAAATTATGAAATTATTTCGCCAAACCCATATTGAACTGGAGCGACTTTATATTGTTCTAGCGCTTTTGGCAGTAATTCAGATAGACGCCCTATTCTTGTTTCATCGGAAGGGTGAGTTGACATAAATTCTGGAGGTTGACTTCCTTTAGCATTTTGGAATCGAGTCCAAAAGTTAACCGCTTCATTAGGGTCATACCCAGCTCGAGCCATATAAATTATACCAATTTCATCTGCTTCTGATTCATTTGCACGACTAAATGGAAGTTGAAGGCCATATGTAGCGCCAACTCCTAAGGCCCCTAAAATAAGAGGTTTATATTTATTATTAGAATAACTTAGCGAAGCGAAAGATAAAGCGCCAGTTATTAACATTTGTTGGGTCATTCGTTGAGCGCCATGCCGGGCAATAGCATGAGCAATTTCATGACCCATGACCGTAGCCACTCCCGCTTCGTTTTTGCATATTTGCAAAATACCTGTATAAAATGCTACTTTTCCACCAGGCAAAGCAAAAGCGTTTTGTTGCGCTGATTCAATAACTTTGAATTCCCAATCTAAGTCGGGCATATCGCTAACCGCCGCCAATCGTTTTCCGACCCGTTGGATCATACTATTTAAGTTAGCGTTCTGGGAAATTTTTTCCTTAGAAAGAATTTCGTTATAAGATTGAGCTCCTAAGGAAAGTTCTTGCGAAAAAGGAATTAGTATTAGGGCAGATTTTTCGCTAACGGGTGTTGTTACGCATGCTGTAATCGCAATTAGTGATGCGATTATTATGAAATTTAATTTTTTATGCATGTAACGATTATAGAAATTGGTCTCTCTTTTTTCAATATTTTTATTACTCTATTTAAAACATATATTTTGGATTCTCATAATCTAAAAACTTTAAAAGTTTATGTTTCAGTTTGAAAAAGAAGCCAAAGCTAAAGGTTTTAATTTTATTGCGGGAGTTGACGAAGCCGGAAGAGGACCATTGGCGGGGCCTGTTGTAGCCGCAGCCGTGATCTTAAAAGAATTTGAACCAATTTCGGAACTTCGAGATTCTAAGCAAATGACTTCAAAGCAAAGAGGTAGAGTCTTTGAGGTAATCAAAAAATCTGCCCTTGGTTTCGGAATTGGAATTGTGGATGTACCTATAATCGACGACATCAATATTTTACAGGCTGCTTTATTAGCTATGAAAATAGCCACGGAAAAACTTCCTATGTCGCCTGATTTTATTCTTGTTGATGGTAATCGTACTTTTGAGTTTCCCAAAGAGCAAAAAGCAATAATTAAAGGGGACCAATTAAGCCAATCGATTGCCGCCGCGTCTGTATTAGCTAAGGTAACTAGGGACCGTATTATGGACGAATACCATAAAAATTATCCTCAATATGGTTTTAATAAACATAAAGGATATGGAACTAAACTCCATAGAGAAAAGATTCGAGAGTTTAAACCTTGTCCTATTCACCGAAAGACATTTAAAGGCGTTCGAGAGCATTTGTAAACAGGTTTTGATTAAAATTTTTAATACTTAATTAGCTTGTTTGAGCGCTTTAGTTTAGGATGTAGATTAGAAATGCCGTTTAAGCTAAAATTTTATTGTCTTATTGCGAATAAAAAATAATATGCTTTCTTTAAACAAAAAAAAATGGATTTTGGCCAATCCTTCTTCAGACGATTGTCTTAGATTGATGGAAGAAGCGTGTGTTTCTCCTTTAGTCGCCAAATTATTAGTCAATCGTAAGGTTCTTACCGGAGAGGATGCAAAATATATTGTTGACGGCGATTTATCAAATCTACACGACCCTTTTCTTATGAAAGGAATGAAAATCGCAGTAGATAGAATTATTAAAGCTATCGAAGCAAATGAGATTTTAACCGTTTTTGCAGATTATGATGTCGACGGCGTTTCCTCTGCAGCTTTTTTAATTCATTTTTTTCGAGATTTAGGTATACCAATTCGATATTATCTTCCCAATAGAATGGTTGAAGGTTATGGTTTGACCGTGGATGCTTTAAATTCTATTAAAGATATGGGGAGTTCTTTGGTGATAACGGCAGATTGTGGAATCACTGCGGTTAAGGAAGTCGCTATAGCAAAAGAAATGGGGTTAGATGTTATTATTACTGATCACCATCAAGTTAGCGCTGAAGGTTTACCGCAAGCATTAGCGGTTTTGAACCCCCACCAACCAGATTGTTCTTATCCTTTTAGGTTTTTATGCGGTGTTGGAATCGTGATGAAGTTATCTACAGCGATTCGAACCGCTCTTTATCGTTCTGGTTGGGAAAAAAATAAATTGCCTAATTTAAGACAATATCTTGACCTTTTTGCTTTAGGAACTATCGCCGATGTCGCTCCTTTGACTGGAGAAAATCATGTGTTGACTCGACATGGTTTGGAGGAGCTTACCACCACTCAAAAACCGGGTCTGATTGCGTTAAAATCAGTTGCGGGTTTAAATGGCGCCGTTGATTCTCAATCAATTGGTTTTGGGTTGGGACCTAGACTTAACGCCGCTGGAAGGTTGGGAAAAGCCGATTCGGGCTTACACTTACTCCTTTCACAGGATCTTTCTCAAGCCACTGATTTGGCTAATGGATTAGAGACTGTAAATCGTGAAAGGCAAGACGTTCAAAAATGGACTCAAAAGGAAGCGGAGTATTTAGTTTCTAAAGAAGTGGATTTAGAAAATGATCGGGTTATTGTGTTGGTTTCGGAAAATTTCCACCGTGGCGTTGTTGGAATTGTAGCTTCTCGCATAGTCGAAAGATTTTATAGGCCAGCTGTTCTAATTGCTATAAAAGATGGTGTTGGCAATGGTTCAGGTCGTAGTATTCCCAAGTTTAATCTGTTTAAGGGGTTGCAAGACTGTTCAAGCTATTTTCAGCAGTTTGGAGGTCACGCGTTTGCTGCGGGTTTAACTTTAGAAGCTTCAAAAATTGGCGACTTTAAACGTGCGTTTAAAGAAATTGGACATAAGTTTTTAAGCGAGGACGACTTAATTCCAGAAGTTAAGATCGATTGCGAGATTAAACTCGCCGATGTTACTTTTGAATTAATTGACGAAATTAACAAACTAAGTCCTTTTGGAGCGGTCAACCCAATTCCCGTTTTCACAAGCCGAAATGTTATCTTACGTAATATCAAGTTCCTTGGAAAAGACGCAAACCATGTTCGTTTTAAAGTTTTACAAAAGAATGCATTAAAAGACGTTATTGCTTTCAATATGAGGTCGGCTTTTGAGAATAAATTAAAAGATGGCGACCAAGTAGATATTGTTTATGAAGCGACAGTTAATGAATGGCATGGAAATGAGAATCTCCAACTTAATTTAACGGATATAGCGCTTCCTAGCTAGCGAAAAAGAAATTAAAACATTATTCTGTCCGAACTGCATTCATAGCGTTTAAATTGGAAGCAGTTCTTGATGGATACCAACCTGCAATTACAGAGGCTGTCCAAAAAGATATTAGCATTACAAAAATGAACAAAATTGGAAAATGGACTTGAATCGTCCATCCAAATGACTGTTTGTTAATTACATAAATGAGCAGATAGGAAACTATTATTCCCGCCGCTAACCCTATCGTAGAGCCGATAAGACCCAAAATTCCAGCCTCGATCAAAACAACTTTTTTTATTTGTCGTTTAAACGCTCCAATAAATCTTAAAATGCCTATTTCTCTTTGTCTTTCAAGTACGAGAGATAATAAAGTATTAAACAATCCTAAGACGGCTACAAAAATAGCTACGATTTCCAAAGAATATGTTATAGCAAATGTATTGTCGAATATTCGCAAAACTTCATCTTTGAGTTCGCCATTGGTCCGGACTATAACGTTTTGATCTTGTGCGATTTTACTAACGATTTCTTTTCGTATTTTTGGAAGATCTTTTTTGTTTTTTAAATACACAACGATACTGTTAATCAAAGAATCTTCGTAATATTTTAAAAACGTTGTTCGATCTATGACTATGTATCCTCTTTCTTGAGAGTAATCATAGTAGATTGAAACGATTTTTAGATTAAGCGGTCCTTTTGGCGTTTTTAAATTAATAGTATCCCCGACTTCAACTTGGTGTTTCAAAGAAAACGCCTCCGAAACGATGGCTTGATTTTGATTAACCATAGCCGCGCCCAAATTTTCAGATTTCATTCCCGATTTAATTACTAAATTTCCGAAACGAGATACGATAGAAAAATCTCCCGACGCTATTATGATTGGAAGATTGTTATATGAGTGATTGATAGCGCGGAATAAATCAACTGCCGCAATTCCTGAAATGGATTTCAATTTCTCGCCTTTTTGCGGTGAGAAAGTATGTTGGTAATCAATATTTCTCCCAGATGCCGGGCGGATGAACAAATCTGCTTTGAGAGTTTGGCCAATCCACACGACTACAGTTTGTCTAAAACTATGCACCATGATTGACATGCTTATAATCATCATGAATGCGATAGCGAGAGAAGAAATGGCGATAGAATTTCTGCCTACATTTTGCGCCAAATTTAGACAAGCAAGCAAACCCTCGCCCCCAAAATAGCGTTGAAGCTGAGTTCGAAGTTTGTCTCTAGCTATTAGCAATAGCGAGGGAGAGAATAAAGAACATCCAAGGATTAAGAGAAAAACTGAAAAAAATCCAAAAAATGGAAATTGATCAATAGGAGGAAGAAAAGCAAAAAATATTGAACAAACCAAGGTCATTGTGGCGGTGTAATTGAGGCTTTTATTTCCACGATATATTTTTAAGTCATAACTTCCGCGTCGCATAACTTTAGTTGGCGATGCTGTTGCGGCTTCAATTGCGGGAAGTAAAGCTGAAAAAAAAGATAATCCAACTCCAAGTAAAAAATAAGGAAAGGCTTCGGAAAGTAGGAATTTTGTTTCTCCAACGTTATTTGAAACATAAAGCGCGTTTATAGTCAATGAAACGGCGTTTAAAGAAAACTCGGCAAGATAATAACCGAGAGCTATTCCTAAAACAGAACCGATCACTCCTATAATTCCAGCTTCTAGAAAAAATATCGCCGCAATTGAAAAAGGCGAAGCGCCTAATGCGCGTAAAGTTCCTATTTCTACTCTCCTTCGAACAACTGAAAGAGCCACCATGTTATAAATTAAATAGAGAGCTACTAGAAGAGCGACAAAACTTAAGGCCGATAAATTGTACTGAAAGGCTCTAAGCATTTTTTCTACTTGCTGATTTTTTCTTTCAGGTCTATCTACTCTTAAATAATTTGGAAGAATTTCAGAAATTTTTTTTTGATAGAATTCGAAGCTTTTATCTTCAAGAAATTCAACGTCTATTCGATCTAATTTACCGATTTTTTCAAATACATTTTGAGCCGCTGCAATATCCATTAGAGCAAAATTACCGTTCAACGCTTTCGCAATTCCTTTATTTTCGAGCGTTGCAGTTACGTTTAATAAAGTTTTTTTACCGTTGATGGTAAAGGAAATTTGATCTCCTGGCTCAAACGATGTTTCAGGAATAAATTTTTCAGGTAGGATAATCCCGGCAGGATCTAAAATTAGAGGAACAAGACCATTAAGGTCTTTTTGAGTCGTTTTCAATGAGAAATCTCGAATTCCACTGTCTTGTAAAAGATCGGTCCCTAAAATTTCAACTATTTCTCCCGATTTTGTTTCAACGACTTTTGCTTCGATAACGGGATATGGTTTTATTAACTTTCTCAAAGAACTTAAAGACTTGAATGTCATTTCGTCGAAAGGCATTCCGTCGGCATGTATTGTAGCGTCGGCTCGTCCGAGAACTAGGTCGACGCTTTCTTTGAATGAATTTAAAGTTTGTCTATTAGCTAATTGTACGCTCAAAAATACGGATACTCCGATGGCTACCCCTAGAATGGTTACGCTGGTTCGAAACGGGTCTTTATAAAGAGGTCGAATAACCAAGGTTATAAATAGATTTAAAAATGGGCGTAATTTATTTATCAATTTTTAGGCCGGAGTTTAAAACTTAATTTGGACAGCTTCTAGTATGTTTTTAGCTAAAGGTTCAGTTATTCCAGGTAATTGTGCTAATTCGTTAGGAGTTGAGTTTCGAATATTTTCCAAGCTTCCAAATTTTTTTAGTAAGGCTAACCTGCGTTTTTTACCAATTCCAGGAATAGATTCTAGTGGTGATTTTAACGTTTTCGAATTTCTCAATTTTCTGTGGTAAGTGATGGCAAATCGGTGTGATTCGTCGCGAATCCTTTGCAAAAGTAACCGCGCGGGAGAATGTTCTCTAAATAAAAATGGTTCTTTTTTTTGAGGTGAGAAAACTTCGTCGGTTCTTAAATCGTTTCTGTTTTTTCCTTTAGCTATACAAACTAAGTCAACTTTATCTTCTAAGCTTAGATCGCGTAGCGCCTGCAATCCTGCGTTTAAGTGTCCCTTACCTCCATCTATTAAAATTAAGTCGGGTAAAGGTTTTTCCTCTTCTATCAAACGCCCATATCTTCTAATTAAAACTTCTCTTAGCATTGCGTAATCGTCAATCCCTTCTACGTCTTTAATTTTAAATCTGCGGTAGTTTGTCTTATCGGCTTTTCCTTCATTAAAGCAAACCATAGAACCGACGGAATATGTCCCAGAAATATTTGAAATATCAAAACCCTCAATAATTTGGGGTAAACTTTTTAAAGAGAGTTGAGTTTGGAGTTCTTCCAGCATCAAAACACGAGATTCATCGTCATCTAGCTCGTTTTTTAAAGCCAATTTAGCGTTTGAAGCCGCCATCGCAACCAAGCTTCTTTTTTTTCCCATTGTAGGAGATTCTAAAGCGACTCGACTTCTTTTTTTTTCTGATAACCAATCGCTTAATAAATTTTGATCTTCTATAGGATGGGGGAGTAGAATTTCTCTGGGAAGTATAGGTTCGTCAGCGTAATATTGCTTTAAGAATGAAGCTAATAATTCATTATTTTCGAATTCGCTTTGACTTTTTAGTCGTACGTTTTTTTCCCAAATTAATTTACCGTCTCGGACGATTAATACTTGAACAAGGGCGGAATCTCCTTCTCTATAGTATCCAATTGCATCATGGTTTTCTTGAGAAGTGGAAATAACTTTTTGTTTGTCGAATATGGTTTTTACAGCGGCAATTTTATCCCTATAAACAGCGGCTTTTTCGTACTCCATGGTTTCAGAAGCTATAAGCATTTTTTTCTTTAGACTTTCGATTAATTCCCCATTTTTTCCTTTAAGAAATAATTGAACGTCTTTAACAATTTTAGAATAATCTTCTGGAGATATTTTTGACGAACATGGGGCAAGGCAGCGTCCAATTTGGTAGTTTAAGCATGGGCGACGTTTTTTTGTTCCGTCTAAATCGTCTTTGCTTTGCCTTAGTGGAAAGATTTTATAGATTAATCTAATAGTCTCTCGCACTTCTTTAACCATGGTGTATGGACCAAAATAAGCGGAAGAATCTTTTTTGATTTTGCGAACGATTTCTAACCGTGGATAAGCTTCCCCTAATGTTAAGCGTATATAAGGGTAGTGTTTGTCGTCTTTTAGTAGGACGTTATAACGTGGTTGGTATTTTTTAACAAAATTGCTTTCGAGGATAAGAGCTTCGCGTTCAGATTCGGTTGTTAATACTTTGATATCTTTGATTTTTGAAATCATAGCTCTAGAGCGGGGCATAAGATTGCGAGAACCTTGAAAGTACGAACGAACGCGAGAAAACAGAGACTTTGCTTTCCCAATATAGAGAACTTTCCCCTTCCCATCCTTCATCATATAAATGCCGGGAAGTTTAGGAATCGAATCAAGAATTTCGTTGATGCGTTCAGCCATAGCTTTGCGCATTGCCTCAAATTGATTTTAAAGGACCTCTAATAATTGGCGTTTTTGCTGGTTTGCTATCGCCTGGCCCTTGAGTTTAAGAGCTAGGCTCCTAGCAAATCTGAATTTTTAGAGGTTCCCTTTGGTTAAAATATCAAATTAGGAATAAGATTTCTTTGGACTCCAGCCTTTGTACCTCATGCACCCCAAAAACGGGGCATGTTCGCCTCTAAATCCATACTCCCTTCCTTGAATTATGCTACTGTATTTTCCCTTTTGTTTTAGACAACTTTCTAAATCTTTTTCAAAGACTTCCTCAGGCTTAGAACCTTCGACGCTTTTAAAATCTGAATGACTCCAACTTGGACCGCATCCCAAAAAAAGAGCTAAAGAAACAAATAAAAAAAGAATTTTTTTAGAATTAATGAGTTTGTAAATATCAAATAGAAAACTTACGGGATTCTTTTGAAGGCGCATCTTTTTTACCAATTTAAAGTTCGTGAAAAATTATCCAATATTATAATCTAAATTAGGTTTTGTTGGTTTTAAAGGAGTTAAAGTATAGAGAATCAAAATTAAATATTAGTTAGAAACTGATTTAATTAAATTTTAAGCGCTAAAACAAATTTAAGAAACAGTTCCTTCCCCCTCTTATCTCGCTTATAATAATGGAAAAATGGAGATTAATTAGTGGCATTTGATAAAGCAAAATACGCTAAGAAGTTTGCTTCAGGCGAGGCAAAAGACCATATTATTGGTTTAAGTCAGGGCATTTTAGATCTAGAAAAAAATCCCGAGCATGCGGATACTTTGAAACGAATTTTTCGCATTGCGCATACCCTGAAGGGTTCTTCTAAAATGTTTGGCTTAACAGATATGAGCGAATTGGCTCATCTGTTAGAAGATGCCCTGGAAGCTTTTTCGGAAAAGCGGATTTCTCCTTCCAAAGCTCTTTTTAATTTATTTCTACAAGCGGTTGATTTTTTGACCGACCTTTCTGAAGCGGCTGCAAAGGGAGAATTATTTGAAGGCGATTTAGATCCCCTGTTCGAACGTTTGGATGGAGTTGCCAAGGGGAAATTAGAAATACCGCCTCCAGCTATAAATAAACCCGAAGTAGAAACCCCTCGAGTTGAACCTCAAACCGAGACCCCAGAAACTGTTCCTGAGTATGATAATAAGGAGGAGTCTCCTCCCATTATCCAAGAAACAAAAAAGATTGAAAATTTGCCTGAATCTTCTTCATCTAAAGAAATTACTGAAGTGGCTAAGAAAACCGGAGACGTTTCCGCCTCCCGTCTAAAAGAAAATGAAAATGAGACGATTAGAATTCCCTCTAGAAAACTCGATGTTGCCATTAAGCTTATGGGGGAGGTTTTATCTAACCAGGGGCAAATGAGACAGGATTTAAAACTGCTTGATGAGTTGGAAACTCCAAATAGAAAGCAGAAAGAAGTAATTTCTAAATTACAAAATCTTAGCAACGGTTTAGATCCACAATTTAAAGCGGATATTTTGGCTATCCTGAGGGAATATCGTAGTAGGACTAGGAATTTTATGGAGCGAGCGAGAGATAATCTTAGCGTTCAGGGGTTACTGACTGACGATTTAAGAGATTATGTCTTAAGAATGAGAATGCTTCCTATTTCAACGGTTTTCGATAGTTTCCCTCGATTAGTGAGGGATATTTCTCATTCGTTAAATAAAGAGGTTGAACTGGTCTTAAAAGGAGGAGAAACCGAACTCGATAATAAAATTATTGAGCAGATTGGTCCATCTCTTGTTCATTTGATACGTAATAGCCTAGACCATGGTATAGAATCTCCAGAAGAAAGAGTGCGGGCAGGTAAATCTGTTAAAGGCACAATAACAATTGAAGCTCGTTACGAAGGCGGAAATGTAGTCGTAGAGATTGTGGACGATGGTCGTGGTATACAAGTCGAAAAAATAAAAGAAAAAGCTTTAAAACAAAAAATAATGGAAAAAGAAACTTTACTTAGTATTTCCAGGTCTGAAATTATTGATTTGATTTTTACCCCTAATTTTAGCACCAGCTTTTTTATCACCGATGTGTCTGGACGAGGAGTTGGAATGGATGTCGTTAAAGGAAATATCGTGGAACGATTTAACGGGTCAATAGCTATTGAGACTTCTGAAGGAAAGGGTACTAAGTTTGTTGTAAAACTGCCATTGACTTTGGCCATAGTAAGGGCTTTGGTTTTTTCAGGTTTTTCGGGGTTAAGATTAGCGGTTCCTGTTTCTTCGATAGATGAAATTATTCGGTTACCCCAAGATCAAATTTTAGAAGTTGTTAATAAGCGAGCGGTGAGATTACGGGAGCAGCTTATTCCGATATATTACTTAGAAAATTTTATTGGACTTCCAGAAGCTGAAGCCTCGGCGTCTTCGGAGCCCGTAGTGCTTATTCTTTCATTGGGAAATGATAAGCTAGGATTAATGGTTGAGTCGATAGTTACCGAGGAAGATTTAGAAACTAAAACATTACCGGTTCATTTACGCGATGTTGATTTTATAACTGGGGCCGCAGCTATTGGCAGAGACGACATAATTTCGCTTATTCATGTTCCAACTTTATTTGAATTAAGAAAAGAAATTAAATACGGAAAATCTACCGATAAAACGGACGATGAATCCAAAAAAGACTTGCAAATTTTAGTGGTAGACGATTCTCCCAGCACTCGGGAGATTGAAAAAAGTATTCTAGAATCATGTGGATATAGAGTGGACGTCGCCTCTGATGGAATGGAAGGTTTGGAAAAGGCAAAAAACTTTCAATATAATTTAATTGTTACTGATATTGAGATGCCAAAACTAGACGGTTTTTCATTAACCGAAGCCTTACGGAAAGAGGAAAAGCATTTTTTTACTCCGATAATTATTGTAAGTTCGAGAGATAGGGAAGAAGACAAAAAAAAGGGGATGCAAGTTGGCGCCGACGCATATATTATAAAAGGCGACTTTGAACAATCTAACCTCTTGAGCACCATAAAAAGTCTTATAAGATAAACTTTTTTAAAAAAAATATTTATGAAAAAAAGCAAACTGTTAATTGTCGACGACGAGTTCGGTATTCGCGAAATGTTATCCGATATTATGGTTGCCGGAGGTTTTGAGGTCGAAACCGCAGAGGATGGCTTGAATGCCCTTGAAAGACTAGTTGAACATCCTGAAATAGATCTCATAGTTTCTGATATGGATATGCCAAAGATGACGGGCGTTGAGATGATTCAACATATTAGATCTGCTGGAAACGATATTCCTGTAGTCATTCTTACCGCTAACAGCCAAATTCAGATCGCTTTAGATGCTTTAGAACAAGGCGCGAACGATTATTTATTAAAAGATGAGAATATAGAAGATACTTTGGTAATTGCGGTAAACAAAGTGCTGGAGAAAAAAAGAATTCTCCAACAAAACCAAAAGTTAATGGAGGATATAACCTCTGTAAATAAAGAATTAGAAAAGATTGTAAAAAATATGACCGAAATCGGCACCGCTTTATCCGCTGAGCGAAATCGAGAGGCGTTATTGGAGCTTGTAATTTCCCACGTAAGGCAGTTAACTAAAGCCGACGCCGGTACTCTTTATATTTTTGAAGGAAATCGCCTTCACTTTCAAATAGTACAAAATGGCAGTTTGGGAATTACTATGGGAGGAGTATCAGGAAAACCCATTACCTTTCCTCCGGTGGAGTTAACCGAATCAAATGTGTCAGCTTATGCTGCAATTAAGGGTGTTCCGATCAATATCTCTGATGTTTATAATTCCGACTTATTTGATTTTACGGGTCCCAAAAAATTTGACGCTTCGACAGGTTATAGATCTAAATCTATGCTTGTTGTCCCAATGAAGAATCATGAAGATGAAGTAGTCGGAGTTTTACAGCTTTTAAATTCGATAGACCCAATAACCGGGGAAATTGTTCCTTTCTCAGATGCAACTCAAGATTTAGCCGTTTCTGTGGCTTCGCAAGCGGCTGTTGCCATTTCAAATATGAATTTGGTTAAAAGCCTTGAAAGTTTATTTGAAGCGTTTGTTGATGTTATGGCTACCGCTATTGACGAAAAATCTCCTGTAACTGGCGGGCATATTAGGCGTGTTGCCCAGATGACAATGGAAATGGCTCAAGTGATCAATGAACAAAAGGAAGGCAAATTTAAGGATAACTTCTTCAATGAAGAGCAAATGTATGAACTTCGCCTAGCTGGTTATATGCATGATTTGGGCAAAGTTACGACGCCTGTCGAAATAGTGGAAAAAGGAAAAAAACTTGAAGCCATTTTTGACCGTATTCAGTTTGTTGATTTGAGAATAGCGCATGTAATTCAGGGTTTTAAATTAGACGCTATTAAAAAAGAAAATGAGTTGATTGCTCAAAACGCGTCGGACGACATTATTCAAAGTTTGAGAAAAGAAACAGAAAATAAAATAGAGGAGTTTACCGAAATTCGCAATTTTGTAAAAAAATGCAATGAACCAGGAGAGTTTTTAGAAGATGAAAAAGTTGAGCGATTGCAAGAAATTGCCAAGATGACTTATATTGATGAAAGCGGTAATGTTCAGAATCTCTTAACTGAAAATGAACTCGTGAATTTATCTATAAGGAAAGGAAGCATAACAGAAGCGGAAAGAAAACAGATGCAAAATCATGCCGCCGTCACTATTAAAATGTTGAATCAAATACCTTTTACGAAAAAACTAGCGCGAATTCCTCACTTTGCTGGAGCCCATCATGAATGTATGAATGGAAAAGGTTATCCCTTAGGGCTAAAAGGAGATGAAATTCCTTTCGAGGGTAAACTAATGGCTGTTACAGATATTGCAGAAGCTTTGACAGCCGCCGATAGACCCTATAAAAAAGCAATGCCTCTTTCCATTGTTAATAGGATATTACGGTCCATGGCCGATAATGATGAATTGGATAAAGATATGGTGGAATTGTTTATTAACGAAAATGTGTATGGTCGATATAAAGAAAAATATGAAAATGAAAACTAAGTTTCGAGCTTTTTTTACAGTTCGCAAAATATAAAATACCCTCCAATTTTTTAATTATTAGAATCCTTTCTCTCGACAATTAAATTATGGCGTTAATTCCTCCCCATTTTTTTGACTGCGTCATAGCTATTGGAGTTCGTGAAAATAGCGATCATATCAAATGGATTGGTACCGGTACTTTAATAGGTAGGTTATTTCGGAAAGTTTCGGAAGGTGAGAGCGAATATCATATTTATATTGTAACTAATCGACATGTGTTGAAAAAACATAAGACTGCCGTTGTCAGGTTCAACCCAATGGAGGCTGAACCGGCAAAGGATTTTGATATTCCGTTATTTGATTCTAATGGAATTCCTTATTGGCAGGCCCATTCAAAAGCCGATTTAGCTGCGATAGGAATTGACGCTGATTTCCTTAAGCAAGAAAAGGTTTCTTATAGTTTTTTTAAATCGGATTCCCAGAGTATGATTTTATCGGAAATGGTTCAGAATGGGGTTTCTGAAGGAGATTTTATTTATGTTTTAGGTTTTCCGATGGGAATTGTAGACCTTGACAGGCAATACGTAATTGCCAGATCTGGGATAATTGCCAGGTTACGAGATGCGCAGGAAAAGCGCGGCTTAGAGTATTTGGTAGACGCTTCGGTATTTCCTGGAAATAGTGGCGGGCCTGTTATTTATAAACCAGAGATTATTAGCGTTGAAGGAACGCGATCAGTTGCAAGACCTTCTTTGATTGGTATTGTTTCAGGATATTTATCCTTTAAGGATAATGCGGTAAGTCAACAAACCGGAAAAACTAGGGTTGTTTTTGAGGAAAACTCTGGTCTTGCTACGGTTATACCAATGGATTATGTATTGGAGACTATCGATTTTTGTTTTAAAGCCAGAAACGCCAAGGATTTTACCTCTTCATCCAAAATATCTTAATGAAATAATTAGGATGAATAAAAATTAATAATTCTTTTTATTGATGATAAATAGGAACTGCCAAATAAATTTAGATGATTTAGCAGATGGTAAAGGTTAAATAAGTCTCGTCTTTCGTTGTATTCAGGGTTTAAAGGAAAAGCTTCAACATAAGAGTTAAAAAATGATTTTGGTAGACTTCCAAAAAGCTCCATCATTGCCAAATCTGCTTCTCTATATCCGAAGTGTACGGCCGGGTCAAAAAGACAAGGTTCTCCCTTAGGTCCTCCAAAGTAATTTCCCGACCATAAGTCGCCATGCAAAAGCGCTGGTTTTTCATTTTCTAAACAAAGCCAATCGTCTAATTTTTTTTTAATCTTATCTATTTTATGATCGAGATCTGTCGGTAGGAGTTTGTTTTTCCTGGCGAGACTTTGTTGGAAGCCAATACGATGATCTCTGAAAAAAATGATGCCGCTGGATTCTTGAGTATTGATTTGGGGAGTTTTACCTATAAAATTATCATGATCTAGACCAAAAAATTTATCCGAAACTTTGTGAAGAGCGGCAAGTTTTTTCCCCAAGCTTGGAAAATAGTTTGTTTGGGTTTCTTCTAAAAATTCCAACAAAATAAATTTTGGATTTTTTCCAGGGTCTAAACCCAATACTTTAGGGATTCTTGGTCCTTCGGATGCCGAGCTTAATATTTCTAATCCTTGGGCTTCTTTTTTAAAAAAATCTGGAGGGGGAAAAGGGTTGGATTTTAAAAAAACTTTTTCTTGATTTGATAATCGAAGAATTTGGGCTTCATTGATCGAACCGCCACCACAATGAGAGGAACTTTCAATTGAAGTTTTTATTCCATAAATTTTTGATAAAACTTCTAAGACTTGCAGTTTCATCAATGATTCAAATAATTTGTTTTTATAAATTCAAGAATTTTAGGGGAGGTTCTATTAACTATATTGAAAACATTATCAAAGCCTTCGTCGCCTCCGTAATATGGGTCAGGAACGTCTAGTGGTTGCGTGGAAATATGTTCTGGATCAAAAGATCTAAATAAACGTAGTTTTTTCTTGGCCGTTGAAGGGGAACAAAGCGCCGATAAATCCATTAGATTAGACTGATCCATAGCAATCACTATATCAAATCGATCAAAATCGTCAGATTGGAATTGACGAGCTAAAGAATTCAATACAACGCCATTTTTGCGAGCTGTGGCTTGCATCCTTTTATCTGGAGGTTTTCCGACATGCCAATTGCCTGTTCCGGCGGATTCAATGTGAACTAAATTCTGACAATTTTCCTTTGTTACTAAGGCTTCAAAAACACCTTGAGCTAGAGGCGATCTACAAATATTTCCTAAGCAGACAAAACAAACTTTTATCGAATTAGGGGAAGACATAATGTTTAATTGGGAGGTGAATAAGATTAAAAGCTAGTGGCTAGAAGTATTTAATTCCTTACCTTAAAAAAAGAACTTTATGGGTTAGTTCCTTCGTTGATTTCAACCGGTTTTCCGTTTAATATGGCTTTTCGCCAAATTTAATAAGTTCTTTAGGGCGTTATTTTATCTTGTTTGGTTACAGCCCGCAATCCATAAAGAAAATTTCTAAAAGTTTGTTTCAGTTGGCTTTTCTTTATTTAATTGTCTTAAGGGAATCTCTAAAAATTCAGATTTGCCAGAAGCCTGACCCTTGAATTTAAGGGCCAGGCGATAACAAACTGGTAAAAATGCCAATTATTAGAGGTTTTCTTAAAATAAACTTCTTTTAATGTTATCAGTTAGAATCACTCTGAATTTTAAAGAGTGTTTCAAATTTTTTTATGCTCTATTCATTACTTCAAACTAGGAGATTGGGTTTTGATTTCCCGTTACACTCTTCCTGAAATGGGAGCCATTTGGGAACCTAAAAATAAGTTCGATATTTGGCTTAAAATTGAAATTGCGGCTTGCGAAGCATGGGCTGACTTGGGAGAAATTCCAAAAGACGCTCTTGAGGAAATTCAGAAAAAAGCCAATTTTAATATTCAGCGTATTGATGAAATTGAAAAAGAAACAAGGCATGATGTCATTGCATTTACCACTTGTGTTTCAGAATATGTTGGTCCGGCTTCTCGCTATATTCACTTAGGATTGACTTCTTCAGATGTGGTAGACACGGCTTTTGGAGTTCAGCTAAAACAGGCCTCTAAACTAATAATTAAAAAATTAGAGGACTTTCGAGATGTTTTAAAAAAACAGGCTCACAATCATAAAAATACGGTAACAATTGGTCGTTCGCATGGCATTCATGCAGAACCCACAACTTTTGGAATTAAACTGGCTAATTGGTACTCTGAAATTTGCCGCAATATTCAAAGGATGAAGCGAGCTCGAGACACTATATCTACAGGGCAAATTTCAGGAGCAGTTGGAACATTCGCTAACATTCCTCCCATCATCGAGGAATATGTTTGCAAAAAATTAGGATTGAAACCCGCCGCTATTTCCAGTCAAGTTATTCAAAGAGATCGCCACGCTGAGTTTTTTTCCACACTTGCAGTTATAGCTAGTTCTTTGGATAAATTCGCAGTTGAAATAAGACATTTACAAAGGACTGAAGTTTTAGAAGCGGAAGAATATTTTTCATCGGGACAGAAAGGTTCTTCAGCGATGCCCCATAAAAGAAATCCTGTTGTTTCGGAGCAGATGAGCGGTTTAGCCCGTATTATTAGGGGAAATGCCTCTGCGGCATTAGAAAATGTTCCACTTTGGCACGAACGAGATATTAGTCATTCTTCAGTAGAAAGAGTGATTGGACCCGATAGCTGTATTTTGTTGCATTATATGCTGACAAAAATGACCCAACTGATAGACAGGTTGATTGTATACCCAGAAAATATGCAGAAAAACCTTGAAAAAACTGGTGGGTTAATATTTTCTCAATATATTTTACTTGCTTTAACTCGTAAGGGAGTTTCTAGAGAGGAAGCTTATAAGATAGTGCAAAGAAATGCCATGGCTACGTGGGAAAAAGGCGATAGCTTTTTATCTAGGTTAAAAAAAGACAAAGATATTAAAAAATATTTGACGGTTGAGGAATTAGAGAAGTCTTTCGATTTAAATTATCATCTAAAAAACGTAGATAATATTTTTCAACGCGTTTTTTAAAAGTTTAAAGAAAATTTTTTGCGTTTTGCTAGTGTCAAAGCTCAAACCTAATGGAGGAAAGGTGAACAAAACACTAATTTATTCGGGTTCGGTAAAAGATGTATATAAAGTTGAAGATGGAGTTTGCGAATTTGATTTTACTGATAAAGTTTCAGTTTTTGACAAACCCATTGGCAACGTAATTCCCGGAAAAGGCGAAACTTTGTGTGATTTAGCGTGTTTTTGGTTCGATTTATTAAAGGATTTAGATATTGAGTGTCATTTCATTGAGCGCACAGGGCCAAAAACGATAAGAGTCAAAGAGGTTCAGATTATCCGCGATTATTCAAAAATTATTGACGGAAAAACCAATCACTTAATTCCATTAGAGTTTATTCTCAGGCATTATGCCGCAGGTAGTTTTCATGATCGATTGCGCAAAGGCAAAATAGAACCAGAAAGTTTGGGGGTTTCGGAGGTTCCATATGGAATGGAGTTGCCAGAACCCTATTTTGAAACTAGCACCAAATTAGAATCTCATGACAGGATACTTTCGACTAGCGAGGCTTTAGAGATCTCTAAAATGGAACAAGAGCGGATGGATGAGATTGAAGACATTTGCATTAGAATCGACGACGCTATAGAAGAACGATTAGAATCTTCCAATTTAATTCATGTGGATGGCAAAAAGGAATTTGGATACGACAGAGAAGGTCAATTAATGATAGTTGATGTGTTTGGAACTCCTGATGAAGATAGATATTGGGATAAGAAACGTTATTTAGAAAATGGAGAACACATCGAGTTGAGTAAAGAAGCGGTAAGAATGCATTATCGCAAAATTGGTTATAAAGATGAATTGGACGCCGCTCGTAAATCAAAATCGGAAGAACCTCTAATTCCTGATATGCCCGATAATTTGGTTAAGGAGGTTTCAGAGATTTACAAATCTATCGCTCAAGAGATTTTAAAATCGAAAAATTGAATTTATTTTTGTCTACTGGGTTTAACAGACAAATGCCTGTTAAACCTGAATAATAAATCGAATAATTTTAATGTTTTCTAAGATGATTTTTTTGAAGTTTTAAAATATATATTCCCTAGTCCGTTTTTGGTTAATCTTTTATAAATAAAGGTAGCCAAAGCTTTACTGTCGAACCTTCGTTTATTTTGCTTGAAATTTCAACCCCACCTTGATGTTGGTTCATTATTTCTTTTACTATTGGCAGACCCAGCCCTACACCAAAGCTTTTAGTGCTGTATAATGGCGTAAAAATATTCTTAAATTCCTCTTCGGGAATCCCTAATGCGGTATCTATAAAATAAATTTCTAGTATATTTGAGTTTAAAACGATATTTATATTTAAATTTAAACCGCTAATTGTTTCGCCTTTTTTATTCGTTTTAGATTTTTTTTCGGAAAGAGCTTGGAGCGAGTTTTCTATAATGTTGATGATAGCCCTGCGGAGCCTTTCTTTATAAATTAAAACAGAGACTTTTGAATTAAAGCTTTCCTGAACTAAAAAATCATTATCAAGTTTTTGTTCATTGAGAATTTCACCTAGAAACTTATCGATTTGGACCCATTCTTTTTTTGGAGAATGCGGTCTGGCAAAGTCGAGTAATTCCTCTATTATACTATTGCAACGGACGATATTTCTTTCAACCATTTCTAATAGATTATGACTATTTTTGTCATTTTTAGGTACCGAATAAGATATTGAAAAGATAACATTTCTAATTGTTCCTAAAGGATTTCTCAGCTCATGAGCTACTTTTGCCGATAGTTCGCCCAATAAAGCTAACCTTTCTTTTTGGACAAGCTCTTTTTGTGCAGTTTTTAATTTTTCGGTTCGCTCCTCGACAAGTTGTTCTAAATTATCTCGATATTGTCTAAGCTCCAAGTTGCCTTTTTGTATTTGGGAGAGCATATCGTTAAAACCGTCAAAAAGAGTTCCTAATTCATCTTTACTGTCACGGTGCACTCGAATTGCATAGTCTGATTTTGTTGCAACCAATTTTGCCGTATTAGTTAATGAAAGAATAGGGTCTGAGATAACCCTTTGAACTCTTATGGAAAAAAAGAATGAAAATAGCAAAGCGACAAACATGACCAAACCTACAAAGACTAAATAATTATCTCTTTGTACCTGAAGGTCTTTTAAATGAGAATAAAGGTATATGCTGCCAATTTTTTCGCCTTTTAGAGTAATTGGACGAAATATTTCAACATGATCGTCGGCGATAACATGGCCAATTTTTATTAATTTCGGACTTGGAACCGGTTCCTTTTCTATCCGTGAGTAGGAAGCGAAAGGAACTCCATTTTCGTCATAAAGCGCAACGAAAAGAATTTGAGGTTCTTCCTTAACATAGGAAAGAGTATTTTTTGCCGTAATTGGATCTCCAAACTCTAATGCAGATCTACTATTAGCCCCAACTACTCCAGCCAATGTGTTGAGATTATTTACTAAATTTGTTTTGAATGTTTGAGTGTCTTTTATGATAAAGAAAAAACTTGAGAATAATAGAGTCAAAAAAGTTGTCCCCAAAAGGATTATTGTGAGCTTGGCTCTAATACGGAGGTCTTTTAAAATTTGCATATTGATCTCCTCAATTGGGAAGTCCCAACTTTAATAGCTCAGAACTAATCCACAACCTACCTCGTTCAACAGCTTTTCGGTTGATTTGGAAACGAATTTTATTTTTTTTCCCTTCTTTAATCACAAAGTTAATGCCAGCTCCTTGGTCGGCTAATCCGGTTTCTTCTGTAACGACAAGGACAGGCGCCTTACCTATAATTTTTAATAGAGACTTAAGAAAACTTCCGTATGGCCTGGGTATAAATAATATATGACACTTTTTGAGATGATCGCTTGGGGGGTTTTCTTTAATTATTAGCTCCGATCCTTTAAACTTTCTCTTTTTCGCTAAGTTCTTAAGGATATTACCAAAGGGATTTTCTCCAAATAGGCATAGATTAAATCTTCCTTTTTTCTTATTTTTTAATTTATCTTCAGGCCAGTCGATAAACTTTGTAAAACTATATAAAAAACCAGCTTTAACTACGTATTCGTTAAAGTCTTCGTTTTCAGCTAGAGTGGAAGAGGCAGGCGAGATAAGGGGAAATACGATTATCAATAGCGCAACAATTATTTTTTTGACCTTGGCGCCATAAAGAAAACGTATATTTATTGGGTTTTGATCCATTGAAAAAATTACGAAGATTCACGAAAGTTAATTTTGTATTTTATTTGACTAAGGTTTTTCCCAGACCTTGAATAAGAAAATTTAAAAAACTCCGTTTTCTTCGGGAGTTAAAATAAATTATGTAAACCAAGATATTGATTACTATCGTATTTTGTAATATAAAAAATTCTGGTTACAGATAATTTTGAGAACGGTAGCCTTGATAAAATATTCTTTAACCGATTAATAGTTTAGTCTAACTTTGGCAAATTCTTTAGTAAAGCAAACAAGTTGGCAAGGCTTATTTTGGGTTAATTTTAAAATTCGCATAAATTTTTGATCTTACTAATTCCGCTAATGGGCTTTGAAGATAACCTTTCCAAGGCAGAATCTTTATATCTATTAAAAAATATGAAATTACCTACGAAAATTAGAAAAATGGAAAATTTAAGTTATTGATAAAAAATCCAAAAATTAGATTTTGTGAATTTTCTAGAAAATGAAATACAAAGTTCACAAAAAGAAAAATTTTAGTCATTTTAATAATTATAGCGGATAAGTTTAATTCGGTTTTTCAAAGTAATGTAAAGGTTTTAAAATCAATTGGATAAAAATTTTTGAGAAATTACTGAAAATTTGATTTCGTTACAAGAAAAGTTTTTTTTGAAGAACTGATTGTTTTTAAAGCGATAAAATATCGGAGAGAGCGGCTTTTTTTAGTTATTCCCTTCGGACAACAAAACCCTCTAAGCAGAGAGACAGAGCCGCCATTAATAAGAGCGGAATAGTTAAAGGAGTAGCGGTTGGATTATTCGGTTTTTCTAGATTATTGTAATTTTTGACTAAAGTTAGGTTTGTTGATGGTAGTAATGTATTAATTTCGTTTTCGGTAATGTTTTCCGAATGTGATTCGCGTGAATCGATATTAACCGAAAAAGTTCCAACTAATTCTGCCTCGGGCGGTAGGCTGGGAGGGTTTGTTAAAGTTTGTTGAGTCGAATCATCAGTAGATTGAGGATTGGAAAAAATTCGATAAACCCCGGGTCGAAAAGTATTCAAAAATTTTTTTTCAGAATTTTTAAAATAGTACACCTTATTATCAGGAGATTGTATCCAGTAGGTTTGATTGAGATTACCCTCCCAAGAAAAAGGAGTTCCAGGTAATAAATTGCCTTGCGAGAATGTATTGAGGCCATGTGCAGCGTATTTAACCCACCTTTGAATCCAGGGCAGAAAGGTTGGCTGGATTGGAAAATCATTCCAATCACGATCTGCTGTTGAAACAAATAGAATGACTTTTCCTTTGCCGAATTGAGTTTCAACTGCCGCAATAGTTCCATCAGAAAATCGCAGTGGAATGTTGAAATTTGCATCTACGCGCGGTTCCACTTTAAAAAATGAATTAAACCTTATGGCTTCCATTTCGCGTATTATTTTTTCTTCAAATCCTTCAAAAACGGGGTGGTCGGTTGCTTTAAAAGATAATTTAAATTCGTCTGTGGGATCAATAGCCTGATTTATGTTTTGAATTACTACCGGGATTAGATTTCCTAGTTTTTCATTATAAAACTTGGGATCTATTTGATCTCCAAGAGAAACGAACAATGAACCTCCAGCATTAACAAATCTTTCTAATTCAAATTCGTAGCTAGGAGGCAGTTCTCTAACGTTACATAAAAATATAACGGAGAAATTTTGTAAATCTCTTGAAGGCAGTTCTTCTAAAGTGGAAACTGCAGGTTCAATATCAGAGTGGGACCCATAAAATGGGTTTAAAGCGCGTTCTAAGTAAAATGTTTCACTTTGCGTTGCGACAGTTTTAGGATCTCCATCTACGGCTAATACGGGAATTTTTCGGTTTGGCCTGTATGCAAAAAAATTTTTGTTGTCTGCCATTAGCGCATCGTTTTCTAATTCAACATAACCAATAGCGGGTTCAATTCCGAATTGTGGGAATGAAAACTCTTTCACGGCAATTGAATTAGCGTCAATATGAAGAGGGCTTTCTGAAATAATCTTTTCGTTAACGCGTAATCTTACTGAAAGTTTTTCAATCGAATTTTTTTCAGAAAAGTTTTCAATTTTTGTTTTTACTCTTACAAATTTAGAATTAGTTAAAAATTCTTGTCGCGTTTCCAAATTATTTATGCCAGCTCTATTAATACCCTTTCTCAAAGAGCTTAAATCAAATACTGTTGTCATTACGGAATTTAACCTACCGCCGATATCAGAAAACTTGGAATCTTTCCAAGCGTTTTTATCGCCATCCGTAATAACGTATATTCGTTTTTCTTTAAACTTAGAAGACTCTAGAGCTTCTATGGCTGTGGAAAATGATGAACCAATATCTGCGCTTAAAAATGAAGGCTCGGCGAATTTTAATTTCTTTAAAAGAGTAATTGGATTGTCTCCGCTTCCTTCTACAAGTTTGTTTGGGTTGGATGTAAGTATGAGATAGACTGAGCTTCCTTTGGTTAGTTGATTAATAGTTTGAGAGACTAAGTTCTTGGCCTCATCAAATACGATATTGTTAGTTGATTTCCATCCCATACTATAAGAGTCGTCCAAAATTATTACATTGGCCGAGGGAGTTATGGACAAAGAGCGATTTGAGTTTCCTAAGGAATATAATGGGTGGGCCAAACCCAAACTAAGAAAGGCGACGGCCAAACATCGTAATAACAAGAGAAGGAATTTGTTGGGTTGTGATCTTTTAATTGAACGTTTTTGCGACTGTAATAACAAATAAACTGCGGAAAATTTGATATGTGTTTGTTGCCGTTTCGTGAGCAAGTGTATTAATACAGGTATAAATATTCCAAGTAACCCAAATAAAAAAATAGGAGACGAAAAATTAAGAGCCATTAATGAGCCTCAAAAAAATTTGGGGTTTATATATTTCCCATTTTTTATTTTTCATCTGGAATTTTGGCGCCTATTAACCCAAAGGATAATTAATATTTGATTTTGTTTTTAAGATCGCCATTTTTGAAGACTTTTTCTTTTTAGTAAATAATAACTTAGACCTTGGTCTAAAGATTGGGAAGTATCTAAAAAAATGTAATCTATACCTAGCGCATGAAAGCTATTTTTATAGGAATCAATTTTCTCCCTAATCAAAGTTTGGTATGCATCGCGTATATCATATGGATCTAACCCAACTGGAAGGTCGTCCTCTAAAGATTCGAATACAACATCGCCCTCAAATGGTAGATACAATTCGTCTGGATGAAGAATGTGAAATATAATTGTTTCCAGCCCGCAAGACGATAACAACTTTAAACTTTTAATTAAATCGTCGTCTCTAGCAAAAAAATCCGAAATTACGATTGCCATCCCCCTTCCAGGAATTCTCTCCGATAACGAGTCAATTACTTGACCAAAACGAGTAATACCTGAAGGAGCCAAGTTCTCTAGATCGTGGGCAATATGTTGGAAATGAGAGGGTTTTGATCGCGGCGGAATGTGAGATATTGTTTTATCGTTAAATGTTGTTAATCCGACCGCGTCAAATTGATTTAAAATCAAATATGATAAAGCTCCGGCTAGGGTTCGCGCGTATTCCATTTTACTGATTGCCGACTCTTTTTTATTGGGAGACTCATAAGCCATTGAGCCGCTTCCGTCTAACATAATTGTGCATTTTAAGTTGGTTGATTGCTCGAATTGTTTTACATGATATTTATCAGTTTTCCCAACAGCCTTCCAATCTATATGGCGAATATCATCGCCTGGCGAATAGGTTTTATATTCTGCAAATTCTACGCTTGAACCTTTATGCGGGCTCTTATGCTGTCCTGATAAAAATCCTTCTACCAGTGTTCTCGCTCTAATTTTAAGAGAGGATGTTTTGGATAAAATATCAGGATCTATGCTGGAACTTGTTTCGGGCATTCAGGAGATATTTGTAAGTTTTTATATTGTGAAGTTGCGTTTAATTATATCAAAAACTTGGCAGAGTTCTTCCTATAATGGAGAGAATTTAAGAAGTTAAGCGTTTTGAAATATTTTGCGAAAATTAAGAAACAATCAATAAAATCAAATCATCGTTTTCGAGCGATGGTATTTTTTGTTTCAATAGCTTGGATAGATTCTTTTTCGCGTTTGCTTAGCTTTTTATAAACCTCTAAAAGAGATCTATGAATGGCGGGATTGTTGCGATCTAAATCTAAAGCAGTCCAAAATCGTATAGCGGCTTCGTTAAAATAACCATTTTGTTTATACAAATTTCCTAGTTGAACCCAGATTTCAGCTCGATCTGGTTGTAGTAAGGAAATTCTTTCGTATAGAGCGATGGCTTCCATAGGGTTTTCGCGTCTCATTTCTTCTTTTGCCAGTTCTTCTAAATAAGTTGGCTTTTTGGGGTCTAATTCTGTAGCTTTTTTTAAATGGACCTTAGCTTTATCAAAGGCGTTTTGTTTGATAAATAACTTTCCTAACCGATAATGAGTTGGTCCATGTTTTTCATCAATATCTAAAGCTTTTTTATAGAATTTTTCGGATTCGTTTGTTTTTCCTAAGCGTTCTAAATATTCCCCTAAAACGCTTGCAGGGTTAGGATTATCCTTATCCGCCTCAACGGCAACCCGCAATTGGCTTAACGCTTCATCAGTTTTCCCTTGTTCCATATAGATGGAGGCAAGATTAATTCTACTAGACGCGTCTTCACGAGTTGCGAGTATTTTTTTATATAATTCCTCAGCTTTAAGCGTTTTCCCTTGATCTTGATATGCGACCGCAAGGTTATAGGATGCAAAATGATCCTCGGGGTGGGATATTAAAGCAAGTTTATATTGTTCTATCGCCCTACCGTATTCTCCTTGGTCATAATAATCAACGCCACGGTTATAATTACTTTCAATTGGAGCCGGAATTACGACGCATGCGGAAGCAAATACACAAAATAAAAATTGGAAGCCATTTAAGATATTTTTTTTTGGAAGTTTTCTGAGCATATACATCTTAACGTTCTGGAATTTTATCTAACCTTTTCATTCGTAGGTTTTTTGTTAAAGATGCGGTATGAGATTTATTTTCCTTGGTAACCGGATTTTCATCTGATTTTCTAACTAGCTTCCAAGGATTGCGTTCCAAGTCGGCGGATAAGTCTTTCAAATTTTCTGAAGTTTCTCGTAAGTTGCGAACTAATAAAAGTAAATTGCGGCGATTTTCTATTATAAGTGAATTTCCTTGGCGTAAAGTATCGTCCATTTCGCCAGCGACTAAATCTATTGAGGAGGTAACTTTTCTAGCGCCTTCGTCCATATTATTTACCATAGATCTTAAACCGGGTTTAACTTCAGTTATTAAAACTTCCATATCTCTAGTAAGACGTTGCATTTGGTCAATAATATCGATGATCGACTCAGATTTTTCAGTTAGTAATCGATCAGCCTCTTCAGCTACAGACGAGAAATGATACATTCCACTATCGATATTTTTCCTGTTTTCTGAAAGTATTTCAGTAATTTCAGTTGAAATACGAGATAAGCTTGTCAAATTGGTCGCAATACCGCTTTTGTTTTCAGAAATAAGTTGATCAAAGTTTTCTATAGAAGCCTGAGCAGTTTGTAGCGTATTTTTTGTTGCATCCACCAGACTTTCGGTCAGGTCGGTAAATCTATGGACTTCTCGTACGATATCAGAAACCATATCACCGACTTTAGCAAACTCAAAAGATTCTTGCCCCATAAGGTGGTCGCTAGACTTTAATATTGGAGCTTCTTTCGAGCCTGGTCGTATATCAATATAAAATCCTCCCATTAAACCAGAAGTTTTTATTGAAGCTGAAGAATCGGTTTTTATGGTTATATTGGGCGTGATTTCTGTTAAGACTGAAACACGCTCTTGGCCGCCGTCTGGAGCCTCCAGAAGTTTAATGTATTTTACTCTTCCAACTTCCAGTCCAGCATAAGTAACGGGCGCCCCAAGGTCTAACCCACCGGCAAATCCGAAAAATATTTTTAGTTCTTTTTTGGGTTGAAAATAATCTTTAATGTCTCCTAACACAAAAATAGAGGCAAACAACCCTAGAAAGCCAAAAAATATGAACATTCCAGCTTTTATTTCCGAAGACTTATATTCCATATAAAATTAAAGTGTTTAAATCGGGAAATTCCTTAGCCAAAAGGAAAATTTTTATAAAAATTAATTATAGAAAGTCATTTCTTTTAATTCCTCACCGTAATCTTTTTGGGATTTACTGAAAGGAATTGGGCCATCGGGAAGTCCGTTGATAAATTGAACAACTCGAGGGTCTTTGCTATTTTTTATTTCTTCAGGAGTTCCTGATGCAATAATTTGTCCTTTAAATAACATGATAATTTTATCCGCAATTCGAAAAGCGCTTGCTAGCTCATGAGTCACCACAATTGAAGTGATTCCCATTTTAATACTGAGATCTTTTATTAGTTGATCAATAACTCCTATTGAAATTGGGTCTAGCCCCGCTGACGGTTCGTCGTAAAATACGATTTTAGGATCAAGAGAAATGGCTCTAGCTAGAGAAATTCGTTTAAGCATGCCTCCGCTAATTTGAGCTGGTTTTAAATGCTCGGCTCCCCGTAAACCCACCATTTCAAGTTTCATTTTTACCATAATTTTAATGGTGCTTTCGTTCAAATTTGTATGTTCTCGCAAAGGAAGCGCGACGTTTTCTTCGACGGTCATTGAATTAAAAAGGGCGCCGCTTTGAAACATGATTCCATATTTTTTACGAACTTTATTCATTTGTTCGCGGTTCATACCAACGATGTTTTCTCCATCTACCTCAATTTCGCCAGAATCAGGTTGATAAACTCCAATCATGTGTTTTAGAACAGTACTTTTGCCGCTTCCACTTCCTCCTAAAATACAGGTAACTTTACCTTCTTCAAAATCAGCGTTAAAGTCATCAAGGACAACCATTTTTTTGTCCCCTTCGCCAAAGCTTTTTCTAAGGTTTCTAATTTTTATCATTACTCAAGAAAGAAGAAAAAAGCGGTAAAAACCATATCTGCGATAATGATTAAAATCATCGAAGTGACTACTGCTGATCGGGTGTTTTGGCCAACCTTCTCGGCGCCTCCTTCAATAACAAAAGCAAGATAACTTCCAATCATAACTATAATTAAGGCGAACATCCCGCTTTTAAATAACCCAGAGAAAACATCTTTGACTTGAATGGCTTCTATCGAACGATCCATGTAAATAACTGGATCGATTCCTAACGTTGTTACTCCGATCAAGAATCCTCCAAAAATACCCATCAAATTGCCTAGAATTGTTAAACAAGGCAACATAACGATTAGGGCAAGGAAACGTGGAGCTATTAAAAACTTCACGGGATCTAGCGCCATGGTTTCTAACGCTAGAATTTCATCTGAAACTTTCATAGTTCCCAATTCGGCGGTAAAAGCGGCTCCTACACGGCCAGCCATTACTAGCGCCGCCATAAGAGGTCCTAATTCCCGCGTGATCGCGACTCCTACCAAAGCGCCAACATATTCTAAAGCCCCAAATTGCGACATTTGATAAGCCGTTTGGATAGCTAAAATGACCCCAATTAAAAATAAGGTCAAAAATACGATCAGAGCTGATTTAACGCCAACTTCCTCCATTTGAACCCACATGGACCCCCATTTAACGGGCTTGCCTCTTAATGGTTCTATAAAGGAGCAATAAAGAGTATGACGGGTGAGATAGTAAACTCCGCTAATTTCTTTGAATAAACCCTCAAAAGCATCTTTAAGCCGAAATGCTTTGCGTCCTATGTAGCCAAAAAACTGGGCTGTCATAACTATTTGAAATTAGAAGTTAAATTTATTTCAATTTCCCGAAATTACGGTTAAAAAAACGATCAACTTTAAAACGGCTGTTTTTTTGAAATGGTCTTAGAAAATGATTTTCTAATGGATTGGGTTTTAAAAATCAAATATGCGTTGCGCTTTTTTCAAATTCCTTCGAGAGCTTTTTCTCTAGAATCGAAAATATCGAACACAGTCGTAAGGCGGGCGATTTCAAAAATATCTTTAACGCAAGGGCTAAGACCGGCTAGCCTAAATTTGTTCTGTGTATTATGACTCCATTGCAATCCTTCAACAAATGTAGCTATACCTGAACTGTCGATATATGAAACGCCAGATAAATCGACAATGATTGCTTTTTGGTTGTCGCGAAAAAGACCGATCAATTGTTTTTGAAGCTCCGGTGAAGAGTCCATATCTACATCGCCCTTAACAGAAACAACAACAGCGCTACCCACCTCATCCGATTGAAAATCTAATGCCATTTTTTTCCTATGTATTTTGAGCAACAGAACTGCACTGGAGATCTAATTTTTTAGACATTGTCAATAAGGTCCCTTTTTCCCGTTTAGTGCAGTAATCAACATCATCCATTATTTGAAAAATAAAAAAAGTTCCTAAACCGCCAGGTCGTATTTCATCTAATGGACGAGGTTTAATCTTCCCCGCATCACATTGTTTTCCATAATCTCTAATTTTTGCTACAAATTGGTTATCGTGAAAGTCAAAACAGAGTTCAATGGGTTGCCCGGGGGAACCTTCATAACTATATTTTATTACGTTGGAACAAGCTTCATCTACGCAAAGAACCAGTTTACAAGATAGTTCATCGGCCACTTTTTGACATGCAAGATATTGTTTTAAAGTTTCTCTTGCTAGTCGCAAATATTTTGATTCGCTTGGAATTGTTAATTTTACTGGCACTTTCATAAAACGTCAAAGGTCAATATAGTTAAATCGTCGAATTGAGATGCATCTCCAACAAAATCGTTAATTCTTTTATGGACTAAAGCTATAAGGTCTTCAAGCGAGCCTTTTTCATTTAGTAGGATATCACACAAACGTTCCAAACCGAACTGGTTGTTTTGATTATCTTTGGGTTCGACCGCCCCGTCTGTGTAAAGTAAAATTCTATCTCCTTTATGGGTAATTATTTCTTCTTCGGGATATTTTGCAGATGGAAGAATGCCAAGTGGAGGACCTCCGGCAGGACATTTTTCTTCTAGTTTTTCGTCCGAGGTTTTGTGAATTAAACTTGGGTGGCCAGCGTTAGCGACTTTTACAGTTTTTTTCTTTAAGTCTAATAGAAGGTAAACGGCTGTTGTAAACATACCTCCCTTGGAATTTTCACATAAGGCTTTATTAACTCCCTCTAGGGTTGGACCGGGGTTAGGATCTTTTTGAGATATATATCTAAAATCGCTCATTAATCGAGCCATTAGTAAAGCAGCAGACACTCCTTTACCTGAAACGTCTCCAATGACAACTCCAAGTTTTTCCTGACCAAAAGGAATAAAATCAAAGTAATCTCCTCCAACTTCTCTAGCGGGTAAAGTTTTAGCTCCAAAGGAAAAACCTGGAACTTCCGGAACTTTTGAAGGTAAGAAGCTTTCTTGCACTGATCTGGAAAGCTCCATATCCCTTTCCATTCGTTTCATATTAACTATGGCTTGATGTGAGCGTGCGTTTTGGACAGCTAATGCCGCGCTTTCGCAAAACATTTGAAAAAGCGTTTTATCATTTTCGTAAAAAGTTTTTCCGGAGTCTCTATGGTGGATAACTTGGCAAACTCCAATAGTTTCTCCTTTGACCAATAATGGAGAGCAAAGAATGGCTCCCGTTTTGAAACCAGTTTCTTTATCGTAGCTAGGATTAAAATTTGGATGTTCGTACGCGTCTTTTATAAGAATAGTCTCTCCTGTCTGAGCGACGGTTCCAGCTATGCCTTGGCCAACTTTTATTTGCCGAACTTTTCCAACTTCTTTCAGCTTTTCTCCAACGGAACTTAAAGCTATTTGTATATTCAATTTTCCAGTTTCAGGATCTAACAACAAGAGCGAGCAAGCGTCTGCTTTAGCAACCTTTTTTGCGCTTTGCATTATAGTATCTAAGAGTCTGTCCAGCTCCAATTGGGAATTCAAAAGAGAGTTTATTTGAAAGCAAGTTTCCAGTTGGGTGAGTCGTTCTCTACATTTAGGAAGATTTTCTTGATAGTCCAGACACATTTTGATTTTGTGAATAAAGTAGGTGGAGTGAATTATTTAGTCATTTTCTATATATCAGGAAACAACTTAATAAAATAGGTAATTTTTATTCTTGCCTTGTTGGAAAATTAAGGCTTTCCCTTGCTAAAAAACACCATTAAAATTATCATAGAAAGTTTAAAGCCAAATTTGAGTTTTGATTGCTCATTTTATGTTCTTATTGTTTTTATTTAAATGGATTCTACTTCTAAATTTTCTTACCGCAAATTTACCCAAAATAATAAAGATAGAAAATGGTCCCCAATCAAGGAAACTCTAAAAAATACCATCCTGGAAATAGGGCGACCTCGGTTTCATATTTTGGACTGGTTGATTTTTCATTGGAACATCGCTGTAGGTCCTCAGCTAGGGGCTATTTCAAAAGTCGAAAAGTTTCGGTCAAAACGTCTAGATATAGCGGTTGCAAATGAGGAATGGATTCGCGCTATACAGCCTTTGGAAAAAAATATTATAAAACATATAAATCAGTCAGCTGGAGAAACTTTAATAGAAAGTTTGAGGTTTAGAGTAAAATCAAATTTGAATAAATCTATAAATATAACTATGAAAGAAACTATTCAGCAAAATGCTTTTGAAGGGAAATGCGAATTGAATGATATGAAAACTAAGAGCGCAGATGATCTGAGACCAGTTGAAAAATTAGAGCGGCTAAAAAATAAATTTAGATTTGTTTCAATTATGCTTTCCTTTAGCGCTTTAACCTTTTTGGCAAATTGCGCATCGGTTCCTGAAATCGCTCCAGAAAAAGAAAAAATAGATCTAAGCAGTTCATATTCCACTAAAGAAATTAGCCAAATTCGCGCCAATAACCCAGATAAGAATTATAAAGATCCACGTTCTTATTATCATTATCTTATGGCGATTAGAGCTGAACGTGAGTGGGACTTTGAAAAAGCTGTTAAAAATTATGAAAAAGTAGTGGATCATGATCCTAAAAATCATGAGTTTAGGATGACTTTGGCTAGGCTTTTCTTAAGGTTGGGAAAACTTGACGAGGTGGAAAGGGTTTGTAAGGCAGCTTTAAAACAGTTTCCTGACGATGAGGTTTTTTCGATAATTTTGGCCGATGTTTTATCAAGCCGTGGGAGAAATGAAGAGGCTCTAGCTTATTTAAAAAACGGTTTGGAAAAATCATCAAAAAAGAATAAAACCTACGCTTTAGCTGGCTCAATTTATTTTAAAAGTGGAGATCTGGAAAAAGCCCGTCAAATGTTTGAAAAACTTGCTCTAATAAGCCCCGGAAATCCATTAGGTCACCATTATTTAGGAACTACTTTAGCTAGATTGAATCGGTTTAACGAAGCTGAGATATCTTTAAGAAAAGCCCTTGGTCTAAGACCTAGTTTCAAAAAATCAAGAGAGTTCTTAGCTTGGGTTCTAGAAAAAAAGGGTCTAAGGGAAAAAGCTCTCGCACAATACAACTTTCTATTGAAATTAGACCCAGACGATAAAAAAGCAGAGAAGAGATTAGAGCGCCTAATTCTTGCGGAAGAGAAGAATGAAAATATAATTTATGAAGGTTTCCCAATACCCGAAGATTCAACCGTAAATTTAAAACTTGGAATAATGTTTTATGAACAAGGAAGGTTGGGGAGAGCTTTAGAGGAGTTTCGCCTTTTGCTTGCCGAGAAAGAAAATAAAAGTCTAAGGTTGTTGATTGCCAAGATTTATGAAGATAAAGAAAGGTATAAAGAAGCTTTAGTGGAGTTAGATTTGGTTCGAAAAATGGAACCTGACTCAGTAGAGGTTTTGTTACAAATTGCTAGAATGCAAAACCTTAATGAGAATATTAAAGAGTCAATTAAAGTATTAGAAGAAGCGGTCAAAATTGAACCGGAAGAGGACCAACTCTACCACTCCTTGTCTTTAGCTTATATGTCAGAAAATAATTATCAAGCCGCGATCAAAAATATTCGGAAGGCAATTGAAATCGACAATAGAAGAGATTCTTATTTTTTTGAGCTAGGAGCTCTCTTAGAACGTGTTGGAAAGTATGAAGATGCCATTAATTCTATGCAGCAAGTATTAGAAATTAACCCAATGCATTCTAATGCTCATAATTTCATTGGATATATGTACGCTCTTCAAGGTAAAAAGTTAGATTTAGCGATTGAACACTTAAAGAAAGCTTTAATGATTCAACCGCAAAATGGTTATTTCTTAGATAGTTTAGGTTGGGTATACTTTAAAAAGGGTGAAAATCAAAAAGCATTGACGGAAATTAAAAAAGCAATGATTTATACGGACCCAGACCCTGTTTTATATGAACATTTAGGCGATATTCATTATTCTTTAAAAAATTATTTTGAGGCAAATAAAGCTTGGAAAATTAGTCTTTCTTTAACTAATAAAAGAGTAGAGAAACCTGATGGAGGTGAATTGCCAGATTCTAATGAATTAAAACGCAAAATTCGCGATGTAAGAGTTTTATTAAATAATAGCCTTTAAATATTTTAAAGCTTGTTTTAGCCAATAAATGAAAATTTTTCAATCTTTGCTTGAAAAACCTTATTTCAAAAAAGCCTTATTGGTTGGATTTCTTTTATCGGTTTTTAACAATATTGGTTGTCAGACGCTTCCACAGAAAAAAAAACCTAAATTCACGCAAAAAGTAGATATAGGTCCATTTTTATTCAAAGCGTTGGTTGAACGCAAGAATAGTTTAAATGATTTTAAATCGTTTGCTCGAACTATTGTTAATAAAAATGATCGTAAGCAATCGATTAAACAGGCGATTGTGATTCGTGGTGACAATTCGATAAGAATAGATGTTTTATCTTTATTTAATCAGCCATTAGGGGTGTTTATTCAAAAAGATGATCAAACTTTTCTTTTTGATCCTAGCAAAAACAGATATTACAGAGATGAAGACGCTTTAATCTTCATTGAGAGACTTTTAGGGATGAAGCTTAATTTTGAGGAATTTATTCCTCTTGCTTCGGCAAATATCCCATTTTTAAACCGATTAACTGCTACAGATTCATGGATTTCAGAAGATAGCTCAACGTATAAACTATTTCTTCAGCTTGAGGGGATGGACCTTGATTTTGTTTTGGAAATTGACGCAGAAAATCGAATTCCTAGGAAAGTTACTAAACTTTTGAAAGGTAAAGAGGTTTATAGCGTTACTTGGGAAAACTTTAAAACAGTGGATGGATATGACATGCCTCATATCTTGGAATGGTCCAATAGTAATAGCAACGAAAGTCTTGTAGTAAAACTTAATAAACCAGTTCCAAATACTGGGGTAAAAGATTCTGCCTTTAATTTAAATATTCCTGTAAATTGATCTTAAAAACTCCTGCCAAAATTAACTTCGGGCTTCAAATTTTATATAAACGCCCTGATGGGTTTCACGAACTTCAAACAATACTCCAAATGATTGCTTTATTTGATGAAATGGAGTTTTTTGCAGGAAATGGGGAAATAAAATTAGTTTGTGACAAACCCGGCATACCTGAAGATGAAAATAACCTGGTTTTTAAAGCGGCGCAGACGTTAAGGGATAAATTTCCCGAAGAAACGAAATTAGGCGTGAAAATTCAACTAAAAAAGAATATTCCCGCTGGAGCAGGGCTTGGAGGAGGTAGTGGAAATGCCGCTTTGACACTACTTGGACTTAATAAGTTTTGGGATCTTGGTCTAAGTTGTGAGGAATTGATTCCTTTGGCAGCTTCATTAGGTTCAGATATACCATTTTTTTTGTTTTCTCCTGCAGCTTTGGGTACTGGCAGAGGGGATAAAATAGAAAAAATTATAAGCCCTCAAAAAATTTCCGTTGTTGTTGTTTTTCCAGGCTTTTCTATTTCAACCCCTTGGGTATATCAAAACCTAAAATTAGAGTTGACAAAAACCGAAAACAATATTAGCATTTTGCAAAAATTTTTATCCCAATCAGATATTTCACTATTAGGGAATTCTCTTCAAAATCATCTAGAACCCGTTGTTTTTAAAAAATATCCCGTCGTAGGGGAAATCAAAAACAAATTGTTGGAATTAGGGGCTTGCGGAGCTTTAATGTCAGGTAGTGGCTCTGCAGTTTTTGGAATTTTTGAAGATTCGTTCAAAGCTAAGGAAGCTTATGAAAAGCTTCCAAAAGGCGGCTGGTCATCGTATTTAACGGAAACAGTAACCAGCTTTTCTGAGTTTTTGCCAGAATCTCTTATTGAATATTCCCAAGATATGAATTTAGGATAAAAATCCCTCGGTTTTGCCATGACCGGGTAAATCGGGAATAAAACATAGCCGGTCGGGGTACTAAGCATTCATTTCGCGCAGAAATTGGAAATAGGCAAAACCGAAAATGTCTTGGGCGGGCTAGATTAAGCCATCCTCCCGGTTCAAATGATTCAATTTAAACGCGAATATTTACTAGCCTTTGCATAAAGGTTGTTAATAGATTAATGGGGCGTCGACAAGCGGTAAGTCACAGGATTTTGATTCCTGCATGCGGAGGTTCGAATCCTCCCGCCCCAGTTAACTTAATGATAAAATGACGAGTCAAAACGGAAAAGTTCTTATTTTCTCAGGACGAGCTAACTCAGAGCTTTCGCAAGAAATTAGCGAATGTATGGGAGTTTCTCTTGGGAAAACGGTTCTAAAAAACTTTTCTGACGATGAAATTTATTTTCGTATCGAAGAAAACGTTCGAGGTGGGGACGTTTTTGTTATTCAGCCGACCTGTAATCCAGGCAATGTCCATATAATGGAATTGCTAATTATGATTGATGCATTTAAGCGAGCGTCGGCTAAGAGAATTACGGCTGTAATTCCTTATTATGGTTATGGTCGCCAAGATAGAAAATGCGAACCAAGAGTTCCTATTAGTTCTAAGCTAGTAGCCGACTTACTTCATACGGTTGGAACTCATCGAGTTTTGACCGTTGATTTGCATGCCGGGCAAATTCAGGGTTTTTTTGACATTCCGGTGGATCATTTGTACGCTATGAGCGTTTTGATCCAATATATGAAATCAGAATTTGACCCAGGGAATTTAGTTATTATTTCTCCTGATGCTGGCGGTGTTGAGCGAGCTAGAGCTTATGCAAAAAGATTGGGCGCCGGACTTGCGATTATTGATAAGAGAAGAGAAGCGATTAATGAGGCGAAAGCCATGCATATCATTGGCGAAGTGAAAAACAAAATCGCTATAGTTGTTGACGATATGGTCGATACTGCGGGTACGCTTATGGAAGCGGTTAACGCTGTTTTGGATGAAGGCGCCTTGGAAATTCATGCCTGTTGTAGTCATCCTGTTCTTTCGGGTCCCGCCCATGAAAGGATATCGAAGTCGAATTTAAAATCGCTAATTACAACAAACACGATTCCTCTTAAAGGGGATTTAAAAAATAACCCAAAAATTAAAGTGCTTTCTGTAGCTCCCCTGCTTTCGGAAGCTATATTAAGAATTCATCAAGAAAGCTCTGTTAGTTCATTATTTGAATAGCAATTAAAGGAAAAAAATATGTCGACAACCGTTAACGGAATTTTAAGAAAGGGAACCGGAAAGCGTTCCACCAAACAGGTGCGCCATGAAGGGAATCTACCTGCAGTATTATACGGCCAAAAGGATGTTTTGTCTTTGGCGGTTAATCCTAAGGAGTTGATGAAATTAATTAAGCAAAAAGGCCAAAATGTGGTAATCGATTTAACTATTGCTGGTGATTCTTCTCCAAGTCGCAAAGTCATGTTGAAAGATTATCAAAGACATCCTTTAAGAGAATTATGGGTTCATGCTGATTTTTACGAGTTGGATATGTCTCAAGCGATTAAAATTCAAGTTCCTGTTGTTTTAGAAGGCGTTTCCCCAGGAGAAAAGAAAGGCGGCGTTTTAAATCACGCAATCCGGAATATAGACTTAGAGTGTTTGCCTGAAGATATTCCAGAAAATATAAAAGTGTCTATTTCAGAATTAGAAATTGGGCAAGCCATTCATGTTTCGGATTTGAATTTACCTGAAAAATTTAAAGTTTTTGCGTCGTCTTCGGCTACTGTTGTGTTAGTTCAGCAAGAAAAACGCACCGCAGCGAAAGCCGCTGGCGAAGGAGAAGAGGCAGAAGCTGCCCCCGCAGAACCGGCCGCTGGCGAAGCGAAAAAAGAAGAGGGGTAATCTGCATTTACCGATTTATCTTAAGAAAGAAGCAATTTAAGGTTTTATTACGTTTTCTCCAAGTTTTTTTTAAAATTTAGCGTCGTGTTTATTATCCTTGGTTTGGGTAATCCTGGGTTAGAATATGAGTCCACTCGTCATAATCTTGGGTTTATGGTGGTCGATGCTTTGGCCCAAAAATACGATGTAAAGTTTTCTGAATCGATTAGAAACTGTGTTTATGGAGATGGAAAGATAAATGGTATTCCGGTAAGAATTGGAAAACCAATGACTTATATGAATGAAAGCGGGATTGCTGCTAAAGCGATTCTTTCTGTTTCAAAATTAACCCCTAATCGTTTGATTGTCGCTCATGACGAAATTGATTTTATATTTGGAAAAATTAAGGTAAAGCACAAAGGCGGCGATGCCGGACAACGTGGTATTCGCTCAATCATTTACCGGTTAAACGACGATCAGTTTTCAAGGATTAGAGTAGGAGTAGGCAGGCCGGAAGGTAATCGCGATATTGTTGATTATTTATTGTCGTCGTTTGAGAAAGACGAATGGCCTGAAGTAAAAATTATTATTGAAAGAGCAGTTGAAACTATCGAAACAACTTTAGAAGATTTAAATCGAAAAATAAATAATTCGGAGGAAGAGAAAGAATGCTAAAGGAATTCAAGGGGGAACTGATTTTTGTCGCCGTTTCCTTGGCGGTTTATTTAATATTTGCCGCGTTTGGCGCATCGGAAAATTTTGCGTATTTTGCCGTTATTTTTGGCTTTTTTGGATTATGCGTTGCGTGGAAAGTTTATGAATATGTCGACGATCATTCAGATGGTAATGACCGGATGGTTGAAATTGCCGATTCGATTCATGAAGGAGCTATGGTATTTCTTTCTAGAGAATACAAAATCCTTGGCTATTTTGTCGGATTCGTCGCTTTCTTGTTAATAGTGGTAATTAGCTTTCAAAAAGGAATTTGGATTGGGTTTTGGACGGCGGTGGCATACGCAGTTGGCGCCGGTTGTTCCATGTTAGCTGGATTTTTTGGCATGAATGCAGCGACATCTGCGAATGTTCGAACGTCTCAAGCCGCTAACGAAAGCGGTCAGGCTCAGGCTCTTTCTATTGCCTTTAATGGTGGTTCCGTTATGGGGCTTTGTGTCGCTAGTTTGGGATTGGTAGGAGTTGGAGGATTATTCCTATTATTTGCTCGAGGAGATTCTGTTAGCGTAATTAGCGGGTTTGCTATGGGAGCTAGTTCTATTGCTTTATTTGCCCGTGTAGGCGGTGGAATTTACACTAAAATTGCAGACGTTGGTTCAGACTTAGTTGGTAAGGTTGAAGCTGGGATTCCAGAAGACGACCCAAGAAATCCTGGCGTTATTGCAGATAACGTTGGCGATTGTGTTGGCGATACCGCTGGATTGGGGGCTGATATTTTCGAGTCTTATTGTAGCTCTATGATTGCAGCGCTAGCTATTGGCGCAACAATGTCAACTATGAGAATGGAATACATGTCATTGCCAATTTTGGTTGCGATGATAGGTTTGATTGCATCGATTGTAGGTATTCGCTCTATTGCCGTATTAAGACATATGGATCCGGCCGATGTTTTACGTTACACCACTTTTATTAGCGCAGGCGCAATGCTCCTTGTTTCCGCGATTGTCATTGGAATTATGAAACTTCCAATGGGTGTTTTTTGGGCTCTTGCCTTTGGTTGTGTTGCTGGTATCGCTATTGGATTGATCACGGAATACTACACCGCTGGAAAACCTGTTATTAACATCGCGGAATCGAGTAAAACTGGCGTAGCTACGGTTATGATTACTGGATTGGCCGTTGCTATGGAAAGTACAGCTTTGCCTATTATGACGATCGCTACGGCAATTTATTTAGCTAACGCAACTGCAGGTCTTTATGGAGTTGCTTTGGCGGCTGTTGGTATGTTGGCTACTGTGGGTATTACAATGTCGGTAGACGCTTATGGCCCAATTGCAGATAACGCGGGTGGTATTTCCGAAATGGCAGAACTTGGTCCAGAGACTCGAAAGATTACCGATAGTTTGGACGCTTTAGGAAACACCACTGCCGCCATTGGTAAGGGATTTGCGATTGGTTCCGCCGCTCTTACAGCTCTTGCATTGTTTACGGCATTTTGTCAGGCTGCAAATATTGATTCAATTGATATTACCAAAACCACTGTAATTGTTGGTTTTTTCATCGGTGGAATGGTTCCATATGTCGTAGCGGCTATGACCATGACATCTGTAGGGCGCGGCGCTTTTGAGATGGTTGAAGAAATTCGACGTCAATTTAGGGAAATTCCTGGTCTTCTTGAAGGAACTGGAAAACCTGATACAGCAAAGTGTGTTGATATTAGCACGGCAGCGGCGCTTCGAGAGATGATTGCTCCTGGCATTATTGCTTTTGTTATGCCTATTTTAATAGGAGTAGGATTTGGACCTGAAGCGCTAGGCGGTATGTTAGTTGGCGCTACTCTTTCTGGCGTTTTGTTAGCTTTATTAATGTCTAACGGCGGCGGCGCTTGGGATAACGCCAAGAAATTTGTTGAAGGCGGTATGTTGGGCGGAAAAGGTTCAGAGGCTCATAAGGCCACCGTTGTTGGCGATACCGTTGGCGATCCTTTAAAAGATACTTCAGGGCCAGCTATGAACATCCTCATTAAGTTGATGTCCATCGTCTCACTAGTATTGGCTCCAATGTTTGTATAAGAGCTAGATAATTTAAAGCCAGGATGAGAAAATCTCATCCTGGCTTTTTTTTTTGGGTTTTCTTACTGTGCGAAGGTAACGCGATTGACTTCTTCAATCGTTGTATAGCCGCCAAGCACTTTGGATAAAGCGTCTTGTCTAATCGTTTTAAGACCCTGTGTTTTTTGGGCTAATTGACGAATTTGCATTGGAGCGGCTTCTTTTAAAATTAATTCTCTAATTTCATCCGTTACGACCAATACTTCAAATACGCCCATTCGACCGGAATATCCACTTCTTTTACATGCTTTACAGCCTTCACCTTTATACAGGGTAATTTTTTTGTCTGTTCCGCGGGGGTATAATTGGGCAATTTCGCTTCTATCCGGTTCATAAGGAACTTTACAATTTTTGCAAATTTTTCGAACTAAGCGTTGGGCTAAGACTCCTACAATGGAAGAAGCCAATAAAAACGGTTCAATTCCTAAATCAGAAAGTCGTGAAATTGCTCCTGCGGTGTCGTTAGTATGTAATGTGCTAAGGACTAAATGCCCAGTTAAAGCCGCTTGAATAGCAATTTCACTAGTTTCACCATCCCGGATTTCCCCGACCATTATGATGTCGGGGTCTTGCCGCATAAGAGACCGCAATCCAGTTGCAAAGGTTACTCCCGCTTTAGCGTTAACCTGGGTTTGGCGGATTCCAGGTAGTCTGTATTCCACAGGGTCTTCGATAGTTTTAATATTTTTTCTATCGTCGTTAATTGCGCTTAATGAGCCGTATAAAGTGGTAGTTTTTCCACTTCCTGTTGGACCTGTCACTAAAATAACGCCATAGGGTTTAGCCAGGAGAGAAGAGAATTTTTCTAAACTACTGCCCATTAAACCAGAGTCTTTCAAATCGACGTTGAGTTTACTTTTATCCAATATCCGGAGAACAACATTTTCTCCATATATAGTTGGGCAAGTAGAAACCCGCAGTTCGATTTCTTTTCCGCCTAACTTTGCAGAGAATCCTCCGTCTTGAGGAGCTCTTGTCTCTGAAATATCCATATTAGCTAAAACTTTGATCCGCGAAATAAGAGCTGATTCCACTCCCTTTGGCGGGCTAGTTGCTTTAAAAAGAACGCCGTCTATTCTATAGCGTATAGCAAGATCGCCTTCTTCAGGTTCTATATGAATATCGCTCGCCCCATCGTCCAGGGCTTGTTTTAAAATCATCTCTACTAATTTAGCTACTGGAGTGTCGGCGGTGCCTTCTTCTAATGTGGGTCCAGCTTCTCCTTCTAAGGCTGCTTGGGCTTCTTCTTTTTTTATATCTAAAGCCCCAAGGCTTTTCATTGCGGCATTTATGGATGCGGCTACTCCATAATGTTCTTGGATCGCACGATCAATATCTTCCTGACTTGCAACAGAAGTTTCCACATCCATTCCTGATTGGATGGTTACTTCATCAATGGCAAAAATATTCAAGGGGTTAGCCATTGCAATGTGAAGTCTTCCGTCCTTAATTGCAATTGGCATTAGGTTGTGCCTTTCGGCTACCGATTGATTGATTTTTTCAACCGCCTCTGCTTCTATTTTTACGTCTTGCATATCCAAGAATGGAATTCTTAACTGCGCAGCTAAATTACTGAGCATCCGTTCTTCGGAAATAAAGCGCATTTTGATTAGGATTTCTCCTAATTGGCCGCCATTTTGTTTTTGATATGCAAGAGCTTTGTTTAATTGATCTTGATTGATAGCGCCAGCTTGAATTAAAACGTCGCCTAACCTAAGTTTTTCTCGAATAGCCATAAAAGAATTGAGTTTATAAACTAAGGAAGTTCTAATGGTTTGGCCAAAAGCTCTTACTATGAAGAACTATTGCCGCTAATAATTTTTTACCGAAAAATTTGCCGCCCGGAAAAACTTTCCCATCGGAAAACGATCCTAAAATACTAGCAAGTAGTTAATAAACTCCTTTTTTTATAAGGGTTTATTGGTTCTTGTTTTTTTTGGCACATCTTTTGCTTTTACAATGGCAAGTAAAAAAAACGGAACCAAATTTTAGGAAAAAAGAGTGGACGTAAAAAACAACATAGTCGCATTACTTCAACCTCTAGCCCCAGCGGGTACTGAACTTCCAATCAGTAATAAACCTAGGGTAGACGAAGAAAAAAGTTTCTCAAATATTCTAGAAGAAGCGACCACCAAAGTCAAACAAGCTGATGAGAAGCGCGAAAATCAGTCCAGTGACGAAAAACAATCCACTCAATCCGAAGAAAAAAGTCAAACTTCCAAGGCGTCCGAAGAAACTAAGACTTCCGATAAAAAGCAAGTTAATGATCAAGAGTCTCAAACTGTAGACTCAACTAAAGAATCATCCGATTCTTTAAAAGAATCTTCCACTCCTCAAGCTACAGCTACTAAAACGAAAGATATAAACGTAAGCGCTGAAGAAACACAAAACGCTGTCGTCCAACAACTCCAAGCCTTGGGGTTAGAGCCAGAACAAATCCAAACTTTTCTAAATTTATTTAACATTAATGAAACTACTGAAGTTTCAGACGATTTTCTTGAAGCCTTAGACACTCAGCTCAATTTATTCCAAAAAGTTTCGGATGGAGAAGCTCTTCCGGCAGCTCCAGTTGAAAACTCTAATCTTTCGTCTTTAAAAGCTAGAGAAAAATTAGCGGCAGATTTTTTAAGAAGCGCTGGAATAGAAAGTAAAGAAGCCGAAAATTTAGTTCAAAAAATGATTCAAGCTAAAACCGGAGAAACGGTTTCATTAGATAACGTAGCGACTGAAACTAAAACTTCTACGTCTGATAATTCATTAGAGGCCCTTTTAGGATTCTTGAAAAAACCAGCCGCAAAAGAAATCTCAAACAAAGAACAAATTGTTAAATTGGAAAAAGCTTCCGTTGAGCAGCAAATTAAACAATCTGATAATTCACAAGTTGCATTAAAAGTGGGAACTCAATTAACAGAAAATACTGAAATCGCTGCTCCAAGAATTCAAACTCAAGATCCATTGGCGAAAATTTTTGAACAAGTTCAATTTCAAACCGCTTCCACTGAAGAAGGCGGTTTAAAACCAGTTATGGCTGGATTTCAAAATCCAACGGATAATGGTCCTTTCATGGACTTAACTAATGCCAAAACTTCTTCAGAGTTTATGATTCAGAATGCGGCCAAAGTAAATGAAAATTTTTCTTCTGCTTTGAATGAAGCAAAAGCAACCACAAGTACGGTTTCAAAAGGCTTGCCAAATGGAGTGACAGAAAAAAATGTGGTTGATCAAGTAGTGCAGAAATTTTCGATTAAAGGAACTGACAATCAAAATGAAATTAAAATAAAGCTGGACCCTCCCGCTTTGGGCACAGTGAGGATGAATATAAACACTTCGGGAGATTCGGTTAAAACAACGATCATTGCGGAAAATCAAGCCGTAAAACAGGCTATAGAAACCAATATGAATCAGTTGAAAGATTCGTTTACAAGCCAAGGAATGAAAGTAGAAAGTTTTGAAGTTATGGTTGGCGGAGAGCCAGGATTTAAAGAGAATCGTCAGCGCCAGTCTCAAGGCGGAAATTTTGGAAGATCCAATATGGCTGGAATTGAACAAGAATCTTTAGAAGCAAATTTAGCGGGAGCTTATCCCTCTAGATACGATGTTAACGCAGGCGGCGTTAGCGTAATTGTTTAAATAAAATCAAACTTAATATTTAAACGGAGCAAAAAAATGGTCGGCGGATTAACACCAATTCCAACAAAGAATGACCCAAACTCACAAGTTCAGAGCGATAAAAACTCTTTGGGAAAAGATGATTTTATGACTTTGTTGGTCGCTCAATTACAAGCCCAAGATCCAACAAACCCAATGGACGCTCAGGATTTTAGCGCTCAGCTCGCTCAATTCAGTACTGTTGAACAAATGTTCAATGTGAACGAAAACTTAGCGGCTTTGCAACAGTCCCAAATAGCTTTAAATAATACATCAGCTTTAACTCTAATTGGAAAAACAAACCAAGTAGATTCATTATGTTCCTTAACATGA
>CAYFMN010000013.1:68600-101730 GCA_964344185.1 uncultured Nitrospinota bacterium
AAAAACAGTTAATTCGACCGGAAATAGCTTTAACTACGCGGAAGGCGCTTCGGTAGACTTGAAATACAATATTCCAGCGGATGCTGAAAAAGTAACTATTGATATCTTAAATAGCAATAGTCAATTGGTTGCTTCAATAAACCAATCCGATATAAAAGCTGGAGAAAATTCATTTACTTGGTCGGGCCTTGATTCTCAAGGAGACGAGGTTCCTGCCGGGGATTATACATTCAGCGTATCCGCTCAGGATAAATTAGGAAATTCTATTACAGCGCAAACGTTGTCTTCTGGTAAGGTTTCAGAAGTGATTTTTGATCAAGGAATTAGTTACGCAATAGTTAACGGCGTGAAAATACCAACGACTCAAATAACTCAAGTGTCGGGCAATTAATTAAAATAAGGAGAAAGAATCATGTCTTTAGTCAGCGCATTATTCACTGGTGTAACGGGATTGTCCGGACAATCGCAGGCCCTGGAAGTCTTAGGCGATAATATTTCTAACGTTAACACTGTAGGTTTTAAAGCGAGCCGCCCGGTATTTGGAGATATTTTAAGTACTATTTTAAATAACGGTTCTACGCAAAGTCAGATTGGTCGGGGTTCGCAGTTGAGCGGCGTTATTCAATCGTTCAACCAAGGTTCTTTTGAGACTTCGGATAACGCGCTTGATTTGGCTATCGATGGGTCTGGTTTTTTTGTTGTTTCTCAAAATGGCGGCGATTTTTTTACCCGCGCCGGTCAATTTAGACTAAATGAAAATGGTTTAGTACAAAATATAACCGGGCAAATTTTGCAAGGTAATCAAATCACCAATGGCGTGACATCAACCACAAGGTCCAACGTGGATCTTGCGGGCGTTCAATCAGCCCCTCAAGCGTCTACTAGTTTTACAATAGGAACAAATTTAAATGCAGCCGCTTCAGCGGGAACTACGTTTACTACTCCGGTTTCAACTTTTAACTCTTTGGGTACACAAAACGTATTGAGCATAACGTTTACAAAACAATCTGGCGCCAATCAATGGGGTTATGCGATAACTCCATCGTCTGGAGCAATTACTTCTGGAGCTTCCGGTACAGTTACCTTTGATACCAGCGGGCAATTGTCTCTGGTAAATGGGGCCACTGTAGCTGATCAAACTATAAGCTTAACTTTTACTGGGGATCCTGCCGCTGCAGCTCAAACGCTTACTTGGGATTTAGCGGATGCTTCAGGAACAAATGGCAAGCTTACGGGATTTGCCGCCCAATCGAATAATAACTCAGTAGTTCAAGATGGTTTTGCAACAGGTACCCTAGTGGGATTGAGCGTCAATGGGCTTGGAATCATCCAAGGATTATTCAACAACGGTCAAACAGAAAACTTATTTGAAGTTGCGATGGCTGACTTTTTATCTCCAACTGGTTTAACTCGATCTGGTTCAAACTTATTCGCTGAATCGGCAGACTCAGGATCTCCAGTTTTTGGAACGGCAACCGCTGGTGGTTTTGGAGGTATAGTTGGAAGTTCATTAGAATTATCCAACGTCGACTTGTCGGCTCAATTCGTTACTTTGATCCAAACTCAACAAGCTTTCCAAGCCAGCGCTCGAATTATTAACACTACGGATGATTTATTAACCGAAACGGTAAACTTGGTTAGATAATAAGCGACAATTAAAGGGGCTCGGATTTCCGGGTCCCTTTTTTATTTTGATGAATTTCTTCTAGCGAAACTCGTTTAACTTTGTTAGATTGACTTCATGGTTAATCAGAGAGTTGATGAAGTCAAATCCGCTACGGTTCTCAGATTTAACGATCTATGGAAACGAAACGTTGAGGCAAACTTCTCTAAGATTAGCGTAAGTCCAGGCGTTCAAAATTTAAAAAATAAATGTAAGTAATTTCCTTCCATTATTGCTGGCGCCGGTCCTTCATTAGATAAAAATATTCAGCATCTAGCTCGTATTCAAGGAAAAGCTATAATCATCGCCGGTGATGCGGCGTTGAAACCTTTATTAAGTCATGGAATTAAACCTCCGTTAGTAGTTTGTCTTGATCCACAAGAAGATATTGCGAAATTTTTTACTGGGGTTTCGCACGAAGGTATGACTTTGGTTGCTCCAACCATTGTCCATCCGCGAATACTTGATATTTGGGAAGGTAAAGTTGTTTTCTATAATAAGTATGCGCCCGATATTCCATTGTTGACTGAAATTCAAAAGGCGTTGCCCCAAGTTGGCGTTTTAACTCCAGGGGGAACAGTGCTTTCGATTGCCTATGATTTGTCTTTTCAAGCCGCTTCAGATCCTATTATTTTTATTGGTCAAGATCTTTCATACGAAAATAAAGCGATTTATGCAAGAGGAGGGGAAACATCCAGCCAAAACTGGGAAACTCTTTGTCGTCGCCAATCCGAAAATATAGTTTATGAAACTGATATTAGAGGACAAAAAATTCCTACATTGAAATCAATGTCTGTGACAAAACAATGGTTTCATTGGGCATTCACAAATTGGAAACGCGATACGAGATTAACAATTTATAATTGTAGCGAAGGTGGAATTTTAACGGATCATTGCCAATGGATATCTTTCAGGGAAGCGATTTATAAGTTTTGTACCAAGAAAGTTAATATTGCCTGGACTTTAAAAAAAGCATTAAAATAATTTGTTTCTTATAGAACTTTTTCCAATTTCAAAAGCATTATTATTTGATCGACTCCAGGTTGTTTGGGATCTAGTTCAAGAGACCTTTTGAAATAAATTAATCCCTCCCGTTTGTTTTTCAAATAATAATAATTAACAACGCCTAAATTTCTGAAAGCGGTTGCGTAGTTTGGATTCATTTCTACGGCTTTTTTTAAATAGTCGTTAGCCGCTTTATAGTTTTTCAACGCTAAATAAGTTTCTCCAATTCGACCAATTGGTTCGGGAAGTTCAGGCGCCAAGATACTGGCTTTGATAAAGTTTGTCAGCGCTTCTTGGAACCTGCTTTGCTGATAGTATAGGGATCCCAAATTAAATTGCGTCTGGAAAAAATTGGGATCTAATTTTATGGCGTTTTCATAATAATAGATTGCTTTTTGAGGTTTTCCGGCGATGGTTTTTGCTCTGCCTAAATTAATCCAGGCTCTTGTCTTATTAGGAGACTTTTTTAAAGTATCCATCCAAAGAGTTTCTTCCGTAATCCAGATAGAGTTTCTTTTAATTGTCGTAAGACATAAAAAGATAACGCAGAAGACTAGTAAAAATTTCCTTCTAAAACGAATAGCTGGATCGGAGAATTTATGCACAAATTTGGAACCTAAAACCGCCAAAATTAAAAATAGACCGAATATTCCTAGATAAGTTCTATGTTCTGCCGCTAAATCTAAAAGTGTAATTATTGAAGATGAAGGAGAAATAACGATGTAAAACCAGGACAGTCCAAAAAAATAAACTCTCAGGTTTTTATTAATTAAAAAAATCAGTAACGGTCCAAATATTAGCGCAATGGCTGTAAATAATCTTAAAGATAAAGTTTCAATTTGAATGTCTGGGTCTATATTTAAGTTAAATGGAAATAAAAACAATTTAAGATAATGAAAGACGATTACCGTGGGTTGGCTTAACATGTAGTTTAATCGCCCAATGGCATCCCCAGCCGAAGAGGGGCCAATAAGAAACATTTCGTCGGTAAGTAGTTTCCACATTAAAGCGGAGAAAAATACAATTGCGAATCCAAAAATTGGCCATCGAAATCTTGTAAATATCTTAATGGGTTCAGAATTGGAAGGTAATACGCAAAACCAATACAAGAATATTATGGCCGGAAACGTTATGACGCTTTTCTTAAAACCAAAACCGATAATTGATAAAATCGAAATTAAAAAAAATACCCCTACCCAAGCAAGTGGTTTTTTATGTTTTTGATTGTTTAAGAATTTTTGGAATATTAAGAAACCCGTTAAATAAGCTGTAGCGGCTAATAGTTCCGACCTGCTAACAATATAAACCACTGATTCAGTTTGCAAAGGGTGGCATAAAAAGCCAACGCTAGCCAAAAATCCCCCAAAATTGGATTCAGAGTTTTGACGCGCTGAACCCTTTGGCCCAAAATATTGAAAAGTTTCTAATGTAATAAAAAATACTAAGATTGCATTTATAGTATGTACCGCTAAATTGAAAAGATGGTAGCCAAATGGATTTACTTTATCTAACATGGCATTAATCGCTATAGTAATCTGAGTTAGGCTGCGAGATGCATACTCTCTAATTACGAATTCCCAATTAATAATTTTTTCAGGATTTTGAATATCAACGCCATCTTTTACGTATAAGACGCTATCAAATTGAAGCGAATTATGCAGATGGTTTCCAAATACAATGATTCCCAGTAGCGTAATCGCGCAACAAACTCCGGCTTTTGTTTTAAGGTCTAATAGGAATAACTTATTCATTAGAGCCGCCAGTAAATTTTTGTAGTGTCTTTAAAACTTGGGCTTTTTCGAAGTCTAAAGGCTTTAGAGTCAAATAATGTTTAAGGTTTTCTATCGCCAATTTATATTTCCTTGTTTTAGCGTAAAGGGTGGCTAAGTTGTTATAAGTCTCTGCATGGTTCTTATCGATATGTAAAGTTTTGTGGAATGCTTTTTCCGCTAATCGATACATTTCATTTTCAAAAAAGACAACTCCCATATTATTTTGCGCGGATGAGTTTTGTGGATCGAGGCTAAGCGTCTTTTTATATTCTTTTATGGCTTCGTCTCTACGTTTTAAAGTTTTATAAGCGTTACCCAGCGCATAGTGGAAATCGGGATTGTTAGGCTTTTTAGAAATAGCTTTTTGAAAATAATTTATACTCTCTAATGGATTATTTAAACGAATCTGAGTTAATCCAGCGTTGTAATATATTAATCCGTTATCTTCTCCGTAAAAAATTGCAAGATCAAAATATTTTTTAGCCTCTAAATAATTATTTCTCTTGAAAAAAATATGCCCTAAATTTAAATACGCTGAATTAAAAGTAGGATTTAATTTTAATGCAGCTTTTAAATGTTTTTCGGCCTGTTCGTCCATTTCCCTATTTAAAAATGCGATCGCCAAATTGTTATGAGCGAGAGCTTTGTTTGGAGATTTTTTTACGACGTCTTTCCAAATCAAAATTTCGTTTTTAAAATCCAAACTGCGATTTATCGATAAAGCGGCCATCAATAATAGAGTTGATAAAAGAAGCATTCTTCTAATTGCTAAAAAATGAATTGCATTTAACCAAAGAGTTCCAAATACTAAAGAAAAGCCAATAGATGGTAGATACAGTCTGTGTTCTGTTGCTATTTGTTTTAGAGGAACAAAAGTAGAAGTTGGGGCTAAGGTTACAAAAATCCAGATTAAGCCAAATTTAGCTATTTTTGATTTTGATTTTAATGCCGCAATCAAACTAGAAAAAATGGTTGCTATAGCAAACAGCAGTTTAAAATTAAAAAAATTAGATATTAATCTAAAATCTGACTCGAAATTGAGGTTGGTTGGTAGAAATAACTTTAAAGCGTAATAGTAAATTACAACTTCAAGTTGTGTAAAGAAATAAGGCAGCCGGCTTTGTGTAAGGGAAACAGGATCGGTTCGTAAGATAAAGATATTGCCAGTTTTGTACTGTTTTATTCCTAAATAGACAAGTAAACAGATTAAAAGAGGCAATGTTGCGGATAGTAGGTTTTTCCAATTTTGAGAATCCTGAAATATCCACAGAAAAACAATTATCATTACGGGCATAGTCACGATAATTGCTTTGCTTCCAAATCCCAGAAATAAAATCGCTACCAAAATAGAAGGAAAGATAACCATATCCACTATCAGGGAATCTTGTTTCGAATTTTTTTTCCAACGGACAAAAGTGAGAGTGGCCGCTAAATAAAAAAAAGTCGCCAATAACGAAGAGCGACTGGAGAGGTAAACAACAGATTCTACGTTCAAGGGATTTACAACGTGAATTAAAGAAGCGACTAGAGGAAGACTTTTTAGACGTGATTTTGTCTTAGGGGTTTCTTTTTGTAAAAACTCCCAACAGAGAAAATATAATAAAATTCCTGTGCAAATATGCAATATGGAGTTTAATAAATGAAAGCCAAAAGAATGACTTCCTCCTAAATGAAGATTCAAAGCGTATGTGAATAACACAAATGAACGGCTAAAAACCCGTTCGATTCCGACTATTTCCTGAAATTCGCTTAGGTTCTGTATATATGGATTATTTACGATTGCATGATCGTCGTCATATAGAAAAGGAGAAGAAATTGACGCAAAGTAAACGCTGGTTCCTATGGCCGCAAGAATTAATGTTGAAAGAATAAACCTAATTGTTAGAGAAGGTTTAAAAGATTGGAGCCAGAAATTCATTTTATGTCTAGTTCTTTGAGCCAATATGAAATCTGAATTCTTTCCTTGGGATTTACGCTGGACTGTAGAGCCGTTTTAAACAGGTTTTTTGCTCGATCAAGTTGGCCTTCATTTTTCCAATACATGAGACCTAATTGTATCCGTATGGCGTTAAGGCGAGGGTTTTGCGCAAGTACGATTTCCAATTGTTTTATCGCTTCCTTATTATCGCCTTTTTGCGCAAGGAGTTTTGCTAGCATGGTCCGAGCATTAAGAATATTTGGGTTTAATGTCAGCGCTTTTTTAAAGGAGTCTATAGCTTGATCTGTTTTTTTCAACTGGGCGTAATTAATTCCCATTGAAACATAGGCGTTAGGAAAAGAACTTTTAACGTTCAAAAACTTTGAAAAATATTGGTTAGAATTTTCAAATTGCCTCAGCTTTTGATAGACAAATGCGAGATTATAAAGAGCATTTTCAAATTCAGGTTTAATCTTTAAACAATCTAGAAATGATTTTTCTGCTTTTTCAAATCGTCCTAATTTCATGTTTGCAGTTCCGATATTATAATGAGCCTTGAAAGAATTTGGGAGCGACTTAATTGCGATTTCAGATTGCTCAATTGATTCTTCAAATCGTCCCATTTTTCCGTAAAGCTCTCCAAGATTTATCCGAGCCAATGGATAATCTTCGCCTTCTGCAACTTTTGTTGATCGAACATTAATAGCCGCTAGATAGCTTTTTTCAGCTTCTTTTAGCCGACCTGTTTTGTTACGGACTGATCCTAAGCCAAAATAAGCTTGATAATATAAGGGATTTATTCCAACAGCGCGTATATATTCATCTTCCGCTAAATCGTACTGTTTTTTATCCATATATATGTTGGCGAGATTGTAATGCGTTGTTTCTACATAATATTCTTTTGAGATACTTATTTTTAAGTACTTTTCAGCTTTTTCAAGTTCGCCTTTTTCATAGTAGGCTTTTCCTATGTTTGCGTATGGCCTGGGAGAATTAGGAGATTTTTTGAGAACGTCTTTCCAAAGTAACAGTTCGTCGTTCCATACTTTATTTCTTTCAGCGGTTAATACGGTAAAAGACATTAATAAAAAAACTAAAAAGCCGTATCGTCTGGCTTTTGGAATCAGATGTATCGCTAATGCGAATAACGGGCAAATCCCTAAGGTTGACGGTAAATATATTCTACGCTCTACAGCCAAATCATTAAGCGGAAGTATGCTTGAAGTGGGAGCTAATGCAAAAATAAACCAGCCGACGCATATTTTAGACCATGTTCCGCCTTTAAAAAGAGCTAGCCCTATCAGTCCTAATCCGATTAAAGAGGCCAAAACAAGATTGGGATCTTTCAGTGGAGGGATGTAGGGATAACCAATATCGGCGTTTAAGTTAATTGGCCAAATCAAAATTCTTAAATAGTAGAATATAATAATTTTGATTTGAGTGGCGAGGTAGCCAATGTTGCCATACATTTGGAATCCTCTATCCAGTACAAAAGCTTTTAGAGCCAATCCCAAAAAAATGATTAGTAATCCAACATAGCTCGCCAAAGAATATTTATTTGTTAGCGTCTTATATAAATTAGGGTATCTTTTCGGACAAATAAGAAATAGGAATAGCATGGCAAGAACCACAGGAAAAGTGGCGCCAACAATTTTTGAAGCAATACTAAAATAAAAACATGTCGCTATAAGAGGAATTTGTATAACAACATCGATTACTTTGATTTTGCTTGACCGGAAAATTTGTAGAAAAAACCAAACTCCTAAAAGATAAAAAAAGGTCACCATTTCAGATGACCGTGAAGATATATAAGTTACCGACTCAGTTAAGGCCGGATGTATGGCAAATACAAACGACGCCACTAGAGCAAATGAGGTTCCGTTTTTAGTAAATGAACGAGATATTTGAAAAGCTAACCTAATAACAAAGAAAAGAAGAACAGTATTTAAAGCATGAAAAATCAGATTTAGTAAATGAAATCCAAATGGAGAGGTTTTACCAAAATCATTATTGAGCGCGTAAGTAAATAGCACTGCCGGTCTCGCGGAAATCGCCATAAAAATAACAGTCGGCGAATAACTATTAAAAGAGAATATCTTGACGCGCTTTTGATATTGCTCTAGATCCGAAACCCAGATTCTATGCTGAAATTCGTAGTCGTCGTATTGAAAAGGCGCTTTGAGAGAATTAAAGTAAGCGATTGTTATTGCAAGTATTAAAATTGAAATACAACCTAAAGTTCTTAAGGTTTGTTTAGTTTGAAAAAAGTATTTCATTACGACTAAAGTGAGACTTGTTTTATTTGAGAGTTTGAAAAACCTTACGAACTCATTAAAAGCGAAGAGGTTTAAACGGAAAGCAAAAGCTGATTGATTTACGCTTTAAGATTATGATTAAAATTAGCGAGTGGCAAGGAGATTTTCCTTTGTTTATAAATATTTGCCAACAAAGTTAGTAAAATAGGAAAATCTGTTCTCACTATTTTCTGAGCTGTAGTTTAAAACATTAAGCTATCATTTTGCAAAGTTCAATAAGATGTTGAAATATTATGTGATAGTTCAGCTTTAAGCATCATGTTACTCCTAGGAATAAATTTATTTATAAAACTTTCAATATGGATCAAGAAATAATCACTCGACAGGCTTGTAGACTTTGCAATTCACCTGATTTAGAAGATATTTTTTCTTTGGGGAACCTTTACATTTCAACTTTTGTAGCAAAGAAGGACGAGGGAATAAAAGCCCCTTTAGATTTAGCGCTTTGCAATAAGTGTTCTCTTCTTCAATTGCGTCATACCGCTCCCATGGAATTAATGTATTCGAGGTATTATTGGTATCGGTCGGGGGTAACAGATACCATGCGCGTCGCATTACGTAATATCACTGAAGAAATCGAAAGTATAGTAGGTCTAAAATCTGGAGATGTTGTTTTAGATATTGGCGCAAACGACGGCACTTTATTAAAAACGTATTCGCAAGAAGGTTTAAAAAAAGTTGGCTGTGAGCCAGCTGATAACTTGATAGAACTGTTGAGAGAAGAGACGGAATTTTCTATTCATGATTTTTGGAACGCAGACAGCTACAACCAATTGGCTAAAAACCATGGATTTGGAAAAGCCAAGGTGATAACCGCGATAGGAATGTTTTACGACATGGAAGATCCCAATCAATTTGTCGCCGATATAACCAAAGTTCTTGCGGAAGATGGAGTTTTTGTCGCTCAGCTTATGTGCCTGCGCCCTATGTTGGAAAAAAATGATCTTGGCAATATTTGCCATGAGCATTTGGAATATTATTCGCTGGAATCATTGAAGTATCTTTTTGAAAAAAACGGATTAGAAATGTTTAAGTTGGAAGAAAACTCGGTAAATGGCGGAAGTTACCGGATTTTCTGTCGCCACTTAAAGGACGGAGGAATCCCGTTTGAAGAATCATACACTCGTGCCGACTATCAAGCCTTTTTTGACCGAATAGAAAAAAACAAGAAAAAGTGCGTTGATTTTATTAAAGAAGAGGTTTCGTCAGGAAAATCAGTTTACGTTTACGGAGCCTCTACAAAAGGGAATACGATTCTCCAATACTATGGTTTGGACCATAATTGGATAAAAGCCGCCGCCGAGCGTAGTCCAGAAAAATGGGGAAAGTTTACCGTAGGCACGCAGATTCCTATAGTTTCAGAAGAGGAGGCGCGGGCGGCTCGTCCCGATTACTTTTTAGTTCTTCCCTGGGCTTTTTTTGACGAATTTTATGTTCGCGAAACTGCATGGCGCCAAACAGGCGGAAAATTTATTGTTCCGTTACCGGATTTTCGAGTTGTCTAAATTTAATATGAGAATTTCTTAACCCCGTTTTGAATACTAAATTTAGTTAGGAGATATTTTTGAAAAAAGCTCTGATTTTAGGAATAACAGGGCAAGACGGAAGCTATCTTGCCGAGATTCTTCTTGAAAAGGGTTATGAAGTACACGGATTGCAAAGGAGATCCGCGACTGGAAATACTCGTAACATTGACCATTTGCTAAAAGATCCAGAAGTTTTCGAAAAAAAACTATTTTTACATCGCGGCGATTTAGCGGACGTTACTTCTCTCTTTAGAATAATAAACGAAGTCCAACCAGATGAAATATACAACGAAGCGGATCAAGATCATGCGGGTTGGAGTTTTAGTATTATTGACTATTCATTAGATATTACCGGTTCGGCAGTTGGACGTATTTTAGAAACGATTCGCCAGATAAATTCTAAAATAAAGTATTTCCAGCCCTGTACCTCAAATATGTTTGGACATGCTAAAGAACCGCTTCAAAATGAAGAAACTCCTTTTAGTCCACAAAACCCTTATGCATGTGGAAAAGTACTGGCATATATTTTATGTAAACATTTTCGCGAAGCCTATGGAATGTTTGTTTCGACGGGAATATTTTATAATCATGAGTCTCCTCGGCGCACGGAAGACTATGTAACAAGAAAAATCACGCTTGCTGTGGCTCGAATAGCGCGAGGCAAACAAGAAAATTTGGTTTTAGGAGATTTATCCGCTCATATTGATTGGGGATATGCAAAAGAATATATGGAAGCTGCATGGAGTATATTGCAGCTAGATGAACCAAACGATTTTGTGATTGCAACGGGGGAGGTTCATAGCGTTAAAGATTTTGTAGACGAAGCCTTTAAGGTAGTAAATCTTGATCCAGAAAAATACGTGGTTTCAGATAAAAAGTTTTTCCGGCCCACTGCAAACCATGTTCTTAAAGGCGATATTTCTAAAGCTCAGAAGGCGTTTGATTTTAATCCTAAGATTAAATTCAAGGAACTGGTTAGGTTGATGGTTGAGTCCGACTTAAAATTAGTAGATAAAGAGAACAACTAGATGCTTTCCATAATACTGCCTACCTATAACGAGTCCGGTAATATTGCCCGGATGATAGAGTGGATTATGGAAGAAGTGCATTTGTCTTTGGAGGTTATTGTTGTTGATGACGACTCCCCAGACAAAACTTGGGAAGTTGCTGAGCAAAGCCAAAAAACTTATCCAAACGTAAGAGTACTAAGAAGAGTTGGAAAAAGCGGTTTAACGTCGGCCATCGTTGACGGTATAGAAATGGCCAAAGGAGACGTTTTTGTCTGGATGGATGCCGATTTATCTATTTCTCCGGCAAAAATACCGGAGCTAATGGAAAAGATTGACGAAGGGAATGATGTTGTCATAGCGTCCCGTTATGTTGTTGGCGGAGGAACCGTAATTATTGAAAAAGAAGACGATTCTTTGGTTTTGGTTATCTTGAGCTTTGTTTTGAACTGGTTCATTCAAAGAATGCTTGATCCTAGAATTCATGATTACACCAGCGGTTTTATAGCGGTTCGTAGACGCGTCGTCGAACATGTGGAAATAAAGGGCGATCATGGAGAGTATTTTATAAGCTTGACTTATAAAGCGCTAAAAGATGGTTTTAAAGTCGTAGAAATTCCTTATATTCTGGGAGCTCGCGATTATGGGGTTTCTAAAACCGGAACCCGTTGGTGGCATTATTTTCAAAAAGGGTTTAAATATCTAGCCGTTACGATATCCATGTTGTTTTACAAAAGTAGACCTATTAAATAGTTTGTCTTATTTTACGACTAGCTTTGTGTTTTGATCGATTTAAGACTAGGATTAAGGTTCCCTCTGCGTGTCATCCAGAAGCGATACGAAGTATCGGTGAAGGATCTCGCCTCGATTTAATAAATAAACTCCTTGTCCATTGGAAATCCTTCCCAAACAATTCCTTCAGACAAATCTACTTCAAACATTTTCAGTATCCTCAAATATAAAATTTTTTAATACTATTTAATCTTATGCTTTCTCGTTAAGACCTAAAGAATTTCTATAGTTGCAGGATAATCTTTTAAGAGTTAATTATCTGATTAGGAACTATTCTACTTGAAAAATTTTGATCTAGCTATTATTTTGGTAAACGAAATGTTGGCAAGTGTTAATTTGGTTTTTAGTCTCTAAATAAAATATGGGGCTTACAGGCAGATTTGTTGTCGTGTTTCGCGACATAATTTTAGATGTCACAGGACGCTAGCTGCCTCCAGTAATTCCTTATAGCTTTTTCTATAGTTGTCACTTGGCATACGCCATGGCATAGGAGTGCCTGTAAGCCTTTTTTAATTAGGTGGGATGTATTTAAAGGGAATAAAAGACGCTAAATCGTTAGGTGATATAGCATACCTTCTGGGCTTTTCTCCAGCGGGTCTTGCTTATATTCTTTATAAAATTCCTAATAATAAAAAATATTATTCCTTTCAAATTAAGAAGAAGAATGGAGGAGTGAGAGATATTCTTGCCCCAGAACCAAGTTTAAAAAAGCTTCAAAGAAGGTTAGCAAATTTTCTTTATTCATGTTCTTTTGAAATAGATATGGAAAAGAATAAGCAACCTTTAGCGCATGGATTTAAAAAAAACCTTTCTATTTATACTAATGCGAAGTGTCATAAAAATAGACGATTTGTATTGAACTTTGATATTGAGGATTTTTTCCCAACTATAAACTTTGGGCGAGTTCGTGGTTTTTTTATTAAAAATAGAGATTTTGAACTTGATAAAAAGATCGCAACAATTATTGCTCAAATAGCTTGCCATGATAATCAGCTTCCACAAGGAAGCCCATGCTCTCCAATTATTTCAAACTTTATTGCTCATTTGTTAGATGTACGACTGGTTCAATTGGCTAAGAAAAATGGTTGTTTTTATTCCCGGTATGCTGATGACATTACTTTTTCTTCTAATAAAAAAGATTTCCCCAAAGAAATTGGATTTCAAGATCCAAAAAATCCCGAGGTTTGGCACCTAGGTAAAGCTATTAAAGAACAAGTTGATCGATCTGGATTTAAAATTAATCCACAAAAAACAAATATGAGGTGCCTCAATAATCGACAAGTTGTCACGGGTTTAGTAGTTAATAAGAAGGTAAACATTCGGTCTGAATATTATAAGCTAGCAAGAGCTATGACACATTCTCTATTTCAAAAGGGAAGCTATAAAGTTCCCGCTAATTATAGCCCGATAGATATAGCAGATAATGATTCAGAAGAAGTTCCCGAAAAAAGTTTAAACCGTTTAGAAGGTATCCTTAATCATATTCATTACACTAAAAATCAATCGGATAAAAGGTTATGGAAAGAAAAGCATGACCACCCAACAACCATTTTGAAACTATATAAAGAATTTCTTTTCTTTAAGCATTTCGGTTGGTCAGAGAGGCCCGTCGTGTTATGTGAAGGAGTATCTGACAGAGTTTATATTAGACTGGCTTTAAAAAAACTTAAAGACAGTTATCCTTCTCTTATTGAATTAGATGAGGAAAAACTTTATTACAAAATAAACTTTTTAAGATATTCACGTAGTGTAAAAAATATTTTAAAGCTTAGCGGCGGGACTGGAGAAATGGCAGGTTTTGTTGGGTCTTACCCAAAAAAAGTTGCGAGTTATAGGGCATGGTCTTTTAAACAACCTGTGATTGTATTAACGGATAATGATGCTGGAGCTAGAACGGTTTTTAATCAGGTTAAAGATAGCCCTCAAGGTAAGCCCAAAGTCGAGAATGATGAGGAATTTTATTACATCAACAACAACCTATATCTTATAAAAACACCACATTTGAATGGTGATCGAGAAACAATAATAGAAGATTTATTCGATCAAAAATGGAAGAATGAAAAAATTGATGGGAAAAGTTTTACCTTAGATAATGATTTTGATAAAAATAAATTTTATGGAAAAATGGACTTCGCCGAAAAAATAATAGCAAAAAATTTTAATGAAGTAGATTTTGATAGTTTTAAGTCTATATTTGATAGAATTTTAGCTGTTATTAATTATCATTCAAAATTAAAAATATCTTCCACCTAAAGCTTTAATTGAAATAGTTAAATTCCTAATCTTTTGAAGGATTGCAATTGTTAGAGAGCAAGAACTCTAAGGAAATAATTTCAACATGAATTATCTTGACAATATTCCATTTGAATAAAAAAGTTTTGATGTTTTTTGATCAATTAAACCGCTTTTATAAAATGATCTAAATTAATCCATGCCAAAAAGTGAAATACACTGGTGAGATACATTGTACATAATGCGATCTTTTTTAGTGACAAATCAGTGTTATAATGAAATAAACGCATGAATCGAAATTTGGGGGCGACCTGGCTTCGACGGGAGTAGAGAGACCCTGGTTGCATGCACGGGACGCCGTTGGCCCGTTAAAAAACGGCAAAAGCATAATCGCTAACGATTATGACATCGCTGTAGCAGCTTAATTCTGCTACCGTTCTTTCCTTCTTTCGTCCGTAAGAGGGAATAAGAACGTTATAAAACGGACTGGCTAGATTTGTATGCCTTGGGCAAATTTGGCGAGATCTTACAAGGCTGGCTTAAATTGAATCCTGTTCGTGGGAGTTAATTAAAGCGAGATTTTAATACACGAAATAAGCATGTAGATGCCTTGCGTTAAAGACTTTCGGACGGGGGTTCGATTCCCCCCGCCTCCATAAATTTCCATATTCCCCCTATAATATAATAAATTACCATCCTCCGTATTTCGGGAAACAGAGGTATTTAAAGTTAAATTTTGGTAGGGTCAGAAAAAGAAAAAGCCCCCGAAAGGTAAACCTCCAGAGGCTTTTTTCGACAATATTATGGGGAGCGATCTAAAGAAGTATCCTCCAGAATTTGATTCCAATCTTCTAAAGTTTGAAATAACTGTTTAGATATTTCTCTCCTCATAAAAGAAAACTCCCTGAAAATTGACCTTTGAAGACGTCTGTTTTCTTCATAAATTCCCGGTAATTTATGTTTTCGTTTTCTTAGAACCCAAACCACGAGAAGTTTTTGCAAATTCCGACACAATATTATAGACTGAATATTATCTGTTAATTTTCTGTTTAGGTGGATTATGTTTTCAATGGATGCTATATACCCCGTGTCAGACTTTAGCCGTAAACCCGCTGAACATATCAAACGTTTAAAAAAAACGGGTAAGCCAGCAATACTCACGGTGAACGGTAAAGCCCAGATTGTCGTACAGGATGCCAAAGCCTATGAAGAAATGGTTGAGCTTTTAGATAGCTTGGAGAGTATTGCCTTGTCTGCAAAACAACACGATGAAGGAAAAGCGTCGCCAGCTAAAGAAGTTTTTACTAGACTGGAGAAGCGTTTATCTAAAAAATACCTGAATGCAACGCTTCAAGATTAATATCCCGCCCCATGTTGAAAATGAAATTGAGCATTATATTGATGTCATTGCCCAAGATAATATCAAAGCGGCTTTGAACTGGTATCGAGAGATCGAAGCGCAAATTTATACCTTAGATCAAAATCCGAAACGTTGCCCGGTAGCATTTGAAAACCGTTTCCATGAATACGAAATAAGAAACCTAATATTCGGCGATTATCGAGTACTCTTCCGTATAGAAAATAAGACAGTTCAAATTCTCCATGTCAAACACGGAAAAATGGAACGCAAACCGCTAGAGTAGGGAAATCTGAAAAGTTTAGGGCAACGCTTTGAAAAAACTATTTTGTTCTGTTTCAAGCTGTCTATATCTCGCATTCCAGGAAACAGAGGCTTTAAATGGGTTAAATTTTGGAAGGTTCAGAAAAAGTAAAGCCCTCGGAGGAAAAACCTCCGAGGATGAGCCTAACCTTTCCGCATAAGGATGGGTTAAATAAAGATATTCTGCTATAATAAAAATATGAGTGAAACATACCTAAATGGAAAAATCACTGTAACATCTCTTTCTGCGCCAACGATTAATGATTTAGAAAAATTACGGGCATTGTCAAAGGAAGATAGAAACACTTTGCTTAACGAAGCGTTAGAACATGGCCGTAATAGCGGGGTGAGCGACAAAACAGTTGATGAAATTTGGGATTTAGCGCTTCTAAAAGCCAAAGCAATAAAAGAAAAATCCCAATATGCGCTATAGGCTTTCTCAGAAAGTTGTAGCTGATCTTGAGAATATTCTTATTGAAGGAATTCTTACTTTCGGCGAGTTGCAAGCCTTTCTTCTAAAGTCTTAAATAATTGTTTCGATATTTCTCATCTTGCTTCCACTCAACTTTTGAATAGTTGACTTCTGATATGATTCTTTTCTCTTTTTCCCAGCTTTTATTCGCTAATGATTCAAAAATTAGGTAAAAAAAATCCCAGCGACGATAGTCGCTGGGATAAAAAAGTTTAAAAATTAACGAAATAAAACTACCAATACAAGTAAGTTAAAAATAGAAATGTAAGAGCCGAGAAAAGAGCGACTAAGAATCCAATATGGATAAAAATATTTAACCAACGAGGCTCATTTCTATAACTCAAAAACTTAAAAAAATCTTTTATTTCCGCTAAATTTACCATAACAAGCCTCCTTTCTATAATTACTAATAAAACCTCAAATAGGTTTCGTCAAGGCGTGGCATATAATTCAAGATAGTCTTTGATAGTTATGATTGCTCAAGTGTATTGCAAAAAACTTGATTTGAACGGGGCTAAAATTTGTAAAGAAGCTCGGGCGGATCATGTGGGTTGGCAAATAGACTTGAATAATTTTAAAAGCTGGGAAGATATTAAAACTCAATCAGAAGAATACGCTGAAATTTCAAATTATCTGACTAATCAAAAAATTTCATCCGCTTTTCTTATTCATCCAACGTTGGATGGAGAGCTGATAAAAAAAATTTTAGACATCGTCCGCCCTACAATTTATTTTGCCAGCGGCGAAAGATCTTTGGAAACGCTCCGTTGGTTATCCCGCCAAAAAAACGCTCCACAAATTATGGTTCCCATCGGAATCCCCACCAAAGGTTTTTCATTGGAAGGTTATGATCCAATTTCCGAAGTGAGGAAATATGAACCTTTTGTCCAATGGTTTTCTGTAGATACCATCAACCCTGGCGAAAGCGTCGATTCTTTTGGCTGTTCCGGCAAGATGGGTAATTGGGAAGCGTTTCCGGAATTGATTAAAAAGAGTCCTCTACCAGTGATTGTTTCTGGAGGATTGGATTCCAAGAATGTCTCGGAAGTTTATAATATTTGCAAGCCTTCCGGATTCGACGCCCATTCTTCAGTTTGTAAAGAGGGTTATCCAGACCTGGATTTAGCAAAGGAATTCGTACAAGCGGTCCATTCTTTGGCTGATAGTTAAGTTTTTTACTTTTGTTAAATTAAATCGATTTTTCCCGCCTAAATAATTCAAAAATTAATAAGTTTTAATTTTTTGGTTGGTCTGTTTCCATTGCGAAAAAAATTTTGAGCAATATATTTAAGTTAAAGATTGGGTATTTCTAGAAACTTTTAAAACCTTTTAAAAAACAAAACGTTAATTTATTTATGCGAGATATTATCCGCAGAATTTAGCGTAAGGAATGGACTATGCTTGAAAAATCGGCGCTGGGAATTAAAAAAATTTTTTCGCTCGAATTTGTCGTTGATTACTTTGATCGAAGTAGAGATTTTTATGTAAAAAAGATGGGTTTTGTGGAAACCCATCGGTCAACGCCTGAATGGGAGAATAAATTTAATAGTAAAGGCGTTTATTTAAAATCAAATGATATTCGTATTTTAGTTTCTACTCCAAAAACTCCAAATAGCTATACGGCTGAGTATTTAAAAATCCTTCCTCCAGGTATTAGAAAAGCTTCTTTTCAAGTGGAGAATTTAGATCATGCCGTTAAGTATTTAGAGGCCCATGACGCTACTTTTATTCACCCTATAAAAGAATTACAACAAGCAGGCACAACATGGCGTTTTACGACTATCGCTACGCCCATGGGATTTTTAGAGTTCACGTTTTTTGAAATCGACGGAGACGAAGGCGACATTCCAATGTTTGAACGCTTGGAATTGCCAGATGCAGAATGTTCTATTTTCAATATAATTGACCATTTGACCATTAACGCGAGAACCTTGTTTCCAGTCACTTCTTTCTTTCAACATGTTATGGATTTTAAACCTTATTGGAAGGTTGCTTTCCATACTCCCGATCATCAATCGGGACAAAAGGGAACCGGACTGGCCTCGCGAGTGATGTGGGACCCTGGTTCTCGTATTAAGTTCGCGTCAAACGAACCTTTATATCCCCATTATAACGATTCTCAAATTCAAACTTTTGTGGTGAAAAATCGAGGTCCGGGCATTCAACATGCGGCTCTTACCGTCGATAATATTGTAGAAACGACCCGAAATTTGCGTAGCAAAGGAATCGAGTTTTTGCACACGCCTTCTTCGTATTATCGATTGCTCCCAGATCGCTTAAAAAATCAAGGAGTTGAAACTATAAAAGAGTCCATAGCGGATTTAGAAGAGCAAGGTATTTTGGTGGATGGAAAGGACCAGGCTTATTTGCTCCAAATATTTTTGAAAGACGCCTCGGAATTTTATCACGACGATCAAGCTGGCCCTTTTTTCTTTGAAATTATCCAAAGAAGAGGACATGATGGTTTTGGCGAAGGCAATTTTAGAGCCTTGTTTGAGGCGATTGAATTGCAAGAAACTGTGGTTTAGGATTTTGTTTCGGGAGATTGTCCGTGAAGTTACTGCGTTATGAAGACGGCGTTGGCGCTCAACGTTCCGGGGTTTTAGAAGGTGGAAAGATTTTTCCATTGAAGGGAATGGGGATTGTCAAAGCTATGAATTCGCTGAGTCCCGATAGCGAACTTTGGAGTGAATTAATGGACGACGGTCCTCTTTCCGAAGAGCCTTCGAGGATATTGCCTCCAGTAGAAAACCCTGGAGCTTTTTTAGATTTTTATACATTTGAAGAACACGTGAAAACGTGTCGGCAAAAGCGCGGTTTGGAAATGGCGCCAGAATGGTACGAGCATCCTGTTTGGTACAACGGTTCGACTAGATGTTTTCTTGGACATGGCGGTTCGGTCAAATTTCCCGAAGGTGAAGGCAAGAAGGATTTTGAATTGGAACTGGCCGTAGTTCTTAAGAAAAAATGTTTTGCGGCGACTCCTCAGGAAGTTAAGGACTGCATTGGCGGTTATACTATTTTGAATGACTTCAGCGCGCGCGAACTTCAGCAAAAAATTATGCCAATTGGTTTAGGACCCGCTAAAGCAAAGGATTTTTGTACCGGATTAGGGCCTTATATTGTCACTCCAGATGAAATCGGAGATCCAAAAAATTTAACCATGAAGGCGTATGTTAACGGCGAATTATGGTCCGAGGGAAACAGTGGTTCTTCCCATTTTTCTATGGAAGAAGCTATTGCTTACGCTTCTGAGCATCAATCATTATATCCTGGCGATGTTATAGCGAGCGGTACGGTCGGCTCCGGTTGCGGTTTGGAATTAGGCCGGTTTTTAAACTCGGGAGACGAAATCGTTTTAGAAATTGAAAATATCGGAAGATTGTCACATAGAGTATGCTGAACCAGTTCAATGAGTAGCTGAAAAAACAATTTTTCATACGAGTTAGCGATGATCAAATACTTAACATTTGGCGAAATTCCGTCGAAACGTCATTCAATTTTTTACAATGGCCACTCATTGTTAAATGAGTATTGTTTTACTCGGGAAGGGTTTGAAGATCCCTACTCAATTTTATATTTGATTCATCCACCTACCAACGAAACCAATGTTCACGAATATGAAGCTCCGAGTTGGTCCAATCCGGTCGCCAGGACTGAAAATTTATTGAGAAGAAGACATTTCTGCGGAATGGAAGTTAAATCCGCTAAAAATTTTCTGGATGCGCGTTTTGCTTTAGCTTTTAACGAAGATTTAGTCTACGGAATTTGCAGCCCTTCGCTTGATACGGATTTATTTTTCGCAAACAACGATGGAGACGAATTATTTTTTGTAATTGACGGAAAAATTCAATTTCAATCGTTATTCGGAAAATTATCATTAGAATCAGGGGATTATCTGCTCGTTCCAAAGTCGTGTCCCTATCGATTGCAATTTCAAGGTTCTCCACGGCTTTTGTACGTGGAAGCAAAGTCAGGAATGGGATTACCTCAAGAATTCCGCAACGCTGGCGGACAATTTAAAATGGACGCCCCATATAACGAGCGAAGCTTTAAAACGCCGGAGTGGGATTCCCACTTATTTAAAAGTTCTGATCCCGTTTCAATCGTTCGCAAACGCGCAGGCGCTTTTACAAAAACCGATTATCAAACAAATTATTTCAAAATGATGGGGTGGGATGGTTATGTTTATCCCTTCGCTATAAATTTAAATGATATCCAACCGAAAACAGGAAGATTCCATTTACCTCCTTCTTCGCATTTGACATTTGCTGGAACCGGGTTTTCGATAATGAGTTTTCTGCCGCGCATTTTAGATTTTGACAAGCAGGCGGTTCCTTGTCCTTTTTATCATTCTTCAGTAGATTGCGACGAATTATTACTTTATGTTTCCGGCGATTTTACGAGTCGAAAAGGTATCGGCCAGGGGTCTATAAGCTTTCATCCCTCGGGAATTCCTCATGGTCCTCATCCTGGAGCTTATCAAAACTCTATTGGAAAGAAGGAAACGCAAGAGAAAGCTGTCATGGTTGATACATACTGCCCTCTTAAGCTAACCGAAGAAAGTCGAACCGTTGAAGATCTTAGTTACTCAGATAGCTGGAAGGAAATTTCGTTATGACCAACTCAAACGGTTTTATACCCATTATTCCTTCTGAACATTCTTGGAGGGATATTTATCAGCTAATGAATTCGGTCGTTCAGCCCCGGCCTATTGCCTGGATATCAACAGTATCGCCAGAAGGTTGTCACAATATTGCGCCATTTAGTTATTTCAACATTTGCTCTATGAATCCTCCGATGATTTCTAATTCAATATTTTATAATCGCGACGGATCTAAAAAAGACACTTTGAATAACATAGAAGCTACCGGCAAATATGTTATTGGAACAATTTCATTTAGTTCGGTAGAAAAAGCTAACCTGAGTTCGGCTCCTTTGAGTTTCGATCAAGACGAGTTTGAAAAAGCCCAAATTCCGTTTATCGATAGAGGAGCGGGGAATCCAAGATTTGTAGCCGATTGTTTGGTGAATATGGTTTGCGAATTGAATCAAGTCGTTTCTTTAGGGGAAGGCCCAGGAGTTGGTAATTTGGTTATTGGATATGTGCGAAATATAGTTTTATCTTCCAAGTTAGGCGAAATCGAATGGAAAAAAGGTTTGCCGCCAAACTTGTTGGACAATGTTGGTCGTATGGGGGGAGGTTTTTATTCTAAAACGCGAGATGTCTTTGAGTTAAAACGGCCTGAGGTTCCTAAATAATTGTTATGGCCAATTTAATTCCAAATCACGCCGTAGGGTCTCTAGTGTATGCGGCCATCCGCACTCCCATCGGGAGTTTTAATGGAGCCTTATCTAGTTTGTCCGCCCCACAGCTTGCATCTGTTGCAATAAAAGAGGCGATGAACATGAGCGGCTTCACTGCAGAAAGAGTGAGCGAGGCAATCATAGGCCAAGTCCTGCAATCTGGTTGCGGTCAAGCCCCTGCGAGACAGGCCGCTTTATTAGCCGGTTTGCCCGATGGAGTTGCGGCGACAACGGTGAATAAGGTTTGCGGTTCTGGCATGAAAGCGGTGATGATGGCCGATCAAGCTATTCGATTGGGAGAAGCAGGTTTTATTTTAGCTGGCGGTATGGAAAGCATGAGTCAGGCTCCTCACTTAATTCCGCGAATGCGCAGAGGAAAATATTTAGGGCATGAAAAAATAGTCGATAGTTTAATTTGGGATGGCTTATGGGACCCTCACGAGGACGGTCACATGGGAGAGCTTTGCGAAAAACTAGGTAAAAATTTAGGCTACGATAGAAAAGCTCAAGACGCCTATGCTGAATTAAGTTATCGTCGAGCTTTGGAAGCGATAAGACAAGGTTACTTTACTGAAGAAATTGTTCCAATAACTATCGAAAAAAATAAAGTTGAACCGCAAATTGGTTACGACGAAGAACCAAGCGAAGACGCATTGCAATCTCTTCCACTCCTACAACCTGTGTATGATCTTGAGAATGGAACTATTACCAAGGGGAACGGAGCCAAGATCAGCGATGGGGCGGCTATATTAGCTATAGGCAAACAGTTTCCGGGATTAACTCCCATAGCGAGAATTCTGGGTTCGGCTTGTCACGCCGAATCTCCCGCTACGTTTGGGATGGCTCCTGTAGGAGCAATTCGCAAATTGATGGGAAAATGCAAATTGCGGATAGAGGATATTGACTTGTTTGAGATTAATGAAGCGTTTGCATTAATGTCTCTGGCCGTTAATGACCGACTGAATCTGGACCCTGAGAAAGTCAACGTTAATGGCGGCGGCATTGCTTTAGGTCACCCTATCGGAGCAACAGGCGCTCGCATCATAGTGAGTCTAATACACGCGCTGAGACGAAGAGGAGGCAGGCTCGGAATAGCGGCTTTATGTATCGGCGGCGGAGAAGCTACGGCTGTTGCCTTGGAAATCATTTAGCGAACTATTACCAAAGTCTTGCCTTTAATACTTGGAAGATTCCTATAACCTTTAAAAAGGAAGTGGAATCCCTACTATGAATCCAATTCTTTGGAAACCTGATTCATCGAACATAGAAACTTCTAATATGTATCGTTTCATGAAATCCGTGGCACGAAAATTTCATGTTGATATAGAAGATTATTCGGCGTTACACCGTTGGTCGATTGATCATTTCTGCGATTTCTGGGAACATTATAGAAAATTTTCTCAAATTCAGTTTCACGCTCCTCCTTTAACTACGTTAAGCTCTGAAAAAATGCCTGGAGCGCGTTGGTTTGAAGGTGCAGCCTTGAACTATACCGAAAATCTTCTACAGGGAGATCCAGAGCGAATCGCTATCATTGGAAAAACAGAAGAATTTCCTATTTCTTCTATGACTTATGGAGAATTATCTAATCAGGTAAAGAGATTTGGTTCGGCATTGGAAAAGAGTGGGATAAAGGCCGGTGATCGCGTGGCGGGTTTATTGCCTAACATTCCTGAGACCGTTGTAGCCATGTTGGGAACTGCGGCAATTGGAGCGGTTTGGACTTCATGTTCTCCAGATTTTGGACCAAAGGGCGTGATGGATCGATTTGGTCAGATTGAGCCAAAGATTTTAATCTGCGCTAACAGTTATCATTACGGTGGGGTTAAACATGAAATTTCAGAAACATTAAAAAAACTTATTGAAGAAATTCCTTCAGTTGAAAAAGTTATATTGGTTCCGAATGGCGGGGATTTAGAGTTAAGGCGTTCAAATGCTATTTGCTTCTGGGATGACTTTCTAAGCGAAGGAGATTTGGAATTTTTTAAGTTTGTGCCTCTGCCCTTTAATCATCCTCTATTCATTATGTATTCTTCGGGAACGACCGGACTACCGAAGTGTCTTGTCCACGGGGCTGGCGGTACTTTATTACAACATCACAAAGAACATGCTTTGCATTGTAATATTGACCAAAATGATGTCGTATTTTTTTATACGACCTGTGGTTGGATGATGTGGAACTGGTTAGTGTCCTGTTTAGCTCAAAAAGCCGCTATTGTTTTGTACGATGGTTCTCCCGTGCATCCCTCCAATAATACTCTATGGAAACTGGTTGAAGAGTTAGGAATAACAGTTTTTGGAACCAGCCCTAAATTTCTTTCAATTAATCGGCAAAGAAGATTAGCTCCAAAGAAATCGGCAAACTTATCAAGCCTGAAAACTATTCTTTCGACTGGATCGCCTTTAAACCCGGAGGATTTTCGCTGGGTATATAAGTACGTTAAAGAAGATATTCAACTTTCCTCTATTTGCGGCGGAACAGATATAATTTCCTGTTTTATATTGGGTAATCCAATGTTGCCGGTACGGGAAGGAGAAATCCAATGTATTGGATTGGGAATGGACGTTGTAGCGTTAAACGAAAAAGGGAAACCTGTTTTTAATGAGAAAGGAGAGTTGGCCTGCCGAAAACCATTTCCATCCATGCCGCTTGAGTTTTGGAACGATCCAGATGGAGCTAAATATCGCAGAGCTTATTTTCATAAGGCTCCAGGAATTTGGGTTCATGGAGATTATGTAGAAATTAAGGATCATGGCGGTGTTATTGTATACGGTAGAAGCGATGCAACTTTGAATCCTTCCGGTATACGTATTGGTGTTGCGGAAATTTATCGAATCGTAGAGGCAATGGAAGAAGTTAAAGACAGTTTGATTATTGGGGTTAATGAAAATTCAGACGTTCAAACTATATTATTTGTCGTGTTAGAGGATGATTTGGAATTGACGGACAATCTTACGCAAAAAATCAAAAATTGCATTAAATTAGAAGCAACGCCGCGTCATTCTCCGAAGGAGATTTACCGAGTTTCAGAAATTCCCGTTACCATGAACGGTAAAAAAGTTGAATTGACAGTTCGCGATATATTTGAAGAAAGGTTAATTTCCAATCGCGACTCACTGGCGAATCCAGATTGTTTGCATGAATTTGAAAGTATTAAAGCGAAGCGCAAGAAGCGGGATAATCGTTTTTTAATTGGCGTGAAATAAAACTAGCTTACTGGTTCGTGCTCAAGAGCCTTTGCGACTAAATCATAATCTAAAGCCCTGTCTATGCGCATTGGAACAATTTGACCTGGCAATACTTCGCTTTCCTCTATTATGATTTGGCCGTCTATTTCCGGAGCTTGAAAGGAAGCTCTACCCGTCATCAAAAAGCTCTCTTCTTCTAGACCCTCCACTAAGACGGGATAAGTTTTTCCTATTTTTCTCTGGTTTTTGCGAAACGAAATTTCTTTTTGAATTCGCATCAACTCATTTTTTCTTTCTTCGGCAACTTCCGGGGGAACTTTGTCTGAATAGTCGAAAGCGGCGGTTCCCTCTTCATCGGAATAGGTAAAAACTCCTACATGATCAAATTCGGCTTCTTCTAAAAATTTCGCCAATTTCTGAAACCTTTCTTCAGTTTCTCCAGGAAATCCAACTATAAACGTTGTACGCAAAGCAATATTGGGAATTTTTTTTCTACAGTTTTCAAGCATGTTCCTGACAAGAGTTTCCGTTTCCTGGCGTTTCATCAGCTTTAACATTTCGTTATCGATATGTTGAAGTGGAACGTCAATATAGTCGCAGACTTTTTCTTCGTCGCGAATACATTCAAGCAGAACATCGTCAATCAAAGTAGGGTAGCAATAGAGTAACCTGAGCCAATCAACATCTTTTATTTTTACTAGTTCCTTAAGTAGTTGAACCAAGCCGTTTTTTAGACCTAGATCATTTCCATAAAGAGTGGTGACCTGCGATACTAGATTGAATTCGCGAACTCCTTTTTGCGCCAAAGCGCCAGTTTCTTCAACAATGGATTCGATAGTTCTGCTGCGAAAGGCTCCCCTGATTTTTGGAATATAGCAGAAGGCGCATTTGAAGGAACAACCTTCTCCTATTTTTAAATAGGTGGAGTAAAAAGGAGTGATTAATTCCCTTTGTCCGTAAGATTCAAAATATTCCGGTATGATAGTTGGTTTTCTGTCTTCATCTCGATTTGAAGATTCTTTTTCTAAAAGATTTTTTAGTTGCGGATAACCGTCGACTCCCATTAACAGGTCAATTTCTGGAATTTCATGAATTAGCTCTTCTCCGTATCTTTGCGAAAGGCAACCCGTAACAACCAGCTTGGAACATTTGCCGGTAATTTTCATTTGGGCCATTTCGAAAATGGCGTCGATGGATTCTCTTTTAGAAGATTCAATAAACCCGCATGTATTAACTATTAGAACGTCCGCTTCTTCGTGGACTGAAGTCCATTCATAACCGCTTTTTAGTAAATCTCCCAGCGCCAATTCAGTGTCTACCGTGTTCTTGGGGCAGCCCAGGCTTACCATTCCTATTTTTTTCATTCAGCCTCTATTCTCAACGCCTTTAAACATTGGCGAAAACAAGATTTAACCTTCATTGATTTTTTTCTTCATCCTTTCTATTAGCTCAGGATATCCTTTAGAGCGAATCACTTTTTTGAATTGAGATCTTAAGTTATTTCGCATACTAACCCCATCAAGGATTACGTCTGTGATTAACCAGTTTCCTTTATTTGAATGGAGGGAGAAATCGATATCGATTTCGCCTTGATCGGGGCTGGTAATGGAAACCGGCACCAGAGCTTTTTCTCCGTTAATTTCGCCGCTTAAAAACTTAATTTTAAGATTGACAAAAAACTGAGCCGAGCTGGGAAAGGCGATTTTAACAAAAACTTGACTTAGAAGCGAGACAAAGGATTTTTGTTCTTCAGAGGTTCGTTCTTTCCAATATTTACCTAAAGTTTTTTGACTTACTTTTTCTAAATCCATTAAGCCAAGCGCTTTTTGGGATGAAACGCGATTTATTTCGATTTGCTCTTTAGAAAGAGTTTTTCCTTCTTTTATTTTATTTATTGAGCTGAGTAATTCTTTTACCGTTTGCTCAGGGGATATATTCGGTTTTTTTGCCAAGGCGTAACTTACAGATAAATGAAAACCGATTAAAATGATTAGTATTTTTAGTAATTTTTTATGGATCATTTTTTGTCTCACTGCGGCGTTATAAAGGTGTAATATCAATGGGCAACCAGTTAATTTGTGTTTTTCTTTACTGGTATTATAATAAAGAAAATTTCGCTATGTAAGCGATATTACGTCATTAAGAAATGGTCAAGAGATTGCTTTTTTCGGTAATGCGCTTATTCAACTCGGCCAATGAGCGATTGAAGAACGTCGGATGAAAAAATCGTTGATTCTAATTACATTTTTAACTTTGATGGGGATACCAATATTTGCTGTAGCCGTTCGATCCGGTACGCTAGACTCTAATTTGGAGATAAAAGATTCTTTTGAGCATTATCATAATCTGGAAAAAGAAATAAAAAAATCTCTACAAAGAGGTCCAAATTCCTGGGAACTCTACTGGCAATTGGCGCGCGCACAATTTTATATGGGAAATCGTTCAAAGAACGAAAAAGAGCAAAAAAACTTTTATACTTTATGTAAAAAAAACGCGGATCAGTCGTTAGATTTTAATCCAGAATCGGCAGGCGGTAATTATTTTAAAGCTATTTGTTCTGGAAAATTGGGACAACTAAATGGAATCTGGAGCTCGGTATCCATGATTTCTGGATTTAGAAAGCGAATGGAGCGAGCGGTTCAATTAGATCCACAATTTGAGTATGGCGGTCCTCACAGAGCGTTAGGAAAACTGTTTCATGATCTACCTTTTGTTTTGGGGGGAGATTTAAAGCGATCCATTGAGCACCTAAAACTAGCGGTTCAACTGGGGCCAGAATATTCGGATAATTATTACTACCTTTTCGAATCGTTGTTTGACGCAAAAGAGTATGAATCCGCGAAATCCGCATTATCAGAATATCTGGAAAAAAGCCGCAACGAGCGAGACGCCTCCCAAAAAAGGAAACGGGCCGAAAAATTTCTTAGACAAATCGACACCATCCTCCAGCCTTAGCCGATCCATGCTGAAAGAACTACATATTTCTAACATTGCAATAATAGACAAACTAAAAGTTGAGTTTCGGGAAGGTCTTAATGTTCTTACCGGCGAAACGGGCGCTGGAAAGTCTATTATTATAGGCGCCTTAAATCTGGCTTTAGGCGGCAGGGCAGATAACGATATGATCCGGTCAGGGCAAACGACGGCTTCGGTTGAAGCTTTATTTTATTCCGACAACCCTGAGCTATTTCGACTGTTGGGTGATTTGGGAATCGAAATGGAAGACAATCAAATCATAATTAAACGAATTATTTCTTCCAAAGAGAAAAATAGAAATTTCATTAATGGAAGTAATATAACTGTTGGGGTTTTATCGCAAATTGGTCAAAATTTGGTCGATATCCATGGGCAACACGATCATCAAACTTTACTTCAACCTGCGCGACATCTTGAGATGTTGGACGCTTACGGAAAGCTAGCTAATGACAGGATTAAATTTGCTGGTGATTACAACAATTATTTATCGATTTGTAAGCAGATCCAAACTTTGGAATCTAACGAAAGAGAGAGATTGCAAAGAGAGGATTTGCTTCGGTTTCAATTAGAGGAAATTGATCGCGCCGAGTTGTCTGAAAACGAGGAGGAAAAATTAAAAACGGAACTAAAAAGGCTTTCAAACTTTGAAACTATTCATCAAAGTTTGAGTAGAGCTTCCGCCTACCTTTCTGAAGAAGAAGGTTCCATCATCGAGAAACTGCGTATTGTTGAAAAAGAGTTGGGAACTCTTGAAGTATTAGATTCTGAAACTGAATCTTTTTATAAACAGGCCCAAAATATTTTTTACGAAGCGGAAGATCTAGCGCAAAAACTTTCTTCGTTTGCTTATTCAATTGAATTTAACCCAGAACGTCTCGCCGAAGTTGAAGATCGAATTGCGGAAATTAACGAGTTAAAAAGAAAATATGGAAATGATATTGGATCTGTTTTAGCGTATCGCGATGAAATCGACAAAGAGTTGGAAACCCTTTCTTCATCGCAAGAAGAAGCGGAATTATTGAAAGCGAAACGTTTGGGATTAGAAAAATTATTGAGTGAGTCTGCGGTTAAATTAGCCGATAAGAGGGAAGCGACAGCGGCAGAGTTAAAAAAGAAATTGGAAAAGGAACTTCGCGATTTAAATATGAAAAAGGCTTGTATAGAAGTCTTGTTTAAGTATGAAGAGGGAGGATTTGTGGAGTTTCGCAATAAGAAGACGAAATTAAGTTCGGTAGGGTTAGGCAGTATGGAATTTACATTTTCTTCTAACCCTGGAGAAACTCCCAAACCGTTGTCAAAAATCGCTTCTGGCGGAGAACTTTCTCGAGTTGCTTTAGCGCTAAAAACAATCCTAAATAAACAAGACCCCGTTCCAGTTTTGGTTTTTGACGAAGTAGATACTGGCGTTGGAGGTCCGACGGCTGAAAAGATTGGCGCTAAACTTCTTAATTTAGCTAGGACCAAACAAGCTTTATGCATTACCCATTTGCCGCAAATCGCCGGTATGGGTAACGCACACTTTTCTATTTCGAAGGAAGCCGCTGATCGTACTCGGGTGCAAATACGAGAATTAGATTACGATCAAAGAGTAGAAGAAATTGCTCGTATGTCGGGAGGAGAAAAAGTTTCGGATACCGCTAGAAATTACGCTCGAGAAATGATAAAAAGCAAAGCAAAAAATAAAGTCTAAGGTTTAAAGAGCTATCAAAAGTAATTGACCGCGGCGCTGACGTACAAAATACCGCTACTGGCGTCTGCTGGGTTGGGTCCAAAGAGTGGATATCCATATACAAGCGAGAAGTTGGTGGAAGGTCCCCATTGTTCGGTTTTACCTATGTTCACCGAAATTCCTCCGCCTACTCCCGTCAATAGATCGTTGAATTCTCCCGGTTGCCTGTCTTTGATATAAGTTCTGCCGTGGTCGATAAATCCTAAGAAAGAGATGGTTTGGCGCAAAGTAAGGTCGCCGACTCCGATTGGGTAGTCTGAAGGAAATGGCACAGTCCATTCCAGCGAGCTTACATACCCCATATCGCCCGAGATTTCGGATAAAGTGAAACCTCTTACGGTTCCCATACCGCCGACTGCAAATTGATCGGGAGAAAGCACTCGTTTGTCCACAACTTGGCCAAAGGCCTTCATTATGAAATAGCTATTTAAGAAGGCAACGCTTTGGTAGCGCGTTAAGTTGAGTTCTAAAATAGAAACGTCTCCGCGTCCTCTAAAGCGCGAAATTAAAGCTCGATCGTCTGTTTCTGATATGCCGCGGCTTAGTCGTAAGCTCCCAAAAGTTCGCCCTTGAAAAGAGTCGGTATAATTGCCTCCTAAATCTCCGTAGAAGCCGCGAAGTTGATCGTTACTTGTCGTTTCGCCTAATCTAAAGTTTTTGAAATTTTTAAAATTGAATCCCGTCTTAAATGCAAGTTGGCCGTATCGGGATCGATAAAGAGGGTGGTTTGCTTCTACGGTAAAAATATTAGTTCTTCCGCCTGCTTCTAAAGCGTTGAGTTCCCTGCCTAATTTTTGTTCGGAATAAGTGTAGGAAAGACGCAAAGTTGTTCCGTAATAATTTAATGGAAAAATATAATTGGGGGCGATAAACCTTTGGTTTAGATTAGAACTTGAGCCTCTAATGGAGAATTGATCGCCAAGAGTTAGTAAGTTGCCAACAGTAGCCGTCAAACCCAAACGGTTTCTTCCTGTAAACCGGGAACCAAAGTTATCTCCGTCGATTCCATAAGAATAATTTTGAGATTCTTTAACTTCCAAAACAAGGTTTGAAGTTCCAGGAAGTTCGCCAGGTTTCAAAAGCGATCGTACGGTAACTCCCATCATGTCGTTAAGTTCAAGAAGCGTTCTTTCTAATGTTTGCTCTCTTATATTTTCTTCATCGTCGACTCGGGCTAGGAATTTTTTTAGTTCTTCGCCGTTAATTTTTTTGTTTCCAGTTATTTCAATTTTCCCGATTTTTCCTTCAGAAACTTGAAGCGTGACTGTTCCGTCTTTAATTTTTTGAGCCGGTATATAGGCGCGCGCCAGAAAGTAGCCATTAGAGCCATAAAAAGAAGTGATCTCCTGAGCCATAAGCAGAAGCAGTCCCATGGTCATTTGACCTCCGTTGCCGAAATTAGCCGCTTTCAAAAGGGTTTTATTGTCAAAAACAGAGTTTCCTTTGATGATTAATTTTTTAACGGCAAATGCAGGTCCAGCGGATGGGTCAACTACTTTGCGACTATCTGGAACGACGATTTCTGGAGCTTCTTGCTGAGGCGGAGGTTGAAACTTTGGTTGAGATTGCCTAAGAGACTTTTCTCCAAGACCCGATTCTGTCGACGGAGGAAGAGGAATTTGCGCCAGAAAATCTTCTGGAGAAAAAGGTTGGGTTACAATAATTTCTGGGATTTTTTGCTTTCCTGGCGCTCCAAATCTGGGGCGGGTTTTTCTTATCAGCTTTTCGCTTAATCCGATTTCAGCTACAGGGGGTAACTTTTCGTCGTTTTCCTGTTGTTGTGCCATCGATGGTCCTGCGAACAGAAATGTCAACGTGGATAAGATTATTAAAATCTTTTGAAAAAGCATGGCCCTTTATTGGAAAAAGCTTGTACGAGAGCCAATAGATTTTTTTACAAATCTTTTAGGCTTTTTAGAGAATTTAAAGAAGTTAACTAAAAACTCAGATCGATGAAGAGTGAATTTTTAAAAATTTTCTTTAAAAAAGACCTTCCAAGCTTGGTTTCTTCTTGATATCCGGAGAAATATGATTTGCCAAATATGAAAGTATCATTGATATTCTTGGTTTTTCAGATCCTTTATTATTTTTGATTTCTTTTAAGATTAAATTAACCGCTCTGCCTCCTTCCTCTGTCGCTCGAAATACTAGGTAATCTCCATTTTTTAAACGAGCGTTTAATTTCGTTCGATTTTTTTCAAAACCTTTTTTAAAGAAATAGTTTCTTAACAAGGCCGACCCACGAACTATTGCTCCGTCTGGAGCTTTTGAGAAGAAAGGAGCCCCCCAAATAATATTGACCTGCACTAGGCGATTAGATTCATATCCAAAAATATAAATAATCCTGGCTATTCCTGCGTCAGGTAATAAATCGGGCACATCTAAATTTAATGAAAGGGTAGATTCGATTTCATTTTTTTCAGTCTTTATTTGATCAGTCGAAATCCCAAAGTCTTTTTTTATCGCATTCATAATTTCTTTTTGATTCATACCAAATTTGGCAGACCTATAACCTTCAATAATAAAATCTCCGGAAAATTGTTGGGTTTGAATCTGCGCCTTTTGAGGAGATACTAGTTTTTGTTGTTCTGGCTCTTTTGGGGGTTGAATCTTTGTTTCTTTTGGTTTGATGAGGCTAACTTGGATCTTTCCCTTGGATCGGATGTGTTTGCTTGTTAAACGAACGTCTTTTTCTCCCTGTGGATCTGAAGAATAGCCGTTTTCCTGACGATAAATTATTTTACCATCTAAAAGTACCTGTTCAGGCTCGTTTCCTTTTTGCACTAGTGGAATACTGCGGACGGCGTCTAGAATATTGGAGCTAACAGATTTTCCATCGGATCCCAGTCCAACTTCGACTGCAAAATCGCTTATCGCCTTAATTTCAGACTGCTTTCTTTTGGGGAGATTGTTTAAGAACTCAATTCCAGGTTTTGGTTCCGAAAAAGCAGGCTGAATATTATGTAAAAAAGGAGTTCCGCTATATTCTAAAATAACAAAAAATAAGAACGCTCCAATCCATTTACCCATTCGTCTACCTGATACTGGCGGGATTAAGAAAGTTTACTGGTAAAAGGGAAGATAAACTTTTTAAAACGAGCCTTCTTCAATTTTCATAACATCAGGATTATTGGGATCTTGAATGTATGATAGTCTCAAAGAGAGTTCTGGTTTTTCTTCTGTTGAGGAATCGGTGTTTTCGTCCTTTTTTGGTTGAGGATTGTTTAAAAGTAGAACAACCATTCTGCCGCTACTGTCCGTACCCCGGAAAACTAAAACGGAGCCATCATTTAATTTAGCGTTTAATACCAGATTATCTTTGCGAAAACCTTTTCGAGCAAAATAATTTCGAAGCAGGTTAGCGGCTGAAACAATCTCTCCAGGATCTGGAGCAGGGTTTACGGGTTTTCCCCAAATGACGTTAACTTGGATTAATTTTTTGGATTTATAACCTAAAATATAAACCACTCGCGCGACTCCGCCTTCTTCCATTAGTTTTGGAACCGTGACAGCTAACAGACTGTGTCATAAAGTTTTTATAAGTTTTTTTTCATTTAAAAACCGGAT
>CAYFMN010000014.1:0-82150 GCA_964344185.1 uncultured Nitrospinota bacterium
TTGCCTGGAGTTTTTCCCATAATTTTTCAGTGTCTGTTGCGCTTGACGATTGTGGTTTTACTTCAGCCGCAACAGGAGTCGGTTCTTTTTCTTTAATAGACGCAGGCTCGATTTTGTTCTCCGGAGCCGTTATTGACGGATCTATCTTGGTTTCCTGTGTTTTTTGAGCCGGTTCAGGAGCGGGTTCTTTTATACTTTCTGTTTTTTTAGTCGTTTCAACAACAGGTTTTGGCGCGCCTTTTCTTGGAGCCACCGATTTTGGAGCGGAAACTTCTTTTGCGCCTGACTCCGGCTTAGTTTTTGATTCAGTTTTTGGTTTTACCGCTTTTTCTTCTTTTTTAGCCGTCGCTTTAGGTTCTGAAACTTTTTCAGTTTTCTTTACGGCGGCTTTCTTTTCGTTAGCTACGCTTTCAACCTTTTGTTCTTTAGGTTTTGACGCTTTTGCCGTCGTTTTAGTTTTTTGGGCCTCTGTTTTGGGAGATTTAGACCCTTCATCGGTTTTCTTTTTTGTAGAAGCTTCTTTTTCAACAGGAGGCAATCCCTTCAAAGCTCTTTTAATTACTGGAATTAAACCATTAGGATCTCTGTTTACTTCAACTTCCTTAAAATACAATACGATATATTTTCTACTTTCTAACCACTGATCTTTTTTCTTTCCTTCAGTAGAACCCCGCTTTTTCTCATCCGTCTCAATTTCTATGACTACATGTCTTTCCAAACAAGCAAAATCAACAATAAAGTTTCTAAAAACATGTTTACGCCGAAATTTATGGCCGTCTACTTGACCTCGACGCAATAGCTCCCATAGGCTTGATTCGGCGTCGGTAGGATTATCTCTTTGCTGTTTAGCCGTAGCTTTTAGTTTCGCAGACATGTTTTGCTCACTATGATGAAGAAATTTAACAAAAATTTGAGAAAACTAATCGGGGAGATTGAGCGGAAAGTAGCTTTATATTCTCCTTAATAAAGGTACTATTAATTAGGCGGACATATCATACCGTTTTCTAAAAAAAAAATAAAGTCGATCAAAAAGATATCCCTAAAATAATTGAAAACATGGCTGATCTAAACGCTAGAAACATTTTTTTATATCGTTTTTTATAGTATATTGGGGAAATTTCTTAATGTTAGGTTCAATCTAAAAATGATTAATTACGATGTAATTGTTATAGGCGCAGGTCATGCTGGCTGCGAATCGGCCCTTGCTGCCGCTAGAATGGGATGTTCCACTCTGGTTTTAACGCTAGATCTAGATAAGATTGCGCTTATGCCATGCAACCCTGCGATTGGCGGGGTTGGCAAAGGGCATATGGTGAGAGAAATCGACGCTCTTGGCGGAGAAATGGCCAAATGTATCGATAAAACAGGCATACAATATAGAATGCTGAACTCATCCAAAGGCCCGGCAGTGCAAGGTCCAAGAGCTCAGGCCGATAAAAAACTCTACCGTCAAGAAATGCGTAGGGTTTTAGAAAATCAACCAGGTTTAGATATTGCACAAGAGCAAGCCGAAGAACTCATAATCGAAAATGGAACTTTAAAAGGATTGAAAACTTCTGAAGGCTCAGAATATCGTTGTAAGTCCTTAGTTATAACAACAGGGACCTTTCTCAACGGCTTGATGCATATTGGAAACAAAAAAGTTGGCGGAGGCCGGTTTGGCGAAAAACCATCTTCAAAGCTTTCGGAGTCTTTTTTAGCTTGTGGGTTTGATCTTGCCCGGTTAAAAACTGGAACGCCGCCCAGACTTTTAGCGGGTTCTATAAACTTTAATAAATGCGAAATACAGCGCGGAGATCCGGTTGCAAAACCTTTTTCATTTACCACTCCTTTTATAAATCGCCATCAGGTTCCATGTTATATCACGCATACAAACTCAAAAACCGCCGAAGTCATAAAAAATAATATGCACCTTTCTCCCCTTTATAGCGGTGAAATTCAAGGGGTGGGGCCTCGTTATTGCCCTTCCATAGAAGATAAAATAGTTAAATTTCCTGAAAAAAAATCGCACCAAATATTTTTAGAACCTGAGGGATTAGATACCGACTGGGTATATCCAAATGGAATTTCTACTAGTCTACCTGAAGAGGTTCAAAAACAATATGTTCATACAATACCTGGCCTCGAAAACGCAGAAATCGTAAGACCGGGATATGCTGTTGAGTACGATTTTGTGCCGCCAACTCAATTAAAAGCAACGCTTGAAACTAAAAAAGTCAGAGGCTTGTTTCTCGCTGGACAAATAAACGGAACCTCAGGATATGAAGAAGCCGCAGGACAAGGCCTCATTGCGGGAATAAACGCAGCGTGTTTTGTCAAAAAAATGCCTGAATTCATTTTATCTCGCATGGACGCTTATGTAGGCGTTTTGATTGACGATCTAATTACAAAAGGCACTCGCGAACCTTATCGAATGTTTACTTCGCGCGCTGAATACAGATTACTTCTAAGACAAGACAATGCGGATTTAAGACTCACAGAAAAAGGATTTAAATTAGGGTTAATTGATCAAGAACGCTATGAAAAACTCCAAGAAAAAAAATCTTCTGTTGAAAACGAAATTAAAAGGTTAACTTCAGTCACAATTGTTCCAAATAAAGAAACACTGGATCAATTATCTCGGTTGGGGATAAACGAACTACGGTCGCCCACAACACTAAGCGGTTTGCTTAAACGCCCAGAAATTAATTATGAAGACTTGATAAAAACCTTCAATGGCTCTTCTTTAGATTCCGTTTGTGGCGAACAAGTAGAAATTCAAATTAAATATCAAGGATTTATCGACCGTCAAAATCAAATGGTCGCTAAACAAAAGCAATTAGAAAATTATGCTATTCCTTCAGATTTTAACTTTGATTCAATAAGCAGTCTTTCGATTGAAGAAGCCCAAAAATTAAATGAAATTCGACCGCTCACTTTAGGGCAAGCATTAAGAATTTCGGGTGTTACTCCCTCGGCGATTAGCATATTAATGATAGAGCTACAAAGGAAAAATAAAGGAAACAGTCAACATCACGATGAAGCTCTAACTCCTTCTACCCCCGTAAAAGCTTGAACTTTTGAATGCATAACGATTCTATAAACTTTAAATACGAAGTTGATAAAAAAGATATAGCTTATATAGTTTCCCTGGTGGAAGCTTATGACAATTTAGCCGTAGTTAGGACCCTTGATCAAGGTCGAGGATTAATCGAAATGTTGATTTCTCCAGATTTTATCGACGACATAAACGAACTTGTCGAAAATCTGAAAAAAGAAATCCCAATTCGGAAGATAGATTTACCAAGCTAAATAAACTAAAAAACCTTTCTTTCTTATACCTTCCCGTAAGGGCAAAATGTCCAAAAAGAAAACTTGCGACATTTAAAATCCATTCGCTCATGTCCAGCCTAAAAAATATTCCAGTTTTTATCACAGGCGCTGGAGGAGTCATTGGCTCTCAACTCGCTAAAAAATTAACCGAACTTGAAGCTGACGTTTCTATAGGATTAAGAGATCCTCAAAAAAATAATTTTTTAGATCCTGAAACTCTTCAAAAAGTAAAAACTTATAGCTTAGATACGCTTAATACCAAGCAAATCGAGGAAGTTTTCAAACAAGTTCAACCTCGTAAAGTTTTTCATCTGGCGGGTATAATTTCCCGAACGCGCGATCTTTCGGCATTAAAGCTAGTCTACGAAACAAATGTAAAAGGAACTTTAAATCTAATAGAATCCTTAGGCGAATACTGCGATTGCTTTATGCAATTTGGCACAGCCGGCGAATATGGGAATGGAGACGTCCCTTATTCGGAAAAATCTCCATTAAAACCTAACACTCCGTATGCCTATTCCAAAGCTTGCGCATCCATGCAAGCGGTCTTGCTATCGGACACTTACAAATTTCCAATAATCACCGCAAGATTATTTTCAGTTTACGGAGCGCAATGTTCGTTAAGCTTTGTCTCCGATTTAATTGAAGCCGCCAAGCAAAGCAAGAAATTTAAGATGACGCATGGTCGACAAACTCGTGATTTTATTTACATTGACGATGTAATTGAAGTCATTGTAAAGTTATCAACCAAGAAAGACGCCGTGGGAGAAATATTTAATATTTGTACCGGTACGGAAACTGCCTTAAGAAATTTCGCCTTAGAATTTAACGACCAATTAAAAAATCCCATAGAAATTGAATTTTCTGGAAAAGAAGTTCCAAAAAACGAGATTTTGAGAAACTTAGGCGACGCATCAAAGATCAAACGTCTTCTAGACTGGGCTCCTTCTTTTAATCTTAAGCAAGGCATCAAAGACATGATCCATAAATTGGATCTATGACTTGCTCCAATCTTCTATTTGATGAAAATTTTCCTCGAAGATAAGTATTTCTTAATCGGCATTACCATTGCCGGAGCCTTCCTATATTTTTTTAATTTAAATAACTATTATCTTGGATTAGACCAAGCAGATTATTTAATTCATGGTACCCATATTTTAGAGTATGGAGTTCCCTATATATTAGGAGACACTCCGCCATTTTTTGACAGTCGGTTCGCAGTTGACGGAGTTTGGGGATACCATCCCTGGTTAAGTATGTATTTAATTGCCGGTTCCATCGCGATATTTGGACAAACAACTCTCGGAGGCGTATTTCCATCTGCGGTAAGCGGCCTATTAAGCATACCGGCTATATATTACCTAGCTCGCCTTATTTACAAAAATATTCATATATCTAGATTATCGGCAATATTTTTCACTTTCATGGTTCCATATATTTTATACATGAGGACCTCTAGATATTTCGGCCCGTCCATTTTGCTTGGGATATTAACTCTCATCTTTTTTATCCGGCTTTGGCAAAATAACGAAGAACGAATATACTTTTTTTGTATAAGCTCGATTCTTCTTTTTTATTCTATGTATTCTCAGTTTTTCGGCTTATTCACTGGGCTTACTTTGTTTTGCGCCATTGCAATTCGGAATAAAAATTTTTATCGAAAACTTATTATATCTTACTGCTTAATCGCCGGCTTTACTCTACCTTGGTTCTTAAAATACTTTCTCCCAGTTAGAAAAAAAGTTAAAGAATTCTATTCCAATTATTTCAATAAAGATTACGAAAAAAATACCGGAACCACCATCGAGTTTATTGTCGGTTACTTGAGCCAAATTAATTCTTATATCTTTCCTTTTATTTTGATAATAATAGTGTGGTCGTTAAACAGGTTTAATTCTCAATTTGAATTTAAATGGGATAAATTTAAAACTTTATTTTTTCTTTGTATAGGTTGCTCAATATTAGTAGCCACATTACATACAATCCCATTATTTAACTACATATTAGGCACTGTTGCTATTTGGGCGATTCTTTTGGCGGAAATAGTTTATAAACTATCAAAATTAAATCTCATAGCAGGAAGTTCCACAGCGGCGATTCTATTATTTACTAACTGGCTTCACATTACTCCCTGGTTTGTTTACGACCAGATTATTTTTCCAAAAAATATCGCTAAAAATATAGATTTACACACTTTAAGTTCTGGATTGTTAGCCAGATGGGACACAAGTATTCGGGATAATAACGTCTCAAATTATTTATTGTGGGAATACGCTAAAGAATTAAGTGGGGAGTTTAATGGAGCCCTTAAAGATATCGCCACATACATCAAACAGCATGGTAGCGCAAATGACACTTTTGTAATCGCTCACGAAGGAGACGCTTTAAGCTTTTACACAGGTATGAACTGGGGGAATGTGTATCCATTTAAGAATCCTCCTAAGTGGATTATTCCAAGACATAATAGGATGTATTCACTTAGGGGCAAGCAAAGCTCAAAAGAAGAAAAAATTCAAGCGACTAAATATGTTAATGACTACTTAAAATCACACGCGTATAAAAAAATTAATCGAAATAGTTGCGACACTGGATATTCCAATTCCTACAATATTTCGAATCATAACTTTAAGAGTTGCTACGGCTATTTCTCTAAAACCGTAATCTATAAATATACAGGCAATCAAACAGGCGATCCTGTTGAATAAAGTTCTGTCATTAAAACGTTATGGATAAATTATCTAAAGTTGCTATTCTTTGCGGAGGGAAAGGGGTTCGACTCCGTCCTCTTACCGAGCAAATTCCAAAGCCGCTAATTGAACTTTCTGGAAAACCAATTATAGAAAGACTTTTAGAATTATACGTTGAAAAAGGATTTAATGATTTTTATCTTTGCATTGGCCATCTCGGACAAAAAATTGTCGATTACTTTGAGCCTAAAAAACAATTTAATATTCGCTATATAGATTCTGGAGCCGAAGCCACTCCCCTTCAAAGAATCTACGATTTAAAGGATCTATTCGAAGAACGTATTTTACTTTCCTATGGAGATACTATTGCGGATATTAATTTCGAAGAATTTTTTAAAACACACGAAAAATCCGGGGCTGCCGCCACCATTTTAACCGCCCCGTTTGTTTCCCCTTTTGGACTCGTTAATTGGGCTGGTGAAGGTAATTTATTAGAGTCCTTTGAAGAAAAGCCTGTCTTTGATTATTATGTGGGTTATGTTATTCTCGAAAAAGAAGTTTTCAGTAAAATTACTCCTGAAATGCTGCAAGACCCCGTCGGATTGGTCTCCTTATTTAAACTCCTAATTGACGAAAAAAACCTTTCGGGATATAAACACGACGGCCCTAAAATTACCTTTAATACGGACCACGAGCTGGAACGCGCCGAAAAATTAATTCTAGATTTTTACACTGTTAAAGAATGATGGAAAAAGAAAAAATACTCATTACTGGAGCCAGCGGCTTCATTGGATCTCATTTAACCCGGAGGTGCGTCGAGTCAGGCGCCGAGGTTTTTGTACTGACAAAGTATTTGAGCCAGGTTGAAAACGTTCGGCTTTTAGATATTTGGGATAAAATCAAATTTATCGAAGGCGATATAAGAAACCTAGATTCCTTAGGCGCAATTCGTGAAAACCGTTTTGATAAAATTTTTCACTTAGCCGCTTACAATCATGTCGGAGATAGTTTTAGGCATATCAATGAAAACCTAGATACAAATGGCAAAGGAACCGCTAACTTGTTGGAAAGTTGCAAAGACTACAAGCGTTTCGTTTACACCTCCTCCTCAGAAGTTTACGGCAAACAAGATTCCGTTCCTTTCCGTGAAGATTTTTTACCTAGACCGATTTCTCCTTACGCGGTTGGAAAATATACGGGCGAGTTGTACTGCAAAATGAAATACGAAGTTACCGGATTGCCGATAACGGTGCTAAGACCATTTAACACTTTTGGTCCTTATCAAAGCGAAAAAGCCGTTATACCTGAACTTATCATGAATTGTTTATTGGGCAAGGATATCGTAACTACGGAAGGTAAGCAAACTCGAGAATTCAATTTTGTTTCCAATATTATTGAGGGAATGATTATGGCGGCAGAATCTGAAGAAACGATCGGGAAAACGACTAATTTAGGCAGTAAAGAAGAGATAAGTATTAAAGACTTAACTTTAGCTATTCACGAACTCTCAGAATCTAAATCAACGCTTAAAATTGGCGAAATGCCATACAGACCGATTGAAATTTGGAGAATGAGCGCAGAAAATCAATTGGCTTGGGAACGCTTCAAATGGAAACCGAAGGTTTTATTTAGAGAAGGTCTAAAAATCACAGTTGATTGGTACCGACGCTATGTCGAAACTTTCCGAAATCAAGAGTCTGGTTTATTGGGACTGGGGAAAATATAAACGTCTTGAGCCAAATTACTACTTAAATAATATATAACGCGTAAAATTAAATAAAAATTCAAAAGCTGTTTTTATCTGTACGTTTGATTTTCCCTCCAGCCTTTCCTTAAATTGAATTGGGTAATCTATATAGCGCACATTAAGGCGGGTCGCTTTTATCATGATTTCCGCGTCAATAAACCAATCTTTAGATTCTAAATTCAATTTCTCGAATAATTCTCTTTTAAAGATCTTAGGCTTGCAATTGATGCCTAATGTTTCTATGCGAAATAAGCTTGTAACAAATGCGTTATAAAACTTAGAAATATAACGCCGTATAAAACTTCCAGGAATTCCTCTTGGAAAACCTTTAGCTAAATCAAATTGATCGCTAATAAGTAATTCTTTATAACATCCAAGAACAGCTTCTGGTTCAATCTGTCCGTCGCCGTCCATATACCCAATAAACCGACCTTTCGAAGCGTTTAATCCAGCAAGAATTCCATTACCATAGCCCTCATTCACTTCAATACGTAACGGTTTTATTTGGACATTTTTTTCGGCTATCTCCTTAATGATTTCACCGGTCTGATCCGAAGATCCATTATCAACGGCGATGATTTCGAAATCTACGTCATTAGTCGTTAAGATCTGGATAGTATCTTCCAAAACTCGTCTGACATTCGGTTCTTCGTTATAAAAAGGAATGGATACGCTCAAATCAGGCATACTGTTCTCTTAATCAAAGTTGAACCCTTCAAATATTTGATTCAGCTACCAGCTTCTCGTTTTCTATAATTTTTGCCAAACAGGGAGAAACAAGTTCGGCGACTCTATGAGATCCATTCAGCGTAAAATGACAATCATCATAAAAAATCGAAGAAGAAGGTTCTAAATCTTTTGCTATATCACAAATGGGAACTTTATTACGGATTGCAAAGTCTTTGAGATAATTATTGTACAAACGCGATATGTAGATCATTGATTCAAAATCCAGAGTGTAATTCGCAAATGGAGGCGTCATCCAAAATAATCGTTTGTAATCTGGGCTTGCAGTTTCTTGGTAACCGCTTGGCTGAGTCAAAAGCACACAAGGGATTTTATGCCGCGAGCACACTTCCTGAATTTTATTCAAGTAAACTTTAAACTCTTCCACAACTTCTTCAGGTTTCCAAGAAAACTTGTGCAATCTATTTAAAGAATCTTTCTTTTTCGTTTCCCGTAATTTCTTTGCTTTGCTTTCTAAATTCTCTTTTTTAATCTGGTTATCATTATTGCTAATTAATTTCCCTTTTAATGGCCCCCAAAAAAAAACATCCACCGCTTTAATCGCTTTTGCCAATAATGATTTCCTTAAAAAATAGGGTTCCATCTTATGAACTCTAACTGAATCCGCTATTTGCTTATTCCAATCATTGATTCCGGCAAGAATGATAATCATATCCGGTTTGTATTGGATGAGATTTTTTAGCTTCGCAAAATGATTCCTAACTCGGGTTCCTGAGACGCCGGTGTTAATTATTTCGAATTTTTTCTGAAACCTGTTAGATAGTTCCAATTGCGTCAAGTGCGACCAGGTTTTTTGATCGTCCAAAAGTATTTGTTCCGTTGTAGACCCTCCTAAAGCAAATATCCTGAACCCTTTTTTATCGTTGTAATCAACTCGTGGATAAACTCGAAACCCCATTTCATCGGTCGTTATATTTTGAGTAACCCCTTCGGTTTCCTTTTCAGTATTTATATTTGCTTGCAGCGTTCTATATTCAATATGGTAATGGACATAAGGTGTTAACAATGTCTGTAAAACCATAAATACTCCTAGCCACAAAGATCCAAACCGAATAAATGAGTTGCCAAAAAACTGACAACCTAATGGCAAAGCGTACAACAAAATAGTCGCTATCGACCACTCTAAAGAGTCTGGATCAATAGTAACGCTCCCAAACGCTAAAAATAAAAGCGCTAAGATCCAATTCCATTGCAATTGAGTAATTTTTTCCAAAACGGGCGATAAATTATTGGTTTTAGGCATTAGGAAAATGCGGATTTTTTTTTAAAAAAACTTGTTGGAGAGAAAAAGGTAGCTTGGATCTAAAAGGAATATTTTACTTTCCTCTCCATTTATGTCAAACCCTTTGTCCGCAATATGATAATATAAAGTCCATATCAAATTCCGGAGCCTCTAACTTCGGATCAGGTAAAAATATTTCCATCCAAGAATCTCGGTTCAATTTTTCGTGAAACTCATAATACAAATTCCCTGCTTAAACGAGGAAAAAACGCTTCCAGAGACTTTAAAAGATATCCCAAAAGAAATAGAAGGGATAACTTCTGTAGAAATATTGGTTATAGACGACGGCAGTACGGACAAAACGATCGAAGTCGCAAAGGCTAATAATGTAAATCATATAATCAGCCTTTCAAGCAACAAAGGACTAGCCAAGGCATTCAAATACGGTATTGACGAATGCCTACGGTTGGGAGCCGACATTATCGTAAACACCGACGCTGACAATCAATACAATGGCGGAGATATTCCAAACCTTATTAAACCTATTCTCGAAAAACGGGCTGACATAGTCATAGGCGACCGACAAGTGGAAACTATAAAACATTTTTCTCCACAGAAAATTTTTCTCCAAAAATTTGGAAGCTGGGTTGTTCGCCGGGTATCGGGCACTAAAGTTCCAGACGCAACCAGCGGTTTTCGCGCATATTCCAGAGAAGCCGCTATGCAAATTAACGTCGTTTCAGACTTCACTTACACACTAGAAACTATTATCAGCGCAGGGAGAAAAAATTTAGCCATTGCGCACGCCCCAGTTAAAACAAATCCCAAAATGCGGGAGTCTCGTTTATTTCCTAACATCCGAACCTACATAATGAGATCCGTAGTTACGATTTTAAAAATTTATTCTATGTACAAACCTTTACGGGTTTTTACAATTGCAGGCGGTATATCTTTTGCGGCAGGCTTTCTAATCGGATGTAGATATTTATTTTATTTTTTTATGGGACAAACCGCAGGACATATACAATCGTTAATACTTTCCGCAATTTTGCTAATTGTTGGATTTCAAGTATTTATGATGGGAATAGCGGCTGAACTTATATCCATTAATCGTCAATTACTAGAAGATATCCAACTTAGAATCAAAAAAATCGAATTAGAAAATAAAGATTAAAGAGGACCTCTAATAGTTGGCATTTTTACTGGTTTGCTATCGCCTAGCCCATGCATTTAAGGGCTAGGCTCCTGACAAATCTGAATTTTTAGAGTTTCCCTAAATAATAATCTCGCCCTAGTTCCACTTTTTCATCCTCACCAAACCTCAAAATTTAATGTCAGACAACGATAAAAACAATCAACAAAACCTTTTGATTTTTACCTCAACCTTTCCCAGGTGGCCTGGAGACAAAATTCCAGCAGATTTTGTGTATTGCCTGGCGCGAGAGATGAGCAAATTTTACCCAACCCATGTTTTAGCCCCTCACGACCCCGGCGCTGCTACTCATGAAAAAATGGAAAAGGTCTCTGTTTTTCGATTCCCGTTTTTTTGGCCTAAGTCCAAACAAATATTAGCAAACGGCAAAGGGATGTTGGCCAATATGCGTCAAAGCCTTTTGGCTAAAGTACAAGTTCCATTTTTAATGCTTTCTGGAATGATCGCTTTTGTTCGAACTTTAAGAAAAACCAAAGCGTCTATCGTCAACTCTCACTGGCTAGTGCCGCAAGGCCTAATTTCAGCTTTTTTTAAAAAAAGATACGGTTATTTTCATGCCATAACAATTCACGCTGCGGACGTTTTTTTATTAGCAAGAATTCCTTTTGGAAAGTTGTTGACCCACTTTATTGTCGATAACACAGATATTTTTCTGCCCGTAAGTAAAAGAAATCAAGAAGCTCTAGAATCTTTGGCTCCTAACAAAAAATTTCGATCTGTAATCTTGCCTATGGGAGTTCCTGTTCAATTTTTCGATTCATCAGAAAAAGTTGCGCCCGAAGATTTAAACATTGATCCTAATAAAAAAAACGTGTTATTTGTCGGAAAAATCACAGAAAAGAAAGGACTGCCCTATTTAATTCGAGCCTTTGCCGCCTGGTCTAAAGAAGAACCAGACGCTCGCTTGATAGTTGTTGGAGACGGCTTTATGAGATCTCAATGCGAAGAAGAAGCCAATCAACTTGGCGCTGCAGAAAAAATTAGCTTTGTTGGAATGAAATCAAAGGAAGAAGTAAAAAATTATTTAAAAAATTCCGACCTCCTCGTAGTTCCTTCTATAATCGATAGTCGTGGCGAAACTGAAGGAGCCCCCGTTGTAGTTATGGAAGCAATGGCTGCGGGAAAACCAATTATTGCAAGCGATGTTGGGGGTATTTCCGATATGGTTGGCCACAATTTAAATGGGGTTATTGTTCAGGAAAAGGATGTAACCGCTTTAACTAAAGCATTCAAGATCCTTTATTCTAAAGACAACTTACAAACAATGGGGAAAAAATCGCTTGAAATCATCCAAGATTACGACTGGAAATCCATTGGCCAAAAATATAAAAATTCTTTTTCTAATTCTGGATTTATCTCCAAACAAAAATAAAACTTTCTCTCTTTTATAAAACGCTCTCTTGCGTTTTTTATATAATGTTGATTCCTTCGCGATTCTTCCCAATCATTATTATCGTATTATCCTTAATCGTCCGAATCGTTTATTACTTCCAATTTCAAAGCAATCCATTTTTTGATTTTGTTCCACCTGCCTGGGATCAGGATATTTTTGATAAAGGCGGTAAAGAATTTGCGCATGGAAACTTTCTTGCAAAAGATCCAAATCAATCAGACGTTTTCTCGCCATTATATAAATATTTTCTCGGAATAATTTATTGGCTATTCGGGGAAACATACAAAGCAGTATGGTCTGTTCAATTTTTATTGGGCACGGGGTCTGCTCTTTTAATTTTTTATACGTCTAACTTTTTTTTTAGACCAGTCATTGGATTTGTCGCCTCTCTTTTATTTACCTTCTATGGCCCAAATTGGCTCTACGAAGGATCTTTATATCGAGCCGCCTTAACGACCTTTTTAACAATTTCGTCCTGCTATGGAATACTTTGGGCCTCTCACAAACCCACCATAGTTAGACTAGCTTCAAGCGCTGCGTTACTATCTTTGGTCATGCAATGTAGATCCAATAATTTATTGTTAGTTCCTGTTGGATTTTTTTTTATTTGGAAGGCTATTGCAAAAAATGAAAATAAAAAAGTTTTAATTAGTTTATTTACAGCCGTCTTTATTTTATGCTCCCTACCGCTTCTTTATAGAGGATATCTAATACATAATCGTGTGGTTTTTTATGATCAAGGCGGCCCCGAAACCCTTCTCATGTCAAATTTGCCAGATTATCCAGGGCGCGGCTACGGTCACTCGCCAGCCTTTGACTCTTTTCTTAAAAATCACCCTTTAACAACTTCATCCGTAGTAAAGTTTTTGATTCAAAGCGCTTGGGAAAATCCTAAAAGTTTTATCGAACTGTATTTAAGAAAATTATTTTTTCTGTTTAATAACTACGAAGCTCCGACAACTCTAAATTTTTATCTCTTCCAAGAAATTTCGCCAATTCTGAGCTGGGGATCAGTACCTTTTGCTTTTTTGGGATCATTTGGAATTTTAGGAATAATTTTATTAGGAAGGAAAAGTAAAAGCTGGACATTACTACATGCGTATTTTTTTACTCATCTATTAATGTTTTTGCCATTTTATGCAGCTTCAAGATTTCGCCTGCCAGTCATTCCTTTTCTAGCAATTTTTTCCTCTTACGCTCTATTTTGGATATGGGAAAAATATAAACAAAAACAATGGTCTCTATGCATTCCTAGTTTAACATTCGCTTTTATTTTAGCTCTAGCTATGAAAACATATCCCACTTCTGAAGGAAAAATTCGAATTTCAGATTACTCCCACATGGGCTCTGCATATCTCAAAAATGCTAGAACTTTTGATCTCAACAAAGTAGAAAAAATTGCAGTAAAACTCTGGAACAAAGAAATTAATACTGATCTAAACCACACAAAGGGATCGCTTCTTTTAGCCACGGTTTACGATGTATATTCAGCAACTCTTTTAAAAAATAACCAACTTGTTGAAGCGGCTAAAAATGCAAATCTAGCATTTGAAATTAACCCTTTTCACTCCCTTCCATTCAAAATCTTATCTCTAATTTATGGAAAAACAGGAGATCAATCTAAAGAATTACGCACCTTGGTTATATCTTCTATTTTAGAAACTGAAGACCCTAATATATATGCGTTGTTGGCAAAGTTTTATGATAAAACCGATAAAAATCAAGCTATCAAGATACCAATAATTCAACACTGGCTAAAAATCGAAACAGATAAGAATAAAGTAGCGGCTTTACAATTGGAATTAGATCGATTATTGACGTTAGCCAAGAAAAAACAGGATCTATTTACGTCACAAAAAAATACGACACGGGATCATTTTTTAAATCATCGTTGGGAAAAAGCTGTTGGGGCTTATATAAATTTAAATCAATGGAATATAACAGATTCCTCACTTTATTTAGAATTAGGCGTTGCTTTGGGCAAACTACATCGATCAGAACAAGCCATCGATATTCTTTACTCTGGTCTCTTACTTGATCCAAATAATCCTTATATCCACAGAACACTATCTGATTATTATTTAAAGGTTGAAAACTCGCCCTATATGTCTGCCATTCATCTACGTCATTACTTAAAGAATGCAGAGAAAAAAAAAGGTGAATACAAGGAAAAGGAAGCCACTTTCAATCAATTTCGATTCCAATATGGTTCGTTAAAAAGAAAACCTATCTTACCTACCCTTTCTATAAAGCATAACCTCGAAGCTTTAGAAGAATATAATCGAAATGTTGCGTCTCAAAAAAAATAAAAAAATCTTATAGAGTTTTTCTCAATAAGCAATAAAATATAAGGTTTACAACTTTCAAAACCAGATTATGCAAAAGTTATTTTATTCTAAAAAACTGTTTGTAACGCTTACGTTATTAATTATTGGAATTCCGTTAAAAGCTTTTTCAGGCAACCAATTCCCGTACAAAAATTTAGGCGACGGCCAAAAAGCAACTTCGGTAATTTTTACGCTAGTTGACGGAATAGCTGTGGATCCTAAAGGAAACATTTATATTTCCCATCGTTCCCAAAATAGAATTCGAAAAATTGATCAAAATGGAATTGTTTCTACCATTGCAGGTAATGGTCATGCCAAGTTTTCCGGAGATGGAGGTCCGGCTATCAACGCATCTTTAAACTTTCCAGCCGGCTTGGCTTTTGATTCAATAGGAAACCTTTTTATAGCCGATCGCAATAACCATCGAGTCAGAAAAATCGACGTAAACGGAATCATCACAACAGTTGCGGGTAACGGCATTCCGGATTATACAGAGGACAATATTAAAGCTACGGAAAGTAGTCTTCATTTTCCTTCCGACGTGGCAGTCGACAAATCAGGGCAAATTTATATTTCAGACAGATCTAATAACCGTATTAGAAAAGTTGACGCTAAAGGAATAATAACAACCTTTGCAGGAATGGGCGTCGCAAGTTATGGAGGCGATTTTGGACCCGCCGACGAAGCTTTTTTAAAATTTCCCTTCGGTCTTACTTTCGACAATCAAGGAAACTTATTTGTAGCGGATCGGGGAAACAATCGTGTTCGAAAAATTGATCCTGATGGAACAATATATACCGTTGCGGGAACTGGGCTTTTTGCAATTCGAGGCGATTATGGACCTGCAAATCAAGCAGATTTGGCCTTTCCAACCGACGTTGCCGCTGATAACAAAGGCAACATTTATATTACCGACCGCAATAATAATCGCATAAGAAAGGTAGATCCCGATGGAATCATTACTACTTTTATGGGAACTGGTTTAACCCACTATAATGGAGATCAAGGAGTAGCGTCCCAATCTAATCTTCATTTGCCATTTTCCATAACTATTAGTCACGATCAAAAAAGTTTGCTGATTGTCGACAGGTCCCACTTCCGTATCAGAAAAGTAGACTTTCTTACAGGCAGAGTAAAAACAATTGCGGGGAATGGGAAATCCTTGATGAAAGGAGACGGCGGCCCAGCCTTAGGAGCAACGCTAGAAGGTCCATCGGGAATCACAATCACTGATCGCGGAGAAATTATTTTCGCGGATCAAATGCATAATAGATTACGCAGAATAGACAATGAAGGAAATATCCACGCATTTGCAGGAAATGGAAAAAACAGTTCCAGCTTAATTTCAGGACCGGCTCTTGAAACATCTTTATTAAGACCTAACCTCGTCGCAAAGGGGAATAAAGACGATATCTATTCCGTAGAAAGGAATGGAAATGGATGGCGTATTGTTCATATTGATTCGAAAGGAATCATAAAACCTTTTGCCGGGAATGCATTGGCAGGCACGGATGGAGACGGAGGAAAGGCTTTAGAGGCTTCGTTTATCAGTATAAGAGCGATTGCGGTTGGACCTTTGGGAGAACTATATATAGCAGACAGATCTAATCGATTTGTGCGCAAAATCAATAACAATGGAATTATTTCAAAAGTAGCGGAAAAAGCTTGGGATAAATTACCTGGAGATATTCATCCGAAAGGACTGACCATTGATTCTGCCGGTAATCTATACGTTTCAGATTCCGGCGCTGGGAAAATATACAAGGTCAGTTCTGAGGAAAAAGTTGAAGTTATTGCTGGGAATGGTGATTTTAAAGATCATGGAGACAACGGCCCCGCTCTTTTAGCGGGTATCAGATCTCCAGGAGCTTTAGCTCTATCTCCCGATAATGAATTATACATTTGCGAGCAACAAACACATCGTATTAGAAAAATTGATAAAGCGGGTCGTATTATCCCCGTTGCGGGAACAGGAGAAAGCGGTTTTTCTGGAGACGGAGGCCCCGCAATTATCGCTCAATTTCAAAATCCTCGCGATATAGCATTTGATTCTTTAGGCAATCTATATGTGACTGACCGAGGGAATAACCGAATAAGAAAAATAGATTCTAAGGGCATAATCACGACAATTGCAGGGATCGGAAATTTTGGTTATTTACAAGACGGCTTGGAAGTAAACCTAATAGTCCACAATTTTCCTTAGAAGTTAAAACTTAAAAGATGCAAAAAATCACGAAAAAAAGTAGTTACTTTATTTTCATTTGTCTTATTACTTTTCCTGCCCTGGCCTACTCATTTGATATTAACCAATTTATATTTAATGGATTATCAAAAAACAGAACCTCTTTAGATATGGGAGGAAGCGGCATCCTAAAAGATTCTGGAATAAAATCTTTAGCCCGATCAAAATTAATTCGCAATGTACAAAACCTTAGGCTGCAAACCCACGAAATCACAAGTATCGGAGCAAATGCTTTAGCCGTTTCTCCCTATCTTAGAAAGCTAAAATCCCTAGACCTATTCCAAAATAATATTGAACCTGACGGAATCATAGCCCTAGCTTTTTCCGATAATGTAAAAGGCTTAACCTATTTAAATCTGTGGGGTAATAAAGTTAGAGATAAAGGAATCATTAACGGTATAGCCAAATCGGAAAAGTTAGTCCGCTTAGAATATTTGGATCTTTCTGGAAACCAAATCGGGCCTAATGGAGCTAAAGCGCTTGCAAACGCTGATTTCAAAGCTTTAAAAGTATTACTGCTAGGAGATAATAATATTGGAGACGAAGGATTTGCCGCGATAGCAAAATCTTCTAATCTAACTAATTTAAAAATACTAGACGTTTCTAAAAACCAAATAGGGTCTATCGGGTTAAAGCATTGGAAAACTTCCGCCAAAATTAACAGTTTAGTCGAACTGGTTCTAAAACAAAACCAATTAACGAACGAGGCAATCCAATACTTAACAAACTCAAAAAACTTTTCGAAACTAAAAAAATTAGACCTCCAGTGGAACAAATTTAGTTTTCAGGGAGCTAAACACCTGTCTCAATCAGCTCACCTTAAAACGTTGAAGATTCTAAAAGTTTGGGGAAACGAAATAGGCGATAAAGGAGTCCAAGCTATAAACGAATCTCCTTACCTAAAAAATTTGACTAACACTATTTTACCTTTTGATCGTGGAGAAGTTTCAACTGGCCGCGAATTAGAAGGTTTACAAGAAAATTAAATGAACGATCAAAAATCTAGAAAAAGCTCGTTTCGATCAAAATCCTGGATTTGGATTTTAATTTGCTGTTTTTTTTCTTTGGGCGCTTCCGCTCCGATGTCTGTTGAAAAACTAGAAAAATACGTAAAGAAAAAAATCAGAAGAAATAAACACGCGTTGAGGATTAAATCAAAATTAATTGGAGTAGAGGGGGCAAAGTTTTTGGCGCAATCTACCTTACTTAAAGACATCAAAACTCTAGTTTTATATGGGACTGGCATTAGAGACGAGGGAGTTTCTGAATTGGCCAAATCTAAAGAGTTAGCGGGACTACAAACTCTGGAATTAGGCAACAACAATATTTCAGACATTGGAGTCGATATGATTTCAAAATCTCCTATTTTCTCGGAGTTAAAATCACTTAGTTTATATAGAAATGAAATAGGCGATATAGGAGCTGCATCTTTGGCAAACTCAGATGTCTTATCAGCGCTTGAGGAAATAAATTTAAGCTATAACAATGTTGGCGACGATGGAGCTACTCGATTAACTTCTTCAAAAAAGCTAAACAATTTGCTGGAGTTATATCTTTCATACAACCCCGTTGGGGCAAGCGGTAAAAAAGCGTTATTAAAATTTGAACATAAAGTTAAGTTTTCAGATATGCAAAAAAAAGGAATCCTGAGCAACCTGGAAAGCCATTATATTGGGGATGCAGGCATTGAAGCTCTTTTGGAAACTCCATTTGCTTCCAATTTAATGGAATTGAATTTATCCCATAACGATCTTACAGACGCCGCTATCATTCAAATCGCAAATTCTCCACAGTTTTCTCAATTAAGATCTTTAAAATTATCAAATAATAAAATCGGGGACACTGGAGTCAAAGCATTGGTTGAATCTCAAACTCTAAAAAATCTAGAAATTCTCGACCTAAATTACAACTTCATTGGGGACAAAGGCGCTAAAGCGATTGCAAACTCTCCAAACTCGGCCAAGCTAAAAACTTTGACTTTAGAAGAAAATGAAATCAGCGCAACTGGAGCCGAGAATTTATCAAATACCCCATATTTGCAAAATCTTACAGAACCCATCTTTGGGTTTCATTAATTTTTATAAGACTCTAAAAATAAACTGTTTGGGGTTTCAAATAATTTCGGGATATCATGTAAAAAAACATACTAAATTGACTAATGAAATTGCTTTTCCAAATTACCTCAGTTATTTTGATTATTTTTTTGGGATGCGCCAACCCTAATTTGGAAAAGAACGCACCCTCCTTACCTAAATCAACAAAATCAAATATCCAAAGTCCTTTGGCAAATCGTGGAATCGTTCCTGTTCCAATCATTGACTCAGAAGGAAACACAGTTGGGTTATACAACGAGAGTCACGCTTTATTAATTGGCGTAAGCGACTATAAGGGGTTATGGCCTTCTTTACCTGGGGTTGTCTCGGACATAGAATCAGTCAAAGAAGCGCTTGAAGTATTAGGATTCGCGGTTGAAATTATTATGAATCCAACACGCGGAGAACTTAACAAAGCCTTTGAAAGCTTCATTGATCGATACGGTCTTGCAGAGGGAAATAGACTATTGTTTTATTTTGCAGGACATGGCCACACAATAGTTCCTCAATATGGCGGAAGAGAGATGGGTTTTATAATCCCCAAGGGGACGCCAAACCCAAACGTAGACAAAAGGGGCTTTCTACGTAAAGCCATGAGCATGCAAAACGTTGAGGTATACGCTCGCGCCATTCAATCCAAACACGCTTTATTCATCTTTGATAGCTGCTTTGCTGGATCTATTTTCGCCACTAGCCGCAGCGTTCCACAAATTATTAAAGAAAAAACCGGCAAACCTGTCCGGCAATTTATTGCGGCTGGCCGCGCCAATCAATCGGTTCCAGACGAAAGTATATTTCGGCGACAGTTTGTGCGCGCTTTTAATGGAGATGGAGACTTAAACCGCGACGGTTATATTACCGGTTCCGAGCTTGGCCAATTTTTAGAAAATGTCGTCGCTAATTATTCTAAAGGAAGTCAGGTTCCTCAATATGGCAAACTAAGAGACGCTGTTTTAGATCAAGGAGATTTCGTTTTTCCAATATCTATATCCGACCGCGTAACCCAGTTAACTAAACGACTGAAAATCAAAAAACAAAACCTTACGGAAAAACAAAAGGAAGAGTTAAAAAAACAGGAAAAACTGCTTCAGGAATTAGCTTTATTAAAACGCGAACTTCAAGAAGAAATTGAGTCTGTAAAACAAAGCCGTGAAAAAACCGAACGGATAAACCAACTCACACGACTTGAGATTAGAAAAAAGTTACAAGATCCTATAAAATATAGTTTGAAACTTCCTGAGAATAAAGCTGTTAAAGTATTAAAGGTGGAAGAAACTAAATGCGGCGCTCATAAATGCTTAAACGTAAGATTAATGTGTAAAATAGAATCGGGGTCAGGCTGGTTTATTAAGGGTAGACCCGGCGTTCGCCTTACGTTTTACGATGAAGATGGAATTCCTAAAGATTCTTATTTAGAATCAAAACCTTGTTTTCGAAAAGGCGATATTCTAAAACTTTCTATGGACTTATTATCAGCGACTCCAGATTACACTTGGGATTTATTTATTGAAAACTAATCTTCTTTAATCATGACAAAAGAATCAGAAACGACATCAGAAACAGATCCCAGAGAAAAAACTTCGCGAATTGTTAAGCGCATCAAAAAAATTCGAGAAAAGAAAGGCGCTGCAGGAGTCGCTAAAGAACCATTAGTCATTTTGGTAATATTCGAAATCCGAGGGGCTTATTTCGCATTAAAAGGATTGGACGTCTCCGAAATTATTCCTATCAAAAAAATTAATCCGGTTCCTACCGCTCCTAAACACATACTTGGGTTAGTCAACATTCGAGGAGAAATTGAATCTGTTTTGGAAATTGGAAATTTCTTAGGACTACCTGCCGAAGAAAGAGACCCTAAAAATCGAATTATGATTTTGGAAAAAGAAGATATTCGCGCCGGAATACTTGCCAGCTCCGTATTAGACGTGGTTGATATTAAAAAAAGCCAAATAAGAGAAGCTGGATCAACCCTTTATCACGATTTTAAAGACTGGGTAGCCGGTGAATTAGATTATGATAACCATACGGTAACTCTTCTAAACTCTTTAAACGTTCTGCGTAAAACATTACCTAATCAGAAAAATATAAACTTGTGAAAGCATTAGTCACTTAAAACGATTGACCCACAATCTTCCCAATCCTCTTTTGGAATCCACTCCAAATATATCCAAGTGACCATCGCCATCGGCGTCTCCAAATGTCATTTCGTCGAATGTTGCGTTACTAGGAAGTCTCCTCAAAGTTTCATCTGAAAATTTCCAACCTCCATGACCGATTAAAAGATGAACGCCCTTTTCACTTAATATAATAATATCTGGGATATCGTTACCATCCGCATCTAATAAATAAACGCGAGTTGATGGATATCGAGGCAAAAGTTTTAAAGATCGCTTGGTAAAGCGCCCTTTACCATCGTTTTCTAGAAAAAAGTTATACTCTCCTGGAAACCTTGAAAATCGTTTTGCTATTCCCATACTTGCAACTAATAAATCATTATCTCCATCTTGATCAAAGTCCGCCCAATCTGCAAAAACATAACGTCCTGGAATATCTGGAAGAGAGTACGAGGAAACATCTTTGAACTTGCCCGAACCATTGTTTATCCACAACGTATTTCTACCATTTGGATTTAGAAAAAAAATATCAAAAACCTGATCGCCATCATAATCGGCAATAGAAACTCCAGAAATGCTATGAGTTATTTTAGGAAATAGAAGTGAAGTTCTATCGACGAAACCCCTTTTTCCATTATTAACAATAAACTGGGCAGAATTAGGAGTCTTAGCTCCTTCGTTATTTTTTCGGGTAAATAGCATATCTAAATCCCCATCATAATCTAAATCGACCAGCATCCCCCGATCCATAGAGGGATTAATTTTCGGAAAGATCTTTTTAGGAGGACGATAAAAATATCCTTTTTTATTATTATAAAATATCAGAGCGCGGTTCCCATTTCCCGTATTACCCATTAAAAGCAAATCGTCGGCTCGGTCTCTAGTTAAATCGCCTGGGGATATATCAAAATCTTTAACCTTTAGCGGCTTACTAAGACCTGTTCGAGTAATTCGCTGAAATCTTCCAGTATTTAAAAAAAAGTGAAGGTTAAAACTTCCTTGATTTGACTTCGTTAGAGCAAGCCAATCGATTCGTTTATCAGGGTTGGCAAAGAAAAAAAGCGCTTTTTTAATACCAGTCGGTAAATCAGGAAAGTATTTTTCCGTTTGATCCATATAACGTTGGGAGTTTGGATCTGGGGCAAGTATCTTTTCTGTAGAAGAACAACTCTCTAAAAAAAGAATTAAAAAAATAAAAAACGAAAATTTAAGTAAACAAGGAATTCGTGATGGGCTTACCCACTTCAATTTCCAATCCTTCATAAGCTGCAATGGAGTTTGGAAAAGTCTCCTTAGCATTCTGTTCAAGTTTGCCAATGAATTCATCGTTGTGGGTAGGGTCATGATGAAAAAGAACAAAATTTTTAATACCAGCGGCTTTAACTAGTTTTAAACCTTCTTCAGCAGTACTATGCCCCCAGGTCTTTTTAGACATTTGACCGTTTAAGCCATAGTATTCGTCTGGAGTGTATTGACAGTCGTAAATTAAATAATCCGCCCCCTGGCACAACTTAACAAGATTTTCATCCAATCTATCTTCATAGTGCTCAGTATCAGTAGCAAATACTATAGCTTGGTTATCACAATCAATCCTATATGCAAAAGAATTATTAGGATGATTCTGACTTGTTAGAGTGACTTGATAATTGTTTCCCTTAACAACGTCTCCCGGAGCTATATCATTAAATGTAATCTTAGCTCCCATTATATCCATAGCAACTGGAAAACACGGAGCTGTCATTTGTTTTTTTAAGGTCTCTTCAATTGTGACAGGCATGCAAGAGCCGCCATATATTTCAAACTCATTGCCAGGAACGTAAAGCGGCGTAAAAAAAGGCAATCCTTGAATATGATCCCAATGAACATGGGAATAAAAAATTTTACCTTTTATAGGCAAACTTTTCATCAATTCGTTGCCCAAATATCGTATACCGGTACCGCTATCAAATATTAGCAATTCGTCTCCGCAACGAACTTCTAAGCAAGTGGTGTTGCCGCCAACCTTAGCGGTATCAGGACTCCCAGAAGGAACGCTACCTCTAACTCCCCAAAATTTAAACTTAATCATTCTTTTACTGTATGAATATGGGAAAAATACCCTCTTTAGGGTTTTCTATAAAGGGAGATAATTCCAAAAACGCTAATTGTAACATAACGTTATACAAAAAAAAACTTTCCTAAAAAACGGCTAAAACTCATAATCTGCATTTTTTTAACCATTGCTCGCTATACTCAATTTCTCTATTCGTCAGCGATCCCGGTATTAATTTACTTCGTAAAAAATTTGCAAACTCATCTTTAAAAACCTTAAGAGCTTGTTGAAATAAAATTGGCTTACCAAAATACTCATCAATAGAAATTGAAGATTCAGTCAGCTTTATTAGATTTGCTTGGGCTAATTGAGAATTTTCAAAAAAAAGAAGGGAGTTTAAAAGAGGCCTGTCAAATTTCAAAATAAGGGATCCATGTTGTAAAAACGCTCGTTTCATTCGTCTTTGCGCGCTTCCAATTATTTTTTTACCTAGACAAGTTAATTCATAATGATTTGCTAAAGAAAAACAAGCTGGGCCATTGTAACTTCTGGACTTTGATGGAAGAGCAAATTGAATAGCCTCCCTGGAACAACCCAAATTCACAAGACAATCAGTCAACATTTTAGAAATAACACACATAGAACTCCTCAGATCTCCTGCAAAAAGTCGATAATCATTAGGAGCTATTAAACTATAAGTTAACTCCTCGCTATGCAAAAGAACTCTTCCACCCGTAGGTCTGCGAATAATTTGAATACCTAACTCTCGTGCTTTTTCTATATTTATTAATTTACTTGGCTGTTGAGAATACCCAATAGTTAAAGTAGGTTTTTTCCATCCATAAAGCTTAATCGTCGGAGGGGAGGCTCCTTGTTCACAGGATTGTAAACAAGCCATATCTTCAGCCATATTATGATCACCCTCAGCCAAATCCCCACCCAGAAAACGCCATTCTTCCTGGTTCGCCTCAAAATATTTTTGTTTTGACTCGCTTAATTCCATTTAATATCATTTATATATAAGCCATTATCCCACTATTGAAAATCAAAGTTCCTCTTTAAATGTTAAATCAAATACGCTTAACTTTTTATATTTTTTTTATTTTTCTAATACTCTACGTTTTTGGAATTATGTTACCCGCCTTTGGCTTTGAAAACTTTTCTCACTTTGAGAATTCTGGTCAAACCTGCCAAACCAGTTGCCATCAACCAGAAAACATCGTCAAAATTAAAAAAAATAAGTTTGAATCTGCCGCTTGTAAACAATGCCATTTAGGGAAAAAAGAACTTATTCCAATATCGCCATTCAAATCTAAATTGCAAAATCAAACTCTTAAAAGGTTAGAAATCGCTTCTAACGAAGATCATGAAAATAATAAAATAGCTATAAAACAAAACCTTAAATCTACAAAAAAATCGAAGCAATCACCTTTCAAGGACATGGCCTTTGTTGCAAATGGCGAATTCATTATGGGATCAAACGACCGTTGGGACGACGAGGCTCCCGAGTTCATTTCTGAAACGGAAGCGTTTTATATAGATTTATATGAAACAACAAACCAGGAATATAAAAAATATGTGGACGCGACTAAATCAGAACCACCTTACCACTGGATAAATGGAAAAATACCAAAAGGCAAAGAAAACCATCCTGTAATCTATGTTAATTGGTTTGACGCAACAAACTATTGCAAATGGAATGGAAAACGCTTGCCAACCGAAAAAGAATGGGAAAAAGCAGCTAGAGGCAAAGATGGCTTGATTTATCCCTGGGGTAACGAGTGGACTTTAGATAAATCTAACAATCCCTATAATGGCTCAACAGGGACAAAACCCGTAGGCTCTTACCCAAATGGGAGAAGTCCGTATGGATTATACGATATGTCGGGAAACGTTTGGGAGTGGGTCGATAGTTTTTACTTACCTCATGAAGGAAATACCATTCCTCGCCCTGAATACGGAAAAAGAAACCGCGTTTTAAAAGGGGGATCCTGGTTCGACTGCCTTTCCTATGGATGTGGATTAAGCGCGCCTACATTTAACCGCAGTTTTTTTACTCCAGAAGTACGTAACAATAGTTTTGGATTTCGTTGCGCAAAAGATTACAAAGAAAACGTTTCCCACTTAATTTCAAACCCAAAATAAAAAATGGAAGAACAGTCCTATAAAAAACCTGAAATAAGCAGAACCCGTAAAATTCTTATTTGGGCTTTTATGATCAGTTTTTGGGTCTTTTTCTACTGGTACCACGACCCGGAAAGAACTTCAAAAACGGAATCAAGGGTTGATCAGGAAATGCGTGATATAAATTCACTGCCAAAAGAGTAGAAAATAAATAGAACTTTTACTGTTTTTGCCTAAAGCGGTCTTTAATAATGCTTGGGTTTTCTCTCAATAAATCCAAAGCATTTCTCTTGGGTCTTAATTGAATTAATTCCTCCGGATTCTTATTTAAATGAACTAAAGTTTCTGGAATTTTTCTCGCTTCCCCTAAGTTATCTTTATTATCTTTTTCTGTATTTTGCTCTTTCCTATTGCTTAAAGGCAAATCTATTTCTAAATCGTTTAAAGCTGAAGACGAATTATGAAAAATTAAGCTTTTTTCTTCGGGTCGCAATTTTTGATTCATATCCTGAGGAATTTTAGAAGGAAGATTCACAGGTTTTTCTCTTTCTGAATTTATATAAGTTGAAAAATCACCGCTTAGCTTTCCGTCATTTAATTTCTCAAAATCTCGTGTATCAAAACCCTTTCCACCAAAAATAAGTTTTTTATCAGCTACTCGCAATCGTTCAGGGATTCCAATAATTGGCCTAGCGTCCAAGGCGGCTTTATTCCTATAAGCTAAAGAGTCTTCAAAACGATCAAGATTAAGATAACTGCGGTTTATCTCAGATTCTGGAAGAATTTCTACATCTTCAGTGCGGCTTATCAAAAAACCCGTATCTTTTCCTTTAGAATCTTTGCCTTTCTTCGATTGGTCTTTCTTCAAATTTGGTTCAAAACTTATTTCTAAAACCATGTGATCGTAAGACAAATCTGCGGTTGTTTCTAATTTCAATTCGGAAGCAACAACCACAATCTCTTGTTCGCTTGCGCCACAACCTACAAAAAAAGTGCAAACGAGTCCCATTCCTACTATTAAAAATAGGTTTTTTTTAAAATATTGGAGAATTACTAAAGCCTTTATTTCAAATAAAAAATGTCGTTTGTTCATTTACTTAAACGAAATAGATCAAATTGACCAAATAAAAAATGGCATTGAGTTTGCACTTAATAATATTGATCGGAATATTGACGCAAAACGTTAAATCGGCAGGAAATAATGGCCAAATCAATAAACTTAAATACAAGGTTAAACCCTAAAGGAGTTCAGGGTTTAAAAAAGAAGTTGATTGCGGGAGAAATAACTGCAAAAACCTTTAAGGCTGTAATTAAACGTCAAATTTTAAAACAAAATGATATTATCCCCAGCCGCCAAAGGTTAAAACCCTTGCGTCATTGCGTCAGAATAATACGAAAAAATTTTCAGTTATTTGTAAATAACGCTTCCTGGTCAATATTAAAGAAAAAATTTAAATTTCTTTCAAAAAACCTAAATTTAATCCAATTTAAACCTACTAACCAACTCATTAAGTTTTTCCGACATTTCAGATAATTTATGAGTCACATTTGAAGTTTGCTTAATCGCTGTGGAAGATTGCCTAGTTCCATTAACAATTTCTTTCAAAGCGGAAAGCACTTGTTCAGTTCCGGTTTTTTGCTGCTTTGTTGAAAGAGAAATCTGAGATGCAGCATCGGCTGCACTTTTAGCCCTATCCACCAATCTTTCTAACTCTTCTATTGTTTGGCCAGCTAATACATTTCCTTCCTTAATTCTATTGGACCCTTGCTCTGAGTTTATTACCAGCCGATTGATCGCTTGCTGAATTTCATCAATCTTACTTTGGATTTCACCGGTCGAATCCATAACATTATCGGCTAATTGGCGGATTTCAACCGCTACAACTCCAAAGCGTTTTCCAGCTTCCCCTGCGCTTGAAGCTTCAATCGCCGCATTAAATGCAATTAGTTTGGTCTGATCGGCAATATTATTAATAATCTCCATAACCTTACCAATTTCATTTGATTTTCTACCTAATTCTACAATTTCCTTCATTCCCACCTGATTATCTTCAGAAATTTCATCCATCTTAAGCTTTAATGATCCGATTGCTCTCATGCCACGTTCAGAATCATGTAATGAATCGGCAGAAATTTTGGCTACAGAATCCGCATTTTCCGCCACCTGATTGGACGAAGCGGAAAGCTCCTCAACGGTAGAAGAAATTTCTGTTACGGACGCAGACTGCTCAGCTGAAACTGAGGCTTGATCTTGTACTGTGCTAGAAATTTCTTTAGAGGATAGAGCCAAATCATTGGCCATATTTGCTATTCCTTTCATGTTCTTTGATAAATTCGCAAAGAACATTTCAAGGCCTTCTCCCATTTGCCCAATAGCGGATTCTCCTCTTACTTCTATATTTTTAGTCAAATCCCCCTTGGCCGCAGCGCTAACGCATTCTAATATGGCGTCAACTTTATTTTTCAAATCCTCTGCCTGGGTTTCCCGTTCTGTCGCCATTTCTTTAAACTCAATATCCGCTTTTTGTTTATCTCTAAGCTCATGAGTCATTTTTCCAAAAGCTATCGATAACTCGCCTTTTAATTCATAGGTTTTTGATAAATCGCCTTCCGCAATATCCTTTGCCTGATTAACTATCTCCCTCATGGTATCTAACATAGTGTTGTATGTATTGGACAACACTCCAATTTCATCTTCAGAAGTAACCGGCAAGTTTTCTTGCATAAAATTTCCTTTGGAAATTTCTTTCATCACCCCAGAAACTTTACGAATAGGTTTTACAACGGAAGTCGAAAAAAAGTAAGCTATGCAAATTAAAGCCGCTAAAGTCAAAGTGACAAAAACCACGACCGTACTTTTTATACCTTTTTGATTTGCATTTGCGAGACGATTATATAAATCCACAATTTTATTACTTTTATCGCGCAACTCATTAGATAAAACCAAAATTTCTTGTTGCGCATCTCTATATTTTGGGGAGTCAACTTCTGAAGTAAGAAGTTTATCTACAGCGGCTAAAAATTTGACAAAAACTTTGTCAACATCTTCGAGATTATCTTGAATTGTTTCATCGGTTATCGGATTTACAGAAATCGTGTTCTTATATGCCATGTCTGTAGGATATTTTCCTCCCTTCCTCATAGCCCTTAAGGTATCTTCAAAAATTTTCTTAGCCCTATCGAATTCTATTAAGCTTGCGTTCAACTCTCTCTTACCTCTTGCGATATCGGCTGAAAACAATAAATTATATTTTCTAATACCCAATATATCTCCAATGGCAAACTTTTTGCCGCTTTTCAATGCAGTATGACAATTGACACAAGCTTGAACCGTGGCTTTATCCGAAGTATATAATCTAATATAGAGCTTGTTATCTTGCTCCAGAGTTTTTGTATAAACCCGCTTGGCTTTCTTTGTTAGAAACTCATACGCTTCTCTATCCATATCAGTCATCAAACCCTTATTAGGATTAACTGGATCTGGAGAAATAATGTCTATAGTAAAATCTCTTCCTGCTCCGAATTTTGCGTTCACCATTCGAGTCAAGGTAGCGGGAAATGGAATTGCAGGATGCTCTTCGGATTCTGGATCCATACTAATCGTAAGATCTTTTTCTTTAGCGGGCCCAATTACCTCCTTAGTATACGTTCCTCTCATTTGAGTAATATAACGATCCAAAGACATAACGCGTTGAACAATATTTTGTTTGCGGCTTTTAGCCATCGCATTCCCTAAAGCGGCTTTACCCATGGCTTGACTCAACATTCTTTGCCTTCCTAGAGCATTGGTAATATCCGCATCTTTTTGGGCCGAACTTAAAGAATCAAAAATGACGTAGGCGCAAACTCCCATAACTACGATCATCAAACTAAATACAAATATCGCTTTTTTGTTTAAAGACCAGTTCTTCATTGAACGTCCTCCCGGACCATTTCGTTATTAATCAAACGACGGTTTACTGTCTGCGAATCAGAATAGAAACGACTTTGGTAAAAGTTTTTGACCGCAATATTGCAGGCTTTGAAAAATTTGCGCGCTGTCGTCAAGATTCACTCATCAATTACTATATTTACTAACTTAATTCGATTCCCCTTCGCCATCTTCAACATTTTCCAGCAACTCCTGATTTTCTAACTTAGGCAAAGAGTCTTGAAGTCGATAAAAATCTACTAATAAGGCTAAATCATCATCTATAAATACTGCCGCCCATATAGCGTCAGCCGTTTTATGGCTTTCCAGAAGAGGCGGTAATAATCTTATCGATTGAATGTTAATATTTACGATATTATCCGGTTGATCAATGACAATACCAACATCCTGATCGCTATCTTTTATCAAAATCACCTTTGGTTTTTTATATTCAACTTTGATATCTCTAAATGAAATTGCTTCTGTAAAGTTTCTTATATCCCAATCTTCACGCTGTGCTTGAGAGAAATCAACCATCTCTTCTATTTGTTCCATATCCGCGCCAAAGCACACGCCCATAATCTTGAAAATCAATAAACGAATTTCGTCATCGGCAACTCTATCAAACTCTTTATTTGCTTTAATATTGACTTCGCTCATTTGTTTGGAATGTCAGCCGAAGGTTCTATTTTACCCTCGGATATTTTTTCAAAAACTTTCCCAATATCCAGCAAAACAACATTATTGTTTTTATATGTTGTCTCTCCCACAACAAAATAACGAATTTCTTCATTTAAGGTTGAAATCGCTTGTTTAATGGATTCTTCTGGAACTTCAACAACATCCACGACAGAGTCAACTAAAACCCCTGATCTCACTCCAGCTTTTTCGGCAATGACAATTCTACCTTTGCCTCCAGTTGATTCCTTTTCCGTAATATTTAAAAACGTTCTGATATTTAACACAGATTGAATATCGCCACGCACATTGACAATCCCTAAAATATACTCTGGAGTTCCGGGCACAAAATAAATGGTTAATACCGAAAGTATTTCTTTGACGTCTTTTCCATAAAATGCATAAAAAGAATCGTTTAAAGTAAACACGACTAGTTCAACTTTTTTTTCTTCGACTTGGATAGTTTGTTTCTCATCCAGACGTTTTTTTATTGCCTCAAGGATTCGATCGCTTTTCCTTTTTTCAATTTCCTCACCCACAGCAATCCTCCATACCCTTCGGGCTAAAATTAGTTATCAATATAATTTATTGCAAAATTACTACTTAGTAGTCATCACGTAAGAACCGTCCCAGTCTTCGGCTGGGGGATTCTCTTTATAAAGACGCGATCTCTCAATATATAGCGACGCTGGCTTATCGTTTGGATTAAGCGTTAGAACTTCTTCAAAATACATTACGCCTTCATCCCATTCTCGTCGGTGAAAACAACTATATCCTTCGTTAAATATTTCTATACATTCTTTCATTTTAGGGAAAGTTGATTCATCATGAAAATCTAAAATCTCAAAAACGCTAACTGGTTTCGTTTTTCCTTTTACAATTAATTTGTCAACTTCGCGCTATTTATGGTCTTTAACCAATTTATTTTTGGTGGATTCGCTAATCAAAACCTTTGCCCCATAAGCCTTGGTGGCCCCTTCTAATCTCGAAGCTAAATTAACTCCATCCCCGATAACGGTATAATCCATCCTTTTTTCAGACCCGATATTTCCAGCTAAAACAGTATCTGTATTGACCCCTACGCCAATATCAATAGCGTCTTTACCCTCTAAAATTCTTTTTGCATTGAACTCTTTTAGGGATTTCACCATTCCTATAGCAGCATTTACGGCATTTTCAGGATCTAGCTGGTTCGTAAAAGGAACTCCAAAAACGGCCAGAATCGCGTCCCCAATATATTTATCAAGAATTCCTTTGTATTTAAAAATGTACTCCACCATTTCCGTGAAATATTCATTCAACATAGCAACAGTTCCGGCAGGACCCAATTTTTCCGTAAGAGTCGTAAAACTCCGAATATCAGAAAATAAAACCGAGGCCTCTTGACTCTGCCCGCCAAGCATATCTTCGCCGCCTTCCATTAATTGTTCAGCCACATCTTTATCCATATACCTCGCAAGAGTTCCTTTCATCCTTTTTTCAGAGGTAATATCCTCCATCACTAACATAGATCCAATCAATTCCGATTTTGCATTTTTTAAAGGCACCGCAGTCAGATTTAAAGGCACTGCCCGCCCGTTGTCAAAAATCAATTCAGTGTCCATAACTATGGCGGGAGATCCCATTTGGATAACCCGCTTTAAGTTATCCAAAACCCATCGATTATTTTGCGCAAAAAATTTCTGAGCTGACTGATTAACTATTTGATCTTCTTTAGTCTCTAAAATTCTTAAAACAGCGGCGTTGCATTTAATAATTTGATTATTGGCGTCCAAAGTAATAACGCCATTAGTAAGACTCTCAAGAATGCTTTCATTATAGTTTTTGATATCTAAAATTTCTTCGAACAGTTTTTCCGCTTTCGCTTCAAGCAATAAGTTGTTAACCGAGACTGCAGCCTGAGATCCTAAAGCTTTAATATATTCTTCAGAACTTGCCGAAAATGTAACTACTTCTCCCGTATCAGGATCTTTCGAGTTCAGTAACTGAAGTACGCCAACTACTTCATTAGTTCTATTTACCATCGGCACGACCAACATCGACTTTGATCTATAGTTAGAAGTCTGATCAAATTTTTTAGGCCCTGTAAAATCAAACAGCTCGGAAGAATAAACATCTGGAATATTAACAACTTCTTTTTTCAAAGCTGAATAACCTGAGACATTAGACTCCTTAATTTCAACTGGAGGAAACTTTATTTCCTCGCTTGATTTCCCTCCCAAATGAATCTTTAACGTATCGTTTTGGACTATTTTAAAGGATAGTTTTCCATTTTCGATCAGATATAAGGTGCCTGCATCAGCACGAGTTAATTCGCGGGCGTTAGAAACAATAATTTCCATTAAATTTTGAAAGTTTTTTTCCGCCGAAAGAGCGGTGCCTAACTCTGTCATGCGATGAATAATACCCTTCATCTCTTCATTTTTTTCGGTAATATCCTTAAGCAAATTACGATTTTCATCGACGATTCGTTTTTTCTCTAGGGCCTTGTTAATGGCCAGAACAATTGTCTCCTGTAAATTTTCATCTTTCAAAATATATTCGCTAGCGCCGCTATTAATAGCGTCTATTGCAATCGCAACTTCGTTATTTCCAGACAAAACAACAACTGGAATTTCAGATTGAATGTCATTACGAAGCGCCTTAATCAAATCCACTCCACCCATAATCGGCATATTAATATCCGAAACAATCAAATCAAATTTAGAAGCGTCTTGTTTATATTGGTTAAGCGCATCTAAGCCATTTTCCGCCGTTTCGGCTTTAAAATCTTCGGACTCTAAAATATCGACCAGTATTTCACGTACGAAACTATCGTCGTCCACAATTAATATGTTGGTAGGATTCATTCTTTCTCCAATTTCCAATTCATTTTCTTAATTTTAGCTAAGCTAAAAACATTCGCTCACAACCGAAACTTTGACATATCGATAAATTAATGTATCAAATTTTGAACCATCTTTAATAGTTTTGACTGATCAAATCCGCTTTTTACAATAAATGCATTAGCTCCGGCTTGCATTCCTTTTCTTTTATAAAGCTCTTCATTGCGAGAACTAACTACAATAACCGGCGTGTGCTTATAGGAATCTTCCATTTTCAATTTCTTGATGAAATCAAAGCCGTTCATTCTTGGCATTTCAATATCGGATATAACTAAATCGAATTGTTTTTCTTGAGCAACTTTATATCCATCTATACCGTCCACTGCAATAGCAACTGCATAACCAAACGACTCTAAAATACTTCTTTGGACTTCTCTCGCGCTTTCGGAATCATCAACAACTAATATATTACGCTTTGGCTCTCCAATTAATTTGGTCTCTGGATCTGGAACTAATTTCTGGGGATTCTCATCTTTGGCTATAAAAAATAATTTGGGAACGTGTAAAGCCAAAACAACTTCGTTTTTACCCGATAACGTAACGCCTGAAACTATTTCATTATTTTTCATATGATTAGGTAACGATTTAATTTCCATATCCTCTTCGCTCAAGATTGAATCCACCACTAACCCTAAACAATCGTTTCCCATTTCCACAAGAACGACATTAATTTCTTCAGATCGATTTTTGCTTTTTTCAGGCAAATCTAAAGCAAAATCTAAATTTACAATAGGAATAATCTCGTCTCTCAGAGAAATAGCCCTTTTGTCGACGACCGTGATAATTTGACTTTTATTAGCTTTAACTATTTCTTTAACAGAATTTAATGGGAGCGCAAATTTATACTTTGAAACGGAAATCAATAAAACACGCATCACGGCAAGCGTTAACGGTAATCTTATAAAAAAACAAGTCCCCTTTCCTTCAACTGTTTCAACTTGAATCGATCCTTTTAGATTCATAACAATGTTTTCCCGAACAACGTCCATTCCAACTCCGCGCCCGGAAACATCAGTAATCGAAGCGCTTGTGCTAAACCCTGGTCTGAAAATTAAATTCACAATTTCATTTTCGGTCATATTATTCAGGGTTTCTTCTCCGAATAAATTTTTTGCCTTGGCTTTTTCTTTAATTTTATTAATCGGAATCCCACGACCATCGTCGCGTAATTCAATTAAGACATTACCTCCTTCATAAGAAGCTTTTAACCTAATGGTTCCCGCTTCCGGTTTGCCGCTTCTGATTCTGTCCTCAGGGGCTTCGATGCCATGATCAACGCTGTTTCGGATCATATGTAACAAAGGATCTCCAATTTTCTCGATAATTTTTTTATCTAATTCGGTTTCTCCCCCTTCGACTAAAAAATTTACCTCTTTTCCGCATGTAGAGGAAATGTCACGAACCATTCTGGGAAACGCATCCAAAACAGTAGACAAAGGCAACATTCTCATTTTCAAAACCTTTTCACGTAATTGATCAGTCAATAAGGTTTGAAAATTTAGAACGTCTTTGGTCCAAACTGAAAGTTGCCTTAACTTTCCATAAATACCTTGAAATTGTTCGAAAAGTTCTCGACTATCCTCTGGGCTTAATTTTCCATCCTCATAAGTAAACCCTGAAAAAGTTTCCAAATATTTTTTCGATATTTTTCCAATCTCATTTATATCAACCCAGTTCTGCTTTAAGCGAATATGGTTAGAAACAATTTCTCCCATCAAATTAACCGTCTCATCAAGTTTTTCTGTTTTGACTCTGACTGTTTCAGAAGTTCGGGGTTTTTTTAAGGGCTTTTGAACCTGCGGCTTTGGAGATGGCGAAGGAGGCGAAACCTCTTTAGGTTGCGACAAACCTGATGGGGAAGATTCTTGTTTTAAAGAAACTTGTTCTGATTCTTTTTTTATTTGGGAAATTTGTTTTTCTTCAACAGATTCAACTTTTTCTTCTGTAGGGAGGTCTTCTTCGCTTTCAACTTTTTCAACTAATTTTTCTGAAGAAACTGGAGCGGCAGTGTCCGCTTCTAATTCACCTAAGGCGGCCTTTTCTAAACGCTCACAAATCTCTGTTGTATCATCTTCAACTTCTTCTCCCTCTTGAACTCTCTGGACAAATTCTGAAATTAAATCCACGGCTTTAAAAAGCAAATTAAACAAAACTTTGCTTTGATTAATTTTTCCGTCTCTTAGAGCAGAGAGAGCATCTTCTAGTTTATGCGCAACCACGCTTATTGAAATTAATCCCAAAATCCTAGAAGAGCCTTTAATTGTATGTGCGGATCTAAAGATCTCACTTACGGTCTCTTGATCTCCTGGACTAGATTCTAAACTAACCAAACCATCGTTCAGCTTGTCTATGTGGTCGTTGGCTTCATCGACGAATTTATTTATGAATTTTTTCTTATCAAAGCCCATAGTCTTACTATAAAATTTAGCGTTTTTGTAATTCGCTTAATTTGCGCTCACAGTGATGAACTAATTGCTCCTGATTAAATGAAAGAGGAAAGAGCATCAAGCCGCAATCAGAATTACCCAACTCCAATAATAACTTCCGCGATATGGCATACTCTCTTTTTGCATCTCTAAAATTCTTTGTTTCTATAAATATTTCAGCAAGATAAAAATGGGACAACCAACAAGTTGATTCAATGTATATAGCTCCCTTAAAACGTTTAACCGCTTCTGGAATATCTTTTTTCAAACGAGAAATAATTCCTAAGAGCAAATATGCTTGGCGATTCCATTCCTCGATTTCCAAAACGCTTAAACAATCGCTAAAAGCTTGATCTAACCTTTCCAAACTAACTAAAATATTAGCTCGTAATAAATAATCGTTAGCGTTAGGGATCTGTTTTGAAAAAATATTTTCAACAATATTTAATGCCTTTTTCCTTTGTCCACTCTTAGCTAAACTCAAGGCTTCCTGAAAAAAATTTTCATAAGAATCTTCCTTAGTTTCTTTTTTTATTGGAACTTTTTTCTCAATTTTCTTTTCTTGACTTACAGGAGATACCCCTGAAGTCTTCTTTTGAGCATACGAGTTTTTATTAACTCTCTCAAGTTTCTCAGGTTTTACGTTATTCTTTTCAAAAATTCCGCTTTCATTACTAAATAAATAATGGTCGTTAATTTCTTTCAATGGCAGAATGCCAGAGTTGTGATGGCTTGTTTCAACAATTCCCGTAAATAAATATCCTGGTTTTTTTAAAGCTTTTGCTAGCTTATTAAATATTTCTTTTCTAATTTCCATCACAAAATAAATCGAAACATTGCGATAGAAAATCACGTTCCACTTTGAATCCAATGAAAAATTTGATTCTGCAAGATTAATATTGGTAAAAGTTGCAGAATTAATGAAGCTATCGTTAATTTTATAAAGTTCTCCTTGTTCCGTGAAAAAAGCGTCAATAAAGTAAGCGTCGACATTTCTAAAGGAGTTTTTAAAATAAAGCCCTTTTCTGGCCTTTTTCAAAATTTCAGAATCTATATCAACACCTTCGGCATGTATCGTTCTTAATATTTCTTTACCAAATTTTAAGGTTAAAGCAATTAAAGCAGAATATAATTCTTCCCCAGAAGAGCATCCCGCGCTTAATATTTTAAACTTTTCGGCGCCTTTCTTATTTTTTATAAACTCTGGGAATAAATGATCGGCCAAAATATTAAAATGACCCTGCTCTCGCATAAAATAGGTTTCATTTACCGTCAGCAAACTAACTAATTTTGCAAACTCAGCATTATCCCTTTCGATCAGAAAAAAATAATCAGCTGGTTTATTTATATGATTCGCCTCCATACGGTGAGTTATCGCCGTAGGTAATTGACTCAATGTATCTTCTTTATATCCTGTAGAAACCCTATCAAATATAAGCTGTCTAAAAGGCAAAACGTCTATTGCTTGATTGGTTGCGTCAATAGTCATTAACTATCTCTTAGCTATTTGATTGAGATACATAGCGATTTCATTTAACGGTAAAACCTTTTCGATCGCTCCAGCATTTATTGCCCGTGAGTTCATACCAAATACAACGCTACTTTCTTTATCTTGGGCAATAGTCGTTCCACCGCTAGATTTGATTTTTTCGATCCCTGCTACTCCGTCATCCGCCATTCCAGATAATATTAAACCAACGCTTTTTTCTCGAAACGAATAGGCCAAAGACGCTAATAAAATATCGCACGACGGCCTAAAAGAATTCGTCTCATTAGGTACAAGAAAGCTTATTTTACCGTCCGCTTCAATTTGCATATTAGATTCTGGAGGGCAAATATATACTTTTCCAGATGCCAAATAATCGCCTTCTTTCGCTTCTAAAACGGGATTAGTTGAAAGATCGTTTAACCAAGCGGCAAACCCAGCCCCAAAACCGTTTTCCATGTGCTGAGCTACTACTATTGGAAAAGGATATTTGGGACTTAATTCTGATAAGATAACTGAAAGAGCTTTTGGCCCTCCTGTAGAACAAGCTATAGCGACGACTTTTTCAAATCTCGATATGGCTGTCGGAGATCCATTAAATTCTTGAGCTATGATTTTACTTTTTCTCTTTTTAAAGCGGCGAATAACCTTGATTTTGGACAATAGCTTAACTTTATGGATTAAAACTTCCGCCCTAGCGGCGTCTAATTTACTTTTAGGAAACACCTCTAAAGCGCCTCTGGAACAGGCGTCAAAAGCGGTTTTAGCGTCTTCTGAGCTAGAAACGACTAAAATAGGAACCGGTTCGCTGCCCATTATTTCCTCGATAGCTTCCAAACCATTCATTATTGGCATATTAATATCAAGAGTAATAATATCCGGTTTATATTTTGCGGCTTTATGAACTCCTTCTTGTCCATTCCCGGCAACTCCAACTATCTCAATTTCTGGATCGGAAGAAAGTATATCCTTCAAAATTTCCTGAACCATTGGGCTATCTTCTACTATCAAAACTTTTAAACTAGACATCAATCCTCTAATTTATTGACGGAAATACGCGCATAAAGTTAGCTCCAGCGTTTTTATCGAAAATTAACCTCGATCTTTTCCATTAATATTTCTTTATTTTATGAAAATAACAGATAAAACCTTGAAATACCATTAATTTTGAATCCTTATGTTAATGTTTAAAATTCAATTTTTATTAATTTAAATAAGGTTAAAAATTGAGCCATAATTCCCTTGCCATTTAGCATTTCGAAAGCTATAACTTGAATGAGATGTCTTGCGTCGTCTCAATTTTAAATCTTTATTTTTTGCGACTAATAAGGAAGGTTGCAAACAATCCCAAAAACAATAGTTTTAAAACTTCCTTAATTGTAAGAACATCAAAGTCCTTTTCAGTTTTTCAAGTGGAAACCATTCGGGTTTTTATCGCTGTTAGTTTCAACCCAAAATTGACAAATAAATTAAGAAACCTACAAGGTATATTTAAGCGACTTAGTTTAAATGCCTCTTGGGTTAAACCTGAAAATATTCATCTAACCCTCAAGTTTCTAGGCGATATCGAAACAAATCGCATTTCGCAAATTTTTGATCCTATGGTAAAAACAGCGTCGAAATTCGCTTGCTTCAATACAAAACTTTCCAATTTAGGAGTTTTCCCAAATTGGAATCGGCCTAGAGTTTTTTGGATAGGATTAGATGATAAGGAAGAAATTTTTAAAAAACTTAAAGAGCAATTAGAATTAGAATTATTTAACGTTGGGTTTCCAAGAGATAAAAAACCATTTTCTCCTCATCTCACATTAGCAAGACTCAGGTCTCCCGATAACAAAAATCAATTAAAAAAAGAAATTGAAAAGTTTGACATTCCAAGCGATTACTCAATTAAAATTTCAGATATCAAACTTTACAAAAGCTTGTTAACTCCAAAAGGCGCAGAATACACTAAACTTTTTGATTGCTCATTAAAACACTTAACTTGAATTCGCATTACAGCGTGTAAATAGGAGGTTAAAGGTGGCGGCGGACGATAATAAAAGCAAAGCTTTGGAAATGGCATTTATGCAAATTGAAAAGCAATTCGGCAAAGGTTCCATAATGAAATTAGGAAAAGCTGAAGCGCAAAAAGGAATCGCAACGATTTCCACGGGATCCATTTCCTTAGATTCTGCATTAGGCGTTGGCGGAGTTCCAAAAGGAAGAATTACCGAAATTTTTGGTCCAGAATCTTCTGGGAAAACCAGTCTTACGCTTCATATAATTGCCGAAGCGCAAAAAGCGGGGGGGGTTGCCGCTTTTATAGACGCTGAACACGCTCTAGATCCAAATTATGCTCAAAAACTGGGAGTTAATTTGGATGATTTACTATTATCCCAACCAGACACAGGTGAACAAACTCTTGAAATAGCCGAAGTTTTAGTCAGAAGCGGAGCAGTCGACGTAGTAGTAGTAGATTCCGTTGCCGCGTTAGTGCCAAAAGCCGAACTTGATGGCGATATGGGAGATTCCCATATGGGATTACAAGCTCGATTAATGTCCCAAGCCATGCGAAAACTAACGGGTGTTGTTAATAAATCTCACGCCTCTCTTATTTTTATTAATCAGATACGAATGAAAATTGGTGTCATGTTTGGGAACCCTGAAACCACTACCGGTGGAAACGCTCTAAAGTTTTATAGTTCCGTCAGGTTAGATATCCGTCGGATTGCGGCATTAAAAGATGGAGATAATGTTATTGGTAACCGAACTAGAGTAAAAGTAGTAAAAAACAAAGTCGCCCCTCCCTTTAGAGATTGCGAATTTGACATACTTTATGGACAAGGCATTTCAAAAGAAGGGGATATTTTAGACCTTGGCGTAACTCATGGTTTAATTAAAAAAAGCGGTACCTGGTACTCATATAATGAAACACGAATAGGCCAGGGAAGAGAAAACGCTAAAAATTTTCTTAAAGAAAACAAAGATATTTTAAACGAGGTAGAAACAACAATTCGTCAAAAATTAAATATTTCATCGCGTAACGGTTCTGGAGACAGCGGCTCGCCAGAAAAGGAACCATCAGAAACATCAGGGGCAAAGAAAAAAGGTAAAAAAGAAAGTTAAATCAAATTTTAATTGTTCTTGAAAAGAGATATACCTTTGGCTATCGAAATCAAATCCAATTTTTGATATCAAATGAGGAACAGTTCAGATTTCAATAAAAGTAAAAACCTGGCTTTGAAATATCTTGCTAGAAAAGCGCGATCTGAAAAGGAAATAATAAACTATCTAATTCAAAAAGGATTTGATCAAACTAGCATAGAGGATACTTTAAGATATCTTGTAAACTTCGATTATATAAACGATAAAAAACTAGCGTTAAGTTACGCTGAATATCGCAAAAACTTTAAAAAAGAAGGAAAGTTAAGAATTGAGAGAGAATTAACCCTCAGAGGATTGTCGATTAAAAACACCTCATATGCGTTAGCAACTTTATTTCAAGAAAAAGAAGAACAGGATCAGGCCCAGTCTTTTGCCGAAAAATTACTAAATCAAACTAGTATTCAGGAACCAGAAAAATTAAAACGGAAACTAATAAACAAACTAAAGCGAAAAGGATATTGCGACAATATTGTTTTGTCCGTCTTAAAAAATTTATCTAACCTGACGCAGTATCCGAAATGCTAAACTCCAAAACTTAAGTCTCTAAACTTTTACTCAGGGTAATCTTTATAAAAATTTCACCTTTGATGTTTCTAATGAAACCCATCAATAACTGGATTGAAACTATCAATCTAAAAAAAACTTTCGCTACGTAAAATGGAATTTATCAGTTCCCTTCCTACGTGGCTTTTAACAATTTACTTTTTTATATTTGGGCTAGCGGTAGGCAGTTTTTGCAACGTTTGCATTTACCGGTTGCCGCGCGAAGAATCTATCGTTTTTCCGTCATCTCATTGCGTAGCTTGCCAACACCCAATCGCCTGGAGAGATAACATTCCTGTTTTAGGATATTTGGCTCTGTTTGGCAAATGTAGAAATTGTAACTCCAGGATTTCAATTATTTATCCGATAATAGAGTTAATAACTGGAGTTTTGTTAGCGGCAGTCTACTTAAGATTTGGAATTAGTTGGGAAACTATAATTTTTTCAATAGTTGTACCCGCTCTCGTAGTGATAACAATTATCGACTGGCAACATCAAATTATCCCAGATTTAATCACGCTTCCAGGAATCCTATTTGGTTTTGCAGCAGGCTCATACATGAATGGATTTCTTCCATCTCTTATCGGTTTTCTAGTTGGAGGAGGTCTTTTTTACTTAATAGCAGTTTTTAGCGGCGGGAAAGGAATGGGAGGAGGAGATATAAAATATATGGCGGCTGCAGGAGCGTTATTAGCCTGGAAAAAGACTCTATTAGTTATATTTTCAGGTTCTTTATTAGGCACAATTTATGGGCTGCCTTTGGTTCTTTTAGGAAAAAAAGGACGAAAAAGCAAAGTGCCATTCGGTCCTTTTCTAGCAGGCGCCACTCTTATTGCAATTTTTTCCGGCGACCAATTAATATGGATTTATTTAAGCTCAATGGCATAATTAGATTATCACCCCTAAAAAGCTTGTGTATATAAATTTAGACATTACGTAACCTTTCTAATTTTCCATAAAAAATGAAAAACGACTTTTCTGAAATTCAAAAATCAATCGAAAAACTAGATCAAGAAATTCAAGAAAGGAAAAAGGAATATGTTTCGCTAAAAATTCTTTTATATGCAGGAATTTTTCTTTTATTGGCGGGAGGTCTGTACTCCAACTCCACGCTGCAAAAAGTACAATTAGAAAGTTTAGAAAAAAGTTTTTCGAGTTTCCAGAGTAAACTTAACCAGGATATTGGAAATATAGAAGTTGCTTTATATAATTCTCTTCAACAACAAGGAAAAGAATTGGAAAAACTAATCTCTAAAAATGAAAAACACCGCAAGCTAGTAAAAACAAGATCCCAATTTGAAAAACTAAAGAAATCTTTTCAAAAGGCGGAAAATGAACTAAATAAATTAAAAAACGTAGATCCTCAAACCGAAAAAGCGATTTCAGAATATCGAAAAATAACCGCGCTTATTTTAAACTTTTATTCTCAATCAATTCATCCGCCTATAAAATCTGAGTCGAAATCTTCTCCGCCATCAAAAAAATAATTCGCGTGAATTAAGAAAACTTTTAATAGTATTTAGTTTCCTCGTTTTAAACTTAGCGCGTACGTTTTGCCTTTTCCCTTTTACCTCCGCTTGAGATTCAGTTAAACCTGTTTGTACAAAACTTGGAATTGAAACTACTAAAATGAAAAACAATATTCCTATGAGAATATCCATCAACTTGGCTTACATGTAACGAACTTCCTACTGGAAAAAATGGGAGCTTTGTAAGCTCCAAAAAAACTAAAAACCACTAAGGCATTGCTTTTTAGAAACAACCTTTTCCCTTAACAATCAAAACAACCTTCATTTCAATAAAAAACATAACTCCCCCAACATAACACTTTGATTTATAGTTAGTTGCAAAACGAAAAACTCTTAACAATTTAACTTTATAAAGATAGTTCTCTTTGGAGGAATTTTTCTCAATAACAAATAGTGGTAGGAATTATTACCAAACCTTAACCTCTTATAAGTTTGTGGATAATTTAAAAACGCTTGAAATCAAAATCCATTCGAGAGAGAATATGGGTTTTCAATGAATACAACTTAATTATGCTCGCTTTTGCAAAAGATATAACAAAGACGGATCACATTCACCCTGAAGAGTCCAATGATCCTAAATTAAAAGAATATATGGACTATCAAAGAAAACTAAACCATGAAATGTTGGTTTATCATTCTTTGGACCACGCTAAAATATACCTTCAAAGAGCTCTGGATGGCGAGAAAGAAGAGGAAATAAAAGATTTCGTAAAATCAGCTTTCCCCATGTCTCATACTTACGCTAATTCAGATAAAATTCTGTTGATGCTACGCAAATTAATTAACGGACACAACTCAACCAATAACTGGTACAGAATGAATTCGTTTTATCAAACAATCGTGTACGAGTGTATTGAGCGATTTTGCAAAATATACAACCAGTTATTAAAAGAGGACCCGGATAAAGCTGAAAGCTATAATGTCTCGAAAAATGTAGAAGTCGATTTTGACGACTGGGTCCAACTCCATTTTTTCAATCTTGATTTTATGGTAGGCCGTCCTCCGCAATATACTCATTACTTATTCATTCGGAGAAACCGAGCAATAGAAGGTTCACTTAAAAAGGAAATGGAAAATGGTTCTTCCAAAAAAGACGCCTTGGATACAATAAAAGACAATTTTTCAATAGAAGAAGACGCCATTAAAACGATCCTGAATCAGCCAATAACCGATAAAGATCTAGAGTTATTTTATACTTCTGTTGAAAACCCCATTTATGAATATTTGTACGATGTAGACCAAGCGGGTATGGGCGAAGATGAAACGTTGATAGATCACTCCTATTTCATGGGCTGTCAGTTTAAAGGTTTAAATTACCAAGAAGCCGAAAAAACAATGGAGTCCATTCTTAATTCGCAAAAAAATATCAATTAAAACTAACATTATAAAAGTTTGACAATATTTTATCGGTTTGTTAGCGTACCAGCCTCACAATAATTAAGGAAATGTACTATGCCGTGGGATGATTTACACGATCCAAAAGGACCTACCGGAGGTTCTGGAGGCGGCCCGAAAAAAAGTCCATCGGGCGGTCCTCAAATGGAAATACCTCAAATTAAAATTCCAAATTTAAAGCCTTCGTCTTTTTTCGGAATAGGACTACTTCTATTAGTTATTTGGTTGGTTCCAGGGATATTTTATACCGTTCAACCAGACGAAGAAGGAGTTGTTACTCGTTTTGGGAAATACGTAAGGTCAACCGGACCAGGTCTCCATTTTAAATTACCATCTCCTTTTGAACACGTTCGTACTCCAAAAGTTAAAAAAGTTAGAAGGATAGAAGTCGGGTTTCGAATCTTAAATTCGGGTCCTCCTCAAAAGGTCCGAGACGTGCCAGTAGAATCCTTAATGCTAACAGGCGATCAAAACATAGTCGATATCGATTTAGTGGTTCAATACCAAATCCGAAACGCTCCTGACTATCTTTTTAATATTAAATCTCGAGACAAATTAGTTAGGAACTCAGCGGAAACAGTAATTCGTGGAATTGTCGGCAGCAAAAATATTGACGAGGCTTTAACGACAGGAAAAGATGAAATACAGATTTTAGCCAAAGAACAAATTCAGACACTGCTAGACAAATATGAAGCAGGAATGCAGATTGTAACTACCCAGCTTCAAGACGTACATCCACCGCAACAAGTTGCAGCGGCTTTTAAAGATGTTGTAAGCGCGCGCGAAGATAAAGAACGTATGATCAATCAGGCTCAGGGTTATAGAAAAGCCGTCATTCCTGAAACGAGAGGTAAATCGGCTCAGATAGTGAGACAAGCGGAAGCTTACAGAGAAGAAAAAATTAAAAGAGCTCAAGGCGACACGCAGGGATTTTTAGCTTTATATGAAGAGTATAGAAAAGCTCCGGAAATTACGCGCAAAAGGCTTTATTTAGAAACTATGGAAGAAATTTTACCAGACATGAAAAAAGTTGTTGTTGGCAAAAGCACAGGAAATGTCTTACCAATTTTACCTTTGGGACAAACGCCTCAGGCATTGCAAGGAAAATAAACCGATAATCTTAATTGCTGGATAAAAACTATGGCACAAAAAGGGATATTAATTGTTTTAGGGGCCTTTTTCTTAATCGTCTATTATTCCGTCTTCACCGTACATATGACCAAAACAGCCGTGCTGCTGCAAATGGGAAGGCCCGTAAAGACGGTTACGAATCCAGGTCTGCATTTTAAGATCCCTTTTATACAACAAGTCGAATATTTTCCGAGTATTTTACTTTCCCATGATTCAGCTCCCGCAGAATTAATTACCAAAGACAAAAAAAATCTTTTAATTGATAGTTTTGCTATGTGGAGAGTTGTTGACCCATTAAAGTTTCTTCAAACCGTCCGGGACCAAAGAGGCGCTCGGTCTCGACTAGACGATATTATATATTCTGAATTACGAGTTGAAATGGGTACCCATGACTTGATTGATATCATCCTAAAAACGCGCGAAGCAATTATGGATATAGTAACTAAAAAATCTAACGAAAAAGCGGGCGAGTACGGTATTGAAGTCGTAGACGTTAGAATTAAAAGAGCCGACCTACCTCCTGAAATTGCTAATTCAATTTTTGATCGAATGCGCACCGAACGAGAAAGAATTGCTAAAGAATATCGCTCAGAAGGCACCGAGGAAGCTACAAAAATTCGAGCTCAAACCGATAAAGAAAAAGTTATTTTGATTGCCGATGCTTATAAACAAGAACAAAAGCTTAAAGGCGAAGGCGACGGTATTGCCGCTAAAATATATGCGGAAGCTTTTAATAAAGACCCCAAGTTTTACGAATTTATTCGGTCCATGCAGGCATATAAAAATTCTCTTAAAACAGAAACCACTATTATGCTTTCTGAGAATTCAGAGTTTTTAGAGTTTTTAAACCCTAATCGGTAAAACTTTTAAACTTTCAACTTTAAAGTGGTCATTTTTTTAAATAAACTGTTGAAAATTGTAAACGCGCAGATTTTCGAAACTCCCATTTAATTATAATGGCCTCCAAGCCTCATTTAATTTTCCCGTTACAACTTATTGACCTTAGATTTCATTTCAGGAAGAAGTTATGAATATAGTCATAGTTGGAGCGGGGGTAGTCGGCTTTAACCTTGCTGAAGAGTTATCTCAGGAAGGTCACGACATTTCTATAATTGACGCCCACCCTGAAAAAATAAAGCAAATTAGCGATAAGCTCGACGTTTTAAGCGTACAAGGAAACGCTTGTTTCCCAAGCGTTCTTTTGCGTGCGGGAATAAAACAAGCGGAAATGGTTATCGCCGTCACAAACAAAGACGAAATCAATCTTTTTGTTTGTATGCTAGCCCACAAATTTTCGGTTGAAAAGCGATTTGCCCGGTTTCAAACAATGGAGTTTACCTCGGAAAACTCTGTGTTTCCTCCTGATCAATTATTCATTGACCAAGCCATAACTCCCGGGCAGATTATTGTGGATTTTATCCAGAAAATATTAGCTACTCCAGGAGCTGTCAATGTAGCCGAGTTTGCCGACGGCGAAATTTTATTGAGAGGGTTCGAAGTCCACGAGGAAGCTCCTTTAGCTAATAAAAAAATTGAAGAACTAAAAGCAGTCAACGAATTCAATTCTTTTTTGATCGTCGCTATTGTCCGAGATGGCAACCTTATAATTCCAAAAGAAACCGATGAAATTCATGCTGGCGATAAGATTTATATGCTTGTTCAGAAGGAATTCATGCCTCTTATCCTTCCAATGTTAAATAAAAAAATAGAGGAAACAAATAAGATCGTAATTGTTGGAGCTAATTCAGTATCTATCGACCTAGCCAAAAAATTGGAAGAAAACTTTAACGATATTTCAATAATAGAACCTTCAATTGAGAAAGCCGATTTAGCGGTGGATGAGCTTTCTAAGACGGTGGTTCTTCATGGAAGCGGAACAGACCCTGATCTATTTAATGAAATAAACGTCCAAGATGCCGATTTTTTTATGGCTCTTACCGAGGATGACGAACATAACATCCTTTCAGCTTTGTTAGCCAAAAAGCAGGGAGCTAAACGGGTATTGGTAATTACCAATGACCCGGGCTATATTCCAATTTTAGACTCAATAGGAATGGACATTGCTATTAATCCGCGCTTGATAACAGTCGGAGCAATTTTAAAACATTTGCGAAAAGGACAAGTTCGCTCCGTTTATAAGCTCCTTGAAAACGAAGCCGAGGTTTTAGAGATCGTAGCAAACCCTAAGTCTTCCATAATCGATAAAAAAATTGAGAAAATCAAATTTCCCGAAGACGCAATTATCGGAGCCATTTTGCGTAATGGGGAAATGATCGTTCCCGATCAAGAGTGTTCGATTCAATCGGGCGACTCTGTTATTGTAGTCGCTCTTCCAAACTCTATTGATAAAATAGAAAAACTCTTTGGAAAACGAAGGTTTTTTTAGGACTAATGAACCTAAAAGCCGTATTCAACGTTGTTGGCATTCTCTTAATACTACTGTCGGGGATTTTTCTAATCCCTTTAGCGGTTTCCGTTGGTTTCGGCGAAAATGGAACAAATGGAAATATGTCCTCGGTACAAGCTTTTTCATGGACATTTATCCTGACATTTTCGCTTGGAATCTCCATGTGGAAACTACTTCCCTCAGGCCTGGACAACTTAAGGGATCGAGAAGGTTTTGCTATCGTCTCGTTTTCCTGGGTATGTATTTCCTTAATTGGCGCAATTCCCTATTATTTAACCGGAGTTTGTCCGGAGTTTATCGACGCTTTTTTTGAAAGCATGAGTGGCTTTACCACCACTGGAGCCACAATATTTAAAGATATAGATCCTCTTCCCAAGGGAATTTTATTTTGGCGCAACCTTACTCAATGGCTAGGGGGAATGGGAATCATTATGCTTTCTCTAGCTATTTTCCCCGCTCTTGGCATAGGCAGTTTTCACTTATTTAAAGCGGAAGTGCCTGGGGGAGCGGCTGTCGAAAGAGTACAACCAAGATTAGCGGAAACAGCGAAAATTCTCTGGAAAGTTTATTTAGCTTTAACGGTTGTAGAAATTTTGTTTTTAAAATTTGGCGGAATTGGATGGTTTGACGCAATTTGCCACACTTTTTCCACCGTAGCAACCGGTGGATTTTCACCTCATACTGCTAGCGTTGCTGCCTTTAATAGTTTGTATGTTGAATGCGTTGTTATGCTGTTTATGTTCTTAGGCGGTATTAACTTTGCTATTCAATACGACGCAATACATGGAAATTTCAACTCCGCCCTTAAAAACCCTGAATTAAGATTTTACGTAGGATTAATTCTTTTCGGCATCGTCTTCGTTTCTTTTGGGCTTTGGCAAACAAACCCAGAATCTGGCTTTGGGTCGGCGTTACGGAAAGCTTCATTTCAAACGGTTTCCATAAATACGACCACCGGATTTGCTACAGACGACTTTAACGTTTGGCCCAACTTTTTAAAAATCTTTTTGTTGGGACTAATGATGATTGGCGGGTGCGTAGGCTCTACTAGTGGTTCGTTAAAATCAATAAGAATCTTAGTAATTTTCAAAGTAATTATCCGTGAATTACAAAAAATTGTTCAACCTAGAGGAGTTTTTCACGTTAAAGTTGGCTCCAAAACTGTGGATAATAATCAATTACTAAATGTGGTTGGCTTGGCTGGGCTTTATATGGGAATCTTTTTTATGGTCTCCATTTTTCTATCAATGCTAGGCTGTGATCCAACAACATCTATTTCCGCTACTATTGCATCCCTATTTAATATAGGGCCTGGATTAGGACAGGTTGGAGCAACAGGCAATTATGCCGATATACCCAACTTGGGAAAATGGGCTATTATTTTTTGTATGTTTATTGGAAGGCTAGAAATTTATGGCGTTTTAGCTTTATTTATGCCATTTACATGGCGTAAATAATATTTGATTTTCATTTTTTTATATTTTAATATCCTCCAATCCCTACCCAGTCAATTAGATAATGGCTATCTGCTAGATACTTGGAGATTGGTTAAACTTTTTTGAATAAATTTCATATTAAAACTTTTTTAACGTTATAAAAATAAAACGATTTTATTAAAGGATTTAAGCGATGGGAAGCGAAACTAAGCCGCTTAAAATTACAGACACAATACTGAGAGACGCTCATCAATCGTTATTGGCCACTCGCATGCGTACCGAAGACATGCTTCCAATAGCTGCAAAACTGGATCAAGTGGGTTATTTTTCGCTTGAAAATTGGGGAGGAGCTACTTTTGATAGCTGCATCCGTTTTTTAAACGAAAGCCCATGGGATCGAGCAAGAGAATTAAAAAAACGTATGCCTAAAACACCTTTTCAAATGTTACTACGAGGGCAAAACTTATTAGGCTATCGGCATTATGCAGACGATGTAGTAGAACGTTTTGTAAAAAAATCAGTCGATGTAGGTATTAATATTTTTAGAATTTTCGACGCGCTTAATGATTTCCGCAACATTCGAAAAGCGATGGAAACCGTTAAGAAATGTGGAGAGATGGTAGAAGGAACCATAAGCTATACAGTCAGCCCAGTCCATAATATTGAGCTTTACCTTAAAATGGCCAAACAATTAGAAGATATGGGCGCCGATATAATCTGTATTAAGGATATGGCAGGACTTTTAACCCCTCAAATTACGCGTTCCTTAGTTAGAGAAATAAAAAGTAACATCAACCTACCAGTTCACTTGCATACCCACGCAACTACCGGATTAGTAGGAATGAATCTGCAATGCGCTATTGATGAAGGAGTTGATATAGTTGATACGGCAATTTCCGCATTAGCAATGGGCACTTCTCAGTTTGCTACCGAATGTGTTGTTGCATCCCTTAAAGGAACCGAACGAGACACTGGTTTAGATATCAATCTCCTTCACGAGATTGCCGACTACTTTAAAGATGTCAAAAAACACTACGCACAATTCGAAAGCAATTTTAAAGGCGTTGATATTAAAATCTTAGATTCCCAAATTCCAGGCGGCATGATTTCCAATATGGAAAATCAATTAAAAGAGCAAAATGCTTCAGATAAAATTCAAGAAGTTTTAAAGGAGGTTCCAAGAGTCAGAAAAGATATGGGTTATCCTCCATTGGTAACGCCAACAAGCCAAATCGTTGGTTCCCAAGCTACCCTTAATGTATTAACAGGAGAGCGTTACAAAATAATTACCAAAGAAACACGAGAATGTTTATTAGGAAAATACGGCAAACTTCCCGGTGAATTGAATCAAGAACTCTTTGAAAAAGTATCTGCAGATGCAAAAATAATCGACTGTAGACCCGCAGATTTATTAGAACCAGAATGGGAACAAGTTAAAAAAGAATGCGAAGGTAAAGTAAGCGAAGAAGAAGACTTACTTACATATGCTATGTTTCCGAAAGTTGCTCTAAAGTTTTTTGAAACTCGAAACGACCCAACTGTAACGGAAAAGGCTAGAGCTTTAGCCGCAAAACCAAAATCAACAAATGGATCAACTTCAACTACTGTAGCGTCGGCTCCTTCCGGACCTGCAAACTATACGGTCAACGTAAATGGCAAAGCTTATTCAGTTGAAGTTGTCCCTGCTGGATCAGCTCCAACAGCGCCTGCGCCGACTGCAACCCCAGCCGCTCCTGCTGCGGCTCCTCAACCAGCAACGTCATCGACAGCTCCAGCAACACCAACCGGTTCAGGTAATATACTTGAGGCAAAATTACCGGGAACTATTGTTTCTATAAAGGTTCAAGTTGGTTCGGCTATTTCTGAAGGCGACACTGTTTTAGTAATTGAAGCCATGAAAATGGAAACGGAAGTTAAGTCAACCTTTACAGGAACCATCCAAACAATTCACGTTCAAGAAGGCAACAACGTGAGCGCTGGAGATCCGCTGGTAACGATTGGATAATGGAAAGTTCCTTAGGAGATACTTTTTCTAAAATCGTCGGAATGACGGGTTTTATGGCGATGACGCCTGGTCATTTAATAATGATCGGGGTTTCTTGCGTATTGCTGTATCTTGCTATTTGGAAAAAATTTGAGCCTTTACTGCTTCTTCCAATCGGATTTGGCTGCCTCTTAGCAAACTTACCCTTAAGTAATATGGCTTCCGATGCCGAAGGCGGTCTTTTAAATATCTTTTATTTTGGCGTCAAACACGAAGTTTTACCGCCTTTGATTTTTTTAGGGGTTGGAGCCCTTACTGATTTCGGCCCTTTATTAGCTAATCCCAGCACTTTACTTTTAGGAGCGGCGGCTCAAATTGGAATTTACTCCACATTAGTTGGCGCCGTAATGCTTGGGTTTAACTTACAGGAAGCAAGCGCCATCGGTATCATAGGCGGAGCCGACGGACCGACTTCTATTTTTCTAGCTAGTAAATTAGCTCCACACTTATTAGGCCCTATAGCTGTAGCGGCATATTCTTATATGTCCTTGGTGCCTTTGATTCAACCGCCAATTATGAGATGGCTTACAACTCCCGAAGAAAGAAAAATTCGGATGGAGCAACTAAAACCCATTTCACAAAACGTTAAAGTCATATTCCCAGTCGCTACTACAATTTTATGCACTATGATATTACCCGGTGTAGCTCCATTATTGGGAATGCTCATGTTAGGAAATTTATTCAGGGAATCTGGCGTCACAGGAAGACTTCATGAAACCTCGGAAACACACTTGATAAACATTGTTACTATTTTACTTGCCCTTTCCGTGGGTGGGTCCATGACAGCCGAATCTTTTCTCAAATTAGAGACCATAAAGATTATTATTCTAGGTTTGTTAGCGTTTGTAGTCGCTACCGCAGGAGGCGTCTTGTTTGGCAAACTTATGTGTAAACTTAGCGGAGGAAAGGTGAATCCTTTAATTGGATCCGCAGGAGTTTCTGCAGTTCCTATGGCTGCTAGAGTTTCTCAAAAAGTTGGTTCTGAAGAAGACCATGGTAATTTTTTATTGATGCATGCTATGGGTCCAAACGTTGCTGGAGTAATCGGTAGCGCCGTCGCTGCTGGAGTATTTGTGTCGTTATTTGGAACTCCTGATCCAGTATCACATGCGGCTTTGCAAACAGCTTCTAATTTAATAAATCCTTTAGCTCCTTAATTCAATGTCACCGATAAATTCCGCTGTCTTCGTATCTTTAATATCGATTTCGGTAATTTTTATCATCCTATCAAGCTTAATTTTTGTTATTAAGGTCCTAGTAAAATGGATGCCTTATGAACCGCCTCCAAAACCAATCCCCGCTTCTGATAACTCAGAAACATCCGAACACGTAGTGGCAATTCATTCCGCACTGGCTCACTATTTAGGAAAAGCTCCTAACGAAATACAAATTACAAATATTCGGTCTTTATAATTTCTTTAAGCCTTGAAGATCAAATAGGCTTTATTTTAAATCTAGCTGTTGGAGATAACGTTCCCATTCTTAATCCTCCCATCCTTAAGCCTGTTAAAACGTCTATTGAAGGAACAAAAGCATAGGAGCCAAATTCCAAAAACGAGAAAAAATCAGACTCAATTTGGCTAAATTCTTCTAGCAAGTTTTCAAGTTTTTGAGGAGTTCCGCTTAAAATCGTTAATAACAATCTATTTTCACTTTGAAAAACAAAAGAACGCGCTGAAAATTGCTTCAGGATATGTTGGAAACTTTCTGACTCAATAAATTTTTTAAATTTTTTTGCTAAAAAAATTTCAGATTTATCGTTTTTATTCCACAAAAAATTTAATCTTAAAGTAAAAGATCCTCCTAAAAACTCAGGATCTTCAGAACTTATTAAAGTTTTCCGGTTATCGTTTAAATTAGTTGAAAAAACTAAAGAGCCTTCGAAATGATCTGCAGTCTCCGTCAACTCGCTTAGATTAGTTTCAATTTCAGAAAGTAATCTTGCATTCCATTCTGGATTTTGCGAACTAAAAGAGATAAAAAAATCACCGCCCGTTTCAGCGGGATCTAATTTTTTTAACATGGAATTACGGAAATTCTCAAATGCCTTTGGTAAGTTTAAATGAAAAACTAAACTCCAAAACCTGAACCCAAAACCGATCATATAATCTATTCTAGCTTCTTGACCAAACTTTCCTTGCTCTTCAGCCAAACCGGCAATCATTGCGGCAATTTTAGCGACACTCATAGCGTTTACGCCAAGGTCTTCGATAAAATAAACCAACGAAACGTTCCGGTCTTGTGGGTGAAAAATAGCGCCAGATTGGGGACGAACCATAAAGACGTCACAAATTTAAAAATTAAGAAAATGCGGTAGGAAGTTATATCAGAAATAGGAAAAACAAAATAGCGAAAAAACTGGTAGGCACTCCCGGATGATATTCAATCCCTGGTTTACTGAATCCATCCGGGGTAAGGAGGTGTGCCTGTCCGAATCTTCAGTTATATTAAAGCAAATAACATGCCAGATAAAAAAATAAAAAAACTCCTTTATTTATAAACAGTTAAAGACTCATCATAAAAAAGTTTTGGTACATATCCGTGAAAAAACAACCGACTTTGAAAAAATTGCCTAGTAGTCAAACTCTTCAAAGAAATATATAATGTCGTTTATTCAAAATCTAAGTGGGGCTTTTTGCATGAAAAATATAAACTCCTTATCGCGTAAATTTATATTAACCTGCATCTTTACATTTGCAATCAGTTTAATCATCCCCCAAATTGCTCTAGGGTCTCCAAAAACTTTAAAAGAATGGGGAATACCAAACTGGAAGGGAAAGCGAAATATCTTCTCTAGTTTAGAAGAGCGATCTTCAAAAGTTCCAGGTAAAGAAACTAGATTTAGAGTTTATGAAGTTGGGAAAGTCTCTGTCGGAGTTTATACCATAGGTGGAAAAGCATATGCCGTTACTGCAGACTTTGACGGCAAAGAGCCTTTAGACCTTGCCGTAATGGATTTTTCGGGTGAAGGTTTATTTGAAGAAATTTCACCAGGAAGTTCCTTTCAAGCTCCATTCTGGGTTTTAAACCTGGGAGAAACGATTCCGGACAAAGATTTAAAATTTGATGAACTAGCCAAAGAAGCTAAAAAATTGAATCCTTACAAAAATCCCGATTCAATTATTATTCTTTTAGAACCATATAAGAATAAACCCTTGATAGATAGCCCAGAGTTTTTTAACCAACTTGGCTTGGCATATCAAAATAAAAAAAGAACTCTTGAAGCAATTGAAATGTATCAAAAAGGATTAGCCTTAAATCCTAATCACCCAAATTTAAATTTTAATTTAGGAGTGTCTCATACATTTAACGCGGATTATGGATCGGCAATAAAACAGTTTGAGTTCTACAAAAAATTAAAACCCAAAAGTTCCCGTACAGAAAAATGGATCGCCTATATCCAAAATCAAGTTAATCAGTAGATGTTCCTCTTTCAAATGTCTCAAAACGTCTAAAATAGTTTCAATCTGAGACTTTTTTTCTTGCTAGTGTTAAGAGCCTATCTTTATTTTTTTTCATCACCCAACCCAATCGTATAAACAACTGAAAAAAATATACTTAAAAAGCAATCAAATCGAAATATATTTTGGAACAAAAAATGCTTACCTAAATTAGGTAGTTTGAAAAAACTAGATTAAAAACCGCAATGCTATTTAAGCAATTTTTTGCATGAAGGGTTGGCATTCCCCCCTCGTCAACCCTAACGTTCAAGCGGACCATTCCAGGTCCGTTTGAACGCTTGTAAACCTGTATAACTAGAAAAAATGGAACTCGACCAGAACCAAGTAAATGAACTCTTAAATTCAAAAAGGATCGATGAAGGGGTTCCTGAAAAATCTTCGATAGCTTCAAAACTTGATCCATTGAGAAACTTTCGAAGCTTTATCAAAAAAAATAGAAAAAAGTTAGGTAAGCATTTTTATCTACTAAAAGATAAAGAAATCCAATTAATAAAACTTCATCAACAAAATGTTGAACAAATCAAATCAACTAAAAAGGTTTGTTTGGATTCAATTCAGTTTTTTAAAGAAAGAATGAAAGACTACGATGCAATGGTCTATTTCGCATTAAAATCATTAAAAAGCGGACTTGTCCTAAATCTCCCTCCCTTTGGTTCTCCTGCCCTAAGGAAAATCGATTTAATCTCCACCTAACTTTTCTGCGACTAAAGTATCTTTAATACATAGATTTTAGAAAATATCTTGAATCTTATCAATTCTTGAAAGAAGATTTAAAAATTATCGCCAATTTTTGGAAAAGTTATTCGCCAGAATCTTCTGGTTTTTTCTCATACTTGACCCCATACACCTTTGCGATAATTTCATTAATAATATCCTTGCCAAGGATATTATAAACAACATTTGCCGATTTAAAATGTTGACTAGTGAAAAGACTGAGCACCTTTTTACTGGAATAACCTAACATCATAAATTCGTGGGCATAATTTTCTGCCACTAATCGTAAAGTCTTTTCATCAGCGTCTTCATCTCCGGTAGGAGGACCGGCATCTGGATCGGCATCCTCTTTAACTTCATAAACATAAATCAAATGCCAACCAAACTCTGTTTTTACCGGATCGGTGACCGATCCTTCTTCAGCGGAAAAAGCAGCCACCTCAAAAGGGCGGACCATAGCCCCCTTACCAAACCATCCCAAATCTCCGCCACGTTTTTTAGAAGGACATTCGCTGTGTAGCTGCGCTAACTCCGCAAAATCTTCGCCATCCTCATATCGTTTCTTTAATTCAAGAGCTAATTCCTTATTAGAAACTAAAATGTGCCTAGCTTGCACTTTTTTAACTTTTCTTACCTTTGAAGACATAACACTTCTCGTAAAGATTAAGTTAATTCATACGGTTTTTTTGAAAAAGAAAAATAACCAATTATTTTTTTAAGCGCTTTTTCTTAACAATTCTTCGCCAATATTTTTGGCGTCTCTATAGCGATCTTTCAATAAATTTCTTAGATTTGGAATACATTCATTCAACGCAATTACTAAAGCGCCCTGATCATCAGGAATTTTATTATCCTCCGCCACTCTCAGCTCTTCTTTAAAATAGTAAGTATAATTGAAAATAGGAGGTTTATTTTCCTCTTCTAAATCCAACTTATAAAATGCTAATCGGACGGTTCTATTTTTACTATTAGGATCGATGTCATACGAATCTTCAACCAAATATTTAATTTTATCTAAAGAAAATTCTAATGGTTTATTAGCTTTAGGAAAAAGTTCAACATAAGTAAAATATCGGCCAGACTCAAATTCCAAATAAGACATTGGGTTCTTTTCACCGTAAGCTTTCGCCTCAAAGTAACGTTGTTTGAACAAAACCATTAACTCATCTGGTATCTCTTTAACAAACCGCTTAACAATTTCTGTTTGTACGTTTGTCAATGTAGGCTGATTCGGAGGAAGCGTATAGGTTTTTTTAAATCCCAATAAAAAGGAAATTCGATTCTCTGAGTTTTCTGTATCTCTAAAAGAAATCAATGCGTTCTGATAATCGCAAAACGGATTGGTATGATAATAATCCTCTAAAACGTAGAGATTTTCAAAGTCTTCCTCTTCAAATCTGTATGTTAGAACAGAGTTTTGACTCTCTTGTGGATTAATATTTCGATAAGATTCGATGGCTTAATTCCTTCTTAAAAAAATTGCGACTATCCTATTGAACGAACGGCTCTGACACTACATTTATTATAAGCGCCGAATTTTTGAGCAAGATCTTCATAGCCATATCTATAATAAAAAACTATAGCGTTATCAAAGGGTTTTTCTTCGTTAGTCCAGATTGTATAAGAACCTCCAGGAGAAAAACTTGAATCAATGAAAATTTCAAATCTGTCCATATCGCGAATTCTTCTCTCAGGGTCATAAAGGCTTTGAGCTTCTTCTAAAGTAGGTAATCGCCAGTCAGAATAGCCGGCAAACTCATCAATATTCAGGTTTCTTAAATACTTTTGGGAATCATACCAACTCATGAATTCTCCATCATCTTGAAAACCGTCGGTTTGTTTCCACATTAACCTCGTTTCTTGATCTGTGACCGTGCCATCACCATTATCCTTAAATCTTTTTTCCATGGTTAAAAAAACTTATCCTCTTATAGGTCTAACAGGTCTTATTCCATGACTTCGGAGGCCGCGCTTATACCACTTAAAATCGCCATTATAGTAAAACACTCTCATAGCCAAACGTTCGTCATTTTTATTTAAGGTTCTTGTCCAGGTAGTAACACCACATCCTGCTGGAAAAACTCTCGGTAAGTAAACAGTGTCGCCATAAACATCGGTGGTTGCATGGCCTGGACAATAAATACTTAAGGCTTCTTTCTTTGTGGGCATTCTCCAATCTCCAAATTTAGCAAATTTATTTCTACATAATTCTTTAACATAAACTTTTGCTTCATCCCAACTAACCCATTTATCCAGTTCTAATAAAGAATCCAGCTTTGCCCACATCAAATTTGTTTTTAAGTCGCTCACAGTCCCGTCTCGATTATCCACAAAACGACTAACCTCCTCTATCCCACCCTGACCATCGTCCACGGTAATAACCATCGAATTTTCAGCCCCAACGCTACGAACCAAACGGACATTACTTGACGAAGAATCATGATCTTTATCTAACCAATACTCATAATCGTCGCGAAAATCAAAACCCATGGCTTGTTTTGCGGCGCGCGTTTCGCTAGTCCAAGTAGTATATCCACAACCCGAAGAAAACGACTTATCAATATGAACTTCGCATCCATCTTTGTCTGTGTTAATCGACTCGTATACGTAAAGAGTCTTAGCTTCTTTCGCATTTGGAACGCGCCAATCTGAATACCCTGCAAGTTTTTCTTTGTTTTTTTCTTTAACAAATTCTTGAGCCTCAACCCAAGTAATATATTTTTCTAATTCCAACCAGGAATCTCCTTTTGTCCACATAAGAGAAGACTCCATATCGGTTATAGTGCCGTCGCCGTTATCAACGAATCTATTTTTTTGCGTTATTTCCAAACCACCCTCATTTTTTTAACCGTCTTTTTGTAAATTTCTTACGAAACGAGTCGCGCCTCGAGAAGTTCGATAAACGTCGTCATACATAGTTCCGCCTTTTCTATAACTAAATCTCACCGCTTGAATTTTGTTTCTGACGTCGCTAGTCCAACACATAAAACCAAAACCCGGATTAAAAGCTTTATGCAGCCAAGCTATTTGCCCCATATGATCTTTATTGGATTGGCCTTTTTCGTAAATACTTTTCGCTTCAGCCACAGTGGGAACTCTCCAGTTCGCAAATCCCGAAACCTTATTTTGGTTTTGTTCTTCTGCAAAGTCTCGACATTGAACCCAGTTCATCCATTTACCGCTTAATTGCCAAGTATCTTTCTTAAACCACATTAGTCGGGTTTTGACATCAAAAACGGTATTTTCATCGCAGTCAATAAACCGTTGTGAATCGGAATCTTTGGCGCTCGTCATTGAAAATAATCTTAAACTTATTACTATCTACGTTTTAAAGAACGGCGTTCTTTACCAACAACATCTTTCCTACACAACCGCACGCTTCCAAAACTATATTCTTCCGCCGTTAACAGCTTCCCCTCGGCAAAATCAAATCGCGGTCTTTTAGTTGACGTATCGCCATTAACCCAGCAGGTTTTAAAAGCTCCTTCCGGGAAAGCTGGATCCAAGTGAAGAGTTACTCCACCTTTGCCAGGAATCTCTTTATCTTTTATAAATAAAGTTTGGATCTCATCGGCTAAAGGCAATCGCCAGTCGTCAAATTTACCAATCTTTCGAATATTTTTAGTGTCTGCATAATCTCTAGATTCATGCCAATTAAAAAACTTTCCTTTATCTTGCCAAGAATCCTTTTTCATCCAGGAAATCCCAGTTTCCGTATCATAAACAACAAATGGACCTTTGGGTATAAAACGTTTAGGACCTTCATCTTCAACTTTTTCAACTTGTTCGCCGGTTTTTTTTACTTCTGGTAAATCGCTCATACAATTATGGCCTCCACATTAAAAGTCGAAAAAACCTTAGATCCAGTTTGATATTTCATAAACCGTAAAGCAGGCTTTAATCGCCTGTATAACCAATCTCTACATTTCCTTCATCCACGTTAACAATCACGGGAACAATATATTTTCCATTCGAATATTCCAACAACTGCTCTAAACCACGCTCGTTATTATCAACGTCGATAAAAATAAAAGATTTTAAGTTTTTTTTATAGTCGGCCAGCGCTTTCTGGGTGTGCGGGCAATCTCTTTTTCCAAAAATCATATAATTACTCATGCGCTATGTTCCGATAAAATTATTTTTGATTTGAAAGAACCTATAAAAGAACTTCTCTTAATTTCACCCAATAAAAATTATCCATCGAACTTCCTAGAGTCTTTCCTCCATTCAGGCTCCCATTCCTCTTTCTGTTCGTCTCGAACGGCTCTTATGTGAGAATATTCATTATCTTTATTTTCCCACATTTCATTTCCTGTAACATAACTGAACTTCATAGCATATTGGTGGTAGTCCGGTTTTTCTTCATATGTCCATGTATTATGTCCACCGTTAGACTCGAAAATTGGGTCAATATGAATTTCAGCGTCATCTTTATCATAGTTTGATTTTTCAAAAGAAAATAAAGTCTTGGCCTCGTCGAACCCTGGTAACCTCCAATCATCATAACCTGCAAATTTTTTCTCATTTAAGGCTTCACAATAATCATGAGCTTCATACCAGTTAATTCCATAGCCAAACTCTTCGAATGAATCTGATTTAGTCCACATAATATTGTGACGAGAATCGCTAACAGTTCCATTCTCATTATCTACGTATATTGGGACATCAGGCTCTACAAGAGAATCCTCATCGTCATCTTCTTCGTCCCAACCTTCGTCGCCTTCCCACTCATCAACTATATAATCTTCGTCTTCTGTGGAATCTTCCTCAGTTTGGTCGATTTTATCAAGCTCGTTTTCCTCCTGATCTACCATGTTTTCATCGCCCATAAAGCCACCTATTGATTCTATAATTGGTACGGTTACTAAAAATATAACTACTTAAATATCTCTAACCAGGCGTACCGAAGTACCTGTAGTTGCAACGCTTTGATCAACACAAACTTCTTTACCAGACGGGAAGTATGACTTCCACGCATACGACCCATAACGAGTCTCTGAACTCCAAAGACTTTGTTCTCCTCCCGATTTATAATCCGAAACCTTACGATTCGCTTTAGGAGGTTCATTCAAAAATATTTGCCTATAATCTTCTTTATTTTTGAGTAACGACCGTAATTCACTTTTAGTCGGTATTCTCCAATCTCCAAAACCTAAATAGTTTTGTTCGTTACATACGCGAACATACTCCATAGCTTCATCCCAGTTGAGCCATTTTTCTAATTCGGCCCTAGAATCTTTTTTGGACCAACAGAGGTCTTCTTCAAGATCAGTAACAGTACCATCGTTATTATCTTTAAAACTCGACGTTTGAGTCATAATTAAAACCAAACAAATAGCTTAAAATAAAAAAAACACTCCTATCGACGGTTCTCCCGGAAATAACATACTTTTCGACTCCTCTGATAAAGAGTCAAACTTCCCAAGACAAACATATGCCAATAATTAGAGTGTTTCCCTAGAAAGATTCAATCAAAAATAAAATCGAATCTTGATAAAATACCATCAGCAAAGGTAATTTTCAAGGCAAAACCTTTCAAAAGTCTACTGTTTAGCGGAAAACCGATTACTCTCATACGGTATTAAAATGAACTTCTATCATATAAATATAATACCTATTTTTCTCCCTTAAAAGATAGAAATAACATCTTCCCTATGGGTTTTTCTTTCTCAAGATCTACATTCCTTTGATCAGCAAATATAACAGTTTCAAGGCAATCTTAGTAAAAAGTTTAAGACAAAAAAAAAGCCGGAGGGGAAATCCCCTCCGGCTTTTATAAAACTAAATACGACTTATCTTTGATATTCTGGCTTTTGATTTTGGTTAGAGAAAATTCCTCTTTCCGTACCTTCTGGTAATCCTAAACCAGGCTCAATGTAAGTACCAGGTCGAACGTGATCCATATGGTAATCACTTTGGTAAGTTTTACCGGAACCTGCATCAATCTTCCAGTCGTTCCGATCAAAACGTTGGCGTTGGCAGTTAATTTGGATATCGCCAGGGCCATTGTTTTTAAAATCGGTTCTTACAGCAATAGCATTAGTTTGGTATCCACCAGGTGGCAAGTCTCTTTTGTACCATTTACCCCAACCATAAGCATGAGGACCAATGTCAAATTGAACATTAGTCTCTTGGGACTCACTCACGTTGTAGATAATCCAAGAAGCGTCTTCACATACACTCGTGTCGCCAGCTTTTAAGGTAGAAACATTAGCGGCAGCAATCGAGGTAAGCGCAAAAAACGCTAAGGCCGTGAAAATCACGGTACTCGTCCTTCTCATCATGGTCTCCCCCTTTCAAAAAATTGAAAAGTTAACTAACTCCAAAAATCCTTAACAAATATTCAAATGGCTAAGAACCCTAATATTCGTTTATAAGGCCCGGGTTTTTGGGCTTTGATTGTGGACCGAAAATATCAAAACAGGGAAAATAAGTCAAGCGCTATTTTACTATTTTCAAAACACAACATAACCACATAATAAAACAATAGGTTATAAATCAACAATTCTCTTGATTTTATAAAAAAATTTACTCAAACTCGGAATTTTAAGGAAGTCAAATTTGTTAGGCTTTTGGAATTTATTAATAGTTTTTCGCCTTTTTCCGAAATATCATTTACTACTAATTGTAAGCTTTTTAAGCTTTTTAATGTTTTTGAGTTTGCCAAGTATTCAGCGCCAATGTCGGTAATCCCATTAGATTTCAAATTTAAAGTTCTAACTTTTGATAAAAAAGGCGATTCAGCGATAGCTTTTACTCCATCGTCACCAATAGCGTTTTGCGTTAAATCCAACGCTCTTAGATTAGAAAGAGCTTCACATTCGGCTAATTTTTTCGCCCCTACTTCGCGAATAAACTGAGCTTTTAAGTTTAAAACCTGACCGTCTTTGCTTAATCGGTCCTCGATCAATTCTAAAACGTCTGCCATAAAAATTCCCTTATCTTTTTCTTAGCAACGTTCATCCGAGCCCCTGGATATTCTTCGCCTCAAACCCATAATCATCATAGATAGTCCATCCTTCCGCCAACATCTTTTTTCCCAGTTTTTCCAAGAGAGCCGCCGGAGAATTATTGGGATCTATTTCGAGAACTTTTTTTAAATGTCTCAAAGCTTTTTTTACGTCATTGATCTCGTCACCGTAATGAGTCAGCTGGCGCGATTTATCAACTAAATCCGACGCCCATTTGTAATAGACGTTCGCTATACACAACGGCGCGTTTTCCGAAATATATTCCGCTAAATCATCATCTGCTTTTAGCATTGGTAAACATTTCAACGCTTGCTCAAATTCATTAATGGGATTTTCATAATCTTCAGATAATACTTTTGTAATTGAATCTTTTTCCTTATGCTCATTTAGCAAACCAATAGAACTTTTAACTACATCCGAAGAAGTTCCACCCATCAGTTTATTGTAATATAAATTACCTAAGCCAAAATGAATCACTCCGCCAAATGCATTATCTTCATCGCATTCAAGAGCGATCTGAAACTGTTCCATGGCTTCGTCATAATGCCTGAGTTCCTCTAAGGCCTCGCCCAAATTATAGTGATGAATACAATTATCTGGCTCTTCTTCAATTTGTTGCTTAAATAATTCAATTTGAGCTTCAAGGTCAAACTCAACTTCCTCGTCGTCAAGTTCTTCCTGTAAATCTGGCTCCTCATCTTCCAGAGCTTCGTTTTCCTCAGATTCTGGGCTACTTTTCTCTTGCTCTTCCTCTTGCTCTTCTAAATTATTTTGATCGCTCATTTTGAGACTGACTTATTAGTTATAGTTCTCACAGGACGTATTACAGTTAATGATTGCATAATACCCCCCTTAAGGCTCAGGTATGCTTGTCCTCTAATAAAGTTAAAACCGTACGCATATTTCTCTTTATATTCCTCGCTAGTCCAAAAACAACAACTCGTATCGCCGAAAATAGGATCAATGTGCACTACGTTTTCTGTCCAATAATATTTCCATGGAACTTCTTTTTCCTCTTCGTATAGAGATCTTAATTCTTTTTTTAGCGGTAAACGCCAATCTGAATGATCTGCAAACTTTTTATCATTCATCTCTTTAATATATTTTTGCGCATCGTGCCAATTTAACCACTTTTTTCTTTCTTGGTATGAATCCCGGGCTTTCCACATCAAGTTTTCTTTGTGGTCCGTTACTGTTCCATCGCCATTATCCGTAAACCTTTCGGGCAAAGGAGTTCCATCTGGACCTAATTTGGGTTTCGAGGGTTTGACTTCTACTTTATGCCCATAATAGTACCCTTCGTCGCCAAAGGCGACTGTTCCTACCCCTCCAAAACACAAAACCATAGTTAGGGCAAGCAAATATACGATAAAAAGTCTAAATTGTATATTTTTCAAAATACCTCTGGAATATAATTTTCCATATTGACAAAAAACTTATTCGTCTTTTGGAGCCCAATCTGGCTCCCAAGTAAGGCAAATTCCTGCGGGATCCTTCAGTTGTCCAGGTTCTCTTCCAATTGACCCCCACTTACCAACAAAATTAAACTCTTTATCCAACTTCTGAATCCGGTTATTAAGCGTATCCACTACAAATAGAAAACCATATGGGTCCTGGGCCAAACACATCGGACAGTTAAACTGTCCTTCACGTTTACCAAGCTCTCCAAAACTTGCAATAAAATTTCCCTCATTATCAAAAACCTGACAACGATTTTGACTTTTCTCCGAAACAATTATTGTGCCATCTTTACGCACCACAATGCCATTCGGAAAATTGAAAAACCCTTCCTCAAAACCATATTGTCCAAATTTTGAAACATACTGGCCGTCTTCGTTAAAAATCTGAACACGCTGGTTGTCTCTATCCGCCACATAAATATTTCCTTCACGATCTAAAGCAACGCCTGTAGGGTATTTTAGAAAACCGTCAAAATCTCCAGAAAACCCAAAACCTAAAAGAAATTCTCCATCATCGTCAAAACGTTTAAAGCAATGGTTTGCCGTATCAGCTACAAGAATGGTTCCAGCAGCCTCTACCACTATGCCTTCTGGCATATAAAACTTGTCCGGCCCCCAACCTTCTTGCCCAAACTCCAAAAGAAAATTTCCTTCCTCGTCGAACTTTTGTATCCGATGACACCCCGTATCGGCAACCCAAATATTACCATACGAGTCGACGGCAACTCCCATTGGGGTTTTAAACTCTCCAGGATTATAAGGAGCGCGCGTACCGGCTGGTCGGCCAAATTGCATTAAAAACTTCCCATTTCCGTCGAATTTTTGAATACGATTATTTCCTGCATCGGCCACCCAAACATATAATTTAGAATGGTCGACAACCGGTATTTCCTCGGGTAAAGCCTCTTCTACCTCAACTAGTTCCTGCCCAATCTCTAACTCTTCTGTTTCAGTTTTTTCTTTTTCCATTTTTCTCAGGCAATAATTATTAATAAAAATATATAGGAATTTTTTTAACTGAGGGAAATAAGGACAGCATAAACCGCCCAGGAAGGAAAACTCTTGGAGGTTTCAGGAAATAGTCAAAAATAAACGCAACTATAACCACGGCAATTTAATTTCGCATGATATTCAATCAACTTTTCGCGAAATAGCCACCCTCCAAGCAGTTCAAAACTCAATAAACAAATATTAGTTATTTAATCTGGAAATTTTTTACATCTAAAATCTGGTATTCAAAATCGCAAACCTTTTGAAAATCAAGCAGTCTTTCATTCCAATTTTCTTTGAATGTATCCAGGTTTTCCATTTTAGGCTTTTTTTTCATAAGCTTAACTTCCTTAAAAAGCGGCTTTACCAAATTCTTATGAACCTGTTGGAGACAGTTTCTCAATTTCACAACACATTCTTTGGTAACTTGCTCACGTGTAACCCCATCAACTTTTTCCAATAGTCTTAAGAAACTTTGGATGGTAACTAATTGGGTCGTATAACTCTCAACCAAACGATGATCATATTTCAGACCACAGTCGATGTATGAAGGCATCAAAAACATACCTAAATGATGATCAAATTTTATAGTTAAATTAATTAGCTTTTGAAGATAATCGGCTTCTCTAGCGTCCTCGTCTTCGTCCTCTTCACCCTCTTCAAGTTCTTGAGCCGCTTTTACCTTTTCAAGCTCTAGTTCTTTTTTAATTTTCTCCAACTCGCTAAGATCGGCCACCCCGCCTTCTTTAGAGGAGTCTCCTCTAAGGGATTCTTCATCGCCTTCGGCTTCGGTTCCTGATTGTTCTGCCGGATTAGTTTCTTTTTCGCTCAATGGATTAGCTCCTCAAAATACCCAGTTTAACACTGGGCAATAAATTGAAATTTCTTTCAGGTCTGATTATGTGAATTTTGGAGTATATTATTTTAGCTCAATAGTGTCAAGGTTTTGTAAATGGAGAGCTAACCCAGGTAAACACAAAGAGGAGTTATTTTTGAAGTGGGGAGAAACAAACTTAAAGCCTCCTAAAACGAAAATACTTAAGGAGGCTTTATATAAAGGATTGATACAACTAGTCAAATATTAAGAACAACCGGAAGTTGCGCCGCAAGATAAGCATTTCAAGCAAGTTCCATTACGCACAAGGGTCATCTGACCGCACTCATTACAGGGGTCTCCTTCATATCCTTTCATCCTAGCTATCTCAAAAGCCGAAACCTTTGGCTGAGCTAATCCTACAGCGGCATCCTGTTTTTGCAATGAAGCTCCATTTCCATTTCCATTAGTTTTCGGAGCTACCTTCGGAGCCCCTGAAACTGTTTTTGTTTTTTCAATGGCAACATTCGACTCTTGCGCAGATTCGGTAACTGGCTCGTCATCTTCGGGGCTACACTCAGAATCTTTTTGGATGGCATCCGCGCGTAAATCTTCAGGAGTAACTTGGGATAAATCATTACGATCCAAATAAGAAATTGCAAGATCTCGAAAAATATAATCAATAATAGATGTCGACATACTTATATTTTTATTACCCGAAACAATTCCGTTTGGTTCAAAACGAGTAAATACAAAAGCGTCAACAAATTCCTCTAAAGGAACGCCATGTTGAAGTCCCAAAGAAATTGAAATTGCAAAGCAGTTCATAAGACTACGGAAAGCGGCTCCTTCTTTATGCATATCGATGAAAATCTCGCCTAAACTTCCATCTTCATAATCGCCAGTTCGTAAATATACTTTATGACCGCCTATCATAGCTTTCTGCGTATATCCCTTTCGACGATAAGGAAGCTTTTTCCGGTACCCCATTTGATGAACCACTCTTTCCGCAACCGCAAGGGCGGGAGATTTTTTTTCAGTCAGGCCTTCATCCTCAGTTTGGATCATTTTAAAATCTTGATCAGTCACACTATTTAGAGGCTGACTCAACTTAGACCCATCTCTATAAATTGCGGTTCCTTTAAGCATAAGTTTCCAGGAAAGAATATGCGCTTTCTTAACGTCTTCAATTGATGATTCAGACGGCATATTGATAGTCTTCGAAATAGCTCCGGAGATAAAAGGCTGAGCGGCGGCCATCATGCGAATATGCGCTTCATGCGGTATAAAACGTTTTCCATATTTGCCGCATTTATTCGCGCAATCAAATACTGGGTAATGCTCCTCTTTAAGATTGGGCGCGCCTTCAATTGTCATTGTTCCGCAAATTGCATCATTAGCCTTAGAAATTTCTTCGGAAGAAAAACCAATAAATTCTAAAAAGTTAAATGTGGGAGATTCTAATTGAGCTTCCGTTATACCAAACGTAGATTTACAAAACTCTTCTCCAAGCGTGAATTTGTTAAACGCAAAAGCAATATCAAAAACCTTGGGTAACTCCGCTTCAATTTTATCTAAAATTTTATCGCTGAATCCCCTCTTCTTCAAAGATTCTCGATTAATGAATGGAGTGTCGCTTAAACTCCCAGATCCGACGCAATATTTTACTATTTCTTCCGCCTCTTCCTCATTGTAGCCAAGACGATTAAGAGCTGCTGGAACGGACTGGTTAATGATTTTAAAATATCCACCGCCAGCAAGCTTTTTGAACTTAACCAAAGCATAATCCGGCTCAATGCCTGTGGTATCGCAATCCATTAACAAGCCGATTGTTCCTGTCGGCGCAATACAGGTTACTTGAGCATTTCGAAAACCAAATCGTTCGCCTTTATCCAGAACATCGTCCCATTCTTTTTTCGCAGCTTTTAAAAGAACTTCCTGACAAAACTCAGGCTTAATCCCTCTTGGAAAAACAGTAAGCCCCTCATATTCCTGCTCCGGAGCATTATGCGAAGCCCTTCTATGGTTTCGCATTACTTTCAACATATGATTTTTATTCGATTCATACCCTGAAAAAGCTCCCAATTCTCTAGCCATATCCGCGGACATCGAATAAGAAGCGCCCGTCAACAAAGCAGTTATAGCTCCAGAAATAGATCGGGCTTCTTCCGAATCATAAGGCACACCGGAAACCATCAGCAAAGCTCCAAGATTAGCGTAACCTAACCCCAGGGTTCTATAATCAAAACTTTTTTCAGCAATAGCCTTATTGGGGAATTGAGCCATAGCCACTGAAATTTCCAGAGTCAATGTCCAAAGTCTGCAAGCGTGTCTAAAGTTGTGAATAGCAAACCTGCCATTTTTCGTATCGTAAAATTTAATCAAGTTTATTGAGGCTAAATTACAGGCAGTATTATCAAGGAACATATACTCCGAACATGGATTGGACGCGCGGATTCGACCGCCTTCGGGACATGTGTGCCATTCATTGATGGTAGTATCAAATTGAAGCCCAGGGTCGGCGCTAGACCAGGCAGATTCGTTTATTTTTTCCCATAAGCCGCTTGCGGAAACTGTCTTATTAACTTTTCCATCGACTCGATTTAGTAAATTCCAATCGCCGCCGCATTCTTCAGCCCTCAAAAACTCATTTGTAAGTCGAATCGAATTATTTGAATTTTGACCGGAAACCGTAGCGTAAGCTTCTGAGTTCCAATTGATATCGTACTCCTCAAACTCAATATCTTTAACGCCTTGCTTGGCTAGTTGAATAACTCTATAAATATAGTTTTCTGGAATACAATCGTCTAATCCTTGCTTAACAGCTTTCCGCAAATCTCGGTTCTTTAACAAATCAAAACGCATCGCCTGATCTTCTTCAGCCCAGCAAGCCTTAATAATTTGTTTCAACCTTTTCTGCGTTATTTTGCTGCCCGCAACCAAGGCCGCTACTTTTCTTTCTTCCTTTACCTTCCACTCGATGAACTCTTCAATATCGGGATGGTCAATATCCAAAGTCACCATCTTTGCAGCTCTTCGCGTAGTTCCTCCAGATTTTATTGCGCCTGCCGCTCTATCCCCGATCTTTAAGAAGCTCATCAATCCAGAAGATTTACCGCCGCCGGAAAGAGGCTCCCCCTCGCCGCGGAGGCTGGAAAAGTTGGTGCCGCTACCAGAACCGTACTTAAATAAACGAGCTTCTTGGCGCCACAAATCCATTATGCCGCCTTCATTTACCAAGTTGTCTTCGACCGACAAAATAAAACAAGCATGAGGTTGAGGTCTTTCATAAGCTGATTGGGATTGAACCACCTTAGAGGCGTCCGAATCATAGTAATAGTGACCTTGGGCTGGCCCTTCTATCCCATAAGCCCAATTTAAACCCGTATTAAACCATTGAGGCGAGTTTGGAGCCGCTAGTTGCCCCGCCAGCTGAAAACACATTTCATCGAAATATATCTGAGCGGACTCCTCATCCTCAAAATAGTTATTTTTCCATCCCCAATAAGTCCAACACCCCGCTAACCTTTTAAAAACCTGCCTTGCATCTGTTTCACCGCCATACTGGCTATTTTTTGGTAATTGATTTAAAGCTACAAAATCTGGAACCGATGGACACAGCCATTCCGGAACGCCATCTTCAAGTTTCTTTTTCAAATTATGGGGAATCCCAGCTTTCCGAAAATATTTCTGGGCCATAATATCCACCGCAACTTGCGACCAAAAATCCGGAGCAATGACTTCCTTCATCTCAGAAACGGTAGAACCATCCGTGTTTGTAATTTTGGAAGTACGCTCTACAAAGTTAAAAGCTTCAAATGGGTCTTTCAGGTTTTTGGTAAATATACGGATAATTTTCATAGCTTTTGGACAAATATTGGTATAGGTTTAAATTTTTATTTTTTTGATCAAATTTACATAAAACTTTAAATAATTAAGAGCAACAATATTTTGTGCCCACCATCCAAGATAAACACAATATATTGGGTTGTCAATGACTTTTTACTCAAAAAAAATCTTGACTTTGAGAGGAACCAAATCTAATAAGGCTTCCCAGCAAAAAAAAAATTTAAAGATGTTTTTTTTTAAAAAAAAGTGAGAGCAAAAACCTAAAAATCAAAACAAAAAGGTTACCAACGCGGCCAATAACATACTGATTAAATGGAACTTATACTTATTTTAAGATAATGACGTTTAATTCTCTAGAATTTGGATTTTAAGCTTTCCCATAAACTCTAAAAGCTTTAAAGGTCCAGTCTCATCCCCGTTAGTCAGTTTAATATGGGTCGCATCGGCGACAGCTTGACCTAGCGTAGGGTCCAACGACCTCCATTGGTCAATGTAAACTTCAGGCCAGGCGTGGTAAGCAAAGCCTTTGAATTCACTGGAGTATACTAATCCATTAACCACTATGGCCGGTATTCCTGCCGCCCGCGCTAAAGCGACAAACAAGTTGGTGTGAGATTGACACTCGCCCTTTCTCTTTTGCAAAGCGTCTAAAGCTGAAACAGAATCTTCTAAAACTTTATCTAAATTCTTATAAACCCAATCATTGATTTCTAAAGCAATTCTCCAAGGGGTCCAATCTTTTTGCACAATTTCACGTAACAATGCTTTAATCATTGGATGGTTATGCTGAATCTCCGCTGTTTCCTCTAACGTTTTTGGATCTATCGTTTCTTTTTCTAATCTTTTGATAACAAAGGGGCTTTCAGGTTCAGTCTTTATCATTAAAACTGACGCGAATGTTTTATCTGGGCGCGTTTCAGTTTTTATTATCTTTTGTCGATGGTCCTGAGGAATGGAAGACGGTCCTAAAAGATTACTTAACTTTACTTTGAGGTGTTTTTTAGAAAAAGGGAAGCGGATCAATTTTTGTGGCTTGATTACACTCAAGGTAATAAGGCTTGAAGCTGAAAACGAATGATTGCCCATATCTTGGGCTTTTTCTTTCGTTTCTAAAAAAGATTCAAAACCATCCGCCGATATTTCTTTTAAGACCTTACCCCCCTGAGTAACCCAAGTCTTAACTTCCATTCCACCAATGTTTTGCTTCAAAATATAAGCTTCTTCATCAATACCTCTGATATTTAAGGTTTCTTTCCCAATGGTTTGAAACTTAGCTTTGGAATAAGCTCTAAAAGCTTCCATAAAAACAGGCAACCTCCCTTCTTTACCAACCTCTAATCCATTGGTAAGAACCTTTAATAAAAATGAAGACGAAAGAGCGCTATTTTCCTTATAAGGCACGGTTTTCTTTTTCTTAAAACCCTTTGTTGAAACTGTTAAAACCAAGCGGCCATTTTCTAACCTACCTTGCGTTTGATGGCGAGTGCCCATTACCTCTTGCAGAAGGTAAAAACTCTCAGGCTCCAAATCTCTTTTTAAAATTGTCTCTTGTATGAAAGAAGTAGTTTGATCAACACCGCCAACATTAATTCGAAAAAACACTTTAGATTTTATTTGAATCGTATCTGACAAGTTTTTAAGAGAATAACTGGAAAAACCTAACTTCCGACCTTTGAAATATATTCCCGACCAACCTTCCTGATCCGGAAACAGTGGAGAAGCAAAAATGCTTGTATTCCAAAGAAAAACAAAGATATTGACCAATACGCAGTGCGCAAATCGCTTCATAATTATTACCAATAAAAATTAACTCTAAAATTCTTAGCCCGAACAAAAAAGCTTTTGATCACAATAGCTTATCAAAATAACCCTTCATAATGTTATAAAAACCAAATTATAAATAGACAATCACGTGGTAAGATTACTTCTCTTAAGCGTTTCTTATGATTTCGCTTAAACGCTAATTCCTTTTCTATTTTTCGGCGAAAATTTTATGAAACGGAATTCCTAAGGACATGATAATATAAAAACGTTTTATTAAATATTTCGCTAATTCTTTTCGCTTCCGCTCTACCTGCTATGTTTGCCGAGGAAATTCCCACTTACCTTACCTTTGACGACGTACTTTTACTACCTGGCTATTCAAAAGTTTTGCCCAAAGATGTGGATATCTCCACTCAGCTAACTCAAAATATCAAATTGAATTGCCCATTAATTAGTTCCCCAATGGATACAGTGACAGAAGCTTCTATGGCTATAGCTCTGGCCCAAGAAGGAGGAATAGGCATCATTCATCGAAATATGCCTTTTAACCAACAAAAAAAGCAAATTGAAAAGGTTAAAAGAGCCGTTAGCGTAATAATCCCAGACCCTATTACCTTAAGCCCAGAACAAACTATCAATGAGGCTTTAAAAGTAATGGACAAGTACCAAATTACAGGAATTCCAATTACCAAAGGCGAAAGGCTTGTAGGTATATTAACCAATAGAGATTTAAGAGTAGAAACTAACCATGATCGACCTATTTCAGAATTAATGACTAAAGAAAATTTAGTCACAGCCCTTGAAGGCGCTCCAATTGAAGAGTCTAGAAAAAAACTTCACGAAAATAGAATTGAAAAACTACCGATAGTCGATCAACAAGGAAATTTAAAAGGCTTAATCACGATTAAAGATATTGAGCAGATGGGAAAATTTCCAAAAGCCGCTAAGGACTCCAAAGGACACCTTTTAGTTGGAGCGGCAATTGGAGTAACCAAAGAATATTTAGAAGCTGTACAAAACTTTATCAACGTAGGTCTTGACGTATTGGTAATTGATAGCGCTCATGGTCACTCGGAAAAAATATTATCGTCAATTAGGGAAATTAAAAGTCACTTTCCGGAATTACCAATTATTGGTGGAAACGTCGCGACTGCGGAAGGAACTCAAGCCTTAATTGACGCTGGAGCGGATGCTGTCAAGGTTGGAATCGGCCCAGGCTCTATCTGCACAACAAGGGTTGTGAGTGGAGTGGGAGTTCCTCAAATTACCGCCGTTGCAAAATGCGCCAAAGTCGCCGCTAAAAAAGGAATTCCCATAATTTCCGACGGTGGAATAAAGCAATCAGGAGATATTGTTAAAGCTATCGCGGCAGGGGCGCATACGGTCATGCTTGGTTCTCTATTAGCGGGGACAGATGAAAGCCCTGGCGAAAAAATCTTTTATCAAGGAAGAAGCTACAAAGAATATAGAGGGATGGGATCGATCGCAGCAATGTCAGAAGGAAGTGGAGATAGATATTTTCAAGAAAAAGAACTCTCGAAAAGTAAACTGGTTCCTGAAGGAGTTGAAGCGCGTGTACCCTACAGAGGACCGCTTGCGTTTTCTGTACACCAGTTTTTAGGCGGATTAAGGGCAGGAATGGGTTACTGTGGTTGCGCCACGATCAAAGAGTTAAGAGAAAAATCATCCTTCATCAGAATAACCTCTTCGGGTTTAAAAGAAAGTCACGTCCACAACGTAATGGTGACCAAAGAAGCTCCGAATTATAACTTAGAGTAAAACCAACCCGCTCACTCACAACCAACCATAGTTAAACTTGTTTCATCTTTAACGGAGCTTTTAGAAAATCAAAACTAACTTGTAACAACTGCTATAAAAAATAAATTATAGACTCACTTTAATTCTTAGCGCTTTCAAATTTTATGCTTCCCGAATCTCTTTGTGACGAAAAAATTCTTATCCTCGACTTTGGTTCTCAATACACTCAGAATATTGCCCGACGAATTAGGGAATGTCAGGTCTATTGCGAAATTCATCCATATACTATGACCATTGATCAAATAACACGCTTCCAACCGAAAGGTATAGTGCTTTCTGGCGGCCCCCGTAGCGTTCTGGAAGATGGAGCGCCCAAGACCGATAGAAAGTTGTTCGAATTAAAAATACCGATTTTAGGTTTGTGTTATGGAATGCAATTAATTGTACACACACTTGGTGGAATAGTAGACCCGGCTCCTAAACGAGAATTTGGCAAAGCGGAACTAATGGTTCGCGAGTTTTCACATCTTTTTCAAAATATCCACAATAAAACCATTGTATGGATGAGTCACGGAGACCGAATTAGCAAAAAACCACATGGCTTTAAATCTCCTGGCTTTACTTTAAATTCCCCCATTGCCGCTATTGAACATTCCATCGACAAAGTTTACGGATTACAATTTCATCCTGAAGTAGCTCACACCATTGAAGGAAAAAAAATTCTAGAAAACTTTCTTTTTAATATTTGCTCTGTCCAACCAAACTGGAAAATTGAATCCTTTGCTAATTTCGCTATCAATAAAATTCAATCAACTGTGGGTTCCAGTAAAGTTTTATGCGCCCTTAGTGGAGGCGTGGATTCTTCAGTCGTGGCCTTACTCCTGCATAAAGCGATAGGAAATAACCTAGCCTGTATTTTTATAGACAACGGACTTTTGAGGTTTGGCGAAAGAGAAAAAGTAGCGGAAACATTTAAAAATAATTTCAAAATAAACCTAGAAGTTGTTGAAGCGGGGGATAGATTTCTAAAAAACCTGGAAGGTATTTCCGATCCTGAACAAAAAAGGAAAATAATTGGAAGAACTTTTATTGAAATTTTTGAAGAAAAAGCTAAAAAACTTGGAAACTTTACTTTCCTTGCCCAAGGCACTTTGTACCCTGACGTTATAGAATCGGTATCTGTCAAAGGACCTTCTGCCGCAATCAAAACTCACCATAATGTTGGCGGGTTACCAGAAAAAATGAACCTAAAACTGGTTGAACCTTTGCGAGAATTATTTAAAGATGAAGTGCGCATTCTTGGCAGGGAAATTGGACTTCCAGAGGAAGTTGTCAACCGCCAACCTTTTCCCGGACCTGGGTTGGCCATAAGGATAATTGGCGAAATAACCGAAGAAAGGTTAAATATTTTGCGTCAAGCCGACAAAATTATTTTGGAAGAAATTAAAGAAGCCGGTTTGTATTACGAAATTTGGCAGTCTTTTGCGGTTCTTCTTCCCATTAAAACGGTTGGAGTCATGGGGGACTCTAGAACTTATGAGAACGTAATTGCATTTCGCGCCGTAAACAGCGCGGATGGGATGACTGCCGACTGGGTCCAATTGCCATACGATTTGCTAGGAAAAATTTCGAATCGAATAATAAACGAAGTACGCGGAATAAATCGCGTCACCTACGATATAAGCTCGAAACCGCCAGCCACCATTGAGTGGGAATAAAAATAATCCTACATTCAAAATTTCTAAATACCAGTCTTAACGCTGGCATCCCTTAAAACTCTGCAATAAAAATCAATCGAAAAGTTTTTTTACCAGATAGTAGAGTATAGCGCTCTTAAAAAAACTTTAATACGGACAATCATTTGTCATTCCCAAGGAAATATTCTTCTCAATGACAAAGACATGGCCAAAACTAATAGGCTTATACCTAAACCAGCAAGTTGGGCAATTGCCCATATCATTCCGATATTTAGTTAAATCCACATCTAGTATTTCTTCGAAACTTGTTGTTGGAAGAAACTGCACATCTATATTTCCGTAGCTGTCTTTCCGAAACCAATAAATTGCTCGTTTCGGAAAATAAAACCACCATATGTGAAGTGACGTCGGTTCTAAGTCTCCAGTAGTTGAATTTGCGATCACCTACCCCTTCTTTTCCCTCAACAGAGACCCGAGCTATTAGTATCCTTAGTTCGCGACGTTGTAAATTGGTTCTAATTCGCAATTAGTAACTCCATTTCGACGTTTGTATTTAAATCAAGTCCGTCTCCGCTTTTATTAATATAAACTTTGTGGACGCAGTCATTGTCGCAGACCTTGGTCAAATTAAAATCAAAAGTACACCCGGAAGGTGTCTTTACCTTCAACAAAAATATTGGAATTCGGAAAATTAGTGGCGGTAAAATTAACATTATAAACAACTCTTAATCGGTTAACCGAATCTTAATCAACCGAAACCGTGCAACTACTCCAATTATATTCCAACCCTCGCCTCACAATCAGAAGCCTGGGCTTTGGGAACAAAAGAACCAAAAAAAGCATTATCCTGTTACTACGCAAAATGAAAAGGTTCGAATAAGCGATTTAAAACAACCTGTTACAAATTATTTAAATTAACTAAGGGGTTGTCAATCTTTTTCAAAGGGGGGCATTGGAAGGAAAAACAACTTAATTCGATTATCTGAAATTATAGGTAAGAGTAAAAATTAAGAAACTATTAGTAGGCGCAATTGTTCGTAGTCCCAGAAGGAACATTTTTGTGAATGACATATACATGCCCTAAGCTATGCGCGTCTAATCTGTATGAACATCCAGGACAATTTCCAATATCGTTGCGATATTTAGTCAAATCTACGTCAAGGTCTTCTCTAAAAGTAGTAGTTGGAAGATATTGAACGTCTATATTGCCATGAGAATCTTCTTCATCCTCATCTTCGTCTTTGTCCTTGTCTTTATCTTTATCTTTATCTTTGTCTTTGTCTTTGTCCTTGTCCTTATCTTTGTCTTTGTCTTTGTCTTTGTCCTTGTCTTTGTCCTTGTCTTTGTCTTTGTCCTTATCTGAATCATCTACTACACAGACAGTACCGCTATCACGCAATCCATTTCCGGCTCGTTTAGTATCAACAAATAATTTACGAGACCCGCTAGGGATCGAACAATACTCCGCTCTAATATCGGAACAAGTTCTTAACTCAGCGCTTCTAGTTAGACCAATCGCCCATACATTTCCGGTCACTGAGGTCATGAAAACATTTCTAGAGGTAACATCGGCACGCAGGTCTCCCGTCGTCGAGTGCGCGCTAACAAAACCTTTCATTCCTTCAATAGAAGCCCAAGCTTTATTTGCCCAAATGCCAAAACCCGTCCAATTGCTATCAGACCTGACGCCTAAATTAGTCGTCCTTGGAGCCGCAACATTGATTCTTATTTCGCAATTAGTAGCTCCATTGATTTCTTTGGTATTTATTCTTAAAATCCTTCCACTACTTGTATATAAAGCATAACCGCAATCATCACCGCCTGAAACTTTGGTTAAATTAACGTCAAAAGTACAGTTATCTCCAGGATCTTTACCCGTTACTGTTATATTAGGAGCTGGAAAATTAGTGGCGGTGAACTGCTCGTCATAACGTATTTTTAAAGTGTTGAGCGAATCACAATCGATTGAACGGGAACAATTATCCCAATCGTAATTAAATGAACTCCCCAACTCACATTCGTCAATCTCTGGGGATGGCGATGGTGAAGGAGACGGAGATGGCGAAGGAGACGGAGACGGAGACGGAGATGGTGAAGGAGATGGCGAAGGAGATGGCGATGGCGAAGGAGACGGAGATGGATCTCCTCCTCCTGCATACGCTTTACTCACAAAACCATTGCTTATTGGATTAGGCGACAATAAGGCCAAGACCAAAAATAAACAAAAGCCCAAGGCTCTAATAGAACGGTCTCTTCTAAAAAACGATTTAGTTTTATTATTTTTTATGGACCTCATTCTCACTGACCTAACCACAGAGTAAAATTGTTAGAGTTTTTTTATTCACTACTAATTTATCCCTAAGTGTTTTGAAAAACAACCTTTTATCAAATTCTATTTGTAGTTTTAGATTAATTTGCCATTTTTCAAACAATTTCAAATGCCTGATTGGATCTCAAAATGAAATAAAACGCATAAAATTTTAAAACCAAAGATTTCCAAAATATTCTAAATTAATTTATTTACCAACTTAAATATTGGCTGACCAAATAAACTCACACAAAATAAAACTAATAATAACCAAAGAAAAGTATTGCCTATATGGAAATAAATGGATCGGTCTTTGGGAATGAATAAAGGAAATGAAATCGTCTTTGACTGAAATAATGGCGTTAGAGATGTTGGAATTATCTCTCCAGTGGCTTTAACAAAAGCCCCTACTCCGGAGTTAGTAACTCTAATCATCGGAGTCCGGTATTCTACCGAGCGAAATACAGCCAATGAGAAATGAATCAAAGAAAGACCGCTCTTTCCAAACCAAGCATCGTCAGACATATTGACAATGGCGTTTCCTCCTTTATTAACAAATCCACGAACCAGATCGGTGAAAACAGATTCATAGCAAATGACCGGTATTATTTTTTTTCCTCCATCTAAATTAAATATCGTTCGTTCTTTACCAGCAATATAATGTCGAGTCCTTTGAAATATTTTTCTTAAAAAAGGAAATTCATTTTCAAAAGGAATGTACTCGCCAAAAGGAAATAAAACTATCTTGTTATACTCTTTACCAAATTCTCCCGAAGGCAAGGTCATGCGCATAGTGTTTGTGTAACGATAAGGACCTTCAAAAGCCCAAGTACATGGCGCCAATATCCTACGGTTTATTTTTTTTGCTAAGACGCTTAGCTTCCGCCTATAATCTTTATCGTTGCAGGTTGGCGTCAAAGGGATTTCGGGCCAAACCACTAATTCTCCTTTAGGGTTAATTCCAGCGCTTTTTTCTGTTAATTCAAAAGCGACGTCCAATAAATCAACGCCTGTTTTGTTCGACTTAACAGGTAAATTTGGCTGTATCGATTCAACTCGTAAAATTTGATTTTCTTCAGCCAACTTCTCTAGATCATGGTATTGATTCAACCGAAAAGTACCGTATCCTAAAATAAATGAATGCAGTAATACTAAACAAACTAAAACTGCGGTGAGTTTTTGTTTGTTTTTTATTTTTAAAATTAAATCTAATATCAGCCAATTGGAAAATATTATTATAAATAGTAAAACGGGCATGCCCCCAAAATCTAAAATTTGAATGACACGAGGAGAATTATAAAAAGCGTGAGCTATATTGCCAGGAAGCAGGGAAGGGAAAATAACCAAAATCAAGCAATAACATACAGCGGCGTGTATAGAACCAAAAGGTTTCCCTAACCAGTGAAATTTTCCTTGGCAAAAACCAAACAAAGCATAAGGAATTGCTTGAAAGGCACAAACCACGATGTAGCACAATAAAGCGGAAATAAATGAAAACTCAAGCCAACTTTGAATCCCCTTGAGAAACCCTAAACAAATCGCAAAAAAAGCAAAAAAAGCGAATACAAAGCCACAAATTGCGCCTTCGACCGGTCTGACATCCACCATAGCCATCCCCCATGGAACCATTGCAAACCAGACTAAAAAGGCTCCCCCCTCTCCTCCTATCCCTGGATAAAAAAGCCAAGCTAAAATAGAAGAAGTGACGGTTAGAAAAATTCTTGCGTAAAAGGGAAATGATATTTTATTGTCTATCAAGAAAACTACGCCTCCCTTCGTCTATCGATTCTCAAATTGCGAAATTACTTTCAATCTTAATTTATTTTCAAATATTGGCATATCATAAAGACTTCTAAATGAAACTCTAATTAGCATAAAAATCATTGAATATTCGCATCTTTTATTAGCCATTCAAAAATATTGAAAGTAAGGGTAAAAAAATACTAAAAAATTTTTATTTTTTTCTTGGTCTAACTTAGCGTTTTTCAACCCATTTCAGAAATGACAGTAAATTTAATGATATCAACTATTTGACAGCTTATAGCATTGAGCCTATAATTTTTTATTTAAGAGATAAAAAGAAATTTGAGTTTCCATAATGAGACTTCTGGAAAATAAAAAAAATAAAACCTCAGACGGTTTTACGTTGATGGAAATCATCATCGTAATTTTGCTGATCGGTATTATTGCCGCTGTTGCCGTACCCAATATGAAAACAGAATCTATTAACCCTACGCTTTCTGCGCAGGCTTTGGAATCTGATATTCGCCTCGTTCAAGAAATAGGGATGACAAGAAATATGGGAACCGCAGACAATAAAGCTGGCCTTACCTTTAACCAAGATGGAGCCACTGGTAAATGGACTTATAACTTAGTCGATACTAATGGCATATTAGGCGAACAAAGAGAATTTGCGCCCGAGGTTGCGGTAAATTCCATAACAAGTAACTCTCTTTACTTCAACAAACATGGAGAACCAGAAATTGGCGGAACCGCATGGTCCCTTAATCTAGGTATTAATGCGGTTACCTATACAATCACGGTTCAACCTTATACCGGTATCGTTACAATTACCGAACCTTAGAAATATATGAAAAATTTACTGACAAAATTTTTTCCAAAGCTGCCTCTAATAATTCATAACTCTAGAGGCTTTTCATTACCGGAAATTATTATGTCGATCATTCTAGTAGGTATATCGGTTCCGGCAATTATGGTTCCATTCACCAGCTTAAAGTATACGCAATCACCGGAGGTGGTAGTCAAAGCTTCTTTTCTAGCCCAAAAACATATGGAAACAATGGCGGACAAAAGCTTTTCATCTATTAATTCCGAATGCTCTAGCTTGAATGGCTCAGATCCCCAATTAACAGAATTTACATTAACGTGTTCCGTCATCGACGTGGCGGCCGGAGATTTAGACACAGCGCTTGGCTAAGCTGGTTTTGCTAAGAAAGTAACTTTGGATATCAGTCACCCGGAAATAGAAACGCTTAGTTTTGTCAATCTTTTTACTCAATAATTTCAGGTTATGAAATTAATTAAAAACAAAAAAGGCTTTACGCTTATAGAAATAATCATAAGCATTGTCTTGGCTTCTGTAGTAGGCACTATATCCATGAAATACGTTTTGGATATCGTCAACCTCAATCAGATGCATGCACAGAAAAAAGATATGATCGACGAAGCTAAACTGGGCCTGGAATACCTTATAAGGGAAATCCGGTTCGCAAAAACAACTCCAGCCATTTCTTGCGGAACCTTGGGAGGAGCCTGCACAATTGGATCTACTTATAACGCAATATTTTTTGATCGCGGTCCATTATTGCAGGACACGACGGATCCAAGATCTATTTCTTACTCTTTGAGTTCTACAAATTTAGTTAGAACAGGATCTTCCTCCCAAAATATAGCTACAAATGTATCAGGGTTTACCGTAGAGGTCGTTGAATCTAATTTATTTCGCTTTACGCTTTCCCTCTCAAAGTCAACTGGAGAAACATACTCTATCCAAGCCGCTGTGCGGCCTAGAGGATATATATGATATCGCGCTTCTTTGAAAAAAATTTTTCTCGCTACATAAAAGACCAGTCTGGTATAGCGGCTTTAATGGGAGCGGTGATAACTATAGTTGTGCTGGGAACAGTAGCCTTAAACTATTGGGTTGAATCAAGGCATAAACATGCTGGCAGCGCTTTAACTATGACTTCGACAAATGCCTTTTTTATTGCCGAATCAGGCATCAGATATGTGGAAGGCTGCTTAATCAAAGACCCAAACAACGCCGCCTGCTGGTGTAACCAAGGCAGTTCAAGTTGTTCGACTTGGGCAACTACGCCTAACATTTCAACGCCAATCCCTATATCGGGTGGGGCTTTTACAGTCGCATTTAGTAATAAAAGCGCAAGTTCGGTGAGAGCGACTTCCGTCGGAACTTTCAGAATGGCTGAAAGAGTAATAGGAAAAACTATTTCTGTAGCTGGCGGTTGCGCCTTTACAACTCATTCAGTTTCTGCTTGCACTAGCATAAACATACTCAATAATGCAGAAACCGACGCCAGTACGGGGCTTGTATCTTGCGAACCGCCTTTAGTAGAAACAATTCCAGCATTTTCTGGAAGCTCCGGTTGTCCTAATGCAGCTTTCCCAAATTTTGACTTTGCAACCCATGTAACTTCTGGAGCGTTAAACCATACTAATTTTTGTAATTTCACCATAGATGGTAGCAACAGTTTTACAATTTCATCAGACACGACTGTTAATGTTGCTGGAGATTTAAAGGTAAAAACTCAAAGTTCCATCAAAATTAGAAATAACGCAAAAGCCGTTTTTAAGGTCCGGGGTTTCATTAAAGTTCAAAATAATGCTGATTTTGACGTAAACGATAGCACTAATAAAGACGGCGCTTTAACGCTGCATAGCAATGGGCTCTTCCTATTAGATAATACCGCTAAGATTAACCAAGTTAATGGCTTAAACCAATCTCCTTTAGGAGTTGAAGACGTTTTAGTCTTGGCTGGAACAGACGCCACTACAGAAAACTCCACAGTTTTTGTCGGAGGCATTATGGCCAACAACGACATATTGGTTAAAAACAATAACGACTCTTATGGCGCATTATTTGGCGATAATGTAACATTACAAAATAACTCCAACCTTGTGTATGGTAGTTTGGCTGGTTCCGAAGCCGAAGGTTACGGTCAATGCCAAGGCGGAGCCGGTGGCGAGCAGGTCCCTCCAGACTACTCTGGATAACAAGTTTTTCTAAATCGAATTCCTTAAAATCTTTCCCGGTTTCAAAGTTTTTTTACTTGCATTGTAAAAAAACTAGACTGCGATGGGGAAGTTGTGCCATAATTCAAAATAAAATACTGCCTTATATTTGAATGAGTTATGAGCAAATTAAAACTTCCTTCAATAAAGTTTCCATTCAAAACTCCATCCTTCAAAATCCCTGGACTAGGGAAAGGGAGCAGCGGAAAATCCGTTGGTTTAGATATTGGGTTCCATTCTATAAAGATCGTTGAAGTAGTTTCCCATGGGTCTGGATTTGAAATTACCAATTTCGCCATAAAAGAAATTCCTCCTTCTGTATTATCTTTTCCAGATCGCGCTCAAGCTCTTGGTCAAATGATCAAACAAATGTTTGAAGAGAAAAATTTCGAAACAGATCAAGTTTATTTATCGGTGAGCGGACACAATGTCGTCATCAGACATTTAGAATTACCCAAAATCCCCAAAGAAGAAATTTTAGACGCTACCCGATGGAACGCCAAAGAAGAGGTTCTTTTTTCTGTGGAAGACGCCTTTGCTGATTATCACATCACAGGCGAAGTGACTAAAGACGACGGCGTATCTTATTATCAATTATTAAGCGTTATCGTAAGAGCGGATATTGTTCCATTTCTCGTTTCTATTGCGGATAAAGCAGGTTTAAAGCCCTTAGGGGTTACAATAATTCCTCTAGCCTTATGGAATTACGACAGCTCCTTCAACCAATTGGAACCTGGGACCGTAACTAGTTACATTGATATGGGAGCCGAACGGACCAGAGTTTATTTTGTTATCGACGGCGAATTGAGATTTTCTAGAGAAATTCCCAATGGAGGAAAGAATGTCACAGCCGCTATTACCGGCGATTATATTTTAGAAGACGAAACAAAAATTAATGTGGACGCCGTGCGGGCGGAAACGATCAAAAAAACTTACGGACTACCCGCAGAAGACTCATTAGAAATTACTCAAGAAGGAATTCCGCTTCTTGATATACGAGAACGGATTATTCCGGTTGTTGAAAAACAGCTAGAAGAATTTATGCGGTCTATCGATTATTTCAAAAATCAATACAAGCAAAATGCGGTTCATCGCATCATACTTTCCGGAGGCTCTGGTAGTTTGAAAGGTTTTTATCAATTTCTTTCCGCTAATTTAGAAATTCCTATAGAAAGATGTAACCCTCTATTTCAATCGACTAAGCCATTAGCCAGCGTATCTCAAGAAAACACCAAGCTTTTAGGGCCAAGCCTAACAACCGCCGCAGGTTTGGCTTTGGGAAAATGTAGTAGAATTAATGTACTGCCTGAGGAACTTAGAT
>CAYFMN010000014.1:82160-99141 GCA_964344185.1 uncultured Nitrospinota bacterium
TCCATTAAAAAAGACATTGTTAAATGGGCTCCCTACTCATTGATCCCCATTTTTATAATCGCAATAATCCTAGTAAGCTCTAACATCCGAGGTAGAATAGAAGCTGCGCAAAAAAGATTAAATAAAGTTCAACTACAATTAACCACCTTGCAAGCTAAAGCCGAAGCGGCTCAAAACCCAGCAAAGGTTTTAGAAAAAATTATAGTAGAAAGAGAATCTCTGGAAAAACAACTTAAGGACCTCCCAGGTGTTTATCGAGTTATCGATATAAAAAAAATATTAAAAGAACTCGCAAGAATTATTCCACCTGAGACCTCACTATTAAAATTAGTGTATAACGCTAAAAGGGATAAGGACGATGATAAAAGAGGAGATATTTATCTTAAAGGTATCTTTTTCGGTAATGAAAGAACGTCGTTACAAGCTCTTACAAACTTTCTTAATTCTCTAAAAGAATCTCCTTATTTTACAATTTTTAAATTGGAAGACACAGACGCCGAAGGAACTGAAATTTATACAAGTCCCGGTTTAAAGTTTAAAATTTCCGCTTTCCCAAAAGAATCAGAGAATCTATCGCTTAGAAAAGCAAATACTAACAAAGCCGCGAAATCTACCTCATGAACAAACTTGATCTAAAAAAACTTACCCCAAGAGAAAAAGTCATCATGGTTGCAATGACATTGGTGGTTATTGGGTTAGGTTTCTTTAAACTTGAATATGAGGTTCAAGAAAAAAAACTAAAAAAGATTACCGGCCAAATAAATAAAACTAATATTTCTTTAAATTCCTTGGCAAAAATAATTCCAGCTGCCGCCAAAGTAAAAAACATCGAGAAAAAAATCGCTAATTTTAAAGAAAATAACTCCCAACTAAAAAAAGACATTAAATTTGCCAAAAGCAGAATGAAGGGAAGTTATTTAGAAATATTAAACGCATTGAATGCCGAAGCTGAAAAAAGTAAAGCAATACTTAAATCAACTCAAACTAGCGATGAAGAAATAAAAAAAGGAAAATTAAAATATATAGAAGTAACCGTAAAAATGGTAATTCATAGCGACTATAAAGCCATCTCCAGCTTTATTGACGGTTTGGAAAAAATTCCCGCGAATATCTTTCTAGATAAAATAGAAATCAAAAGAAAAGACGAAATTTTACCCAATATTCAAACTAAGCTAACCTTAAAACTTTATGCGCTCACATGATTCAATCTCGATTCGTTATATTCTTAGTTTATTTATTTATATGGGTTTTTGTTTTTTCTCCACTTTCATATTCTCAGCAACTTAACAATCAAGCCCCTTTTCCAGAATTGGGAAAACCGCCTCTTAAACCAGGGATAAGGCCTCCAACACAACCTCCTCTTGGAGCCCCCCCTTCAATATCGCCAAAATCTATTGAAGCGGACGAAGAATTTCGTAATCCATTTTTATTACCTGATGGAGTTTATTTAAAATCCGAACTTGTAAATGAGGCAAAACCTGAAGAACCTGAAGGGGAACCTACCTTGCAAGCCGTCACTATCACCAAAAAAAATCGAATCGCAACTATTAACAATTTTAACTTCGAAGTAGGCGATATTGCCTTTGGAAAAAAAGTAGTCGCTATTTCCAATGATCGAGTAATCCTCGAAAATGAGGCAGAGCGAATTACTTTAACCCTAAAAAATAGGTTTTTTAAAATTAAAGTAAATAAAGGCCTGAATTAAAAGAAATTCTGCGATTCATAAAATCAAGCTCTCCTTATTTAATGACCTAAAAAAACTAAACCTTTTTCAAATTTTTAAAAATCCTATTTTCTAAAATCCATTTCTCACCAAACCTTCTCCTTTTTCAGTTTTTAACTCTAAATTCTATTTTTCTTCAAAAAACTAAATAACCCCAATAAAATCAATTTTTTTTAGACTATTTTTATAAATTAATGTATCATTATTTGATATAATTTATATCAATTATATTAAAATCTAAAAACCTTATATATCATCGAAAAATGCCCCCCTGTCTGGTTCAAAAAAATAACGGGTTTTTTACATACATAACTAAAAAGATTATTTTACTTATTTTTTTAGGGTTCTTTTTTTTATCAGCATGCATGTCTAATAAAATCGCATATAAAGAGAATAAAAAACCTAAAGCCGTCGCCGAACCTTCTCTTTCCGTGAGCGCGAAAAAACTAGAAGAACCGGAAGGACCTGAATCCGACGAAGACTGGGACGAAGATTTAGAAACTGCCAAAATGGCAAAAACATCACAAAAAAGTAGGGTTAAACGAAGATCCCCATTGAGAAGTTTAGTCGAAACTCAACAATCGTTCTTATATCCAGAAGCCACTGTAAACAATGAGTTAGAACCAGCTTCTCGAAAGAAAAAATCGATATATGAAGACGATCCATCAGAAATTCTTTTAACTCAAAGCGACACTGAAACTAGAAAACTAAGAGAAAGAGGACCAAAGTTTAGTATTTCCGCCAAAGACGTGGACATAAAAACAATCTTATTTTCAATTTCAAAAGAAATTGATCAAAATATTTTAATCGACCCTTCCATTAATCAAAAGGCTTCGGTCGATTTAAAAGACGTTCCTCTTACAGAAGTATTAGACGCTTTATTAACGCCCTTAAAATTAAAATACACGATTGAAAAAGATTATATCCGAGTGGCGGCAGATAAAATGGAAACTCGGATTTTTCATTTAAACTATATTATTTCGCGTCGACAAGGCAGCAGTAATCTTCAATCTTCCAGCGGTTCTCAAATTTCAGGAGCAGGTATCTCCGGGAGTTCAAGCGGCTCAGGCAACGCTCGGACAACTAGCAGTTTACTTTCCTCGGAAGAAACAGATCTTTGGAACGAAATAACAACAGGTCTCAAACAATTTCTCAGTCCAGGAACAAAAATTGAGGGAACCGCAGATAGCGGAGCGGACGCAGCGGCAGCAGCTCCGGCGGCAGCGGCCCCAGCAGCAGGAGGAAGTCCCCTAAGCGCCGCACTTGGCGCAATTGGCGGAGGAACGGCCCCGGCAGCTCCGGCAGCGGGTGAAGCCGAGGGCGATACCGGGGGCGATGCAGTTGATGGAAAAACTGAAAATGGCTTCGTTTCTATTAATAAACAAGCTGGATTAATTATAGTTAGGGACTTCCCTGAGCAATTACTAAAAGTAGCCGAATATTTAGAAGCGGTGGAAGGATCAACCCAAAGACAAGTATATATTCAAGCTCAAATTTTAGAAGTCAATCTAAACGATGAATATCGTTTAGGAATAGATTGGAGTACGGTTACGCCTATAAGCATAATTCACGATGGGCTAGCCTCTAACCCATCAACATCGTTAATACAAGGCACCTCTAATTTAACTTATGGTATTAGTAACGCAAAATTGAATTTAGTGGTTGAAGCATTGCAAAATCAAGGTTCTGTTTCAGTGCTTTCGAGCCCTAAAATTGCAACCCTAAATAATCAACGAGCGGTCATTAAGGTTGGAACCGAAGACGTTTTTTTTGTTCCTGAAGTAACTCCAGCCACAACAACAACAGCTTCGGCGACGACTTTCCAACCCGCTACCGTAACAGTGGGTATTATTTTAGACGTATTGCCTCAAATAAACATCAACGGCCAGGTTATGATGAGCATTAATACCAGTATCTCCGAACGCACCGGAACGGCTGTTTCTCCCGATGGGATTAATCGAGTTCCAATTCTAAATGTTCGGGAAGCCAATAATGTCGTATTATCGCAAAATGGACAAACAATCATCATCGGAGGATTGATGCAAGATCGGAAAACTACCGGAACTAATGGAGTTCCTCTGTTAGAAGATCTTCCGCTCTTTGGCCGCTTATTCCAACGAGAGCTAGAAACTACAGAGAAAACAGAATTGGTGATTTTGCTAACTCCAGAAGTTATTGCTGGGAAAAAGATTGACGAGCGAGTGCTTGCAGAAACTATGAATGCAAAAAAAATGGGAGTTAAGTTTAATTAAATTCGCTAAAGGCCTGGTTTTAATTGGCCTTTAATTTTTTGAACGTTATTTTTGGTCCTTATGTACGAAAGTTTTTACGGTTTAAAAGAAAAACCTTTTAGTTTAACCCCAGACCCAAAGTTCCTATATTTAAGTAAACAGCATCAAGGCGCTTTGGATCATATGCTATATGGCATTAAACAAAAAGAAGGGTTTATGACCATTGTCGGCGATGTTGGCACCGGTAAAACAACGTTATGCCGTTGTTTATTAGACCGGCTTGACGATTCTGTTCAAGTTGCTTTGATATTAAATCCGATGCTTTCCGACATTGATCTACTTCGTACCTGTCTTTATGACCTACGAATAGAACCCAGTCTGTATTTAGCGCATACCCCTGTTGACGTTATTCCAAATAATACGGGACAATTGCCTCAAAATGTCAAAACTGGAAACAACCTAAAGTCAATCGAAGAAAAATCATTAATTGATTGCCTTTCAAAAAAAGAACTAATAGACGTTTTAAATGCTTTTCTTCTAAAACAACACGAAGAAAATAAGTCAACAGTCTTAATTATTGACGAGGCGCAAAATCTTTCCTTTGACGTCATGGAACAAGTTAGAATTTTATCTAATCTGGAAACCGAAAAAGAAAAGCTTCTACAAATTATTTTCGTCGGGCAATTGGAATTAACGGAAAAACTAAATCGTCCAGAGCTAAAACAATTGAATCAAAGAATTTCAATTCGCTATCGAATTCCTCCATTAACCAGGGAAGAAACGTACAACTACGTTAATCATCGAGTAATGATTGCCGGAACAGTTTCGCGTATTCGCTTTAACTCCTCGGCTCTAAAAACAATTTATAACTACTCAAAAGGATACCCTAGGCTCATCAATTTAGTGAGCGACAGAGCTCTTCTTTCGGCTTTCAACGCCCAAACAGATTCAATTGAAGCGGGTCACGTTAAGCAAGGAATAAAAAGCCTTTCGGGCGTCGACGCAATGGAACGTTCTTGGAAAGAAGTTGTTAAAGGAAACGCAAGTTTAGCGTTTTCTATTTTATTCTTTTTAGCCGGTTTAGTTTTCTTTTTCTCAGGGCAATCAAACGATAAAAATACAAATGAACTATTGCAATTGACTTCACAACATGACAACTCCCAAAATTTAATCGAAACCAAAACAAATTTAGTTCCAACAAAAAACGTTGAGATTTCAGAAAATAACCAATCTTCCGATCAAATAGCGCATAATTATAAAGAGGACTATAGAATCCAAGTTTACGCGTTTAGTAAACAAAAAACGGCTGAAGAAAACGCTCGATTATTAAAAGCTGAAGGGTTCAAAACTTATTGGAAAAAAATTAATTCTTCTGGGCAAACTTGGTTTGTAGTTTATGTAGGTCCATTTAAAGCAATAACCGAAGCAAAATCGAGCCTAAAACGATTAAAAACTTCTGGCCGCAACCCTTTATTGCTTTCGCTTTCAAATCCCGGTTAGGAGACCAATATGAGTTTAATAGCCGATAGTCTAAAAAAAGCGTTAAAAGCTAAAGAATCTCTTGCCCCAAAAATTCCGCAGTTTAATTTAATCGCTTCAAAAAGCAAAGTATCCGGAAAAGTACCAGACAAAAAAGTTATTGGACAAGCAATAGCAATCGGAATCTTAGGGATTATCTTTTCTTATCTAGTTTTCTCTGGGGCCTTTGACAAAGGCGTTAAAGTTACAGAACTGCCTATTTGGGAAACTTTGGGTCTAAAAAAGAAAAAGCCAGCTCCTATTCAAACAGCTAAAGTTCCAGCTCAGCCGAAACCACAACCGAAAAATACAACTCCAAAACCGGCTCCAACGCCTCCTGTGCAAGAGACCAATACGGTAGAGCCTTTTGTGCCTCCACAAACTACCGAAAACCAAAACCAATTAGAAAAACCAGTGGTAGAACCGCAGAAAGATGAAAGGGCTGAGGACTTTAATCAAAAAAAACCAATGGAACCTCAGGCAGAGATAATGGCGGAAGAGCCTAATATCCAGTCAGAGTCCATTGAAAATAAACTGTCTGAGGATGAAATAGTCGAACCAGAACTAGAAATTAAATCTGGGTCCGAAACAGTGCCTATAAAATCATCGCCACCGCTAGAAATTAAAATTAAAAGAAGACCAAAAAAAACAGCAAAAAAATATCGCAGAAATAAAACGTCGCCTACTTTGAGATCAAATTTAGTGCAAGAACCAGCTTCAAACAGAAAAGTTCAGCACGTTGTTATTTTAAGCCCAAAAGAATTCTTTGAGCAAATATCAGGCGAAGATAGAGAAAAAGTTGAAATGGCGAATTTTTCTCCAGAAGAAATGATTCCCATGAAAAGCTTAGAGTCCCCCGCACCTCTACCAAAAGGATCAACGCCAGAAATTTTCAAAGATTCAAATTATTACTTTAATATGGGAACCTTTCATCAAGAAGCGGGCGACCATCAAGAAGCGTTAATCAACTACCAAAAAGCCGCAGAACTAGATCCCAGGAATCCAGAAATTTACAATAATATCGGACTCATCTATAAAAAATTAAGAATGTACGACGCTTCACTTGAGCAATTTATGCGAGCCCTTTACATAGACCCTAACTTTTCTAAAGCTTACAATAATATAGGAGTGGTTTATTATAAAAAGGGGAATATCAAAGGAGCAATTTCTAATTATAAAAAAGCGATTCAAACTGAACCAGATAACTTAGAAACCTATAATAATTTAGGAATCATCTATAAAAAACAAAACTGGCTGGAAAAAGCCCAATCTGTGTATAACAAAGCGTTTAAAATTGATCCAGATCACCCTGGCACAAACTATAATTTAGGTTTGCTCTACGAAGAAATGGGAAATATGACTTCAGCAATTTATTTTTATCGAAGATTCATAAAACTTGGCGGGGACCGTCATCCCAGATTGGTAACGCGAGTAAAAAACCATCTAGAATCATTAGTTGGCTAACTACATAACTGCCTTTTTTCCCATTTCAATTCCATTTTTTTGCTCTCTCCTTCTCTTGTTTAAGTATTTTAAAAAGCTTAGAATAGCTACCTAAATAATTCTGATCAGATAGTTATTCTATGTCTCAAACTCCTATCAAAACAAAAGTTAAAAAAAACATAATTGCCGGACTCCTGGTAGTTATACCTACAGGCCTAACCGTTTTCCTTTTTACATTTGTTAATTCCAGATTAGATGAGTCGCTAGTTCCAATAATCAACAATTTAATATATAAAGCCGGCATTGAAATACCCGATAAGTTTTATCTTCCTGGAACCGGCTTTTTCATACTTTTTTTACTAATCGTTGCGGCAGGCCTTTTTGCAACTAATTGGTTCGGCAAAAAGGTTGTCGGCTTTGGCGATATTATTGTCGAAAGAATTCCTTTTGTACGGACGATTTATATAACCATCAAAAAATTGGTGGCTACTTTTTCAGAAACGGGAACCCCAAAATTCCAAAAAGCCGTTATCTTGGATTATCCAAGGGAAGGATTACAAAGTCTTGGGATAATTTGTTGCGACACAACGGGCGAAATAAAAAACAAACTGGGAGATAACTTTGTAAATATTTTTGTTCCAACCACGCCAAATCCTACTACCGGATTTACCGTAGTTCTACCAAAAGAAAAAATTATTCCATTAGGTTTTCCCGTTGAACAGGGATTAAAAATGATTGTTTCGGTAGGAATGTTCAATCCAGGGGTTTCGAAAAACGACTCCAACAGCGACTTATCATCCAAAGAAAGTCGTTAATCTAAGGCTTCCGCTCTTTATATTTTTTAGGATTTACTAACTTTTCGCTAATTACTTTTACGGCTTTGGGATCCATTTGACTTAGAATTTGAGCCGCTATTTTACTTTTCATCCGAGAAATTATTGGAATTCCAATACGCTCATCCAAAGCTCCAATTAAAGGCGCGGCGTCCTCCGGACGCATTGAAGAATAAATATTTACAAGGAGATCCAAGTTTTCCTGATTTAGATCTTCTGAAATTCCAAGCAGCACCTGGCCTTGGTTAATCGCGTCTTCGATTTTCTTTAAATCTTTTTTTACTTTTTTTTCTAAATCTTTAAGCTGTTGTTCCTTTAGCTTGACCGCTTCCTCTCGTTTTTTTAACTCTTTGGTTTTTGTTTCAATGCGCTCAATAAGCCTAAGAGTTTCAACGTTAACGGTTTGGGGACGTCGCAATGTAGTGGAGGCCTTCGTCTTTTTTAGGTCTTCTTTATCTGAAACTTGAGCAACAACAATTTTTGCTCCAAATTTCCAATTTATCCCTTGGCGAACAGAGATAGAAAACGACGCGAAATAAAAAAAGAAAAAAGCAAAGGCAAAGAGGGCAACTCGAAACATTATCAAGACCTTCTAAGCCACTGCAAAGAAGCAATTTCATCCAACATCGCAGTTTCCATTTTATTTTGTCTATCTTTTTCTTCTTTAAGTTGTTTTTCTTTCAGAATCTCCAAGGTTTTCCTTTTATGCATAGCTTCTGTTAAAACCTCTCGTTTAGCATTTGCTTTTTCCTGAACCTCAGAAATTATACTTTGCTGTAGTTTCTTTTGACTTTCAATTCCGTCAAAAAACTGATTGTAAACTTCTAACATATTAGGGTCTACTTGGCGACTCATAGCTTCGTTCCAATTATTTTTTGTCTTGTTAGCAACGTTTTCCATAAACTGAAGTCGCTTTTGTTGAGCAATTAAATGATTCTGAATTTCTGAAAATTCCTTCTTTATGGAATTTTCATTATTAATTCTCATTTTCAAAAGAGTTTCTAACTTGAACGCCATAATTTTTTTAAAGATAGTTTATTTTCCTAATTAACAATCTGCTTTAAACCGCCAATACTTTCTTCAAGACTTGAGGTTTCCATAATTCCCTGCCGGAGAAAAGTATTCATAGCTTCAATTTTCTCCATTGCGTTATCGATCTTTGGATTACTACCTTTAGCGTAGGCTCCAATATTTATCAGGTCTTCAGCTTCTTTATAAGTGGCTAAGATATCTTTAAATTTCATTGTGTCTTGATAATGATCTTTCGACGCAACATCTATCATTAATCGACTAACGCTGCTCAACACATCGATTGCAGGATAATGATTATGAGAAGCTAACGCTCTAGACAAAACAATATGCCCATCTAAAATAGCCCGAATAGAATCGGCTACGGGTTCGCTTAAATCATCGCCTTCAACCAAGACTGTATAAAGCCCGGTTATACTTCCAGAAGCTTGAGTGGTTCCAGCTCTTTCCAATAACCTAGGCAATAAAGAAAACACGGATGGCGTGTAACCGCGGGTTGTCGGAGGTTCTCCAGCAGATAAACCGATTTCTCTTTGTGCCATAGCAAATCGAGTAACCGAATCCATCATTAGAACCACGTCTTTACCCTGGTCTCTAAAATATTCAGCAATTGTCGTAGCGATATATGCGCCGCGCAAACGAACGGGTGGAGGCTGGTCAGATGTTGCAACAACAACAATAGACTTTTTTAGGCCTTCTGGTCCTAAATTTTCATCGATAAACTCTCGAACTTCCCGTCCCCTTTCACCTATTAAAGCAATAACATTTAAGTCAGCTGATGTATTACGCGCAATCATTCCCATAAGTACAGACTTACCAACGCCCGTTCCCGCCATAATTCCAATCCTCTGGCCTTTAGCGCATGTCAATAACCCATTAATTGCGCGAACTCCCATATTTAAAGGTTCATTGATACGATTTCTTTCCAAAGGATTAATAGGAATTCCCATTAAAGGGTATTGAATCCCCAATGGAATATGACCTTTACCGTCAATCGGGGCGCCTGTTCCATCTATTACTCTACCAATTAAAGTAGGAGTGACAGAAAAGCTTGGAGAGTCCTCTTCGGCTTCGATCTTACTTCCAGGTTCGATTCCAAAAATATCGCCTAACGGCATTAGGAGCGTTTTATTATCTTGAAAACCAACAACTTGGGCTTTTACAGGATCTCTTCCGCTTAAAGGAAAAATGATACATGTCGCACCCACTGCGCAAGGTGGACCGTCACCTTCTAATATCATTCCAACAATCCTTTTGACCTTTCCGCTTTTTTTTACTAATCGTGTGTCGGCGATAAAAGATCGATATTTTGATATATCAATACTAGTTTGCATCGGACTCCGTCCCTTCCAACTCGTCATCCATATCAGTTTCTTCTTCAAATGGTCGAGGAGTCAAATTTAAAATTTTATCTATTTCATCATCCAAATGTTTAATCTGGGCGTCAACGGTGCCAAAATTTGTCTCTATTACGCACCCCCCTCGTTCCATTGCCGGAGAAGCTTCGAATGTAATATTTCTAATTTCGTCAAATAGCAAATGTAGTTCAGGTCTAAAGCTTTCCGCATAGCCTTTATCGGCAGGATTTACCTTAATGATCATCGTCTCTTTATCTAACACCGAATCAACCGCTAAACGAATCATCTCCTTAATGCTATCTTCTCGAATACTCATTTCATGGTGGACAACTTTTTTAGTTAGACCAACCACCATTTCCACCATTTCCCTTTCTACTTTCCCATACATTTTTTTTCTGAAAACGGTCAAGTCTCGAACACATTGATCAAACGTTTTAAAAAAGGGTTCAAATTCGAGTGAAGCTTCGTTCTCACCTTTTTGAAAACCTTCTTTATGTCCTTCGTCGTATCCTAACTTTCGAGATTCTTCCCTTATTTGAATCGCTTTTTCTTTTGCCTTATCAATGGCGTCGGCAAGAATTTCTTTTACCCCTTCACGAGCCCTCTTAATATTTGTTTGATCAAAGTTACGAGCTTCGTCGGAATCGTATACAAATCTTTTTTCCCCAATTTCTTCAGGATCGATAATCTCTTTCAGTTCGTATTGCCACTGCTCTTTTGCTTGAACCGTGTCAACAGTTTCACCCTTCAGAAAATCTCTTTGGAAACCGCCTGTCAAATCATTAGACATATTGATCCTCTGCTCCGCCGCCAATTACTATTTTTCCTTCTTCTTCTAATCTTTTACATACGTTAATTACCTTACCTTGACTTTGTTCGACTTCGCTGATCTTTTTGGGCCCCATAGCTTCTAGATCTTCTTTGAGCATCATGGAAGCGCGCTCTGACATATTGTTAAATATTTTATCTTTCAACTTGTCGCTAGCAGTTTTAAGAGCAATCAACAAATCCTCCTGGTTCACTTCCTTTAACACCATTTGCAAACCATGATCGTCGATTTTGACAACATCTTCGAAAGTGAATCTTAGATTTCGAATCTCGTTCGCTAAATCAGGATCCACCTCGTCCAATTCGGTTAAAATCGCAGTCTCAGTTGTTCGGTCTAACGTACCCATTATTTTAGCCGCATTATCTACGCCGCCCATTTTACTACCCGATACTGCGGTGGAAGCGCGTAGTTCGTTTTGAAGAGCTTCGTCCAATTCTCTAATAACCATAGGAGCAACCCGTTCTAGGGTAGCAAGTCGATGCACAACCTCTGTTCGCATATCTTCAGGAAGTTCTTTTAAAACTGCACTAGCAACAATAGGCTCTAAATGCGCCATAATAATAGCTGCAGTTTGGGGATGTTCATTCACCAAAAAATTGGATATCGTTCTGGGGTCCAACATTCGAACTGTTTCCAAACCGCCTTCCAATTCATCTGTGGGAGAAGTAATGTTGTTTAAAATTTCTGCTGCTTTAACGGGATCCAAGGCTTTCATAAGAGTTGATTTTAAAAACTCTACCCCGCCTAATCCAATACCGCCAGTGCCAGACTCAACAGCTTCGTGGAATTCTTTGCGAACTTTATCCATGGTTTGGATATCTACGTCAGATAAAGCCGACATATAGTTACCGATGGACTGTATTTCCCGCTCGTCTAAATTTGCTAAAACTTTAGCGGCAGGTTCTTCACCCAACGACATCAAAAAAATTGCGGCTTTTTCAGGTCCCGTATATTCTCTAGCCATGTTTTCTCCTTAATTTTACTCGTCTACCCCTTTGCGTTCTCTCATCCACTTACGAACAATGCTTGCGGAAAACGCTGGGTCAGTTTCTACAAATTCGTTAACGGCGTTCCTGATTTCCTGAGCTGCCGGTCCCAATTCCGCCAATCTTTGCCGCTCCTCTTCCAAATCCTCTTCAGTTGCGATAATTTCTGGCGCAGTTCCCTCTTCTGGAACTACTTCTACGCTTGTGGTCATCCAGGTAACTAGAGGTCGAACTAATCGAGTATAGAATAAGAACACAAAGATGAAACCTAATAGTATTTTACCAATTTCTAAACCAAGTTCCAATTGCTCGGCTTGTTTTAAACGCTCGGCTTCTTGCAATTGAAGAGTTTTATCAAATTGTACGTTCTCAACCTTAATTTGGTCTCCTCTTTGAGCGTTATATCCAACAGCTCGTTTAACCAAGTCCAGTAAGGTCGCCATTTCTTCTGGCGTTCTCGCTTTGTAATTTCCATCTTGATCAAGCGTTCCATCAACCATAACGCTTACTGAAAGATTTGTAAGACTACCGGTCGGTTTTGAAATTCTACGAATTACTTTGTTGATCTCGTAGTTAAGCGTTTGCTTTTCATTATTTCTTTTAGCCGCGTTTCCAGCTTTGCCTCCTGGGGTTTGTCCTGTAGGCAATAGAGCTTGGACTCCTGGTACACCGCCAGGAGGCGTCGCTCCTACAACGGCTTCTGTAGCTCTTTGTTCGCTCCGTATTACTTGAGATTCTGGGTCGTAAATCTCCTCGGTTCTTTCTACTTTATCAAAATTGAGCCTTGCAGTAACTCGAGCGATTACTTTTCCTGCCCCTAAAGCGCTTTCCAACATTTTGGTAATGCTGTTTTCAAATTCCATTTCAAGGTTTCGTTGATGCTTATAATTGCTTCCTGTAATCATGGCATCACGAGAAGACTTTTGATCTCCAGAAAGAATATTGCCCTTCATATCAACGACAGCCACGTTTTCTGGAGAAATACCTTTTACGCTACCTGACACTAAATGAACAATTCCTTGAACTTGACTCTCCGACAAGGTTCTTCCCGCTTTAATTTTTAAAGTAACCGAAGCTTTGCCTTTAGGTTTTTCTCTTAGAAAAATATTGTCTTCGGGAATAACCAAATGCACCCGAGCTTGACTGATTGAATCTAAAGATTTAATAGTTCTTACTAACTCGCCTTCTAAAGCTCGTTGAAAATTCAATTTTTGGACAAATTCTGTCATTCCCAAGGAGGAATCTTCAAATAACTCCATTCCCACTTCGCCGCCTTCTGGTAAACCTTTCGCAGCAAGTTGTAGTCGCAATTCGTGAACTTTGTCGGAAGGTACCCTAATAATAGTCCCATTAGCTCCTAACTCATAAGGAACTTTTTGGGTTTTTAAATCGTCAACTATAGCTGCAGCGTCTTCTGCGGCTAAATTAGAATAAAGAAGTTGAAAATCAGGCTCTTGAACCCAAAAAGACATGGCAACCAAAGAAGAAATTCCTATGGCTACTAATGCCCAAACGGCTCCTTTTTGACCTGCCGTAAACTCTTGATATCTATTTTTAAGGTTTTCGATAAAAGCTAGAATCTGTTCCATGAGATTTTCGGGTTTAGTTAATTATTAGTTTTTGTTTATCTTCCGAGATCAATAGCTCTTAAAGCCATATTTTTCGATGCGTTAATAGCTGTTACATTAGCTTCATACGAACGGGAAGCCGTCATTAGATCGACCATTTCGCTCATCAAATCAATATTTGGTTTTGCAACATAACCCAACTCATTCGCGTCAGGGTGGTTAGGTTGAAATTCCATTCTTGGTTCATCTTGATTTTCAATAATATCTGTAACTACGACTTTATTAACGTTGGATTGTAGTTCTCTACTAAGACTTTGACCAAATTCATCTTCTAAAGGAAGAGCCGTAATAACGACGTCTTTTCTTCTATAAGGTCCGCCCTCTGGAGTTCGAGTGGTTTCGATATTCGCCAGATTGCTAGAGATAGTCTCCATCCGTTTACGCTGTACTGATAATCCGGAAGAACTAATTCGCATTGAAGATAAAAAATCCATATCCTTTGGCCTTTCATAGATGGTTTTTTGACAAAGTTTGTTCCTAAACTACTTAAGAGCAAATGCCATGCCAAAGGATTTTGACAATATTTTGACTAAACGGACTTCTAGTGGTGAGGAAGAAAAAAAGGAGAGAAACACTTTATCGCTGGATAATTTCTATCGAAAAAGCGTATTTAAGCGTGAAAATCTAAAACGTTTTTAGCCAAAAAATGAGTCTATATTTATTTAGACTTCGCTTCATATTCAGTTAATTTATTTCGTAAAGTTCTAATACTTATACCTAAAATTTCAGCGCACTTCGTCTTATTGTTATCAACTTCTTCAAGAGTTTGAAGAATCATTTCTTTTTCCATTTCATGCAGAGTTTTCCCTACAAAAGACTCCGCCCCAGAAGAGCTTGAATTCGATGTTAATTCCTCTTCATCCAGGAAAAGATCAGAGGGTTGAAGCGTATCGCCTTTGCATAGAAGAACAGCGCGCTCGATTGTATTTTCAAGCTCCCGCACATTGCCAGGCCAACTATATTTTTTCAAAAGATCTAAGGTTGCAGACGCGATTTTGGATATTTTTTTATTTACCTCTTTACCATGTTTTTCCATAAAAAATTCGGCTAAAACAGATAAATCCTCTTTTCTTTCCCTTAACGCCGGCAAACTTATCGGAATAACGTTTAAACGATAAAACAGATCTTCTCGAAACTCATTTTCCTTAATTCTTTGCTTTATGTCTCGATTGGTCGTAGCAATAACCCGCACGTCAACCGGTATAGATTCTCTGCCTCCAACGCGGTCAATTTCATGCTCTTGTAAAGCGCGTAATAACTTAGCCTGAAGCTGCACTCCCATTTCGGTAATTTCATCTAATAAAAGGGTGCCTTTATTTGCAATTTCAAATTTTCCCTCTTTTCGGGTTGTCGCTCCGGTGAAAGCTCCTTTTTCATGCCCAAACAACTCGCTTTCAAGCAATCCCTCAGGCAAAGCAGCGCAATTTACCGCCACAAATGGTTTATCTTTTCTAGGACTGCAATGGTGAACATAACGCGCAAACATTTCTTTGCCCGTACCACTTTCTCCAGAAATTAAAATTGTCGATTTGCTATACGCAACATTCTCGACAAACTCCAATTTTTCTTTCATTTTTGCGTTAGCCGTCACAATTCGACGCTCTGGAAGCTTTTTTTCTGGTTCAGCTTCGGTTTCCTCCTTAATAGACTCAGGAACGCTGCCAGCTCCTTTCAAAAAGGCTCTTTTTATAGTCGAGGCAACTATTTCAGCAGAAAATGGCTTTAATAAATAATCAAAGGCGCCAACTTTCATGCTTTCAACGGCGCTGTCTATAGTTCCATAAGCTGTCATCATCACCACCTGCACATTTGGGTAGTGTTTTTTTAAGGATCGCAATAAATCCATACCGCCCATCTCGGGCATTCTCATATCAGTTAAAACCAGGTCAAAAGGTTCCTTCCCTAAACGATCCAACCCAACTTGTCCATTTTCAGCCGTAACCGTTTCATAACCTTCGCGCTTTAGCGTAGCCTCTAGAGCGATTCTCATTTCAATCTCATCGTCGACTATCAAAATTTTCTTGGTTTCTTGCTCGCTCATTTTTTCATGTCCCAAGCTGGAATCTTAACTGTAAACGTTGTACCTACATTTGGCGTGCTGTCAACTTCTATAGTGCCTTGATGAGCCTTTATTATGTTATAGGCAATTGCCATACCAAGACCGGTTCCGCGAGCTTTTGTAGTAAAGAAAGGATTAAAAATTTTCTTTAGGTTTTCAGGCGAAATACCAACCCCTGTATCAGATATGGAAATAGAAATACAAGCTCCTTCCTTTTTTCCCTTTTTGGTAATTCCGATTTCTTCGCTCTTTAATACCAACTCCCCTTCATCCTGCATGGCTTGTATTGCGTTTCGAATGAAATTTAAAAACACTTGCTTCAATAGATCTGCATCGCCCTTACAGAATAATTTTTCTTTGCCTAACTTGCGAATAATTTTAATATTTTCCGGATAAATAATATTAGAAGAGAACTCCAAAAGTTCTTGCAACATTGCATTAATATCGCATTTTTGACAGGAAGGCTCTGGGGATTTCGCAAATAAAAGAATGCTCGATATGATCCTATCCATATTCTTTACGCCAGAACAAATATGATCCGCAAGAAGTTGTTTATCTACATCCTCCTCTAAATCTTTTCGCAAAAGCGAAGCAAAAAGCTCAATACTTCCCAATGGATTTCTTATTTCATGCGCTATTCCAGCGGCCATTTCTCCCATAGCCGTGAGCCGTTGATTTCTCTGAACTTCCTCTTCTAATCTTTTTAAATGAGTGACATTTTGAACTATCAAAACAGTGCCGACTTCATTATTCTTGTTATCTTTCATTGGAGAAGAGGATACCCGTATATCCACTTTTTCATGCTCCTCAACATAATAAACCCGATCCAAACTTTCATTTTTTTCTTTAGTTTGAATAAGAGGAGCAAATGTAGATTCAAAAAATTCTGGCGAAAAAACGTCTTTTAATTTTTTTCCCACACACTGACCAGGAGATTTCCCCATTATGACGCCAGCCGATTGATTAAAAGCAGTGATTTTTTCATCCGAATCAATAACTACAACGCCATTGTGAAGGCTTTCTAAGATATTATTTAAGTAATTCTTTACTTTATCTTTTTCATTTAAATTTCGTTCTAGCTCTAAATTCTTATCCGCAAGCTGAGAGTCCAACTCCTTAATTCTTTCCTGAAGCTTATCGTATGAACCCTGCAATTGCTGCGAAGCTTCGTTAAAAGATTCAAAAGCCTTATGAAGGACTTGGATTTCTTCTTCTCTTTTTTTTTCTACCAAGTTTTCAACCATATTTAAAAGCGATTAAAACAAAAAATCCTTTAAGCAGTTACATTATAAGAGGCGGATTCAAGTTGTAAGTGCAACTTTGGTTTCGAATTAAGAGGCAAGC
>CAYFMN010000015.1:0-91097 GCA_964344185.1 uncultured Nitrospinota bacterium
TAAAGCAAAAAATAAAATATTGTCACAGTGAGGCTCTCGAACTGCGACTTCCTTACTTTAGTTCCTTAGGAGGCTCAAGCTTGCTGAGGAACTCGAAGGAGTGAAAGATCTCGCCTCGATTCAATAAAATAAATTCCTTTAAAAGAAATCTTCAATCAGACTTTTTACGAAATTCAAGAAAGAACTTTCTATTTCCTAACTTCCTCTATCAAGTCGTTTACCTTTTTTAATAAATCAGCAGAGAATAACTTGCCAACTAAAGCCTCTTGAACCTTTTTTCCTAATTTACGGAACTCTTTCATCGTATTTTCATCAGGTTTCTTGGCAAGTTTGAGTCCCGCACCTTGCATGGCTTGAATAGATTTTACGTTGTCTTTATTATTTTCATTGACTAGTTTCTTCAAGAACTTACCGCTTAATCTTTCCAGTATTTTTTGTTCAGCCTGATCAAGTTTTTTATATTTCTTTTTAGAAATTAAAACTCCGCCAACGCCAAATCCCATAGGCATTTGCGACATATATTTTACTTTTGTAAACCACTGAAGAGCTAAAGCCGCCACGGGAGAAGCGTACACGGTCTCAATCATTCCTGTTTGCAATGATAACAAAACATCCGTGACCGAAAGAGGAAATGGAGTAACGTTCAAAGTTTTGTACGCCGTTTGGACTAATGGATCGCCTTCCCACATCCAAGTCTTGGTTTGACGGATGTCGTCAATAGAAACGATCTCTTTTTTAGAGAAAAAATGGACCCACCCCACAGGCGCCCACCCTAAAAGGACGTAATCCTTTTGTTCAAACTTTTCTGCAAAGTATCCCTGCAATTTGTCGTAAACGTGTTCTACTTCCTGATCGTTTTCAAAAAGAAACGGTAGATCTAACACCCTCGACTCGGGCAATAACTCTCCTAACCCAACGCCTGTAAATCCAGCCGCATGGACCTGCCCAATCCTCATTTTTCGTATAACGTCTTTCTCGTCGCCGGAGACTCCGCCAGGATAAAATTTAAAAGAAAGCCTGCCCCCTGTTTCCTTTTTTAATTCCTTATCTAGTTCTCTCAAAGTCCGCATCCAGGTAGAACCTTCTGGAGCCAGGGTGGCAATTTTAATGCGGTTGCCTTTTCCGGCAAATGAGTTTTGTGGAGTCGCAAAAAAAGCGATTAAAAAAACTAATAAAAGGAAAAATTGTTTCTTAGTTTTCATATAATTCATCTTTTTTAAAAATTCTCAGATTTTCGAAAGTCCTGTCACAATCGTTTAAAATAAATCGTCTATAGATTCCAATAACGCTTTTGCTTTTAATTTTGCAACCTCGTTAGCCAATCTTTCCTCCGAAAGCAAATCTTCGGGAGCCTCTATTATCTCATTCAGAAGCCGTTCGAAAAGTTCGCGATCTTGATTTTGAACGGCATAAGTTTTTGCAAATAAAAAAGAATTGATCAAAAACTTTTCTTTCGTCAAACTCAAACTTTTCTCGAAATTAATTTTCGCTTTTTCCGGATTACCGCCCAAAATTTTAGTGCGACTTCCATAAAAAACTCCCAGCCCTCTATGCGCTCCCGCATAATAAAAATTCGGATTTAAAACAAGAACCCTTTCTAAAGCGGGCTCGATTCTTGATATATCCGCAAAAGCAAAGGGGTTATGCAAATTCATCGTCAACCAACCGCCCCAACATTGAGTCAGCCAATAGAGAGCCGGTAAAGCGCTGGAATTCAGTTCTTTCAATTCACTTTTCCAGGTTGTTAAGTCGCCTTTTGAAAATTTTGAGTTCGCGCTCAAGGTTTGCAATGCGCTTAAAGCGTAATTTTTCCCTCTTAAATACCACTTCCCCGCCCTCTCTTTATCCACGTCTTCTAAAAATGCAAATGAATAACTGCAAAAACCCTCCGCCAGCAGAAGCTGTAGTTCCAAATTCTCAGGTTCGGATTTCAAAATTCCTTCCAACATCTTTAACTGTGCGGGAATAGCTAGCCGGGCCAACTCTGGGTCCGACTCTGTTTTCATGGTATTTGCCTGGTCTTTTAAAATAGGCAATGAAGTTTTAATAACTAGAGAAGAACACCCTGCCAAAGAGCAAAAAAGCGCCACAATAACGGTCTTATTCAAAATTTTTTCGATCTGTATTTTCAATATTTTCAAGGCTTTTCGATTTCTTTTCATGCCAGTTATCATAACAAAAGGCGTACTACACAACAACAAACGACTAATCTTTTGACACCTTTTTTACCTTTTGCTAACATTAAATAGCTCATCTTAAGGGAGTCTCTAAAAATTCAGATTTGCCAGGAGCCTGGTCCTTAAACTCAAGGGGTAGAGCGATAGCAAACCAGTAAAAATGCCAATTATTAGAGGTCCTCTTAAGCTATCTTGGCATTTTATATTTCTGCCTCTAATTACAAAAAACAAATACGCCATGGAAAAACAAGTAGATCAGGAATCAGAAGAACAAACTATCCAAACCATGAAAAAAATAATGGTTGGAGGCGGCGTTCTTTTTGTATTAATTGGCTTATTTCTGCAATGGCCAATCACCGAAAAATCATACATGGAGTTTATCGAAGGTCAAGGTTACATTCCTCTAATCTTGGGCTTGATAATGATTATTCTTGGTTTTTCCGTAAGGCTATTGATGGGGACGGACGAAGAATAAGGTTACGTCGAATTTTTTACGATGTGATGGAGGAATTCAATATGAGCGAAGAAATTAAAGGTCCAGGTTTCACAATAAAAGATCACAGGCAATCTCAAAAAACCGATGAAGAAATAGAAAAGGAATCTCAAAACCCGGAAGAGAGTTCTTCTGAACAGCAAGAAACTATTCAGGATTTCAAAATTGACTTTTCAACATTCATCCTTTCTCTAACTTCTTCAGCCTTCTACCACTTGGGCGAGATGCCCGACCCTAAAACAGGAGAAAGAAAAACGGACCTTAACGCCGTTAAGCAAACAATTGATATTATCTCCATGTTGCAAACTAAAACCGAAGGCAATTTGTCGGAAGAAGAAAAAAAATTAATTGAACAGTTGATCTACGAACTACAAGTCAAGTTTCTTGACGCGCAAAACAAAAAAACAAAAAGTTAAACTTTTTGTCGCCTGTTTTTCACCCCTTCCGCCATAAATAATTTTGCGTCAGGCTAACGCTTGTTTATGTTAAAGTACTTTTTCGTTTAAGGGGACCTCTAAAAATTGAGAATTGCAAAGAGACTAGCCCTAATTACCAAGAGCTAGTCGATAGCAAGTTAGTAAAAATATGAATTATTAGAGGTCCTCTTCAATTATCACTTCCGCTTAAAAGTAAAAAATCATGGCTTTACAAACCGACCATAACGGCATGTTCATCGAAGGCATGACAGACGCCGCCGAATTGATGAAATTTATAAAGTATAAATTTGGCGAAGAAGCCATTCAAGAAACTTATAAAGCTTTGCTGGAAAAAGCTAAACAAGAAGGTAAAAAAAATGGCGCCTCCCCATTAAGAGCGTTTTGGAGTCTACTGGATCAAGCGTTCCAGGAAAAATCGGATTCCTTAAAATGTGGAAAGGGGTGCGCTCATTGCTGCCACACGGGAGTGGCGGCCACTCAGTTTGAATGGGAGGGGATTGTAAAAGGAGCTAAAGAAAAAGGAATAGATCTTAACGCCGTTATTGAACGATCTCAAAAGTCTATCAATAAAGTTAAGACTGCTATAAATTCCGAAAAGAAATTTGAACAAACAGACTGGCACCAAACCGTCATGAATCATCCATGTCCCTTTTTGGACGACGAGATGAATTGCATAATTTATGAAGACAGACCTTTAGATTGCCGTCTGGTGGTTGCTTTTAGAGACACCTGCACATCTAAAAAACTAGAGCACGCACAACGTGGAATTTGGATCGAAGAGTCGGTCGCCGCTCCCATAATCGCTAAACTGCAACACGACAAAACTCCAAAAATAAAAAGAAAGAAATTTACCGGAACGCAACCTCTTAAACTCCTGCAACACTGGTTAATCGTTTGGCAGGAAAAAAATAAAAAGAAACGATCCTCTAAATAACGAGCCCAAATTATTAATTTAGTTTTTGACTAAGTTATGCCTCTTTTTGCCGTAATCACAGACCCCCATAAAATTGAGCTTCAAGAAAAAGCAGATCTCACCCCAAAACCGCAAGAAGTTATCATCGCTCCTGAAGTAGCCGGTATTTGTGGCACCGACCTTGCCCTTTTTTCTGGAGACTATCAAGTGCCTTTGCCGTTAACTCCCGGACATGAGTTTGTTGGAAAAGTAATCGACATAGGAAAAAACGTCGACAAGTCTTGGTTGAACAAAAAAGTAACCGGTGAGATTAACAATACTTGCATCGCATATAAATGGGAACCTCTGTGCAAGGCTTGTAGAATGGGATTACCCAACCATTGTTTAAAAAGGTCGGTTTTAGGAATTATTAATCATAATGGAGCTTTTGCGGAACAAGTGGCGGTTCCAGTGGGTTCCCTTCACCAAATTCCCGATTCCATCCCATCTCAAGCCGCTGTCCTGGTGGAACCTCTTGCTGCGGCGCTGCAAACGTTCGATCTTTCTCCTATAAAACCAAACGACACAGTAGTTGTTATTGGTTGTGGCAGATTGGGTATACTTATTATTTTTGCGGCTATCTTAAAAGGCTTAAATCCTATTGCAATTACGCGAAGCGAGGAAAAAAGATTTAGAGCTTTAAATTTTGGAGTTAAGCGCGCCTTTCTTCCGACAGAGGCCGAAAAGGAAATTAAATCTTTAACGGGAGGATTGGGAGCCGATATTGTGGTCGAATCTACTGGAAACCCGGAAGGACTTTCTTTAGCTTTAAATTTAATTCGGCCAAGAGGAACAATCGCTCTTAAAACGACATGTGGGTTACCCTCACAAGGATTTAATACCACTCAGGTAGCTGTTGACGAAATTTGCATTCAAGGGTCTCGTTGCGGCCGTTTTTACCCAGCAATCGAAATATTGGAAAAACATCAAAAACAACTAGCTAATTTAATTACGTCCATATACCCATTCAAGGAAATCGAGTCTGCTTTCCAAGCTGCAAAAGTCGAAAGCAAAGTTTTATTGGATATTACCCTAAGTCAAAATAAAGAATTATAATCAAAAGTACACTATATATTGTATTTAAAGAAAAACCATGTACAATATGCTGTAAGGACAATCGGAGCCCGGAGGTTGGCCTTTTCCTCCCCGGGCCTTTCCAGTTGTCGAACTTAACTCCTATCCCTAAAAGTTTCCTTGTGGAAACTTTGCTACCTCGACCGCAGAACTGACCCTCTGGGTTCCTTGTCCCCCAAAATATATTCTAAAATTTAAAAAGGAGAAAAAAAAGCATGGAAAGTTTTAATTTGCTTTTAGCGCTGAGTTGTTTATTGCTGAGCCTAACGATTGGTTGCGCCGAGACCCTCCCGCCTTCAAACAACCACGTAAGTGGTAATGCGACAAAAGCGCCAACCCCTCATGTTTCTGGAGCTAATGCGCCGGGCCATATTTCTGGCTATTGAAATAGAAAATTTCAAGGTCGGCTATTTGCACGCTTTGGAAACCATCCGTTTATTTAAGTCGCCTAAATCGTCTCCCAGGTCGACGCAAAGATCCCGTTTACAAGTAAACTCTTCGGGACCTTTCCAAACAATTTTTAGATAGATTGGAATAATTGTCGAACTTTTATCGAATAGTTTTACGGTGAATAATTGTTCGCAAGACAGGTTTTTGGCATATTCTAAATTAGCGCCACTTATATCCGCTCCCAGCATCGTCGCGCCTGAAAAATCCGTTAAATCAAATTTAGATCCTTTAAACTTTGCTCCATTAAGATTCGCTCTGGATAAATTAGCTTTATTAAACTGAGAACCAAAAATTTTCGCGTTAACTAAAGACGCTCCCGAAAAATCAGTTTTATAAAATTGAGAACTTCCCAGCAGAGCGCGGTTACAGTTTGCCTTTTTTAAGTCGGCCAAACTAAAATCCGCATGATCTAATCTGGCTCCAATCAAATTGCCTTTAGATAAATTTACAAAAGAAAATTTAGATCCAATTAATTTAGCGCCTTTAAGAGCCGCCCCGGATAAATCCGCTTTATGAAAATTTGCGTAAGCTAAATTAGCGCCGCTTAAATTGGCCCAGGAAAGGTTTGTAAAACTTAAATCTGCCCTTATCAATTTAGCGTTAGCTAAACTGGCTTTGCTCATATTTGACGACGAAAAATTGGCTCCATGTAAATTAGCTTTATTTAAATTAGCGCCGCTAAGTTTAGACCCCGCCAAATTTGCTCGTCTCAAATCAGCGTGACTTAAGTTACCCCTCTCATAATTCCTTGACTTTAAATTGGGACGAAATAAATCTTTTTCCCCAGTATATTTTTTCTTTTTATCAAATGGCCCCAATTCTCCTTTCAAAACTTTTGGCAACTCCGGAACTATTGGGTTTGCAATGGTTTTGCTATTTGCTATAAATAATAAAACCAAAACACAAAAAAAATTTTTAATAAAAACAAACATATTTTAAATTTAACGCCAAAAAAATGATCTTTTCACTACGGTCAAGTAAAAGCTCTTTCGATTGATTTTTATTTCAGAGTCTCAAAGAGTAGAATAATAATTAAATAGAAAATTTAATTAAACCGTATGTTTTAACGGTTGCTCGACCAAAATAAAATTATCACCCCGAACACTAGACTCGAAAACCGAGTATATTAAAAAAAGAACAAGGCTGATGGTCTTTTGAATTAAAACATTGCGTTCAATAAAAGCTCATTTCACCGTCATTCTCGAGAAGCCACAAAGTAACAGAGCTTGTGCTGAGCCTGCCGAAGTAAAGAATCTAGGTTAAATTCTTCCACTTGTTCCTTAGGAGGTCCTCGAAGCCTCGACCTAATAAACAAAAGCTTAGTTTCTTAAGAGAGCTAACGAGAATCTCGCCTCGATTCAATAATATAAATTCCTTTAAAAGGTTAAATTGTTTTATCCATTATGAATTGCAGACCCCTCATTCAAAAAGCAAATCCAAAAACCAAAAATAGCTTCTTTACTCTGGAATAATATAACTTTAAGACAATTATTCTAATCTTTACCGGGCGCTAGCTTAAATTTAATACTGTTCAACACAAATATCGCGATTCCAATTACAAGTTAATATGCATTTTCTTTTAAGAAATAGAAGGGTTTGATATTCCTGCTCCCTAACCTTTTCGGAGTCTTCCTTAACCTCTTTATATACTTTTCTACATTTTTGTATGCAAGAGTTTCTAGAGAGTAAACAAAGCATAGCGCGTTCGTCATTGGAGCTAATATCTCGAAAATCCTGCGGTTCTTTAATCTCTTCTTTTTTGAGGCGGGCTTTCCCTTCTACAACCCATTTATCTCGTTGCGCATTGATTGTTTCGCCAAAGCATAAACCTCCGGCAATCAATAAAAACGCTGGCAACAAACAGGAAAAAGTTATTCTTTTCAAATATTTATTCATAACTTATTAATATAAACGAAATAAAAAGAAAAAACTTAAGAAGTTTAAGTCATTAAAAACCGTGTTGCTTTTAAACTTCAAATCTCTACACTGTAGTAATGTATTTTTAGAAACTACTATTACATTTTAAGTCATAGTATAAAATAAAAACAACTCCCGCTGAAGAGCTTGCATGAAGTTTTATATTTTCTCTGATTGCCTAAAGGAAACATTTTTTAAATGATCGAAGATATCAAAAACGTATTAAAAGAGGTCGATTTCTTATCGCATTTACCAAACTTAGACGATTTAGCGGCAAATTGCATTCATATCAACTTACAACCAAATGATTTTTTATTTCGAGAAGACGAAGTTGGAAACTCTATGTTCGTCATTATTTCTGGAGTCTTAAAAGTATTTAAAAAAAATAGAATAATTTCTACAAGAACCACCGGCGAATATTTAGGGGAAATGGCTTTGCTAGGAAACGGAACTCGTTCCGCTTCGATCCAGGCAATATCGCAATCAACTCTACTCGAAATTCCTAAAAAACAGTTTCATCACTATTTGGCAAATAATCCCGCTTCGCTCATGCCAATCATAAAAACTTTATCGCAACGTTCAAAAACAGATCTGGAAATTATTCAAGAAGATAACGTTAGATTAATCAACGAAACAAAACTGGCTAAACGTTTAAATAAAATATTAGACGACACAGCAAACGAAATTTTCGTCTTCGCAAATAGCGGAGAAAAAATCAAACAAGTAAACTCAAAAGCTTGTAAAAGCTTGGGATATAGCTCCGAAGAGATTAGGGCTTTAAAGATAACAGATTGGTTATCTGGAATATCAATTTCCGAAATTGAAAAGCTACTTAATCAAGTTAGAGAAGGAGAAAAATCTTTAGTTTCGTTTGAAGCCTTACATAAACGTAAAGATGGCACCGTTTATCCTGTTGAAATACGAATACAATGCCTGGAGCCAGAGCGCCCGCCAATTTTTTTAGCTGTAGCTCAAGACATATCCGAACGCCTTGAAATGGAAAATAAAATAAAAAAAATGGCGTTTTTCGATAACCTCACCGAACTGCCTAACCGCAATTTACTTAAAGACCGAATGGAAGTCATGGCGGCCCAAGCCGCTCGACGTAAAAAAACGGTCGGTTTCTTATATTTAGATTTAGATAATTTTAAAACTATCAACGAAACTTTTGGCCACGCTGGAGGAGACGAACTAATTAAAGAAGTCGCAAAACGATTGAAGTCGGCTCTAAGAAAAGAAGATACCATCGCTCATATGGGAGGAGACAAGTTTGTCATTTTGCTGGCAAACCTGATAGACGCGAGCGATGCGGCCAAATTTTGCCAAAAGCTTTTCAAGGTTTTTGACAAACCGTTTATATCTAACGATCAGGAAATTAACCTTGGGTTGAGTGTCGGAATTTCCTTGTATCCAAACGACGGCGAAGACTTTGAAACCTTGCTAAAAAACTCAGACATAGCGCTATATCGAGCAAAAGATAAAGACAAAACAAATTATCAGTTTTTCATGCCTGCCATGAACGAACGTATCACAAAACGAGTAAACCTTGAACAAACTCTGAGAAAAGCGCTTAATGAAGAAGAATTAAAGCTTTATTACCAACCTCAAGTCAATTTGAGTAACGAAGAAATTTTAGGTTTGGAAGCGTTAATTAGGTGGGAAAAACAAGATGGCTCGCTAATTCTACCCGAGCAATTCATACCGTTTGCCGAAGAAAGTCACCTCATTCTTTTGATAGAAGAATGGGTTCTTCATACAGCATGCCAACAGATTAAAACCTGGGAAAACTCGTTAAAACCCATAAGCGTTTCGGTTAACTTATCTAGTAAACAGATTGAACAACACAATCTTGTAAAAAGCCTAAAAAGGATTGTTGCCAACGAAAAGATTAACGCTCAATTCTTAGAACTGGAAATTACCGAGTCCATTATCTCAAAAGACACTAAGAACGTGATAAAAAAACTCAACAAATTAAAAGAAGAAGGTATCCTTGCTTCTATTGACGACTTTGGATCCGGCTATTTTTCATTTAAAGATTTAAAAAATTTACCCGTAGATTCTTTAAAAATTGATCAATCCTTCATTCAAAACTTAGGCGACAAAAAAACTGCGTCTCTTACCAACGCAATAATTGCCATTGCGAAAAGTCTTGATTTTAAAACGGCGGCTGAAGGAGTTGAAACCGAAACCCAAAGGAGTTACTTAAAAAGTTCAGGCTGTGATTCTTATCAAGGATTTCTATTTAGCCAGGCGCTAACCGTAGAAGAGATTAACAAACGTTTTTTTAATTAAGGGAAACTCTAAAAATTCAGATTTGCCAAGAGCCTGGCCCTTAAACTCAAAGGCTAGGCGATAGCAAACCGGTAAAAATACCAATTATTAGAGGTTCACTAGCAAGCTTTGTTTCCTATTAAATATTAATTTCAAGAATCCCGCAAACCGCTTTCAAAAATAAATTCACGTCCACAGGCTTTGTAATATAATCTTCAAATCCACATTGCATTGCTTTTTTAATATCTGATTGCATCGCGTTTGCGCTTAAAGCAATAACAGGAATCTCTTTGGTCTCTTCAAAATTCTTTAATTGTTTTAAAGCGGTAATACCATCCATTCCCGGAAGATTGATATCCATCAATATCAAATTTGGATTGTGAGCGCGCGCCAAATCAATTCCCATTTTTGCTTCGGGAGCGGTAAACAGTCTGATATTTGGATAAATAGAAAGAATTCTTTTTATCAAAGCCAAGTTGCTGGGATTATCTTCTATATAAAGAATCGACTTGATAAGCTCTTCTTTGGTCCTATGTTCTAATCTCTCCTCGTCTTCGTCAGTCGCCGTATTTTCTGACTGCCCTTCGGTTCCTGGAACCAATCCTATTTCAAACAGGCTTCCCTCTCCCAAACGACTGCTTACATTTAATGAACCATTCATAAGCTCTACAAGCTTTTTGGTTATCGAAAGACCAATGCCGGTGCCCTCTACAGGAACGCTTTCAATTTCTAAACGACTAAAAGGCTCAAAAATTTCCTGGAGCTTATTTTCTGGTATTCCAATACCGCTATCTTCTACTTTGACAATAACTTTGTCGTTTTTAGTCGTTGCCCCAATCTTAACTAACCCTCCAGGATTGTTGTACTTTATTCCATTAGAGGCTAAGTTAAGTAAAGCTTGTTTTAAGCGAACAGGATCTCCTCTCACCCAGATTTTTTCACCTTCTGGCGACTCGTTTATTACCGATATATTTTTTTGTTGCCCGATTGGTCGAACCAGAAAAACGACTTCTTCAATTAAAGAACTCAACAAAACATTATCGTCGAGGACCTCTAAATTCCCAGATTCAATTTTAGACAAATCTAAAACTTCGTTAATTAAATCGAGTAAATGATTACCCGCTTTTAAAATATGCTGAATATTTTGTTTCTGCCAATCTGTCAGAGGGTCTTTTTTACTTATACTAAATAACTGCGCAAAACCCAAAATAGCGTTTAAAGGAGTCCTCAATTCATGACTCATTTTTGATAAAAATTCGGACTTTGCGTGGTTAGCTTTTTCGGCTTTTTCTTTAGCTTCTTTTAAATCGCTGGTTTGATCGTCTATTAGCAATTGCAAACTGTCTCTATGCCACTCTAATTCTTCTTGAAACAGTTTTCTTTCCAAAAACCCGGCTATAATTCCCACTCCAGCTTGCAACAGTCCAATGTCTTCTTCTCCCCATTCGGCATCTCTAATACAATCATCTATTCGAATATATCCAAACCACTCTCCTTTAATAAACATGGGAAGAACAAGAACGGATAAAATATCTTCTCCCATCAAGTAACGTCTTTCATATTCTGGGAAAACGCCAACCTGACCTGAGATCGAATTTCCTAGGCTTAGCTCGTCGCGCCAACGACTGAATCCCATCTTGTCATAGACAAGATTTTCTTCATCAAATTCCCATTCGGGAGAACTGTGCGCCGAAAAAGTATACCTCGCAGAAAGATGGGAATTATCGTCTAAATAATTTTGAAAAATCGATATCCGAGATGCATTGGCCGCATTCAGCAAAAATGTTAACGCCTCATTTATGACGCCTTCGGCATCGTCCGTTTTGACTACCATCAATTTTTGCGCGGCGGCGGCTAACCCCTTCTCAAAACGTAATCGGTGATTAATTCGCTCTTGAGCTTTCTTAATAGGAGTGATGTCTCTTGCGACAAACTGAAACCCTAGAAAATTTTTTTGGGAACCTCTTTGACTCACTATCTCATTTGGCACATCCCACAAGCCCGCCGAGTCGGCTAGCAACATAACGTTATTTACGCCGTTGGAAAACTCTGAGTTTTCCTTTACCCTCATCATAACTTCCAAATCACTCGTAGAACGTCTCCCTACTCTTTTCGTTAAAAGTCTTGGCAACACAGCGTCTTTTTTTTCTGGATCGATAAAATTATCAATTGGTTTTCCAATCATTTCTTCGGGTGAAAACCCTAGATGTTTAACAGCTGCATTCGCAAAACATATTTTCTTGTCGGGATTAATTTGGATGATGATATCCGAAACAGACTCGACAATATTCCGATACTGCCTTTCTTTTTCTTCCAGTTTTTCAAAGCTTGCTTCCATCTTCCCTAAATCAACCCTGGTTCTTTCTGAAAACGCTTTTAGAATTTGCAATACGACCGCTGAATTACTTTTTAGATATTTGCCGAATAAATCTTTGCCTATTTCCAATAAGGTAGTTGATTCGTTTGCTTTTACGCTAGCCGATCTCGTCATCGATTCGATAAGAGCCATTTCTCCCAAAAAATCAAACTTTCTTTTGAAAGCGACTGAAACTTTATCGCGATAAATCTCTAATTCTCCTTCAAGAACAAAAAACATGGTCTCGCCGATTTTACCCTCAGTCAAAAGAACCTCATCTTTTTGCAAGCTTAAAACAGTTCCCTTATCAGCCAATACTTGCAAAGCCCCCTCCTCTAAACTTTGAAGAATTTCTACTTGTTTCAAAATTTCTATAATTTGTTCTGATTTCATCTAAAAAATGACCGAAAAATAAGAGCTTTAAACTTTTTGAAAAAGGAGGATTACAATATCTTTAAAATACCTCAAATAACACATCCACTTTAACACTATTACAGCTACTTACCAAAACTAAAACGGTATTTAAAAATAGCTGGCAATTGAAAATAATCTATCTATAGCCAGAATTTGTAGGTAAATCGAAAAAGGTTTGGATAAATATAAAGAAAAAACAAAATAAACCGTTCATAAACACTAAAAACCTGGCTCAATATGATGGCTTCAATATTTTTAATTTTGGTAAAAAAGTTGCCAAACTCTTAAAAAACAATAATATTACTTATATGCCCAATTATTCGACAATACCAAACTTTTTATTTGATAAAAAAGCAAATCAAATTATCTCAAAAAGCTCTCCTAATCCCTTCTTTCCATTACTTTTGATTTTATTTTCTATTTTTATTTTAAAAAATATGGCTTTTGCCCAACCTAAGGGAATGGTTTTAATTCCATCGGGCACATTTCTAATGGGAGCCGATCATTCCAAGGAAGCTTTTCAATGCGCTGAATACTTCGGTAATTGTAAGGGAGACTGGTATGCCAGAGAAGAACCGCTTCATAGGGTATCAATCAGAGCTTTTTTTATAGATAAGAAGGAAGTAAACCAGGGACAATATTTTAGAATTATGGGAAATAACCCCGCATCATTTAAGGGAGCAAAACTCCCGGTGGAGCAGGTCACTTGGTTTGAAGCTAATCAATATTGTCGAAAAGTAGGTAAACGTTTACCGACAGAAGCCGAATGGGAATATGCAGCGCGAGCGGGCACGCAACTTAATTATTACTGGGGACAAAAAATTGGTCGTGGAAACGCCAATTGCGATAGCTGCGGAACCATCTGGGAACAAAAAGAGACTTCTCCTGTTGGATACTTTTCTCCAAATTCATGGGGTCTTTACGATATGTCTGGGAACGTTTGGGAATGGGTGAGCGATTGGTTTGATCCTAAATATTATTCAAAATCGCCGCGTAAAAACCCCAAAGGCCCTAAAAGAGGAAAGCTGAAAGTCGCACGGGGAGGTTCATGGTACGATACGCCTTACTTTTCGCGACACGCTTTTAGAAATAGCTTCCCACCCGCTATAAGAAACGACGCATTGGGTTTCAGATGCGCTAAAACTCCAAGCCGACAAGAAATCTTAATCGCTTCAAAAAAAGAAAATGAAACTTCATCTGAATCAATCCAAACGGCAAATCGTGAAGAAAATAACTCAAAACAGCAAACAACTTTAGCTATGCGGTCTAAAGACATTTTAGAAAGTAACGTTTTTTCTCAGCCTCGCCCAAAAAAACAATTGGAAAAACAATCTAAACCAACAACCACTAGAAATGCCTCTTCTTTCAAAAAAACTCGGAAAAAGGCGACAGGCAATTTACGAATTCGAACAAACGTCCCTTTAGCTAAAGCGACCTTGGATGGGAACCTTGCCGGATTAGCTAGAAAAAAATTTCCGTTACAAATCAACCAACTGACTCCTGGAGAATTTATCCTAAGATTAGAAGCGGAAGGTTACAAAAATATTGAAGATAAAATCGTCATTGCTTCCAATCGCTTAACTGATAAACGTTATGAAATGGAAAAATTACAAACCGCTCAGAGCATAGAACAAAAAGCAAAATCTCAGGATAAAAATAAAGCCCCAAAAAACATGATATTTCTTGAGGAAGGTTTGTTTCTTGCCGGCGCAAATCCAAAGTTTTTAAATAAAATTTGTAAACAAAATGGTTTTTCCTGTGATAACTTAAAAAATCAATTCTTAGCCTCAAGTCCAGTTCATGAAGTTTTTATAGATAGTTTTTATATAGATCGTTTTGAAGTCTCTCAGGCACAGTACCGGGCGGTAACGGGGAAAAACCCAGCAAAATTTAAAGGCTCTCGTCGTCCTGTCGAAAGGTTACCTGGATTGAGGCAAAAGATTTTTGTAGAAAAATTGGAAAACGATTACCGACAGAAATGGAATGGGAATATGCCGCTCGCGCTGGCTCTAACGACTTTTTCTATTGGGGAAATCGCCCAAGTGATTCTTATAGTTGGCACACAAAAAATTCAAGGCTTCAAAGCCAGCCTGTCGGGCTTAAACGTCCAAATAAAATTGGTTTGTACGATATGTCGGGAAATGTTTGGGAATGGGTGAGCGATTGGTTTGAGCCTGAGTATTATAAAAACTCCCCAAAAAGAAGTCCTAAAGGTCCATCAAATGGAAAACTAAAATCTTTAAGAGGAGGTTCTTTCGGGACCACTCAAGACCTGCAAAGACCTACCGCCCGTCGAGGCGCCCCTATAGACGCAAAATACAACGATATTGGCTTTCGTTGTGCTAAATCTGCGAAATAGCTTTCTGTTCGATAAAAAACAAAATTTAAGAAACAGTAAATATTTGATATTTTACTAATACTCTACTGTCTTGTTTCAAGCTGGAGAACTAAACCATCTGCAATTTAGACTTCTTGAGGCCGCTTTGAAAACTAGAAAAATCTTTCCTTTTATCCTATTAGCATTTTCTAGGCTTTCCAGAATTCCAATACCATTCGTCCAAAATAAAAAAGCTTCTCTAATTCCTATATACATATTGTTGGGCTCATTAATTTTTTCTAACGGTTGTAGTCGCACCGATTTTCTTTACTCAATTTCAGGATGGGCGGTATTAGGGAAAATAAGAGATTATTTTGAGCTTACGGAACGACAAGAAGCTTTTTTAACCGAAAAGATCGACAACATATTTGAATGGCATAAAAAAGAAGAACTGCCCAAAACGGTTTCTTTTCTCAAGAAATTCAACGACCGGTTTAAAAACGGCCTTACAGAACAAGAGCTATACGCAATAGGCTCCGATTACGATAAATTATGGGACAACCTTATGGCTAAAGCATTGCCGGAATGGTCTGTCTTTCTTGAATCTGTAAATTCCGATCAAATTCACGAACTCCCTCTCAAACTCGACAAAAGAAACGAATTTTTAGAGAAAAAACTAAAACTGACCGACTCGGAATGGGCCAACGACGACTCTGATTGGCTAATAGAAACTTTGGACGATTGGGTGGACGGTCTATCGAAAGAACAAATTTTAAAAATCAAAAGCTGGATTAAACCCGATAGAACTTTTGTTGAGATCAGACTAACCCAACGCAGATCTTTTCATGAATGGTTTGTGGAAGAGCTCAAAGCAAATAAAACCGCAAAAGAATTAGAAGTTTCTCTGAGTCCCTGGGTTATTGACCCAGAATCCGTTTGGTCGCCCGCTTTCAAATCTCAAATGGAAAAGAAAAAAGTTGAATGGACAAAACTAATGTTGAATATAGATTCTATACTTACTCAAACTCAAAGAAACTACGCTATAGAAAAAATAGACAGTTATATTTCAGGTTTTGAAAAATTATTTAAACTAAAACAAGCTTAAGAGGCGACTTTAACGGGAGCGGGAATTGTCGTTACCGTTTTAGGTAAAGATATTTTAAATTTAGTCCCAATTCCCAATTGGCTTTCCACTTCAATTTTTCCTTTATGCGCTTCGATAATATATTTAGATATAGCTAATCCCAGGCCGCTTCCGCCCTCTTTTCTGGATCTTGACTTATCAACCCGATAAAACCGGTTAAAAATAAAACCTAGATCCTCCTTTGGAATTCCAATCCCGGTATCTTCGATCGAAAGAACTGCCATGTCATTCTTATCCTGCAAATAAACTTTTACTCGACCTTCATTAGGAGTGTATTTAATCGCGTTGTTCAACATATTCCATATGGTCTGACGAAGGCGCACGGCGTCGCCAACAATTTGAACAGGCTCTAAAAATGCAATAATAATATCGATATGCTTTTCGCCAGCAATTATTGCGGCGTGCTTGCAAATATCCTCTGTTATAACCGCTAAATCCAGAGGCTGGAATTCTAATTGAATTTCAGCCTCATCCGCTTTCGACAAATAAAACAAATCCTCCAAAATTTTAGACATATAATTAATTTCTTCCAAATTACTCGAAATAACTTCCTGATATTCTTCAGGGGTCCTCACTTTTCTTAAAATTAATTCACTTTGCCCTTTCAAAACAGTTAATGGAGTTCTCAACTCATGAGAAGCGTCGCTGCTAAATTGCCTAACCTGAATAAAAAAGTTTTCTAATCTTTCTAACATTTCGTTAAAAGTTTGCGCTAGCCTTCCTATTTCATCTTGGGCTTCGGGTACGGGTATTCTTCTGCTTAAATCAATACCGCTCCCAATTTTCCTGGCAGTTTGGGTTATTTTATCCACAGGCTTTAAAGCTCTTCTTGCCATAAAACCTCCAACCAAAGTCGCTAAAGCGAGAACGGCGGGAACGGCCGTATACAAAAAGATCTTCAAATTCTTCATTGTTTCGTTGACCGCCATCAATGAAGTTCCCACTTGAATCAAATTAACCAGCTTGCTCCCACGCAAAACGGGTCTTGTCAAAACGCGGATGTTTTGATTTTCCGAAAGAGTAAAAGTTTCGTAAGAGCTTTTTCCTTCCAGGGCTTTGGAATAAGCTTCTTCCGTCAAGGGAAATTGGGAAGGTTCGATGTTTTTGGACAAAGACCCTACATTTCCGGAACCATCGTAAATTCGGTAAAATTTATTGATGTTTCCATAGCCCAAAAACTGCTCTAAGAAATTTTCCAGTCCGGGTAATGGAGCGGAGGTATATCTTGTTAACGCTGTTTTTGCAACGACATTAGCGGAGATTTTCAGGGAATTATCTACGCTTTCATAAAGTCTCTTGGAAAGGAAAAAATAGAGCAGAAAACTAAAAAGTATCAGGATACTGCCAAGAAGAGCAACGTACCAAGCGGTCAATTTTAAACGAACGGAGTAGATGACCACCAGATCACTCCTTCATCACATAACCCACGCCTCTTAAAGTATGTATCAACTTCTTAGAATAATTTTTATCGATTTTTTTTCTAAGATGATTTACATAGACGTCGATCACATTGGTAAAGGTATCAAAATTATAATCCCAAACATGCTCCGCAATCATGGTTCGGGTAAGAACCTTTCCTGGAGATCTCATAAAATATTCAAGCAAACTGTATTCTTTCCCGGTCAATTCAATTTCTTCTCCATTACGGCTTACCTTATGCTTCACCAAATCCAAAGTAAGATCCGCAATTTGTAAAACCGTTTTAGCCTCGTTTTGACCGCGTCTCAATAACACGCGCGTACGGGCAAGCAACTCTGAAAATGCAAACGGCTTGGTTAAATAATCGTCGGCGCCTCGGTTTAAACCATTTACCTTGTCATCTACAGAATCCTTGGCGGTCAATAGCAATATTGGCGTAGTAATATTTTTCTTTCTTAACCTGGAAAGAACTTCTAACCCGTCAATTTTAGGAAGCATGATATCAAGGATAATGAGATCATAGTTTTCAGTTTCTGCCAAACCTAAACCTTCTTCCCCATCAGTGGCGATATCCGCCGCGTAAAGCTCTTCCTCCAATCCCTTTTTAATAAATCCAGCGACTTTTTTTTCATCTTCGACAACTAAAATTCGCATTTTAATGGTCCCATTTATCTTGGTCTTTATGTAAGTCGATCTCGCTTTTCAACATTTGAATATGTTTTTCGCAATCTCGCCTAATAGCGGCATACATCGCTCGGCAACTTTCATCGTTCGCGTCAACCATTGCCTGTCGGCAATTTTCTACAGCCTCTTCGGCGGACTCTAAGGCTTTTAGTAAATTTGAGTTAAATTTTTCTGCCATTATAAACACCAAATCTAAAAGAGTCTTTCAGGAAAACTTTTTTACTTCTTTTGCATTTAAAAAATTTAAAAAGTTCAATTATCGGCGTTTCCCTTTTCCCATTGATCTTGAAATAATATTCTAACCATGATAACACCCAGCGCAACCCCAAAAAGCGGTAAGTAATTAAACAATTCAATCAAATACTTGCCAAAGGCTCCGTAATTTCTCACTAAATCGCTTAAAATCGGATTCCCAGATTTTTCCACCCAAATAAAAATAAAATTGATAACAATTCCACAAACAAACCCGATGAAACCGCCGAACCCATAATATATTAATTTTGTGATATTCATTATATGTGAATTTTCCGAAACACCCTAAGAAACTACCCAGTCAACTTATTTTACTAACTAAGACAACCGTTTTTAAATAAAAACGAATAAAAACAGGGTATCGCAATCTAATCAAGTTGTGACTATTTCATTTTATCAATATCTTAGTCCAGGATGAAGGGAATTCCTGAATCTGGTATGATGTATGATCAAAAGGTATTCATAAATAGTTCATACTTAAGGGAACCTCTAAAAATTGAGAATTGCAAAGAGACCAGCCCTAATTATCAAGGGCTAGTCGATAGCAAGCTGGTAAAAATATGAATTATTAGAGGTCTTCTTAAATTATGCGCCAATGGCATATTATTTTAAATAACCGTCTCACATAACCTAACTTTCTCCAAAATACCTAGACTTGACGGCTTATTTAGTAAAGAATACAATATTTTCCTTTAAAATCCGACTTTCGCAAATTTTATCTCTCGTCAGAAGTTCTATCTTCAAGGGTTAACTTAATGGATTACGAAATCGTCATTGGCCTGGAAGTTCATTGCCAGCTAAAAACAAAATCAAAAATATTTTGCTCATGTCCAGCTGAATTCGGAAGACCGGCGAATGAAAATACATGCCCCATTTGCTTGGGAATGCCAGGGACGCTTCCTGTTTTAAACAAACAAGCCCTTGAATATGCAGTGATCGCCGGTCTAGCCACCCATTGCGAAATTCAACCGTTCAATCAATTTGCTCGAAAAAATTACTTTTATCCGGACCTTCCAAAAGGCTACCAAATTTCGCAATTTGAATTGCCATTTGCGCGTCACGGTCATGTAACTATTAATGTCAACGATCAAGAGAAGAAAATTAACCTCACCAGAATACATATGGAGGAAGACGCAGGCAAATCGATTCACGGCGAAAATTTGGGACATCCAGAATTTAGTTACGTAGATTTTAACAGGACAGGAATGCCCTTGATAGAAATTGTTAGCGAACCGGAACTAAGGTCTTCGGAAGAAGCCAGAGCCTATTTAACCGAGCTAAAAGCGATCCTCGAATACGCAGGAGTTAGCGAATGCAACATGGAAGAAGGAGGATTTCGTTGCGACGCAAATGTTTCCCTTAGACCGAAAGGATCCGAAAAATTAGGAACCAGAACCGAAATCAAAAACGTCAATTCAATTCGGTTTGTCCAAAAGGCTATTGACTACGAAGCGGAGCGACAGGCGAAAATATTAGATCAAGGCGACCAAATTGTTCAAGAAACACGCCTGTATGATGCAGACAAAGGCGTTACCTATTCCATGAGAGGTAAAGAAGAAGCCCACGACTACCGTTACTTCCCCGATCCAGATTTAGTCCCTATCGTTTTAGAAGACAACTGGTTGGAAAAGCTAAAATCTGAATTACCAGAATTACCGGAGCAAAAAAGACACCGTTTTGTAAAAGAATACGGACTTTCTGAATACGACGCAGGAGTCTTAACAGCGGACCGCTCTCTTGCCTCTTATTTCGAAGAATGCAATTCTTTCTATAAAAAACCCAAAATCTCCGCTAATTGGATAATGGGAGATTTGCTTAGAGAATTAAAAAACGACGATAAAGAAATTACCGAATGCCCGGTAACCCCAAAAACCTTAACCGATATGCTAAAGCTCATAGACGAAGGAACAATAAATGGGAAAATAGCAAAAACGGTTTTTGAAGAAATGTACCAAACAGGTAAAACTTCGGAAGAAATTGTTAAAGAAAAAGGATTAACTCAAATCACCGATGACTCGGAGATTCTAAAGATTATTGACCAAATCCTTGAAGCCAACCCAAGCCAAGTGGAAGAATTCCGTGGCGGAAAAGAAAAATTACTAGGTTTTTTTGTTGGGCAAGTCATGAAGGAAACGAAAGGACAAGCCAACCCCGGAATAGTCAATAAACTTTTAAAAGAAAAATTAAAGGGCCCTTAAATTAAGTCTTTCTCCAAAACTTTATATATTGGAACTCAGATGTCACAAACCTATAATTCAATCTGCAAATTATTTTTAGTTTTCTATGCGCTTTCGGTCGTTTTTTTACAATCTCCTCTTATCTCCCAGGCAAAAGCCGAAGCCCAGGAAAAAAACATCCAACAAGGCTCTATTACCTCTGCCGATAAAAGGTTTATTGATAACGGCGACGGAACAATCACCGACACGAAAACCAATCTAATGTGGATGAAACAAGATTCCTATTTACACTCCGGCCATTGGATGCATTGGTTCGACGCCATCAACTTTGTAAAAAAACTAAACCAGGAACAATTTGCGAATTATATGGATTGGGACATACCCACGGTAGACGAACTTAGAACCTTATATGAACCGGAAAAATTTAACAGCTCGCAAATAGGAAGAGAAATGAAAATCCACATCGATCCAATTTTTGCAAAAAACGGATCAGGCGGCCATTGGTCGATAGAAAAAAACGGAATGCATAACGCTTTTGGCTTTATTTATAATAACGGTTCGGTATTTTCCCATCCAAAAAAATCCAAATCCAGAAAAGCGGTCCGCGCTGTAAGACGATTACCCTAATAACTTTTAACTAAAATTTAAACTTAAGAAATCATGAAATTAAAAAGTTCTATCTCTATTTTTGTATTTGCGTTTGTCGCCTCATTTTTTAGTTTTTCTTCGTTCACATGGGCGGCGTTTCCAGGAAAAAACGTTGAAGACTGGAAAAAAATTTGGATGCCTAGCGCCCAAGCCGAGCCTTCATTTGTGCAAGCTTATGAACTAGCCCAAGAGGGAAAACTAAAAAAAGCGTTAGATCTATTAGAAAGCGCAACCATAAACCCAAAGTTTCAAGGCCCAGCCGAAATTATAAAGGGACTTATCTATAACGAAAGCGAAAAATATACGCTCGCATTAAATAGCTTCATCAAAGGGCAAAAGTTATTAGTCACTTCCCAGCAAACAACGAAAAAACGAAGAGCCAGCCACCCGGCTTTGAGTTACGGCTTTTGCGTTGCATACCGCAATGTTGGCAACGGCGATTTATCTGAAAGGGCATGTCACATGTCGTCCCAACAAAATTACGAAACTCCCGAAGCTCATTATGAAACAGCTCAAACCTTAATGGCTCTGGGAAAAATGACGGAAGCGAGACGGGAACTAAAATTGGCCGCTGAAAAATCAGAAACCCCATCAAAGTATTTTTATGAAATTGGGCTGATTCGCGCCTACGAAAACGATAATCAAAAAGCGGAAGAAGCTTTCAAAAAATCTTTCGATTTGGACAATAATAATTTTGACGCCGCTTACCAACTTGCATATACCTATACCATTCAAAACAAATTAGACCTTGCTAATAAGTTTATAAATATAGTGTTATCGTCAAAAGAACCAAATCCCAAAATGGGTTCGGCGCGAGTTTTAAAAGATTACATAAATAAGAATGCGTTAGATAAATTACCTAAAAAGATTGAAGCTTCCCAATATCACCTTAGTAGGTCAAAAGCGTTTTACAAATCTAAAAAATATGGCCTGTCCCTTTTAGAAATTGAAACGGCCTCTCGGCTAGCGCCAAAAGACTTAAAGATTAAAGAAATCCAAGCTGGACTAAATAGCGTTCTATTCCGAATAGAAGGCGCAAAATTCACCGTAAACAAAATCATTGAACTAGCGGACCAGGAAAACCACGCTCTACTTTCTCGCAGTCATCAAAAATTAGGCGACCTGATGGTAATGAGCGGCGATGTAAATCAAGCAAAAGCTCATTACCAAAAAGCCATCGCTTTGGGAGACCCAGATAATTTGGCAAAAGTAGCCCTTAAAGAACTACCAAAAGAGACTAAAGAGAAACCTCCCATTAATCCAAACGAGATAATTATCGCTCCAGAAGAAGGATTGAATAAAACAGGAGAAATATTTGCCCACTATGGGATGTATAAAAGCGCTATTGGCGTTTACTCTACGGCTTTACGTTTAAACCCAAATTACTTGCCAGGTATGCTTAATACAGGAATGGCTTATTTTAAAAGCGGCGACTATGGACGAGCCATCACTATCCTGGAAAAAGTTTTAATAAGCTATCCCATGCATCGGCACATAGAAGCCCACCGGCTTTTACTTAGCCGCGCTTATGTAAAAAAGGGAGATCTGCGGGGAGGACTGGATAATTTAGAGGAACTCGTAAAAATTAATCCCGGCTTAAAACAAGTTATTTCAACCGACCCGATATTCCAACCTCTAAGGAATATGGAACGCTACAAAGACTTGATGAAGTAATAAATTTAATCCCATCGCGTGTCATTCAGGCGATCCGCTTTAGCGGCAATGTTAATTTAACGTTTCAAAATACTTTGTCGGAAGTACTTTTTAGGAATGGGTTTATCAAATTGGATTTCGTCAAAATGGTAAATCGTTTTCGTGTCGGTTTTTAACATATCTCTGAAAATCATTCTCTTCGGAAAAAAACGACCGCTATAATCCTGGTACTCTTCAAACTTAACGCGCTTTAAAAGCTTTCCGCTTTTAGCGTATCGCTCTTCTTTTAATACTATCTTTTCTTTAGGCTCAACCCAAACGCGCCTTGTCTGGTAGGTAATCTCTTTATCCTTTGCGGTTAAAAACAATACCGCCGACCTAGTTCCGTCAACCTCTTCCCACTTCTCCAATATTACGTCGTAAGACCGACTCATTTTGCGGTCTTCCAACATATCTTCATAAGATAAATCGCTTCCCATCATGGATTGGCGAAGCAAATGCCCCGCAATTAAAATTTTCCGGTCCGTTCGCGGAGTGTATAACCAAAGCTTTCTTTTAATCTTAAGCATTTGGGTACCCTTTTCCCGCGCAGGCGATTTATAATAACTATAGGAATTCTCCAACCCCTCCATCCAGGTATCAACCGCCATGGTTCGGACCCTGCGGCCGTTATCAACAGACAATCTGCCGCTAATAATTTTTGTATTGGACCACAGATTATCGTCCACCGCTTTTAATAACTGCCAGGGATCTATCTCTTGCGCGTAAGTGTTGTTAAATGGGAAAAAACTTATCCCAAAAAAAATTACAATAAAAATATTTATTAAATTTTTATGACTTTGCATCTTAATTTTTCTTTGCGTCCTTTGCGCCTTTGCGGTTAATCTTTTAAGGGCTATTGACTTAAATCGCACATTTTATCCATGTTCCAATTCACGAAATAACTCCGCTTCAGATCGTTTGAATATCCCAAGTCCTGCGACTAAGGTTCCCAAGACGTTTGCCAAAATGCCCGGAATGACTGCATAAACAAAAGCCTCTACGCTCATTCTTGCCCGAGAAACATCGCTCAGCATCAAACCGGTTTGGGCTAGTTTATCGCCCATATCAATTCCGTATTCCTGAAAATAATATAAAAAACTTCCCCCTAAAATACAGCCGAAAAAAGCGCCAATTACGCCCACTAAAAAAGCTTCCGTCATCAAATGCTTCAGAAGCAATCCATGAGATTCGCCCATCGCAAGCCGCATTCCAAGCTCGCCATACCTGTAAATGCCATTTAACAAACCGGCGTTCCACAAAACAATTCCCATTAATATTAAAAAAATGGCGACCACATACGCATTGACGCTTTCAAAAGTCGTAACGATGGTATCTAAATTCCTTTGTTCTAATACCGTCTTTACAATCGGCCAATCGTCTTCAGCCCAACCAGGAAGCGGTTTTAAAGATTCTAATCGTTTCTCAAGGTCGGATTTAATAATTCCATACTTTTTATAGGATACGCCTCTCGGCAAAAAACCCAGCCAGTCAGTAACCATATCTTCCAAATAAAATGAGTCTTGAGCTCCAGTTATATCCATAAGAGCCATGCGTTTATCCATAGCGTTAACTCCAAAACGAACAAACCCGACAACCCTATAGTTATCCGCCGCCAATCCTCCGTCATACGACTGACCAAGTAACGTAACCGTTTCGCCAATCCTAAGTTCTAATTCGCGCGCTGCCAAATACCCTACCAATATCTCTTTAGGTTTTTGCGGAGCCATGCCCTCTATAATGACTTTTTCCAATCTCAATCTTTCAATTTCGTTTGACGAATCGCTAAGAAGATCTAACGCCGTTCCAATAACCGGTTTTTGCGCTCTCGTTTCGCCGTTTTCGTCGGGGACGTCCATAACCGCTCCCCATCGAACTCTGGGAGCCCATTCAATTTGCTCAGGCGAATTTTCTTTTAGCCATTTTAGAGTTTCCTTCTGAGACGGCAACGATCTATCCAATGGATTCATATGTTCGTCTTTATAAAAGTCTCTGTTAACGAACCGTATATGTCCCGTATCCAGGTTAGCCGTCATATCAACCATATCCATCAAAATACCGTCCATAAAACCCAGCATGACAATCGTCAAACCCACCCCCAGGCAAACCACGATTCCTGGAAACAACGAGCGCGACTTATCCCGCAAAACGCCTTTTAAGATCCATCGAATCATTTTTTTAGAAAGCCTTTCCGACAAGAGCTCTCGAAGCGTCAATACGAGAGATCTTTCTCGCCGGCAACCAGGAAGCAAAAACAATCATTAAAGTAGCGGTTAAAAGACAATTAACAATTTGTTTAGGATCAAAGACTAACAAAATATTTTCCGTTACGGGTATGGTTGAATCCTTCAAGTGCGAAATATCAAGCCCAACAGTTTGGAACCATGCGAAAAACGGAACTCCTAAAATAAACGCCAACACAACGGCTCCAACAGCCGTGAAGCTTCCTTCCAAAACAAACATCTTAGTCAATTGCCCAGGAGTCATACCCAAGGCTAAGAGAGTGCCCGCTTCTCTTTGCCGTTTAAAAGCGTTTAACATTTGCGAATTAAATACGCTGATACAACATAAAAACATTAATATGCTCCACAAAATCGTCGAATTGCGCCGATCATGTTTGGCTAACTCAATAACGTCTTTCATCAAAACGCTAGGAATTAAAAAAGATAACCCTTTAACCTCGCCCTGGTCGGATTTCACAGTCACCCAACTCGACTCATTTTCGCGTCGAGTCATATCTCGAAGCGTTTTTAACCCAACCCAAACAACTCCATCGTTTAGCCGAGGATTCACAAAACGAACCGTCTCTATAATTTCGATCTCGCGCGCGTCGACGGCCCCATATTTATCGCGCCACTTCAAAATAACAAAATCTCCTTTTTCTAAATTTGATTTCTTCGCCATCTTGGTTCCAATGATCGCCGGGATAAAATCCCCCTTATAAGAATTAATAGAGCTTAATGGCAATTCAAGTAAATTCTGTCCAAGATCAATCCCCCTTATTTGAACAGGAATAAACCGGTTTTGAGGAAAAATTTGTCCTTGTTGGACCAAAACTTCGGCCTTTTCATCCCGCGATAATTGTTTTAACTCAGGAGGCGTAACGAAAGCGAAATCTTCCCATTCTGTAGGAGATAAAATATCAAAATCGGCAAGTCTATAATGCCCTCCTGCCACATCGGTTTTTTTAAGATTTTTAGACGATTGGTCCTGGAACCCATTGACTAAAGAAACCATAAAAACCGCAACAATCAAGGTCAAAGCCGCAACAACGATATTTAAAACCGCCCTCAAACCTTGGCGGCAAAAATTTTTCCAGGCCGATTGCAATATCACGATTTCGTTTCTCCATTGATGCCGTCTATATCGCTCACAATGCGACCGTCGTCCAAAGTAATCTTTCTTTTAACGTAATGGATCAATTTTTCGTCGTGGGTCGAAAAAAGAAAAGCGCAGCCAAATTCTCGGTTTAATTCGGAGGTCAACTCTAAAACCGCGCGAGAATTTTCAGCGTCAAGATTTGCCGTCGGTTCGTCCGCCAAAACTAAAGCCGGTTTTTTTACCAAAGCCCGGGCAATGGCAACCCGCTGGCATTGTCCCCCAGAAAGCTCAGTAGGCTTTTTCTTTTCAAGCCCTCCTAAACCAACTCTTTCAATCAATTTCAAAACGTCGTTTTTTACCTTAGATTCCTTTTCGTCGTTTAATAATAAAGGAAATAAAACGTTTTCATAAACGTTATAAACCGGCAACAAATTATGGAACTGAAAAATGAATCCAATTTTTTTTCGACGCAGTTCCGCAAGCTGATCTTTATTAAAATCAGCCAGACTTCTTCCTTCCAGAATAACTTTTCCCTCAGAAGGTTTATCCAAACCGCCGATTAAATTTAGTAGAGTAGTCTTTCCCGACCCAGAAGGTCCGATGAAGGCTAAGAAAGCCCCTGATTCAATTTTTAGGTTAACGTCTCTAAGCGCGTGGAAGTCTTCCGAGCCAACCCGATAAACCTTCTCAACGTGTCTTAATTCCAACATGATTTCGTTATATCCTCAATAACCGCAAAGACGCAGAGAGCGCAAAGAAAAACTAAGAACTAAAGTCATACTAACTCCGCGTTAAAAAATATACCGTATTCCAATAATCAAGAAATCTAATTCAAGGAAGAATCTCCTCAATCCGATTAAATAAACTACCCTTTGCCATCCCCAGATTCTTTCCTCAGACGTTGCTCAGGTCAAGCCTTGACAGCAAAGCTTTAGCCTTTCTTTGCGCTCTCTGCGTCTTTGCGGTTCAAAAAAGCCTTAGTAAAACGCAATCATCGAAAAACCAACTGAAGACTCCGTCCCTGTAAATACCGGACTATCACGGAACAAACGCCCAAGCGCATTCTTTTCTTTAACGCTACCGCCAATATTACCTTGCAGATATAAATAAATCTGATCCGTCAATGCGTATTCAACTTGCGGAACCAATTGGAAACTACCGTCAAAAACGTCAGAAAAGGCAAACCTCCGCCAAACGGTAGCGATCCCAACCGGTTGATCCATCTGCAGCCCCAATTGATGGATCGTTTGATCTCCCTTAGAATCGACAACGCTAAAACCCTTTTCAGAAGAAGAAATAAAATACTCCAGTAAAACGTGAAGTCCCTGGCCCACGTCAAAGGTATAATCAGTTCCGAAAACAGAATCGACTCGAAACAGACTTTCACCAGAAACGCTTTCTAAATCAAAACGGGTTTCGTTCCAATAACCAACCTCATACTCGCCCTTAAAATGATAACCAAACTGTGTTAATTCTTTATCAAAGTTGGCAAGATCCCTTAAATCGGATACCGGCTTATATTGAAAGGCTACTCCAGTTTCCAATCCGCCAACCAATCCCTCCCAACGACCCCCAACAATCATGCGAGTCTCGCTTTTTGCTGGAACTAACCAGCTTTGAAGTGTTGTGGTTTCGTTTGCATGCCAGGTAAACCGGAAGCTATCCACTCCAACGGTTAGAGGAAAAACGCCAGAAATAACGCGATTGTCGTAAAAACCAAGAGGCCGAAATAAAGCCCCGGCTCCAAACAGGATCTGTTGTCTCCCAGCCCGTAATTCTAAATCTTCAGAACCAGAACTCAACCGAGTCCAAGCCCTGAAAAAATCAACGTCCCAATCTTCGACAAAACCCACTTGCTCGCTAGCGCCCCAGGCGTTTCTATTATCAATAAGGATTTCGTAATCTAACGACCAGGCGGATTTTTGAATAAAGTTACCATAACCGCCAAGCCGGATTTCGGTAGCGGCGTCGTAATCGTCAGTATCCGAGGGGGAGCCGGATATCCACCTGGTGTCGGCGCGAAGGCGTCCGTTGAAATTATAATCAAACGCATTTGCGGAATTAACCGCAGAAAACACAAAAACAAAAACGAATAACGCCTCCAAGCTTTTATATTTGAGGCGTAAATTCATCAACTAATATAGATCCAAAGTTTTACCTGATTAATCAACCTGGAAATAAATCACAGTAATTTTTTAAGGTAAGGAATCAATTGATCCGCTCCAACCGAAGGGGTTCGCGCCAACAAATCTCCATCAGGCCCGATAATCAATACCGTCGGCATATCCCTCTGGATATAAGCTTTATGTACCGTCATATCAGGATCAAGATAATATGGAAAATTAACCTTGGAAGGGAAACCGTTCAAATATTTTGTAACAGCTTCTTTGGAATCTCCGGCGGTATTTATTCCGATAATTGCTAATTTATCTGAACTCAGGCTAGCTCTAACCTTTTCTAATTCCATAGCTTGATTTCTACAAGGAACGCAAATATGAAACATTCCTACCAAAACAACTTTACCTTTGAAGTCGGAAAGAGATACGCTTTTACCATCCATAGATTGAATAGAAAAATCTGGAGCTTTATCGCCTGCAACAGGAGCTTTTGCCATAGCCAATCCCGTCCACAGAAAAAACAGAACCGCGATTGCCATTACTTTACGCATAATAACCTCGGAGTTTTATGAAATTGATTTTAGACAGTACATAATCAGAATATTGGATGGATTACTAAAAGTCAACGTGACGTTTGGCGTAAATTTGACTTCCCTTTTGGTTTATTCTGCTGAAGGGCGAACAAGCTCAACGATCTCTTAAATTGTAATTTTGCGTTCAATGAAAGCCCTTCTCAACATCATTCTTGAGGAACCACGAAGTGGTGACGAAGAATCTAGACTAAATTTTTCCACTTGTTCCTTAGGAACGACTAACTCGTCCTGCGCGTTTATTGGTAAAGATACTAACTCCCGTCATCTCGACCAAAATAAAATTGTCACCCTGAGGCCCTCGAAGGGTCAACGGTCCACAGGAGCGTTGTTACCGCTTAAATTCGAGTTAGTTCCTTAGGACCGCCTAATTGGTTTCGCCCGTTGATTGATCAAGAAACTAAGCGGATTCCAACTGTCAGGCTGAGGTTCTCGAAGCCTCGACCTAATAAACGAAAGCATAGTTTCTTAGGAAGCTCTTAAGGACCGACCTCCTTATTTTAGCGCCCAAGATGCATTATTATCGTGATACCTATTACTATATAACTTTTGCTAATTTTATAAATTAATGTTATATCGTGGCAAAAAAATCTCGGGGAACTATGGATCTATTTGATAAAAATTTAGAACAAGCTGTCTTTAAAGAATTATGTTCGCAATCATGGAAAATCTTATATTGCCATTTAGGGTTTTCAGATACGGAAGACGAACTTGTTGAGGCCGTCATAAACTTTGATAAAGAACCTCAGGAAAAACCCACATGGGAATCGTTTTTACCCGGACTAAAAAGGGCTAAAGAGAACTGTCAGGAAATATCCAGCATCGCTGTAAATTTTGAAAACTCGATACAAGGTTTGGAATTAATCGATAAGTCTTATTTAGCCAGTATCCTTCTAAAAATTTCCGGGTCTCATTTAAATAAAGCCGCCGTTTTTGAATTTGGCGTTCACATGATCCAAAAAAATGAAAAAAATAAAAGTTTAAACTTCAATAATCGATTTTGGGATATTCAAAAAGATTGCATTAACTTCTTGAGCGTTCTTCGAATGAACATAGAAATCATCACGCATTCGCAGACGGGCGATTTTAAAAATCCTTTTCGGTCCGAGCAATAAGTGGAAAATTAATCTAGATCCTTCGCCCTTCGGGCTCCAGGATGACTGCTATTTGCTCCATTTAGCTAAAACAAGATCCCTCGACAAGCTCAAGATGACAAGAGGAGGAGGTTGGCCTTTCCAGCGCCTTTTTTAATTCACCCCTTCTTTTTGGAATAATCTCTATTTACTTCGTATACAAAGGCGAGTAATTCAGCGACAACTTGATAAACGGAAGGAGGGATTTCTTTATCAATATCGATTTGCGATAAAACTTGAACAAGGTCAGAGTCCTCTTTTATCGGAACGTCGTTCTCTTTTGCAAGAGCGATAATCTTTTCCGCTATATTGCCGGAGCCTTTAGCCGTTACCTTGGGCGACTTGTCTTTCGACGCGTCATATCTTAAAGCTACAGCGGATTTAGCGGTCGATTTCTTTTTCATGTTTTAATATCCACCAATCGCGTAGACACTCCTTTTAAAGCTTCGCCAGTACTGTCTTCCATCTCCATATCCGATTTTTCTTTAACGGAAGCGTTAATAGAAGCCGAAAACCCCAATTCATCCAATTTCTTTTTCAAACCTTCTTTTCCCGCTCCGATTAAGTTCACGACGTTTTTATCTTCAGAAGCGAAATCGGCTGCAAGATTATTTCCATTAAGTTTGGCGTCAATTCTTATATTTCCAATAGCCGACAGATTCAGCAAAAACACCATATGAAAATCTTTTTTGTCTCCGCCCTTTCCGCCTTCGCTGCCTTCCCCGTCTCTTATAAAAAGTTTGGCCGTTTTCGCTTCCGGCATATACGGATCTGGTATTTGCAGAACTAGCGGGTTTTGTTCCTGCTTTGAGAATTGGTTCGATAACTGTTGCAATTCAATATTATCCGAGGCTAGCTTAACCTGTTGGATGGTTTCAGAAATGGTCCGCTGCGTTTGGGGGGGTAAGAGTTCCCCTTCTTTAGCCAAAAACTTTTCCAGTTTAGTTTGAAGTTCCAGCAATTGCCCCTTCAAATCTTTAGACAAAATCGGTTTTCTATCTAAAATAACGCCTTCGTCAACCGCTTTTTTAACCTTAGCTTCATAGTTAATTCCAGATCGATCAACCTGCTCTTTTAAGCGAGCGCTGTCGGGAACCGACTCTTCTCGCGGAATTAACACTTTTATGGTATCGCGCAATCGTTGCACAACATCGGAGTCGATTTTATATTTACCCAAATCTGGATTTTTATTAAAAATACTTTCCAAATCAGTCAGCATCTTGCCCATATCTTGCTTAGCGGGCAAATAGTTTTTTAGAGCGGCTCCGTCTATTTTTGGCGTTTGGTTTTCCGGATTCAGAATTTGAAAGCTAACGCCTTCTTTATTGGGAATGGCTTTTATTAAAACGTTTTCTCCAATACGAACCGGCTTCGCTTCGGCGGGTAATTGCGCAGTAACTTCTACATTCTGGATTCGCACTTGCACTTTTCCCGACTCCAAAATTTTAGTCGCCGTTCCTTGCGCGGTTTGTCCTGGACGCAAATTGACTTGCCCCTCTGCCTTAGGTAATTCAGAAGAACCGGAAGGTTTAGACAAAGTGATCTTTACAGATGTTTCCGGAGTCCCTTTTTGGGCAATATTTTTTGCAGCAGTCCCGGAATTAAGGTTTTCTGGAGAAACTTTTAGGATAACACTCGGGGCAACCGATACCACTTTAGCCTGAATCGGTTGCCCTTTAGTCAAATTACCGTTAGTTTCAGCGGCTACTTTTTGACCGTTGAGATCTAACAAGACTTTACCGCCGCTAAGAACTTGGGCTACTTGCCCTTTAATGGATTGCCCAACTTTAATACCTTGAACAGAATCCAAAAGTTTGGCAAAAGTTTCGTCCTTAGCAAGAATTTTTACTAAGTTTTGGGGTAACTCGTTAATGAACAAGTTTAATCTTCGCCTTTCCTAAGGCTTAACGCCAATTCAATTTCTCCCAAAGGCATTTTTGTTTTCTTTGAAATTTCCTCGGGAGAAAATCCCTTTTTCGCTAATCTAAGTGCGTCTGCATAACGGTCGCCGTCGCCCAGAATTTTTCGAGCCTCGGGTCTTTTTTTCAATTCTGCGGCCACCATATTTAATTCTTCCATCGAAATAGATAAAGCCTTTTTTTCTTCTTCAATTCTATCCAACATATCGGCCATTTCGTTTTTCTTAACTTCGACGCCTTTATTGATCTTATCGGAAACTTGCAACGCTTCCGTTACCAAATGTTCTAAAGAATCGTGAAGCTTGTTTAAATCTTTAACTCGAACGGCCCATTCTTGCGTCAAACGAATTTGTTCTTCGCGTGTTTTTTCAAACTCCCCACGAAGCTTTAATTCGTTTCTTATATAAAGGAAAGCGAAATAAATCGCTCCCAAAAAAATGACATCTAAAATGAATTGAATTCCGGCGGTAAAGCTCATAGTGGGAATACTAAGCCCGAAGGTTGATCCGCCCGCCATGGTTTTGCTCAACAATTACGGGAGGAGGCTCCTCAGCATTTTCCTCTTCTTCCTCTTGCGGGGCTGCGTTGTTGGCTTTTGATCTCAACCTGCCCTTTTTACCTTTATCATCGGGATTAGAAGCGTCCGATTGGTAAGCGTCATCAGTTTCCTGGACTTGATTTTTTTTTATGTCTTGGTTTTCAACGCTTTCAAGGTCCAGTTGCTGGGCGACAACGCCTTGTTGCTGTTGAATGGTTTGTTGAACCTTTTCGACATGACTCCCCATTTGTATAACTTGTTGGGTGTTAGCCGGTTCTATTGTAGGCATGGCAGGGTCCTCACCTTAAATGGCAATTACTTATTAATATACAACCATTTAAGTAATTATTCAATCAACGGTTTTTAATTGATTGGAGGATAATTTAACCAAACAGGATAGATTTAAGGAATTTTTACCAATATTTATTTAACCACAAACTCCGTAAACAGAACGTCTTGAATAGTACCGGAGCCGCTGGCCAATAAACTATTGGATACGGTTACAATTTCTTGTTTCAATCGTTCTTTAATTCTCATTTTATATCTTAGATACTCTTTAGGTTTTTTTCTTTTTAGAAGGTTGTAAATATTTTCCCGAATCGTCTGAATATTTTTATCCAGTTCCTTATCTAATTTTCTATTACTTAAAACAAAATACAGTTTGATGTTCACAAAACGATCCTGCTCTTCCCCAATCGTTTTAATGGGCAGTAAAAAAGGCTCCAACTGATAAATATTAGCGTTTAGAATTTTGGGGCCTTCCTCCGGCGCCTCTTCCTCTACAATTTCAGGAACCGCAAGTTCTTCCTGTTCTTCTTCAGTAATTTCAGTTTCCGAAAAAAAGAACGATGCCACTACTCCCAAAAACAAGAGCACAATACCAATGATTATGTAAAGCTTGTATTTTTTAAGAGCGTTTACGAGTTTCTTTAGTGTATCTTGGGATTCCGCTTCAGCCGCTTCGGCTTCGCCAAGCATTCTCTGAAGTTCCGCCGCCTCGTCACCAACTTCGCCCTCTGCGCCTTCTGCTCCCTCAGGTTTTTCCTCTTCTTCAGCCATGAATATCCTCGTTTAATCTAGCTTGGCAAAATCCAAAAAACGATCCTAAAACTTAAAAATGACTTACTTCTACATTATTTTAAATATTTACTTCATCAGATCTGCTAATTTTTTAAAAATTTCGCCGACTTGTAACTCTAATTCATTTATACCGCCATTATTGTCTATAACATAATCGGCAAATTTAACTTTTTCGCTCAACGGAGCCTGACTATTTATACGTTTCAAAATCTCTTCCTTAGTAAGAGTGTCCCTTTTGAGCAATCGGTGGACTCTTTCGTCATCGGAACATGTAACCACAATATTTTTATCCATATTACGGTAGTTCCCTGATTCGATTAACAATGCCGCGTCGACAAAAACCAGAACCGCGCCTTTCTTGTCTCGAAGGCTCTCATATCTGATTCGTTCTTCTTCAAAAACTTTTGGATGGAGAATATCTTCCAGGATTTTTTTTTTCGACGGGTCGTCGAAAACGATACGACTCAATTCAGATCGATCTAATCGACCGTCTTTTTGTATTACGCTGTCCCCAAAACTATCTTGAATCTCACGTAAGGCAGGTTTTCCAGGTTCAACTAATTCTCTGCAAATTAGATCGGCGTCTAAAATATATCCGCCTTTCGTTTTAAAAATTTCAGCGGCCGTCGTTTTTCCCGATCCCATGCCGCCAGTCAAACCGATTAACAAAGACAAAAAACACAGTCCTCCAATTTACCAAAACAAGGAAACCTCTAAAAATTCAGATTTGCCAGGAACCTGCCCCTTAAACTCACAGGCCAGGGGATAGCAACCCAGTAAACCGCCAATTATTAGGGGGGCCTCGCAAAAAGGTTTTACGCAACTTAATCGCTTAACTTTGCAACAATGTCGCTCCTATATCTTCTAAAACCGAGCTATATAGTTTCATAAGTTTCTTGGTTACGGGCCCAACTTTTCCATCGCCTATAAGCCTGTTATCAATACGGCAAACCGGCATAATTTTTTTTATACTACCGGATATAAAAGCTTCGTCAATATGATCCAGTTCTTCGGGCAGCCATTTTCCTTCCTCGACTAAAACGCCGCTTTCATTTGCAAGCTTTAAAATTATTTCCCGGGTAATGCCTGAAAGAATACCGCAATCCAATGAAGGAGTTAATAAAGCTCCGTTTCTTATCATAAAGAAATTACTGGTTGTGCATTCGGTCAAGTAACCGTCATGATTCAACATCAGAGCGTCCTTCGCTCCTCCTTTAACCGCTTCCATTTGGGCCAAAACGTTGTTCAAATAATTCCCTGTTTTAATTCCCGGGTTCAAAGCGTCTTTAGAGTTTCGCTTAATCGACACCAAAGAAATTTCAACGCCGTTTCGGTAATATTCTTCTGGAAAAGATTTTAAAGGAGTCACATACAACAATATATTTGGTCTATGACAAGAAGAAGGATCTATATCAATTTCCCCCTCGCCTCTAGTCACAACAATACGTATATATGATTCTGGGTTGCCGGCTTCTTGGATCGTCCTATTAATTTCTGTTTTAAATTGGTCGTCGGTCCAGGGGATTTGCAAAGCTATTGCGTTAGCCGACTGCCTCAATCGGGCTAAATGTTCGCTTAAAAAGCAGGGAACATTTTGATATGTGGGGACCACTTCATAAACGCTGTCGCCGAAAAGAAAACCATGATCAAATACGGAAACAGAGGCAGTTTCCTCAATTGTTCCATTAAAATTAATTTTAATAGCCATAAACCATTATAAAACGCAATAAGAAGAATGAAGGACTCAAGCTTATTTTTTCTGTTGGGCGGCTCGGAGAATATCTTCCAATTGTTTCTTGCTAAGTTGAGTATGATTATCTTGAGGAGCTTGAGATCCATTAGCCGGTTGAGATAGTTCGTTCAACTGCTTCAGCGCTTCGGCTTTCTTTTTGATATCGTCTAGAACTTGATTTCCCTTATTCAAGGTATCTTTCGAAAACATATTCTGTTTTAAAAGAGCGGCAGACTGACGTAAATAGGGAGCCGTTTTAGAACCTTCGGTAATATTTTTGTCCATATCTGGAAACAACTCCAATATCATTATACCTATAGAAAGAAAGAATACCGCTTTAACGACCCCCAACAACGCTCCTACGAGTCTGTCAAAGGTAGACATACCGCTGGCGGCCATCAGGTTTTTAAACATTTTACCAATCAGTTTTACAATAATGGAAACCCCAATAAATACTAAAAAGAAACCAAATATTTTTGCCGCAGTTTGGTTAGTGACAAATTGACCAAGGTAACCAGCCGCCTCTTTATTATAAGCATTCGCGCAAAAGTATCCTGTAAAGTATGCCAATAAGGAAAAAATTTCGCGTATCATCCCTTTAAAAAAGGAAAATCCTAAACTTAATCCAATTACAATTAAAATACCGGTATCAAAAGTTGACATGGCGACGCCTTTTAATAATGACTATACAAATATCAATTGAAAGATTTCGTTAACAATTTTTTAACGTCCTTAATTGATCGATCTTGATAAAGAGCCAAATAGATCAAATAATTCCTCAATACTTTTTTTACATAACCGCGCGTTTCGCGATAAGGGATACTTTCAATAAATTCAAGAATATCTAGATTCTTTCGAATCCTTCTCCAGGACCGAACCTTATGCGGTCCTGCATTGTAAGCCGCCAAAGCAAAAGGAATATTTCCTCCAAACTCTTTCAACAAACGTTTAAGATACTCGACGCCAAGAGGAACGTTAAATTTAGGATCTTTTAAGCTTTCTTCGTCTGGTAAAACCAAACTCGAAGACTTAGCGACCTCCCTTGCTGTCTGAGGCAACAGTTGCATAAGCCCCACCGCGTTAGCTTTTGAAACAACGTCTTTTTGAAAAGCGCTTTCTTGTCGAGACAGAGCTAAAGCTAAAAAAGGGCTGAATTTCTTTTTTTTTGAATGCTTGGAAATCAATTCCCAATAAACTTGGGGAAACAATGTTTTAGCCAAGTTTAAGGATATCATATCCTTCTCTTCACGGTCGATTATTTCCCAAATTAAACCGATAGCATGCTTATACGACTGGCTTTGAAAATACAAACTTGCCAAATAAAATAAAAATCCGTTAGAAACATTATCAAGACTTTTTAAACGATTTAATTCTTCCAACGCATAATTAAAAAAACCGACAGAAATTAACGCTTCCGCCCGATATAACCTGATATGATCGTCTATTCGAAGCTGTTCGTCCCGATATTCTAAGAACCCGTAATTCTGGGGGTCGATTACGTCTCCAATTCCTTTTCCTATCTTTGCCCGCGCAATAAAGGAGTAAAAACTAAAAGGATGCTCCGCTATTAGTTCCCTGAGGTAATAGTCGCGAGTTTCAAATCCCTTCATGGATTCTGCAGTTTGAGCTAACCAAAAATAGGCCGCAGGTAAAAAAGATGTAGAAGCGGAAAACTCTTCCACCAATTCCTCAAAATTCGAACTTTTATAAAAAGTAATAGCTCTCTTAAATCCTTCAATAGCTTCCTTTCGTCGGTTCTGGAGCCGGTGAATCCAAGGAATTTTGAAAGCCGCAGCTCCGGTATAAACCCCGTAAGGATAAGACTCTAGCAAACGTCTATAAAACCCTTGGGCTTTTGAAAACCGCTTTTTATCTTCAAAAATTCTTCCCATAAAAAATAATGATTTGTGGACAATTGGAATTTCCATCGGGTAATTATCCACGATCAAACGATAACATTTAGCCGCCATTCCCGACCTTCCTCTTCGCCATAACGAAAGAGCGAGTTCGTTTATTTTTTCAGCAGGCAGTAAAACCGCCAGACCTTCAACGCTCTGATTCCATGAGTTACTGGACAAATGATTGGATAATTTTTGAACCACTATATCCAATAATTTATTCGAGCTTTTTGTTCCGGGAAAACTCGTCAAAATAAATTTCGACTTCTCAGAGAACTTATTAAATGAGAACATTCTCCAATTATTTAAAAACTCATCAGCTACCTCGGAACTCTCATCATATCTAATAATTTCATCGTCTTTAACTTCTGGTTCTGGGGAACGTTGTTCTTCCAATAAAACTTCAGAAGCGCTTTTATTTTTCCGGATCTCATTTTCGTGACTTGAAACAAAACTTTTAATTTTTTCTTCTATATCTGGCTCTAAAGGCTTATTAGACGCCAATGCCGTAAATGTTTCTATTGCCAGGGAAATCTTATTTACAGTTTGGTAAAGTTCCGCTAATTCAACCAAAGTCGGGATCTTCCATTCGGGAGATTCAACTTTTCTAGCCAAAGCCCTTTTATAAAATAAAATAGATTGATCAAACTTCTTTTGAGCGGAATAAACGCGCCCTTTTATTCTTTCCAGTTCCGCTAATTCAATTTCTAGATTTTGAATAAGCGGGCTGCTCGGAAAATTTTGAATAAGATTCAACCTTATTTCTACAGCTTTATCGAGATTTTTGATCGCTTTGGAATAATTAGCTTCCTTTATATTTTCTTCGGCTAAGCGAATCAAAGACCTTCCCAAAATCTCAATGCCGTAATCCCCCAGATAGAATTTATCTGAAACGCGATCGTTTAATATATTAATCGCAGACTCGAATTCGCCTTTTTCATAATAAATATAGGCTAATGCCAAACTTACGGGCTCTTTTAGTTCTTCTCTGGAAACAGTCTTTCTTAAATTTAAAAACTTGTTTAAGGTGGAATTTAATTCGGTTTTTGGGAGATTGGTTAAATCGGAAATTTCTGCGGCGCTAAGAAAAGAACTTATTGAAAAATGGGTGGAAGTCGACGTTTTGTCATCATTTCCCGCTTGCGAAAAACCGGAAGAAAATACGTATAAAAAAACGGCTAGAGCTATTCGATAATTTAATTTGGGCATTGACTGTCGCAATAAAAAGAAACTCCTTTGGGTATTTTAAGAGCTTTAATCTGCAAACCAAAACCAAGCTCTATTTACGAAGGTTAAAATAAAAACTCCATAATTTCAATCGTTGTCCACCGACCTGATTAACCGGTCAAAAATTATCTTTAACGTAGAAGTGAACTTTCCCGAGTCTCTTTCAATAGAATCTTTGAGTTCGTCTACCTCCCAAAACTTACCCTCGCTAATTTCCGAAGGAGCTAACGTCATTTTTTCATCTGAAACGCACTTGTAAACTGAAACATGTTCCCATAATGTTTCTTTTGAGGCGGCAAGCTTTATCCAAAAATTTAATTTTCCTTTAATCCCCAACTCTTCCCACAGCTCTCTCGAAGCGCTCTCATCATAATTTTCTCCGGAATCCACATGACCCGACGCTGATGAATCCCAAAGGCCCGGGTTTTCGTCTTTTTCTAGCGATCTTTTTTGAAGAAACAATCTATTTTTAGAATTAAAAACAAAAATATGAACGGAACGATGTATCAAACCTTTTTCATGAACAACCTTTCTTGAGGCCTGCCCAATTACTCTATCTTCCAGATCGACAACGTCAAAAATCTCTGTATAGTCTTGTGATGACATAGTCCGTCTAGTCTCGTTCCCAGAAAGTCGTTCTTTTAGAATCTAAAAACTTAATAACGCCAAATGGGGGAATGATGGCGAGTAGCTATAGTACTCTATCTGGAAGAATTTGTTAGAGCTTTTAAATACTCTAATCCGGGAGGAACTTCCTCGCCTTCGCAATAATTGCTTTCGGCAAGGATTTTAATATCGTCTAAAGTTTTCTTATCTCCTTCAAATGTTACCATTTGATAACCCTTATCGGCTATTAAACCGCCTGCCTGCAACAAACTCATTACCGATTTCAAACTAAACTTTTCATCGTCTACCAAAAGGAACGCGTCTTTATTATGCTCTTTCGCAATTAAAGTTAGATAAGTCGAAGGTCTGGCGTGAAAACCCAGAGGTTGCGGAACGGGCAATTCATACCTAACTATTTCCAAGGCGTTTGTTAAAATTTCGTCGCTTAGCTTCGCGCCTTCTTCAATATAGGCCATGCTTAATTTAAAAGCAAAATTGACAATTGTCGAAAAGAGCGTGTTTTTATCCACTAAGCTGGCGATAGTTTCTTTACAACCGCCCTGCCTGATATCGTCTTCATGCCGTTCGTAAAAATGACATAACCACAAAGAAATTTCTTGGAGGTGCAAAGCTAAGGAGATACAACCGCGAATATTCTTTAACTTTGGAAAGGTGTACTCAATTCTCGTATTTTTAACATAAGTGTCGTAATCGGATTGAACGCTGTGAATAACATTAGCGTACATTCGAGAATTTTTTTCGTTAATTATATCTGGAATTACTTTCCGTAATTGCTCCATATCATCGGTAAACTTTATCTTTACCTCTTTAATCATTTTTGCGACGTTTCTAACCTTACCGCATAGGTCAATGACTCGTTCCTGTTCGTCTTTTACCCTGTCTTCTGAAATGTTTTTAGGAAGTTTCTTGTTGCTTTGAAATTCAGGAAACTCGCTCGGCTTTACTCCTTCCACTGGAACTTCCAATCCATTAACCTTTGCGGATTTTTCGATTTCTTCGAAAAGGCTTAATATCGATTGGTTCAAAAAAGATAAAGTTTGGGCGGACCTTAAATAAAACTCCTTTTCAACTTCGTCGGCTACAATAAGATTGTAAAACGGATATCGGTCTAATAAATGCCTGATCAAGAAAGCGGAAATCCCCAAGTTCCTGATTGAAGCTACATATTCGGAAAAATAAACCCACGTCTTATTCTCACGCGCTCCATGCTCGTCCAAAAAACTCTCTAAAAATTCCGCCTCTTGAACTAAATGGGAATAAAATTTTTTTGAAACGTCTGTTTCTTCTTTTACGTATATCTTAAACGAATTAATAGTTCGAAAAAAACTAAGACTGGTTTTCTGAACATAAGGTAAAAACTCTTTTTCCGCAATAAATTGAATTAACGACTCAGGCTCTATAGTCATAAGTTTTCTCAATTAATTAACAAGTTTTCTAAGTTTCTTTGGTAAATATTTATTCCAGCTTTCCAAATGAGATTTTGGAGCGGGAGGCACAGCCAACGAATATAAATAAAAATCTGGTTTTGAAGGTTTTTTTGCTAAATAAAAACCAATTTCTTCTGGAGTTTTATTCGACTTCTTTAAATTGCATGGTTTACAAGCGACAACCACATTATTCCATGTAGTTTTGCCGCCTCTTGATTTTGGAACAATATGGTCTATCGTCAAGGTTTGTGAGGTTTCCAGACAATATTGGCAAGTAAAATTATCTCGTTTCAGAATATTCTTCTTACTGAAAGAAATACTCTTACCTGTTTTTTTACGAACCATTTTTAATACTCGTATAACCGTGGGAAGGGCAAAGGTCGCATTAGGGGACTTGACTTGATACCCGTCTACTTCCAACCCTTCGGCACGACCAGACAAAACCATTATTAAGGCTCTTTTAGCGTTACAAAATTGCAAAGGTTCGTAGGAATAATTTAAAACCAATATTTTAAACGATTCCAACATAATGGCTCATTCCTATTTTAAGTAGCTTAAACTATTAAACTAAAAGGAGAAACGTCATGCCATGCAATCGCATACTTAATTATGCGAATAAGTGAAACTCAATATTTAAAAGAGTTTACTCTTTACTCAATCGGAGTGTCAACACCTCGCTATCGAGTTGTCATAAAGTTAATGAATAAAAACTTGGTGGAAAATTAGTAAAGATACTATTATCGAATTGCCAAATACCAGCGGCTTAAAACTTTTGGCGGAAATCCCATAATAAAAAGACTGGCGATAAGCCAATTTCGTAAGGTTGCAAAAACAATTCCCTCAGCTAACCAACGGCGGGCGGATGTTGACGCTTTCTCGTCGAGAATAGCAATCCTCCCTTCCCTTCGTAATCTCTGAAAAAATTCCAAGTCTTCGCAAATAGGTAAATTTTTATAACCATCCATCCGGCGGAATATTTTTCTTTGGACAAAAATCCCCTGATCTCCATAGGTTAGTCCCAAATACTTGGAGCGCAAGGTCGCTACCGCTGAAATAAACTTCAATGAACGTTTGGAAGACGCAATATCTAAGCTAAAAGCGCCGCCTATAAACTCTCCCGACGACATTACTTGAATCATTTTGTCGTAGCCGGTTAGCTCGACAATGCTATCGGCGTGAAGAAACCAGAGAACATCTCCGGATGCCGCCTCTGCAGCAGCGTTCATCTGAGCCGCTCGCCCCCTCGGAGCGTCGACTATTTTGATTCCCAGTCTTTCAACAATAGAACGGGTTTCGTCGTTGCTGCCGCCATCGCTAACGATTATTTCGTAAGGACCAAAGTTTTGAATCTGTAACAACGTCTTTTCAATGACCCGCGACTCGTTAAACGCGGGAACAATTACAGACAATTTTAAACTCATGAAATTAGGGAAACGATAATTATTGCGTTAGCGTTGAATTAGAAAATATATAGAAATAATAATTTAGCCAGAAAAGTAAACCATAAGGATGAATCAATTGCAATAAACTTAGGCTGGTTTTATAGGAAGGGACGCGGTTTTTTAAACGAAAAATAAAAACTGTATTAGCCTAAAAACTTTAGACAAACGCCTCTTTAGATTAATCGCAACCCCCTATATTGAATAATAATAAGCGGCGCTGCCAAATCCTTTTTAGAAATGTTATATTAGAAAGTTAAAAAAACTACATTAAGTTAGAATGCTTGCTCATTTTATCGATTCAAAATCATTTCAATGCGGTTATTTCGACGATCGCCAGTCCTTCTTCGAAGAGTATCTTTTAGAAGATATTTCTGAAGCTGAATTTGAATACTTATTATCAAATGGAATGCGTCACTTTGGGGATTATTATTTCCGTCCACGATGCAACGGTTGTCATGATTGTATTCCAATAAGAATTCGTCCAGAAAGTTTCATTATGTCAAGGACCCATAAACGAACGCTTAAAAAATGCGAAAATATTAAAATAAAAATCGGACCGCCTAGATTTACCGAAAAAAAATTTGAACTTTACCTGGAACATAAAAAAAGGTTCCCATCTCTTCAAGACGATGTTGAAGACATAGAAAACTTTTCAGTCTCTTTTTATCAGAGCGTTCCTTTTGGAATTGAATTCGAATATTACTTCAATGGAGAATTGATAGGAGCCGCTTTGGGAGATTTTACTAAAAACACATTTTCTGCAGTCTACACTTTTTACGTTAACCCCGATCCTCAAATGAGTTTGGGAGTTTTTAGTATTTTAAAGCAAATTCAGTTTTCCAGAGAATGTGGAATTAAGTTCTTTTATTTGGGTTATTTTATTTTAAAAAATCAGTCTTTAAACTATAAAGCTAATTTTAAACCCAATGAGGTGTTCATTGATAATGAATGGATTCCATACAAAACTACAAAAGGGAATACTCTCGTCTCAAACGAACTATTAAATTGGAAAAATTCGGAGTTTTTAATCAAAGAAACCCAAAGAGAAGAGTTTCATCAAGACATTAGAATCAGATAATTTCAAAATACTTTAAATAAAGCCAAATAACCAAAAAAACGTTAAAAATAACGCCTATGTGAAAAATCCAATTAAAAGATTTACTGTATTTAAATTTGTAATCCATTTAGCGCGCTCCTGATTTTTAACCGCTTTTTCCCCTAATCCATTACTAAAGTCTTTAGTCTCTTTGCCAATGGACCAGGTCTAATTGTTTTTCTAACTGGACGGTCAATGAGGTTTAAACTCATATAAAGCCTCTCAAGGTTTGGGAAAATGTTTCCTTCGGCGATCAATTTTCCTCCAGCGTCCCGAATTTCGTTCCTCCAGATACTTAAAACTTTCAACGACTTAAAGCTTTCAGATTTGGCAATGGCGGTAAACCCCTCATCCCCAATTTTATTCGAACAAAGATAAAGGTTTGTTAAATTTGTTAGGGTTTCTGTAGAGGCTAGCTCTAAAGCCCCTTTATCCCCCATCTGAGTTGAATCCAAATGTAATGCGGTTAGTTTTGGTAATTTATTGGATCTAGCTAAAAATTGAACCCCTTCATGGCCAAGAGGGTTTGAATCTAAAAAAAGCGTTTCTAAATTTCTTAATTTTTCGGATTCAGCAATGGCTTTAGCTCCGAGCGAATTTATTTTATTCGCTTCTAGCATTAAGCAAGTCAAACTTTTTACCAAATCTGATTCAACCAGCGCTTTTATTCCCTCTCCTCCAGATTCCCCTATGTTATTATGGTTTAAATATATATGAGTGATATTATCGGATATTTTGCATTGAGCTAAGATTTTTATTTCTTCATCCCCTAATCCATTATCGCTTAAGTAAATCTTCTCCAGAGTTGGGATCGGTTCTAATTCTAAAAATTTCTCCAATTCAACTTTTCTAATTCCCTGATTTTCTAAATCGAGAAGCTTTCCATCCTCGCTCAATTGTTTTTTAACTAACTCTTTCATAAAGTTTTGCCAATACTTGATCTAAAAATAAAACAGAAATTCAGTCTTTCGACTAATATAACTAAAGGGTTTCTCCAAATAATTTTAAAAAATTCTGTACTTTAAAAGGGCTCCTCTAAAAATTTAAACTTACCGGTCCCATCTTTGCTTTTAAGAATTGGACGGTACAAAACAATAAAAACAACAATTATTTGAGTCTCGTTAAAGTATATCAGTAAATATATTGAGGCGCCTTCAAAAATTCATTGCCTACCATATCCTCCTCCGCCTGGAGTAAGAATCCTAATGGCGTCGCCAATTTTTGCGGTTTTTTGATTTTTACCTCCAAGATCCTCAACGCTCCCGGAGTTCGCAATCCAAAGATTTTTTCCCGCTTGACCGTCTTCTCCTCCATCTAAGCCATATGGCGGATAGACTCTTCTCTCGGATAAAATGGCTACGTTCATAGGACTTAAAAATTCTATTTCGCGAATCAAACCATCGCCGCCGCGATATCGCCCGCGCCCCCCCGAACCTGATCGATAAGCGAACTCTCTCAATAAAACAGGGTATCTGGACTCCAATATTTCAGGATCGGTTATTCTGGTGTTTGTCATATGAGTGTGTATGCCGGAACGACAGTTCCACCTAGGCTCGCCCCCAGCCCCGCCGCCAATAGTTTCATAGTATCCAAATTCTTCGTTTCCAAATGTGAGATTGTTCATACACCCTTGGGAACCTGCCACAGCTTCAAAAGATTTTAAAATAACATCGGTGATTCTTTGGGACGTTAAAACATTGCCGCCACAAACTGCCGCCCCATCCATTGGATTTAATATAGAACCCTCTGGTATCGCTACTCTTATAGGAATTAAGAAACCCTCGTTTAATGGAATATCTTCTTGAATTAAGCAACGTAAACAATAAAGAATTGCCGAAAAAGTTACCGCCTTGGGAGCGTTTAAGTTTCCTTTAACTTGGGAAGCCGTTCCCGAAAAATCAAACACAGCCTCCCCATTTTCCTTATCAATTTGAAGCTCTAAAGATACTTTAGAGCCATCGTCCATTAGTTCAACTGACTTGCCGCCTTTCAATCCAGTCCAACTTCTTAACAAAGATCTAACTGAATCAGCGGAGTTTTTTTGAATCAGGTCCATGTAATTCCGGACCGTTTCAAGCGAATTCTCCTCAACCAATTTTATTAATAACTCTTCGCCTCGACGATTTGCCGCAACTTGGGCTTTAAGATCCGAAATATTATCTTTTAAAATTCTTGTTCCTAAAGTTCCATCTTTTTCTCCAGATAATATTTGAGAAATTTCCTCTTCGCGAAAAGTTCCATTTTCAACTAATTTAAAAAACTGAATCGCGATTCCTTCGTCCTCCAACTTGGTCGAAAAGGGAGGCATAGAACCGGGGGAAATTCCTCCAACATCGGAGTGGTGACCGCGATTGGCGGCGTAAAACTCTGGAACCCCATTATAAAAAATAGGAGTCGCCACTGTTATATCCGGTAAATGGCTTCCTCCCATTTTTGGGTGATTAGACACCCAGACATCCCCTTCTTTTGTATTACCTCGAAAAGCTTCAATTAGTTTTCGAACCGTTTCTCCTATAGCTCCAAGGTGAACTGGCAAATGAGGCGCGTTAGCTACCAGATTTCCCCTCCCGTCGAAAATAGCGCAGGAAAAATCTCTTCTTTCTTTTATGTTGGTGGAAATAGCCGTGTTTTCAAGGATGCGACCCATTTGTTCCGCTATTGCCATAAAACGGTGCCCGTACAAAGATAATAAGACTGGATCTTCCGATGAATCGCAATCAGTTTCAAGGGTCTCAGCCACTATTATTTCAATATCGCCAAATTCAGTAATTTCTGCGCTGCATAAAGGGTCTACAACAATGGTAGACGACGAATCAATAATAATAGCGGGACCGCTTATTTTATCGCCGGCTCCCAAATCGCAAAGTTGAAAAACGGGCGTGGGCTTCCATTCTTTATCAAAAAAACAATCCACACTGGTAATTTGCATAGGGCTACCGGCGCCAGAGAGAATTTTTCTTTGAACAATATTAGGTGAAAGACCTATAGAGCGAATCACGATTTCATCTATCACAATCTCTCTATCCTCTAATTGAAACCCCATTTCTTTCAAATGCCAGTCTAGAAAATTTTGTTTTATATCCCCATACTCTGAATACCGAATGGCTTTTGATGTATCGGTATTTTTATATCTCAAAACCAGATATGTTTGAATCTGAATTTGATCTTCTTCAAACCCCTGATCTTTAATATTAGCTATAGCTTTAGCTCGCAGGCGATCAATATCGTCTAATAGATGAGAAAGATCGTTCAATTCAAAAGCTGTCGGCTGACGAGTTTCTTCAAAAACATCCGCCAATCCCATCCCAAAAGCTGAAAGAATTCCAGCAAAACGATGAATAAAGATTTTCTCAATGCCTAAAATTTTTGCAACGGCGCAAGCGTGTTGTCCTGCCGCCCCTCCAAAACAAGCCAGAACGTGATCAGAAGGGTTAAAACCTTTTTCAGAAGTAATTTCCAGGATTGCTCGCGCCATCGCCTCGTTTGCAACGCGAACAAAACCCGCCGCCACTTCTTCAAGATCATAAGGGCGTATCCCTTTCGCCACGTTTTCTTTATTTACTTTTTCCGTAATTTGTTTGATAGAGTTCCTAGCCGCTTCTTTATTTAAAGGTTGATCGGCATTTGGACCGAAGATATTTGGAAAATAATTTGGCAACAACTTTCCCAAAACTAAATTAGCGTCGGTTAAAGCGACGTGACCATTTTTCCCATAACACGCCGGCCCGGGGTTAGCCCCTGCCGAATCGGGTCCAACAACAAACAAACCATTTTTAAAATAAAGTCGAGACCCCCCGCCCGCTGCGATTGTTTTAATTTTTAAATGTGGCGTTTGTAGATGAACGGCTGATATTTCCGATTCATCCATCCATTCAAACTCACCGTCAAATCTGGAAACGTCTGTCGACGTTCCTCCCATATCAAAACCAATAAGCGGTTTTTCTGGATATCGATTCCTACCAGTTAATGCATACCCGACGACTCCGCCCGCAGGCCCCGAATAAATTGACCGGCTACCGGAAAAACGTTCGGCTCCAATCAAACCTCCATCGGACTGCATAAACCATATAGGGAGGTTTTTATTTTGAAAATTAGAACGAAACTCTTCCACATATTTTTGAATAATGGGATTTAAATACGCTTCAACGCTCGTCGTTTGACCTCTATCAACAAATTTTATTTTTGGCGATACCGCATGCGATAAAGATATATAGGAAAACCCGATTGATTTAGCTAGCTTTTCTATCTCAAGCTCATGTTTTGGAAACGCGTAAGAATGCATACAAACCACCGCCAGGCTTGTTATGCCCTTTTTCTTTATTTCCAACAAATCGTCTTTTAATCGACTGGTATCTAAAGGTCGAATGATTTTATAAAATCGACTTGTTTCGGATAAATGCGCGTTTTCCTTATCCTCCCCAGGTTGTAAAAGCCTGATTCGTTCTTCAACCTCGACAACGGTTTCATAAAATGGCTCGGGTATTTGAATCTTTAAATTAAAAATATCAGGGCGATTTTGCTTGCCGATACTCAAAAGATCTTTAAATCCTTTGGTTATGATAACTGCGGAACGAACCCCTTTTCGCTCAAGTAATGCATTCGTCGCTAAGGTCGTTCCCATTCGAATCCACTCTATCGAACTTGAGTCTTCAAATGGTTTCCCAAGCCGCTCCATAATTCTTCTAATTCCCTCAACGGGAGCGTCCGGGTATTTTTCGGGATTTTCAGAAAGGAGTTTTTCTACTATAAACCCAGGAGCCTCTGGGACTTCGGCGTATACATCGGTGAAAGTCCCTCCTCTATCTATCGCAAAGCGGATTTGCGTTGATCGGAAATTTTGGGAGGATTCCATTGATCGGTGAAAACTTCGATAGGATTTTAAAACAAAAAACTTTTAGAAAGCGTTTAAATCAACCGTTTCCCCTTCGCAAGCGACAAAAACTTGCAAGTCCGATCCTTTTCCAACTTTTTTCAGATATTTCTCGGCAAGTTGAAATACATCCATAATCTTAAAATCGCTATAGGTAGGTTCATGATGGTATAAAGCCAATTGCCCAACGTTCGCTTCCAAAGCTATGTCGATACCAATAAAAGCCGAACTATGTCCCCAGTTTTCTTTAAACTCAATACCTTCCATGAAAGTGTATTGAGCGTCAAATATAACTAAATCAGCGTCTTTAAAAAAATCGATAACTGATTGCAGGGCTTGTTTGCCAATATCTTTATACTCCGAATCAGTCGCGTAAATAAAAGATTTCCCGTTATAGTCAATTCGATAGGCGTATGAACCGCCTGGATGATAATTCTTTTTCCAGGAAATCTTGGCGTCTCCAATTTTCAAATCAGAAACTTCATTTAAATCTGTAAAAGAAATATCCGAGGGGAAAATACTAAAAGGAACTGGAAAAAACTCGGGTCGTTGGTGACTCGCCAGGCGGTCTTCCAAGTCTCTATGCCCACCGTAAAACTTAAAACGATTGCCTTTAACATAAAAAGGGACAAAAAATGGAATTCCCAATATATGATCGTAGTGAGTATGACTCACAAAAATATGCGCTTCGCCGCCGCCCTTGCCAAACTCTTGGCTCATCCAATGCAATCCCAATTCTCGCAAACCGGAACCGCAATCAAAAACAAAGTTTTTTCCCGCTACTGAGGCTTGAACGCATGATGAATTTCCCCCAATTACCCCCCCAACCTCGACAGGCAACCTGTCTATAAACGCATTGCGAGAATCTTGATCTTGCAAATCGCTTGGTTTAATGCGTTCAACTAAGGCTAACATTTTTTCTTTCATTTTATCTGGAGTGATAGGGGTTGGGATAGAACCTCTTACGCCTCTAAATGTCACTTCAAATTCTTCTGCAGCCATAAGTGTTTTTCAGATCTTAGATTAATTTATAAATATCGACGACACTTGGTCCAAGCTATTTTCTACTTCCTCTTTAATCGCATTCATTTTTTCTTCCGAAACGCCTAAGATTTCAACGAAATCTATATCTTCTGTTCCGGCTTTAGGGCCGACTCCATTGGATACTTTTTGGCAATTTAATAGCATATTCGATAAAGCGACAACTTCTTGTGATCCCTTTTTTAAAGGTTGATGATGCTTCTGAACCAAGGAAACTACTTGAGGTGCAATGGGCCACCATTTTTCTATATACTTCGCGCCTACCTCCGCATGATCAATTCCAAAGGTCTTAACTTCTAAAGTTTCTAACGGTTGCTCGATATCCTTCGATTTTGCCAAAAACTCCGAATATTCCTTTGGAAAAAAATTTAAAAAAACTAAAACTCCAATATCATGCATTAATCCCGCCAAATAGGCATTATCGCGAGACTCTTCGTCTTGCTCAAAAAGTTCGCTTAGAGATTTAGAACAAATGGCGGCGGCAAATGAATGTTTCCAAAATAATACCTGATTAATAGCTTTTGTTTTTGAAGAAACTTTTGGCAATTCCAGAGTATATGCCAGGTCTAAAACCATTTTTAGGCCTAATCTGCCTAAAGCGTTTTCTAGGTCTTCTGCTTTATCTCTACCTCCTCCAATAAAAACACTATTTGCTAGCTTCATCAGCCGTCCAGATAAAACTGGTTCGGTTTTTATCAAATCGGAAATATCGGCTATGCACGAATCTGGATCGTCTATTATTTGCTCTAATTTTATGAGTATTTCTGGTAATGGAGGTAAGTTCTGTTGAGTATTTACCGCTTCCAGTATTTTATCCCGCATATAGAGCTTTAATAATTTCTTAATTTATTAACTAAAGATCGAAAAGCGCAGAATTATGGGCGCTTATCCGCCAAATTATAAGAGGAAATAGTGTGAAAATAAAAGTTAATTTCCTCTAAAAAGAGAATTTAATTCTCCAATAGAATCTGAAATATTTTCCTTTAATTCTAAAAGCTCCATCTCAGAAACCCCTAATAATTGGTTAAAATCAAGTTCTTCGTTGATCGTTGGTCCAACTTTATTTTCAAAACCAAGGGAGTTTACAAAGCTGTTTGCTAAACTTAGAACATTTTTTACATCGCCCTGAAGCGGATCATGGTGTCTTTTTATTTGCTCCACAACCGCTTCTGGAACGGGCCACCACTTTTCAATATATTTTGCTCCTAATTCAACATGGCTGATTCCAAAACGTTCGTTTTCCAGCTTTTCCAACGCTTTTTCTTCCTCGGCAATCTTTTCTAAAAAACTTCCATATTCTTTGGGAATATTATGCAAAAAAACTAAAATTCCTACGTCATGCATTAATCCGCTTAAATATGCGTTTTCCCGTTGGTCTTCACCTTGTGAAAAAAGTTCGCTCATCGCACGGGAGCAAATTGCAGTTCCAAACGCATGTTGCCAAAAAGCGCTTTGATTAATAATTTTATTTCCTGAAGAAATTTTAGGTAATTCTATGGTGTAAGCTAAATCTAGCACCATTTTTAACCCTAACCTTCCAATAGCGTTATCCAAATCTTCCGCTTTTTCTCTACCGCCGCTAACAAAAACGCTATTCGCAAGTCTCATTAAATTTCCAGATAAAACGGGTTCTGTATAAATCAAACTGGAAATGTCTGAAATACAAGTTTCTGGATCGTATACCTTCTGCTCAATTTTTGATAAAACTTCTGGCAAAGGAGGTAAGTTTTGCTCTTTATTAATGATGTCTAAAATCTCATCGCGTGTCATAACCCCACATAACTCTAAAAAATTCAAATAGTTATAAGAAAAATAATATTTATTTTTATTGACCTTAAGTTAAACAAAATCTACAATATAAAATAAAAATAACTTTATTTTACAATAATTTACATAAATTAAAAACTGCTTCTTTCGGCAAGATACCGAAAATTTTGCTGTTTATTGATTTTTCTTTGATTTTTTCAATCCAATGATCAGAATTTTCCTAAATAATAGATTCCAGAAAACACTGATCCCAATCTCCGTCGTTCTAATTGCCCTTTGCTTGTCAATTAGCTGCTCAAAAAGGAAACTAACTCCGATTAAATTTACCCCCTCTCCCCAAAAAGCTCAAACTACGTATAACCTACCATATCGAGTTCAAGGAAAAACTTACTATCCCATTTCCTCTTCAAAAAATTTCACTCAAAAGGGGATAGCCTCTTGGTATGGACCCAAATTTCATGGTAAGTTGACCTCTAATAAGGAGCGATATAATATGTATCAGTTAACTGCCGCTCATAAAACGCTTCCTTTTAATACGAGAGTTCGAGTAACTAACATAGATAATGGACTGGATGTCCTCGTTAGAATAAATGATCGAGGACCTTTTGTCGGCAACAGGATTATAGACCTAAGCCTTGCCGCCGCCAAAAAATTAAACATGCTCGAATCCGGTACTGCGCCAGTTAAACTAAGAGCGGTGTATTACCCCAATCAAACCGGAAAAACTAAGCGACCAGCTAATAAGTTTGGAGTACAAGTAGGCTTTTTCAAAGAAATCCAGAACGCAAAAAATTTAAAAAGTAAAACTAGAGAAAGTTTTGTACAAAAATTTAACTCAAATGGCGACCAATTTTATCGAGTCGTTGTTGGGAACTATAGTCACTTTGATCAAGCTTGGAATCTCTTGAAAAAACTTAAGTCCGATAGCTTTCCAAAAGCTTTTATAATTAATTTCTAACCGTTAAACGAATCTTTTTAAAAAATCGTTAAAAATCATTTAGGAGTTTCATTAAGATGCGCCTGCCCGTTTTGGATAAATTAGAAAAAGAATTGATGGAATCCGAACGAGAATTAAAAGTCGATATTCCAAAAGCGTTGAAAATTGCTACCGATATGGGAGACCTTAGCGAAAATGCGGAATATAAAGCCGCTAAAGAAAGACAAATGCTTTTGGAGGCCAGGATTTCTTTACTGCAAAAGCGGATATCCGAAGTCACTTCTTTAAATATTAATAGAATTCCAAAAGACAGGGCTGGCATAGGAAGCCAAATAGAACTAGAAGACGCAGAAACCGGCGAAACAAAAAACTTTGAGTTAGTTTTTCCAGAAGAGGTTTCTCCAGATGAAGGGAAAATTTCCCCCGGCTCGCCGCTTGGTAAATCTCTTTTGGGAAAACAAGAAGGCGACGAAGTCCGAATTTCTATTGCTGGTAAAGTTAATCTTTACGAATTGGCGAATTTAAAAACTATCCATGACATTATGGAAGAATCAGAATAATCATAATGGCTGTTAAAGCGTTAATCCCATTCGACGAGATTGCTTCCAGTCATCCGATGTTTTCCCATTTGGACGCAACTCCTGACTGGAACCAAATATTTCCTAATAACTACCCAATAAAACTGGAAATAGGCTTTGGTAACGGTAGTTTTATTATAGATATGGCAATGAAAGAGCCCAAAACAAATTTTGTGGGCGTTGAAATGTACCATAAAGGAATCCGCAAGACGATTACGCGTGCGGAAAAACGGCTTATTGAAAACATCCATGTTGTTTATGGCGACGCTAGAAAGAGAACCCAAAGTATTTTTAGTGACGAAACGCTGGAAGCAATATATATTAACTTTCCAGATCCATGGCCCAAAAAACGACATGTCAAAAGACGTCTTATCACCGCAAATTTCGTTGAAATTTTATCGAATATGCTGGTTCCATCAGGAGAACTTAGAATTGCAACCGACTGCGAAACATACGCTCGAGATATGTTAACGTTTCTTGAAAACTCTTCGCTGAGAAATAAAGCTGGCTCTTTTGAATTTACCAATTCTCGGGAAGATATTCCACAATCGAAATATGAGAAAAATTATATCAAACAGGGTAAAAAAATATATTATTTAGACTACATTAAAAGCTAAAATAGCTTAAGTAAAGATGCTCTTTAAATACAATAGAACATAACGATTTTTAGGAGGCCTCCTTGCCCAAAGAACGCATTCTAGTCGTCGACGACGAAAAAAATATCGTAAGCTCCCTTTCTGGAATTCTGTCCGACGAAGGTTATGATGTCTCATCCGCTGAAGATGGATTAGAAGCTCTGGAACGAATTCAAAACGACCCCCCTGATTTAGTTTTATTAGATATCTGGATTCCCGGAATGGATGGTATCGAAGTATTGAGAACTATCAAAACTTACCAAAAGGAATTGCCGGTTCTTATTATGTCGGGGCATGCTTCAATAGATACCGCTGTACGAGCGACAAAATTGGGCGCCATCGATTTTGTCGAAAAACCGTTTTCGTTAGATCAAATTACCCAAGCTGTCGCTAATGGACTTAAAGAGGGTAAAGGAATTACAAAGCAAAACGGCGTCGATTTTACGGATAAAATGGACAGGATACTCCGTTTTCAGATGATGATTGACGTGAAAAAGGGAGTTAAAAACGCTTCTAAAAATTCTCGTCCGGTACTATTAGTAGGCGAAAAAGGCACAGGAAAAGAATTAGTCGCACAAGCAATACATAGGCAAAGCAAACAAAATGATAGACCATTTATCAAACTAAATTGCGCTGTTAGACGCATGCAAGATATCCAGGCGCAACTATTTTGCTCGGCTAAAAAAAATGGAGATTCATCTCAAAATACCTCTGGAGCAAAAGAAAAAGCTGTTTTTTTAAGTAACATCGAATCGCTATCTAAGGGACTTCAGGAAAAACTATCCCTCGCTTTAAGAAATGAAACCGTAAAAAAGAACGAAACAGTTTTAGATTTTTTGCCCATCCGAGTGTTTGCTTCCTCATCTAAAAACCTTGAAACGCTTGCCAAAAAAGGTCAATTAAATAAAGATCTTTACGACATTTTCGCTAAAGATACTATTCAAATTCCACCGCTTCGAGAGCATTCCGAAGCTATTCCTGAACTGATTGAAAATTATTTTGAATCTTGGGAAAAGAATGGAACTCCAAAACCAACGATCAAAGAAGACGCTATAAAAACTCTCTGCGAATATGATTGGCCTGGCAATATCAAAGAGTTAAAAGAAGTTTTAGAACAAATCTGGCTGCCTGGCACCGGAAATAAAGAAATAAATCTTCAAGATTTGCCTTCTTATATTCGACTTTCGAATTCTCCAAATTTAGAGGATAAATCCACAACAAAACCAAAAAGTGGAAAGAAAAAATCACTCCACCAGCGAACCCTTAAAAGAAGCGTTGTCTTGTGTGGAAGCGGACTTCACTCAGGAATCAAGACGGGGTTAATATTACAACCTCTTCCGGCTGGCAGCGGCATTGTATTTGGAGATATAACTACTGGGGAAACAATTCAAGCAAAACTAAATAATGTCCAGTCTACTAATTATTCCACCTGCCTGCGAAAGGGACTTGTCTCTATAGCCACTATCGAACACATTATGGCTGTTCTCCATATGTATCGCATAACCAATCTATTGATAAAAATTGGAGACGAAGCTCCAGTAATGGATGGCTCCGCTAAAGACTTTTGCCAACTAATAGAAGATGGCGGATTTGAAGATCAAGATGATTTCTACGAAGAGCTAGTAGTTGATAAAACATATACTTTTGGAACGCCAGACAGCGGCAAACCTTATATATCTATAGAACCTTTCGATACATTTAGCGCAAGCTATCATATGGAATACCCAGAACCAATAGGAACTCAAGATTACACTTATGAATTTTTTGGTTCAGAGAGCTTCAAAGAGGAAATAGCTCCAGCCAGAACTTTTGGTTTTTTGGAAGACGTCGCTCAATTAACTAAGATGGGGTTTGCTTGCGGTGGAAAATTAGACAACTTTATCTTACTTGGCGATAAAAAGGTGCTTAATACAGAGCTAAGATTTAACGATGAGTTTGTTCGTCACAAAATCCTTGATATCATTGGCGATTTTTATCTATTGGGTAAACCCATTCGAGGAAAAATTAAAGCTTATAAATCTGGACACACTGAAAATGTTGGCTTGATGAAACAAATTCAAGCCAATTTGTGTTAAGCGTTCTAAAACTGCTTCTATCATCCTCCTTATTTAGAATACTAGAATACAAGCGTAAACCTTGTCTTTGATCCGTTATTTTTCATATCCTAATAAACTTGGGACTTCATATGAAATACGGTAGAAAATACTTTCACCCCAAATCAAAATTAAAGACTTTTCCTATCTCGATATAGAATAAGGCTAAAGTGAACTCAATCAATCAATGGCCATTTTAAAAAAGTATTTTATTGATCTACTTAAAGCTAACAGCTAGGATAAATCTAGTGTATATGTAGCTCTAGAATATTTTACCCTCGGTTTTATTTTCAATATCCATAATCCAATTATAAACCACCAATCATACACAAAGGGTCTATCTACAAATGAGTTTTAACGAAAAAAAATTTAGACATATTTTTTTGTTTTGGTTTGCATGGACACTAACAATCAGTGCCTCTCTCGCTTACGGTAAAAACGAACTTGAACTAAAAATCCTAAAAGAACTTTCGTTAAACGAACTATTAGATATTAAAGTTACTTCCGTCGCTAAAAAGGAGCAGCGACTTTTTAAATCCGCTTCGGCGATTTATGTAATAACAAACGAAGACATTCGTCGTTCTGGTCACACGACTATTGCGGAAGCCTTAAGAATGGCTCCAGGAATGCAAGTGGCCCACTTGGATTCAAATACTTGGGCTATTACATCACGCGGTCTAAACTCACGGTTCGCAAGTAAACTTTTGGTAATGGTAGATGGCAGATCTGTTTACTCTCAAGTTTTTTCAGGAGTTTACTGGGATGAAGTGGATGTTGCGCTTGAAGACATAGATAGAATTGAAGTCATTAGGGGGCCAGGAGGGACAATATGGGGAGCTAACGCGGTAAACGGGGTAATAAATATCATTACTAAAAATGCCAAGGACACACAGGGTGGATTCATCAACGCTGGCGGAGGCGATCAAGAACAGGGCTTCGGAACGTTCCGTTATGGAGAAAAAATAGATCAAAATAAAAGCATTAGAGTTTATGGAAAATATTATGAAAGAGACAAGTTTGGGGAAAGATTAGGAAATACGCCCGCCGATGCTTGGAAAGCTTTTCGTGGCGGCTTTAGAATGGATTGGGAAGTTTCTGAAAAAAGCTCCTTAACTTTCCAAGGCGATTATTACAATGGGGAATCTGGAGAAAAAGCAGACAACAATGTCGTATCTTTTGCATTTCCCGGAACTGCAAGCTTTGATCGCAATGTACAAATAGATGGCGGTAATTTCCTAGCGCGTTGGAAAAAAATAAATTCTGAAAACTCGGATATGGAGCTTCAATTTTATTTTAACCGACAAAAGCGCGACGGAAGCCCTTTAACTGAAATCCTATTAGATACTTATGACGCAGACTTTCAACATCGATTTCAATTAGACCAACGACATGAAATCACCTGGGGCCTGGGTCAACGTTTTATTAGAGATTCCTTTGCCAGCAGTCTTTCATTACAATTTGACACAACCAGCCGCTGGAACTACCGTTTTGGAACCTTTATCCAGGACGAGATTACCCTAATTCCTGATAGCCTTATAATGATCTTGGGATCCAAGTTCTCGCAAAATAATTACACAGGGTTTGAGATTCAACCCAGCGGAAGACTTCTATGGACTCCTAATGATCGTCATACAGTTTGGGGAGCTGTTTCCCGCGCAGTTAGAACCCCCTCTCGAGCTGAAGACTCAATTAGAGCGAATGGAAACGTCTTGCCCGGTCCAGCAGTGGTTTCATTTCTTGGAAGCCAAAACTATGACTCTGAAGACTTATTAGCTTTTGAAACAGGTTACCGCTTTCGGCCTTCAAATCAACTATTCTTTGACTTGTCCCTGTTTTATAACTTTTATGAAAACTTAAATTCTAGAGAGCCAATTACTCCATTTGTTGAAGCTTCACCTACTCCCACACATTCTGTTATTCCATTCATTTTAGAAAATAAAAGTTCGGGAGAAACGTACGGCTTGGAGTTTGACGTTAAATGGAAACCTAAAAATTGGTGGCAATTAAGCGCAGGTTTTAATTGGTTAGAAGTTTCTTTAAATTTGGACCCAGGAAGCCAAGCTATATCTACATTATCTACCGAAGGAAACGATCCTGAATTTCAAGCAAACATAAGATCTCAGTTAGATCTTCCTTATAACTTTGAGTTTGATACCGCATTCTACTACGTCGACAATTTAGAGAGGTTTAGGGTCCCTAGTTATATAAGAGCCGATTTGCGATTAGGATGGCGACCTACCAAAAACTGGGACATTAGCTTAGTGGTCCAGAACTTACAGGACTCTGAACACTTGGAATATGGAGAAGAAACTCCTCGGTTATTATCGCTAACAGAAGTACAACGTTCCGTCTACGGTAAAATCACCTGGAATTTTTAGTGGAAAAATTCGCAATAAGCAACCCTAGATTGTTTTAAAACTGCTGATTTAGATAAAACTTTTTTATAAGAATCGTTTTGAATAAGATATTTATTTTTTTAATTATTTTAATTTCAATATCGCTCAATTTGTTTCCCAAAAAAACTTTTGGAGACATTCGAGAAGATAAAGTTCAAGCTGCTTTTATTTATAAATTTATACAGTTTATTGAATGGCCAGCTAATCTAAAACTAACGTCAAATAAATTCATAATTGGGGTTTTTGGGGAAACAAATATGCGTGAACTGCTAAAAACCTTTTCCGGTGAAAAAGTAAACGGACGTTTTATAGAAATACATTCTATAAAGAACTTAAGCGATATCAAAAAATGTCATATTCTTTTTATAAGTCCCTCGGAAATCGGCAACTTAAATAAGATTTTAGAGACTTCAAAAGAGTCAAGCGTTTTAACAATAAGCCGGATGAAAGACTTTGCGGACAAAGGCGGAATGATTAACTTTTTTATTAACGAAGAAAGAGTTAGGTTCGAAATCAACCCAGATTCAGCTAAAAAAGCAGGATTGAAAATTAGCTCTAAATTGCTAAAAGTTTCCAAAGTGATCCGATCTCCAAATACATAAAATTACTTTGCGCTTTTAAATTTGCTAATTGGAGAATACTCGGGCCAAAAACTCAATCCTCAAAGAAGTTGTTGCTGTTCTATAAACTTTTTCATTTCTAGAGCCAAAAGTCTGGAACCTTCTGGCGACATATGGTAGTGGTCAATATAAAGTTTTTTGGACTCTTCTAGACTATATAATCCTTTAGTCTTTTCTAAAAAATCTAACGTGGGATAACTTGTTTCTCCAAGCCATGTTTTAAAAGCCAGCCAATTATTCTTAAAATAAAATGGCGTTGAGTCGACAACAAGCTTTGCATAATTCTTAGGGTCTTTCTTTTTCGCTTCTTCCATAAAATCGAGAATTGATTTTTTATCGTCGAAATTGCTTTGAGAAGGCCACAAAACATAAAATAACTTTGAATTATGAGATTTAGCCAAATCGTTAATTTCTGCCAATAACCGCATAATCAGCTCTTTAATTTGCGCTGGAGGAATATTCTCGATTGAACAATATTTTTCCCTTAATTTAGCAAATGGATTTTTCTGTAAAAACCAAGAAGTCGAAAATAGGTTAGGGCAAGAAAAACGGGAAATTCTTGGCTCAACCGTCTTCAGCTTACCGTTTTCAATTTTAAATAATGGCTTTGAATATCCATAACTAACATTTGACTGTGTATTCCTAATGTCGTTACCAGTACAAATAACTACCCCAACCAATTTCGGCCTCAGTTCTCCAATGAACTTTTTTAACCGAAGATAATATTGACCAATCCCATAACCTCCTACGCCTAAATTCAAGACCTGAAAATCTGGCAGCTTTTGATCTAAATAATAAGTGGCAGTTTCGTTATCCTGGACACCCAGCCCATAAATTATAGAATCACCTACAATAAGGATTTTTCCCTTGGCAGGGTCGGCTTCTTCCCCTCTTAATCCATCTGAGTTAGTTGTATAGGTAATTTTTTTTTTGACGATAACTTTACTAGGAAAATTAGACCAACCAAGCTCTTCATCGTACATTTTCATACGATCGGCGTCTCGCGTTATGTAGTTAAAACCTTCAATTATTCCTATCAACACAATTAAAAACGCGGGAGTAATCAAAACCATAATCAAATATTTTAATGAGGATTTCATAATTTAGGGAGGGAATGGCCTAATGCGAAAAGGGTCAAAATATAAGTTTTTATTAGAAAAACTATATTAATAAAGTATCTTAAATTATTTTGTACATATTTAGGAAGGTAATACAAACTTTGTTTATACTATATAAAATACAGTTTATTCGCAAGGCTAAAGGCCACAATGCCGTCATTCAACTGGGTTAGGATATCTGAACATTCAATTGAAACTAATTAGTAAGAAACTCTTTAATAGATAATGGTTCTTGAGATTTCTACCTGTTTTTGGTACTTTCATTAGGGTTAAAAATAAAAGCATCTACATAATTCGCCAATCGCTCCCTCACTTCGCACAAATTAAAAATTCTAAATCAATTTTAAACAAACGTTATAAAATTCTACCGTCTAAAGTTATCTTAAAGTTGTATTCAGAACAAAAATTTTTAACTTAAAAAACCAAAAAATGAGTTACGCACAAATATTTAGCTAATAATTAAGAAATAAATATATGCTGGACGGATAAATTCCAATATGAAAACTTGGACTATTATTTTTAACCTAACTAAAGGAAAATTTTTTTATCCTTTTTTCCTTTTACCTTTTTTTCTGTGGAACTGTGGATCTTCCGATCAAAAAGTTTCTTCATCCCCCCCTGCAGCTTCCCAAAAAACAAATCTCCTCCCATATCATTTTATTTTAGGAAACGAACTATTTAGTTTCCAATCTTTCGATAAAGCAATTGAAGAATATGAAAAAGTATTAGAATTAGACCCTAATTATTCGCCTGCCGTCCAAAGCTTGGCAAATTCGTATTTAAAATTAAAAAACCACAAACAAGCTATAAAGCACTGGAAAAAGCTATTAACTTTAGTAAAGGACGAAAAGCAAAAAACAGACATTTATTTTAATCTAGGTATTGCTTCTTTTGAGAATAAAGAAAAGGAGAGCGCCTTATTTTACACGTTTAAAGCGTTACAACTATCTATACAATACGGAAACCTTAAAATTAATTTTTATGCTAAAGATAATTTAAAAGCCTTTAAGGGATTCTATAATCTAACCGACGCCGAGATTATCGATATTGTTAAAAGTTTTAAAGAAACTTGATGTAGAACGCTCAGAGGAAGTAAGGGGAAGTTATTAAGTTATAAAACTTAAGGAGCAGGAGACCTATCTAATTTCAAAAACTCCCCTTTATTTAAATCTATTAAAAACTGGTTTTCCCAATCTGTTCGAAAATGATCTAAAAGCGGAGAATATGTTTTAACCCTTACGGTTTTCTTTTTGGGATCAAATTTCATCAATCGTAAGTAGCCATTCCCCCCATTTTCTTCCCATTGATAATTAGCCCCAACTTGAAAAACAGGGTTCCCATGGTCTCCTTTACTTATAAGTTTTCCAGGCCCTTTGGAATGACCGCTAAATACGAATAATATATTTTTGTGTTTTTTAGCGAGTCTTTCCCAAATAACATCTCCTCCATTCGCCCAACCTTCTTTTGTCGAATACCCGTAATCTTTCTCTTGGTAAGGAACTTCTTTCATCTTTGGAGAATATTTAAGTCCTGCTTTTAAACGCTTCGGGCCTTTTGCCATATAAGCATGAGTTACAATAATAGCCCTCTTTTCAGGGAATTTTTTGACAATCTCATTTGCCCAATCCAAAACCTTATCTCTAGGACCATATTCCAAAGCCAATATTATGTATTCGACGCCTGCAAATTTAAAAAAATAATATGCATTTTCAATTTTTCCTTTTTGGTACACGCCGCCAAACCAAGGAAACTTATTAAAACGTTCTTCAGGAATTGTTTTATTAAAAAGCTGATATGATTCCGTATAAGTTGAAGTTCCTGGGTCTACCAACTCTGCAATATCATGATTTCCCGCAGTTAAAACCAACGGCACTAAATCGTCTAAATAACTAAGGCTATTTAATGCATCATTCCAAAGACTATCAACGGAAATATCGACTATATCTCCGACATGAAGCGTCAGCACAATATTTTCATCAATAATATGGTCCGCTATCCACTGGGTTTGAGAATCAAATATATGAGCTCGCGCAATGCCAGAAAAATTTTTATATTTTTGAGTGTCAGGTAATAACGCTATTGTAAAAGGTCTCTTATCATTTTGAAAAGAAGACACCGCAAAAGAAGAAGGCTCTAAGAACAAAAACAAAACCAATAAAAAAATAATAGATACAATAATATTCTTCTTAAATCTTTCAAATGATCGACAAATCATAAAGATTTTCCCATTAATTCGACAAATTACTCACTTATTTTTTAATTAGCTTTCTTAACTTTTCCATTTTCAAATATTGTTTCGCTTTGGACTTTCCCATCCTGAGAATACATAACAGCTTTTCCATGTAACAAATCATTCTTAAAAAAAAGAACGTTTTTTAACTTTCCATCAGGGTAATTACCAATACTTTTTCCATGTCTCTTACCAGCTCGAAAACTTCCAGAAGCGCGAACATTGCCATTTGGAAAGTATTCTTTAGTAACTCCTTCCAAAACGTTATTCTTGTATCCCCATTCATAATGGAGCGGTCCTTCCGGATAATATTCATAAACGGCGCCTTCTGTTTTTCCATTAACAAGCCGCAAAATTGACTTTATATTTCCAGTTGGTAAAAATTCTATGAAAATTCCGTCAGCCTTGTCTCGTTTCCAATGCTGAATGAGTTTTATCCTTCCATCCTCATAATAAATATATCGTGGACCATGTATAGCATTTTTAACGCGAACTAACTCTATTTGCTTGTTACCATTTTTATAATAAGTAATTTCTGGACCATTTTTAGCGTGATGGTCATGCATACCTTTTATTTTTAATTCGCCAGTTTCGTAATATTCTTTCCATTCTCCCTCCAAATTCCCATTCCTATATTGTATGAGAGAACGAGTTTTACCTGAATTATAAAAAGTCCTTACAGTTCCATTTATTAAATTGTTTTCAAAACCTACTTCTTTGTTCACTTTGCCATTTCCATCAAAAAACTTGCTTAGTCCCTTCAAAACATTATCTTTATAAGTTTTTTCTGAAAATTTATTCCCATTAGGATAAAAGGTTTTTACATGCCCATTTAGTTTTCCACTTTTAAAATTAGATTGCGAAAATATTTTTCCGTTTGGATAAAATACTTCAGCCACGCCTTCCCGACTGCCATCCAAATATTTAATTTTACTTTTTAGCTCACCATTCGGGTGAAAGTGCCGAACTTCTCCTTCCAACACACCATTTTTAAAGTTCCATTCGGCAATAAGTTTACCACCAGGACTAAACATTCTACTTAGACCGTTTAATTTCCCATTTTCCCACTTTTCGGTTTTATAAATTTTGCCATTTGGGTATGTAAACTTTATTTCTTCAGCATAAACTGGCTGAATGGCAAAAAATAAAACGAAAAACAAACAAATTTTCATACTAAATTTTCCCAAAACTTTCGACTCCAAATGGCAAAAAATTTAAATCATTAAAACAAACGCAATCTACTTTTCGTCAGAACCATCTAACTTTTTTTTATTATTTTTGCCCAACTATCGCGAAGAGTTACTGTTCGGTTAAATACAAGTCGATCACTAGTTGACGATAAAGAATCAAAACAAAAATAGCCCAGCCTTAAAAACTGATAATGATTGTATATCCTTTCTTTAGACATCGATAGCTCAATTCTACAATTTTTTAAAACTTCAATTGAGTTTGGGTTAAGAATTTCTTTGATCGCTGGATTCTTTTTTTCATCTCCTGGGTTAGGCGCTGAGAACAAATTTTCGTACAATCGTACCTCTGCTTTTTCACAATGTTTTGCTGAAATCCAATGGAGAGTCCCTTTAACTTTACGACTTACACCTTCGCCGCTTTTTGTTTCTGGATCGTAAGAACATCTTAGCTCAATAACTTCTCCAGTTCTCGGGTCTTTAATTGCTCGTTCACATTTAATAATATAAGCATATTTTAGACGAACCTCTTTCCCTGGAGTCAAGCGAAAAAACTTCTTTGGCGGATCTTCCATAAAATCATCGCGTTCAACAAAAATCTCTCGACCAAAGGGAATTTTTCGCTTTCCCATACTAGGATCTTCCGGATTATTTTCCGCTTCCAATTCTTCGATTTTTTCTTCTGGATAATTTTCTATTACTATTTTTAGCGGTCTTAAAACTACCATCACCCTAGCAGAGCGTTTGTTTAAATCTTCGCGGATACAGTGTTCTAACAAAGGCATTTCTACTATACTTGCGCTTTTGGCTACGCCAATGCGTTCGCAAAAATCACGGATCGACTCAGGCGTATACCCTCTTCTTCTCAATCCCGAAATAGTCGGCATCCTGGGGTCGTCCCAACCGCTCACATGGTTTTCCTGAACAAGTTGCAAAAGCTTACGTTTACTTAATACAGTATAATCCATATTCAATCGCGCAAACTCAATTTGCTGAGGTCGATACACTCCTAATTGAATTAAAATCCAATCATACAAAGGCCTGTGATCCTCGAATTCCAAAGTACAGATGGAATGAGTTACATTTTCCATAGAATCCGAAAGGCAATGCGCAAAATCGTACATTGGATATATACTCCATTTCCTTCCTGTACGATGATGATTGACTTTTGATATTCTGTAGAGAACAGGATCTCGCATATTGATGTTGCCCGAGTTCATATCAATCTTTGCTCGCAACGATTTTGCGCCTTCGTCAAATTCCCCGTCCTTCATTTTTTCAAGAAGATCTAAGTTCTCTTCCACTGAACGGTCTCGAAAAGGACTTTCTTTTCCCGGTTCGGTCAACGTTCCTCGATACTCTCTAATTTCGTCCGGACTCAAATCATCAACATAAGCCTTTTCTAATTTTATTAATTGAACTGCATATTGGTATAACCGGTCAAAATAGTCGGAAGCAAAAAACAACCTATCCCCCCAATCAAAACCCAACCACTCTACATCTTCCTTGATTGAATCGACAAAAGAAGCGTCTTCTTTGGACGGGTTAGTATCATCCATTCTCAGGTTACATAATCCATTAAACTCACTAGCTAATCCAAAGTTTAAACAGATCGACTTAGCGTGTCCGATGTGTAAATATCCGTTTGGTTCGGGAGGAAAACGAGTGTGAACCCTTCCGTCAAACTTTCCGGTTTTTAAGTCGTCTTTAATTATGTTTTGAATAAAATGGGAAGGACTTGCAACTTCGTCGGCAGCCTCAGTATCATTATTTTTATCGCTTTTCATTTTTTTAAAGTCCTTTAAATCAACAAACCGTAGGGCAAATTGTAACACAAACGTCGTTGGCAAATTTTTGAGAGTTTCTTATTCAAACTTTCTTTCAGTTTTTGAAGCGCCAACTCATAGTTAAAAAAATTATAAAATCCTCCCAAAATAAAAAATAGAATTATTTTTGATAAATTATTTCTTGGATAAAAAACTTTCGCCTTTTTTACTTTAGCCTAGTATGATAAAAGGCGATTTGCCTTTCTAATAGTTCTAGTAAAGCTCCATCTCTCTTCATTGACAACTATTTTTAAAATTCCTTTTAAATGCTAACTGACCTCTTTTTAATCATTACGGGAATTGCTCTTCTTTATTATGGAGGCGACTTCTTAGTTACCGGCAGTATTCGTATCGCAAAACAATTCAAGCTGAGCCCATTTGTTATCGGCGCGACCATCGTTGGGTTTGGAACTTCAGCCCCAGAACTTTCCGTAAGCATTTTTGCTTCGTTAAAGGGGGCTCCTGAAGTGGCAATGGGCAATGCTTTAGGCAGCAATATCGCCAATATTTGCCTCGTTTTAGGCTTGACTGCCCTTATTAAACCTATTCAGATTAATCTAAACCTAATAAAAAAAGAAACGCCAAAATTTCTCTTTTCTGCTTTTCTAATTTTATTTTTTGCTTGGAACCGTTCCTTAAGTCGATTGGAAGGAACTATTCTTATTCTTCTGCTTGGTATATTCATATGGCAAACATTTTCAAATAATAGCTCTGAAACATCTGACATTGAAGAAGAAAATGGGCTGTTTGCAGATAAAGGAATCCCTGCTCAATTTGGACTCATCTTGGGAGGCTTGATATTTTTAGTATCCGGCGCAGACTGGTTAGTGGAGGGTTCGGTTAATATAGCTCGGCTTTTAGGGCTGAGCGAGTGGTTAATTGGAATATCTATTGTGGCTGTCGGAACCAGTTTACCAGAAATCGTTTCGTCAGCTATTGCAAGTTCCCGAGGTCATGGAGATTTATCGATAGGAAACGTTTATGGAAGTAATATTTTCAATATCCATATGGTCCTTGGCTTTGCGTCAATTATACAACCTTTAAAAATTCAAGAAAAAATTGAGCCCGACCTCATTATTGCTACCGTCTTAACATGTATGCTAGCGATTATGCTAAGGTTTAAATCTAAACTTTCTAAAGCCAGCGGTTTTTTTCTACTTGTATGTTATTTCAGCTATATTTCTGTGAAATCTTTAAAACTAATTTAGTAAAATTGCTTTAGCCATTTATTGGTTTTGGCTTTACGTTTTTAAATTTCCAGAGTTGCTGTTTATAATAAGACTCGTTTGGATCAAGCTTGATAGCCGCTTTTATATTTGCCACCGCTTGTTCTATATCCCCTTTTACATAATATATTTCCGAGAGAGTATCGATATATCCTGGTTTTTTCGGAAACGCTTCCAATGTTTTGTTTGACAATACTAAAGCTTCTTCCAGGTTTATCCTCTTTTTGGCAAATAACCAAGCTAAACGATTCATTGAATCGTAGTAATCGGACTTCAATTCCATAGCCTTTTTACAATAACCAATCGCAACCGTGTAATATCCTTTTTTGCTATAAACATTACAAAGCGCATAAGTTAATTCATGATTTTTAGGATCAAAACTAGAAGCTTGTTTTAAAGTCTCCACAGCTTTATCCAACTCTTTTTGCCCCACTAAAGATTCGGCTAATAATAAGTAATAATCTGGGTTTTGAGTGAATAAATTCGTAGCTTCGGTTAATTCTCTGGTGGAGTCATCAAACTTGGCCATTGAGAAATAAACTTTTCCCATTTCAAATAAGATCTTATGGTTTTGCGGATCAAGCTTTTTAGCGGATTTTAAAGCTTTGATCGCCTCGTCCCATTTTTCCTCTTGGCTCAATATTCGGCCTAATTGAAAGAAATCCTCCCAACTTTCAGGTTTTAAATTAATCGCCTCCCGGAAAGCCGCTTTTGCTTTTTGATTTTGTTTTTTATCAAGATAAATCTTACCCAATTGCGAATGAATTCCAGCATTTTTAGGCTCTAGGTTTTGCGCCGCTTTATAATGTCGAAATGATTCATCTAAAGAACCTTTTTGAAAATACCAATCCGCCAATCGAATTTGAGCCTCGAAGTTTTCTGGAAACATTCCAACTACTTTTTTGAACGATTTTATGGCCTCGCCTTCTCGGTTCAAGTCTAAAAGAAGTTCGCCCAGAGTCAGATGCGTTATTGGATCGTCGTCATTAACCCCAACAGCCCTGTTTAAAACTTCTAAAGCTTGTTCTCTTTCCCCCGTTTGACTTAACAAGCGCCCTAGTTCTCTTAAAGATTCAAAATAATCAGGTTTAAGTTCGATAGATCTTTTATAGCTTTCAATCGCTTCTCCCAGATTCCCCAATTTGGCTTCTAATAATCCTAATTCGTAGTACCCTTCATAATTATTGGGATCAGTTTTAATAAGAGACTGAAAAGCAACTTTAGCTTCATCTAAGCTGCCCTTTAGAGATAAGGTCTTAGCTAAATACATCTGGTAGGAGCTTTTGGACGGACTTAATTCAACAGATTTTTTGAAATGTCTAAGAGCCTGATCGTAGTTTTCTCGACCTAGTTGAACTTTTCCCAATCCGAAAAAAATTTCTGGGTTTTCCTTCGAGACTTTAAGGGCTTTTTGAAATTCATTTTCCGCCTCGGTATATTTTTTCTTTTCAAGCAATCTAAATGCTTGATCTACGGTACCTTTCAAATTGTCGAATTTAAGAAGTCCTGGAAAAAAATAAAATACCGCACAAATAGCCAAAACGCCCAGAGCAACAACCTTTTTCTTATTTCCTCCTCCAGAACGCCGAGCTTGGGCTTGAGAGGCCTTTTTAACCTCCTTTTCCGCTAAAACTTCTAATTCAGCGTTTGAAATATTTTCTTTAGCCGCGGAATGCGTCTCAACCATCTTACAACTTCCCTCAAAATTGGAACCCTCGTCAATAACCAAATGGTAGGTTGTAATATCGCCTATTAAGCTGCTTTCGTTAGCTAACGACACTTTATTTTCGGCAATAATATTACCGCGAACTTTACCCATATTCGTAACGCTATGGGTTTTTATATCTCCAAAAACCATTCCTGATTTTCCAACCATAAAGTGGTCGGAGGAATATATTTCTCCTTCTAACTCTCCATCAAAATGGACGATTCCCTTCACCCACAAGGTGCCATTAAGTTTTACGCCCGACTCAAAATAGGAATCCATCTACGTTGTCCCGAAATAGTTATTAGTTCCAATTACATTAAATTCTAGCAAAATAACTAAAAATAAACAACTTAAGCCATATTTGCATCGATTCATTTTTCGTACTATTCAAACCGTAAATATCAATTTTACCCCTGAGAATTTTTAAATTCATTGATTATCGATAGGATTATTGTTAACTTAACCGTTTTTAAATGTCGTTTTTCATAACTCGCCCTAAAAGTTAAGAGAATTAAATGCAAAGAAACAGCGGTAGAAAACCAAACCAACTAAGACAAGTTAAAATAACTAAAAACTATATCAAACATCCACATGGGTCCGTTTTAATTCAGGCCGGCAACACAAAAGTTATTTGTTCCGCTAGCGTAGAGGAGAAAGTTCCGTCTTTTTTACGCGATAAAAAAACTGGTTGGCTAACCGCAGAATATTCAATGATGCCAAGCTCCACACACACGCGAAGCCCTAGAGAAGCGGCTAGAGGAAAACTTTCCGGAAGGACTCAAGAAATTCAACGACTCATTGGACGGTCGCTCCGCGCAGTTGTTGATTTGGAAAGTTTAGGGGAACGAACTGTTTGGATAGATTGCGACGTTATTCAAGCGGATGGCGGCACTCGATGCGCGTCCATCACGGGATCATTTGTAGCGCTTTGCCTCGCTCTAAAAAAACTTAAAAAACAAAAGTTAATAAAAGATATCCCAGTTAAAGATTTTGTCGCTGCGGTAAGCGTTGGCATTTATGAAGGCAAAATTATTTTAGATCTCGATTACAGCGAAGACTCCAAAGCCGAAGTCGATATGAACATAATTAAAACCGGAGCGGGTAAATTTGTTGAAGTGCAAGGAACCGCCGAAAGCGATCCCTTTGACGAAAAACAAATGAAGGGAATGATGGACTATGCTAACAAGGGCATTCAAGAGCTAGTGGCCATTCAAAAAAAGGCCATTGGCGCGATGTAAACACACTTCATAATTTCCAATTTATCTAAACTTCGCTACGCCTTCTTTAGGACAAAGCTCCTTCAAGCAACAACTGGTACAATAAGGTGAAACAGGTTTACAACAGTTTTGCCCAAAAGTGACCAAAAGCCGATTCCAATCTTTCCAATATTTTCTTGGTAGATTTTTCCGCAAAACCTCTTCCGTTTCATCAGGGGTCCTGGTTTTTATATATCCCCACCGGTTCACTATACGATGAACGTGCGCATCCACACAGATTCCCATCTTGTCGTATCCCAACGTCAAAACCATATTAGCGGTCTTTCGCCCCACTCCTCTCAGAGATAAAAGATCTTCCATATTCTTAGGAGGTTTTCCCTGATACTCTCTAACGAGAGTTTGGCTTAAACTTTTCAGGTTATGCGCTTTTTCTTTAAAAAACGCCACAGGATATATGGCTTTTTTGATTTCAGATTCTTTAAGGCTTGCTAAGCTCTTAGCATCCTGCCCCAACTCGATCAATTTATTAAACGCCGACTCTGCTACAGGATCGCGAGTCCTGAGACTTAAAATAGCTCCCACTAAAACCCAAAACGGTTTTTTGGATTTGCTAAGTCGTATGGCAAATGGAACAGCCCAATCTTTATTAGATTTTTTTATCTGACGAACGGCGAGAGAAACAGGAAAAGCTTGTGACATTTAAGCAAATCTAATTAAGGATCAGGAGGACTAAATGAACGAACAACAGACCAAATTCCTGATAATAAAATTAAAACAAATCCAATAGTGGCAGAAAAGTTTGAAACAAACTCCTTATGAGCTTTTCGTATTTCCTTAATTACCGTAGATTCATCTAATAAATCGTCTTCGCTCTGTTTAATATCGTCAAGATTAATATTCATAATTTCCGCCAAACCCAATAAACTTTGAAGACGTTTTTCAGGATCGGAAATCTTATAGATTTCATTTAATCTTGAAGGAATTTTAAATTTCTTCACGTTAAATAACCTTACCGTTATTTGGTGATTTCATATTAAGAGTTTTTATTAACTAATTTGAAGTCTGGGGTATCTTTTCATTCAGATATTCAAACATTGCATCGGCGAATATTTTGTTCCCTATTTCATTCAGATGGGGATCGTATTTCCACACTGGAGAATTCCCTCGTTCTCTAGACTGATTTAGTTTTTTATATACAGGAATATATCCATAATTTGAATAATCAGAAAGCTTATTTAACCAATTAGAGGCAAACTTTACAGGAGGAATCGAATCATTATGAAATTGAAAAGCGTCGACCACAATAAAATTTTTTCCCAAACCAATAACTTGATCTCCCAACATTTTTAGCGTTTTTAAATTTACCAAGTTAGTCGTAGTCCATGAAGGAAAGTTCTTTTTGTCTCCAGTTCCATAATAAACTCCAATCTCTTCTTCATGTTTATTTAAAAATCGACCGACGCTTTTTTTAAGTTTGGATATTAAGTCTAAAAGAAAAGATTTTTTATCTATTTCCACGCTTCTTTTTCCATTCATTTCTTTTTTGATAAATTTCTGTTGTTGATCGACAAACTTTTGGAAATCCTTAGGAATAAAAATCTGGAATGGCAACTCGTCAATATATGAAATTCGATTCATATTTGCTTTTATATTCTCAAACTCATTGCTCCTAATATATAAAAAATCATTTACAAAGTTTTTTCTCTCTTCTTCTGACAAAACTTCAGGGCGTTCTTCCTTTAGAGTAACAACAGGCCTAATATCCAAACATTTTTTTTCTCCCAGGTCGTCGATTCCAAAGAATTCCTTTTGACACCAGGTCGTGGAGATTGTTCGTAAATAGTTATTTTCGAAAATATATACAAATACAAAATCTGGCTTAAACTTGGAAACATAACTAGTCCAGTTCAGTAATATCTGGTCTATTCCATATCCTGGCACTCCAAAATTAAGGACTTCATATTTGTTACCAGTGTCGCTTAACTCTTCGTTCAATCTTCTTTCTAGCAATTGACCCGCAGTCTTTTCAAAATCTAATTGCCTTGCCGCAATCATAGAATCGCCTAATAAAGCTATGCGTACTGTTTTGGGCTCTTTATCTATCGTTCTTTCATAGTCCCTAAACCCATGTGAGTTGATTTTAATCTTAGAACTAAACTCTCTGGCGTACCAATGATGACCGGTAATTATATGCTCCGAATTTGGAATGAATCTCCAACCTAAAACACGGTGCGGTTCAAAAGGAATAACCTTATAGGAGGGATTAAAATAAACATAAATCTGACCGCCGACCTCTATTGCGACTCCAACGATAAAAAAAATGAAAATATTGGCGATTATTATTTTGAAGAAAACTCTGGATTTTGGCGCATCCATATCAACCTTGGAACTAGAAATTTAAAGATTCAAAAATGGAAAAATCTAACTTATCGAATCCGCCTTAATGTTAACACTTTCATTCAACTATGGCTTCAGTCAAGCGGCTATTATCAAAGTACCTTTCATTTCATTGCTTTTAGTAAATTCAAGGTTCCCAAAAGATCAAACCAATATGACAGAAAGCATCAAATTTCAACTAAATTACCAATAATCACATTAATTTAGTTGAAATATTCGCATCAATTCAATAAAATATGGTATTCCAAAAATATTCTACACGCAAAAAATAATAAGTGGAAAGGAGAACACTTTGACGGTAGGAGCAAAACTTATAACCTATACCAATATAACAAGTAGAAAAATAAGAACTGAAGATGTTTATACAATATCTGGGAGTAAAATAAAAAAAGTATCTAATGAAATAGTCCAAACCAAAAAAGTCGAAATAAAAAAAGGAGTTTTTGAAGCAAGAACAATAATTGGTTACAAAAATGGCAATAAAACTCTTGATTATTTGGACAAGAATGAATGGGTGAATTTTCTTCAAGCGCTTAGCGCAATTATGACAACAAAATCGACTTATAAAAATATCAAAAAACAATATCTATGGGGGAAACTCCATCAACTTGGCAAACGAAAACTAAAATATATACACGGAGTCGTTGAGAAAATTGGAAATGCCGAACCAACATACCCGTGCGTCCAATGCGGCATAGTCCTACCTATAAGATTAATTACTGTAGATCATAAGTTTCCACAATCTGGTGGAGGACTATTAGCAATAGCCGAAGTTCTGCGTGTCTGGGGCTGGACTGAGCAGGGAGCTAAAACAACAAAGGGAAAAATATTTACCGAGGTTAAATCAACCTATAAAAAAGTCAACACAGATCCATGGACAGCTTTTCAATTGCTCCCTCATTACTACAAAAAATTTAACACTAATACAGCTGTTCCAACTATGGGAGGGCTTAAAAAATCGTTAACTAAAATTAAACCGAGCTATGAATTGAATGATAAGGGTAAAGCATTTCTAAGTCTCGTGATTGCCACAAAAGGCCTTAAAGATCTCGCAAATGCTTGCATGCATTCTTATCTTAATTTAGTTCCCATGTGCATGTATTGCAACAGTAGTAAAAACGATTCTATTAAAGCCATGATGTAATTTCATTGATCATTCATCCCTCCTTTATTTCACAAAATTCCCCAAGTAACAGAATTCGACACGTTAACAAAAGAAAGTTATACTCATTGCGTTGTAAATAGAATATTTGAATCGCAATTCCTCATTTTTACCGTTTCTCTAAAAAAACAACTGTAGTTTCTTTTTTAACTTAGAAATCTTACCAAATAAACGATTCAAGTTTTGAATACTTCCCGCAACAAACAGTTTATTTTTTTCACTGTTGCAATAACAATATTAGCGTCGCTTATTTGCATTTTTCTTGTCGACTATTATTTTATATTTAACAGGAAATGGGGTTGCGAACTCTGCCAATTCGACTCTGAATTAGGTTGGAGTATCATGAAAAATGCAACGGCGAACAATGAAAAAGTAACCTACACAACCAACTCCTTAGGGTTCAGATCAAAAGAAGTAGATTCATCGAAAAAACATATTCTGGTTATTGGAGATTCCGTCACTTTCGGAGTGGGCGTTAACAACAATCAAACAATCTCTTATTACTTGGAACAAAAACTAAAAATCTACCAAGCTTTAAATGTAGCGGCGCCAGGATATGGCATAGATCAATACTATCTAAACCTAAAAAGAAATATTTCGAAAACAAACCCAAAAGCTATTGTTGTTATAATTTATACGGGCAACGATTTGGACGATACCAGAAAGGATAGTTCATATGGAATGAGCAAACCGTTTTTCGCTTTCGTAAATGGAGAGTTAAAAAACATAAACCCAAAACTGTCGCGATTATCATGTCAAAATTTCTTAACAGGAAGTAGAATAATAAAATCCATTATCCCCAACAAGATAAAAAATCAATTTTGCAAGTCGAGAGTATTCAGTCAAAACCAAGCGTCTTCTCAAATTGCGGGATTATTAGAAAATATTAAAGACGTAGCAAACGCTCGTAATTCAAAAATATTATTTGTACTGTCACCTTCGCTCATTGCGGTCAAATCGGTTCAATGCGAATTAAAAAAATCGCCAAAACAGTGCAAACAGTTCGATAAGGGATTTCAATTATATTATATATATTTCAGAAAACTGTTAGAACTTGGCAAATACTCTTATGTGGATCACCTACAAAATCTTCTTTGGGCGGGAGAGAATACTAAATTAGAGTCTCTTTATCACGATAATGGCAAAGACACTCACCACTACTCACCACTGGGCAACGAATTATTAGCAAAATCCATTGCCGATCACATAAACAAACTTTAGTCGTATGAATTGTTTGAAACAGGCACTACCCCTACTACCTAAATATCCGAGATTATCCCATCTAAGATCACCTTGTCAGGGGTCACTTCAACTTAGCTCCTAGCCTGTAGTACCCCATCTTATCCAACAGGACCACAAGGTGTCATGTCACGTCATGGCAGATTTTAGCTATCCCCAGAAGGACCAAAAACATTTTGATGTTGTTTCGTTATATTCCCCATTCGGCTAGGAATCACTTAACATGATAAGTGAGTAAGGAAGGGGAATTCAAAAATTTGCCCAAAAAGGACCTCCTTTCAAATTCCCTTAAATGGGAAAAATAAAAATTTGGCATATGAAATTTTACTAGATTGTAGCATAATTGGGCAAACAAAGATCAACCCTGGAGTTTTCCATGCTAAGGCTATTTATCCTTGTCCTAATCCTATCTATACCAAGCAATGCATTTGCCCACCGTTCAGGCTGTCACCGCAAGCATAGTTGCCCATCTGATCGAGGGACTTATACCTGTGGCGACACTGGCCATTGTTCAGGATGTCCGGATAACCAGTATTGTCAGAATGGTAGTGTAAGGACTTACAGTCCACCCGTTGAGGAAAGCGTGGAAAGTAGTTTATTGACCAAGCAAGAACCCGGGTTTGAAGATTTACCAATTGAAACGGATGTCAAGGAGTATACAAAAATTACGGGAGCATTTGGAGTAACCTTTGGAGAGACGGTAGGGGTTTTGAAGAGTAATGGCCTTAATCCATCGCCAATCGAAACGATAGAGGGAGCTTATTTTTTCCAACCTGAAAAAGGTTATAAAGTATTTTCAAATTATTTAGTGAGAGTAACTCCCAAAAGTAGAAAAATATTTAATGTTGGCGCATTCGGGAAAATGGAAAATAAAGAAGTTTGTGAAACCGAATTAAAAACCCTTGAAAGAATTCTAAATAAAAAATACGGGAAACCCTCTAATCAAACAGATAAGTTTATTTTAATTAATCAAGAGAAAGGCGGTATTAGGGCTGTTTGCAAATCGAATTCTTTAAATATTTATTACCTCGATTTCGAATTACAAGATCAAGCCAGGAAAGAAAAAGAAGAGATTGAAAAGGAATTAAGAGCCAAGAAGGAGAAAGAGGAAATTAATTCTTCAGGACTTTAGGAGAAAGTATTGGGAAAAATCGTAGATGAAAATATGTTAGTTGATGATGTTAATCCGGATAGTGATAGTATACGTGATGCTTTGGATCATGCGTGGAGGGATCATCATCATATCAGAAACCAGACTTGGAAGGCATTACAATTAGAGGCAGCGGCAGCGGCAGGGATTATTGCCCTTGATGTTAACTCTTCAAATTTTATCTTTTCCTTTTTTGGAGGGATCTTTATTTTTTTTATTTCTTTATTTTGTTCGAAATTAATTATTCATCATAGGAAGGCAGAGATTCTTAAATTTAAACATATTATTAACTTTCAAAGGGCTTTGGGATTACAAAAGCCTAATCTTATTTGCGAAGTCAAGGCCCCTCAAGAAGGATTGTTTAATTTTAGGGTAAATACTTCCCAATATCTTATGGTAGTAAATCTTTTAATCGCGATTTTAACGATGGTCTTTTTATATTTAAATTTTCCAACAAATTTCAAAACCAATTAACGGAAATGAAAGAAACATCTAAGCCAAGAGATACAGGGGATTAAGCTTATCTAAGGGGTTTTTATATGAGTTGTATTGTGTCCGGCCACGGGGCGAGGAATAAGTCGCCAGAACATAAAATAGTGGTTCCAAAGGGTTATAAAGTCGCTTACTTCGTAAACGACGGGGAACTCCTATATGACAACGATGCCGGCTGGCCAGTATTCAATCATTTGCTTGCTGGCGATGAAAAATGGACTCAAAACAAAATAGTTGAAGAGGTTAACGAAGGTCAATGGACTTTTAATTATGCTTGTTGGGATTATCCAGAAATAAAAAGGTGTAGCGGAATATTTAAGGTAGGGGCTTACTCAACCAAAGATCCGATAATAGACCTATCAAATTATTCATTTAATAAATATCTAACCTTAAAAGAGATTTTTTCACAGGTTTCGCCTGGAACAATATATTGGGTAGCCTGTAGAGAAGTTATTTAAATTGATTTAGTTGACTAAGTTTAATTTAAACTTTTTTAAACATGGGGCGTTCAATGAAAAAACCGATTTATTTTTTAACCATTTTACTTTTTATCCTTTTATTAGCGGCTCCTTTCGTATTGGAAGAATAATGGTTCTCTATATTTCTAAAAGGAAAAAGGAATGCCTAAGCTTTTTTGCGTAAATTGCCAAAAAGAAGTTTTAGTTTTTTCAGGGAAAAATTGCCCTTTTGGGAACCATTTTATTGATAAAAAAACACTTGAAAAGGTAGTTGAAGAATTAAAGTCAGGGAAATTAACCCCTGCAAAAATGACAGAATATGAAGATAAAAACTATAAAGAGGGAGATGATGTTCCAGGATGGATTCCTCAAATATTTATGGAATTTGCAATTGAATTAGGGGTTGAAATTGAAGCGTGGATTGGACAAGGAAAAATTCTCAAAAATATTAATCTTGGTGAAGGGGTGTGTAATGCCTTAGTTGATGAATGGGCAAGATGCGAGCTTAAAAAATGCCGAATGGATTTCGTTGCAACTTTTTATGTTCAGGGAAATTGTTATTTCTCTCAAGGCATTATTCCCGCGAAATATTTTTATGCTCAAAAACGATATGCTGATGCTTTGAAGGATGCTGAAAAAGAAAAAGAAGAAACTTTTCAGGATTATGAAGGATTAGCAGATCGTTTAAAAGAGTTAGAGAGAATATTAAGTAAGGACTTTAAAAAAAAGGAAGAGCAGGAACAATTAAAGGCCAAAACGGATTTAATTTTTAAATTAGTAATTCGTAAAGAAGGGGGAGAGGGACATGCCTGGGGTTTAAAGTTTTGCAGAGGGGATAATTCATTATTGTTTTTGGATCCTAATTCAGGACTGTTTGAAATCCGTACTGATAAATATGGTGTTTTTTTGAAATATATGAAAATGTTTTATCCTGATAAGTATAATGGCGGAAAGTTCATTGTTTATTTAGTCTCCCTCAAAGACTAATAGCCTCCTACATCCCTCGAAAATGCCCTAATTGCGAAAGCGATATGATCTTAACCGTTCCCAAAATAATGAAGTAACATTAAAAGAGATTTTAATTATCGTTTTGATGAAGAGATAAGTTGATGGAAGATGAAACTAAAAAACTTGAATCAACTCCCAAGTCAAATGAGGAACCCGCATTCGATGATGCCAAATTCGTTGAAAAAATCTTATATGGATTTTGGTTGATTGGGTTATTCGCCTATTTAATTGTCAAATCAAAACCCAGTAAAGAAGATATCTTGGAAGTGGTAAGAATCGCCGGGCTGTGTTTGGCGCCAGGGATTTTATATGCCTTTTATAAGGGAATTAGAGAAGGATATTGGGGAGCTGAATTTTTTTTCCATATATTTATCGCTACTTTTATTTTAGGTATATATATAGTGGCGATAATTTTTATTTTTTTTCTCCTTTCAGTGTTGCCTGGGGAGACTATACAGAAAATTCTACCAGAGTTGATAGAGTTTTTACTCAAGAAGCATTAAGCTTTCACCCTCCCAAACCATGAAAATTCCGATAGGAAATTATATCCAGTCGCGGAAGTAGCTTATTATTTCCACAAAATATATGACGATAAGCCACGACAAATTTACAGATTGATTAAGGTAGGACAGATTCAAACGGTAAACTTGCTTGGAGTTATTAAGATTCCCAAAGATGAAGTGGTCCGAATCCTGGAGGGGAATTAATTTTTTCGCACCATAAAAAGGAAATTTCGCCAAAGGTGGCAAATGAGTGGCAAATTTAAACAAAAATAAAAAAGGCTCACAAGATAAAATCTTGTAAGCCCTTGATATTATTGGCACGCCCGAATGGATTCGAACCATCGACCTACGGATTAGAAGTAAGAAACACCCTCATTCTTAAATCTCTTGGTTTCAGGCGGTTTTCCCCTATCTGTCTATAAAAACAACACCTTTCAACCATTCCACTGATTCCGCTAATTCGATAAATTCCTACCCAAAACGCGGCTTCTATCATAGTTTTAGCATAGTTGGACTGACTGAGGTTTCAATTGGGCAGAAGTTTCTAGCTAAATTTGAACAAATTGGGGAAACCAGCTAAAATATTTTCAAAAATGGGCTTTCTAAGCCAAGTCTAAAATCCATCTTCAAAGCACCAAAATCTCTTTGGGTAAATGTTACATATTTGAATCTCAAAACACAATTTTTATTTAAATTTCAGGCCTCAAAAACTGTTCTCTAGGTTTTTTCTATATATGGGAAAAACATTTTTCCCCACAAAAATTTCAATAATACATATTCGTTTTTCAATACCTAATTTTACTTTTGGTTCACCCAGAATTTTGATAAATTAAACCAAAACTTCAGGGAGAAAGAGCTAATGAAAATTATTTCAAAAGTGGTCTTAAGCATGGCTATATTGGGCGTATTTCTTTTTTCATGTTCACCTAACAAACCTACAAACACAATAATTCTAGCAGAAAATGCGTCGCCACTTTCCACTCTTTCAATCATCGCCCGAGAAAAAGGTTTTTTTAAAGAGGAAGGGCTAAATATACAAGTGAGTCGATTCACATCAGGGAAACTTGCGCTTGATGCCGTATTAGGAGGTGGCGCGGATATCGCAACAGTTGCTGAAACACCTCTCATGTTCGCTGCCCTGAACCGCCAAGATTTTAGTACTATTGCCACGATATTTCTATCAGGGAATGCTTGCAAAGTTGTTGCGCGAACCGACAGAGGAATTTCAAAACCCGCAGACCTGAAAGGTAAAAAGGTTGCAACGTTTGCTGGAACAAATGCGGAGTTCTTTACAAAAAAATTTCTAGATAAGCAAGGTATTTCCACATCCGAACTTACAATTTTAAATCTAACTCCAACGGACATGGTAATAGCTTTAAGCAATGGAGATATTGACGCATATTTTGTTTGGGAGCCTCATATTTATAATGGAAGATCATCCCTAGGTGGCAATGCAATAGTATTTGAAGAACCTGGTTTGTACGTAACAACATTTAACATAGCAGCCAAACCAAAATTTCTGGAAGAAAATAGTGATGCGGCTGTCGCCTTCATAAGGGCTTTAAAGAAAGCTAGTACATTCGTAAAAGGGAATACTGAGGAATCAATCGCTATTATTTCCACATATACTGATATTCCGAAATCAACACTTAAGGCAATATGGAAAGAGTATGAATTTCCTGTCAATCTTGATGAAAAGCTAGTTGGATATTTGTCAGAGCAAGCGGAATGGGCAATTGGTACTGGACGCGTGAAGCCTCCTGCTCCAGATTTCAAAACTTATCTCAATTCACAGTTCCTTAAATCGGCATTGAAGTGATTAAATAATGGCCTGGATTCGTTCAACTACTTCAATTTTTGTTCTGCTTGCACTATGGATTGCCTTATCTTGGCTTTTCGTAGATAATTCGCGCCTTTTCCCATCACCTTGGGATGTCGGTTTGGCACTTCGTAATATGTTGATTTCAGGAGAATTGACCCGCGATGTGCTAGCAAGCGGTAGGCGTGCATTTGTTGGTTTCTTAATAGGTAGTATTGCAGGTATGGTAGTAGGGTATTTTACAGGAAGAAATCGCTTATTCGAATATATTTTTGCAGGTCCCCTTCAAGTGTTACGTCCGCTTCCTCCGATTTCCTTGGTACCGTTATTTATTCTATGGTTTGGAATTAATGAGACATCGAAATATACCCTTGTATCTTTTGGCGCATTCTTTCCAGTTTGGATAAGCACTCATCTTGGAACGTCGCAGGTAGACCAAAGGCTTTTGTGGATGGCGCAATCTCTTGGGGCTTCACGATGGAGAATGGCAATGGATGTTACTCTGCCTGCGGCATTACCAATGATCGTTAGCGGACTAAGAACAGCTATTGGCACAGCATTTTTTTGCTTGGTTGCTGCTGAATTGGCGGGAGCTGTGGATGGAATCGTTTTCCGTATAAATTTATCTCATTTGGCATTTCGTGTTGATCGGATTATTGCAGGACTTATTCTCCTGGGTTTATTAAGTGCAATTTGCGATACGCTCTTTATCCGATTAATACATAGAGTTTTTCCTTGGTTGAATACGATTAAAGCAAATCATGAGAACCTAGCAACATGATCAACCTTGATTCTCTTCACTTTTCTTATCCGGGTGAGATTATTTTTAACGGACTTACCCTTTCTATAGGGTGCGGTGAAATTATATCAATGGTTGGCCCAAGCGGGAGCGGAAAATCTACATTCCTTTTACTAGTTGCGGGTATTTTCACTCCCTCCAACGGCACCGTAAAAATAGATGGGGCTCGTAGAAATATTGGTGATCAAGATATCGGGTTAATGTTCCAAGATGTTTCGCTTTTTCATTGGAAGTCCGTTCTTGGTAATGTTTTATTCGGAGACCGAGCAAATGGATCACAGGAAGCAAAGGAGAAAGCTAAGTCCTTAATTGCCTCTGTGGGTCTTGACGGACATGAGCATAAACTACCGCATCAACTTTCTGGAGGAATGCAACAACGCGTTGCCTTGGCTCGAACACTTGCAAACGACCCCAAAATCGTTCTTATGGACGAGCCATTTGGTTCACTTGATACACAAACAAGATGGGCGATGCAGGATTTACTCCTGTCTTTATGGGCAAAGAAAAAACTAACCATAATCATCGTAACTCATGATTTAGATGAGGCCATATACTTATCAGATCGAATTCTGGTTACTTCGCGCAACAAACATGGAATCCTTGAAGATATCAAGGTTCCTTTTTCGAGACCCAGAAATAGAGACGATATTATGGAAGACAGTCAATACATTTTTCTCAGAAACAAACTTCTGCACGAATTATAAAAACCACTTATGCCTAAACACAAAGAGCCTCAAAGCCCGATAAAAATTTATGATTTGATTTCTAACTATGAGTTAGTGTTTTCAACAAATTTACTTAGAACTGACAGTGCAGAAATTGGCCTAACAAAAATGTTGGATTCATGCCATTCACTTATCAATTGCTTGAACACCGTAATTAGCAATGGAGAGTTGCGAAAATCTCCTTATCTTGTTGGAGCAATGGATAAAGAGCAGTTTCAAATTCTTAAAAAACTATTGAGTGATATCAAGAGAGTTTTTCCACGAGTTGCAAATCGGGTATTTGACAACCCTATATCTATACCCAAAATAAATGCATCATTCTGGAAAGGAACCTGCATAGAAGACCGATCCATAAACGACGCATTTATAAATATGATTTTTCAAGAACGATGCGGCGAATTGCCATTACATACTCACCCACTCTCAGACCGAGTTATTTTTATTATGAGAGGCTCTGGATTTGCCTATTTCAGTGGCACACCCAGAAAAGACTATAATCCTAATACAATTCAAAGAGCGGAAGTAAAAACCGGGGATGTACTTTGCTATCCATGTGACACCCTTCACACTTTTGGAACCACTTCCAGTGAGATAGAGCTTCTGACATATCACTCGACATTTATACCCTTCGAATCTGATGACCAATATTTGGCTTCACCAGACATATGGAGCCCTAATGAAGCTAAGCCCATCGCATTTAATATTCAACATCAAAAGCACATGACCAAATAAAAACATACAGAAATTTATACACATGATTTTCCAATTCTAATCGATAATTCTTATGCTCAAATTAACTTGTCCTCGCGCACTTTTCTCTATTCCACTATTAAAGCTCAGCCAAGAATCAAATGTTGTGGAGGTTTGCATTGTTGACACTGGAAGGTCCGCACTTGAAGATTTGTTAAATGGCAATGCAGATGTAGCACTTGCAACAAGCTCAGCCTATCAACACACACCTTCCAAAGAGAAGACTACTATTACCACAATAGGGGAGATGATAAACCATAAAATGGCTGCGAATGTTTATTGCAAGACTGGCTTGGCTAAACCAAACAATGTAACTTCAATATTAAATGAACTAGAGCAGAATGAAAGGAGGGCCACATTTTTTGTTCAAAGTCAGACCAATTATAGTGATAAGGTTAATTCTTTAATAGAAAAATATGGGGAACAAACATGCTTCAAAGTTGACACCTCTTACTCAACAGAAGAAATATCAACAAAACAAATCAATGAAATTCTCTCTAAACAAACAGATTATTTGATTTGTCTGGGTTTAAACAGTTGGATTGATTTTGCAAATGAAACATTCATAAATAATATAGAATTCAAAAAGTCTTTCTGCAACATGAAGCGTTTTTCAGAAGGTTTTGGGAAAGAACATTTTTGGCTTTATGCCGATAAAAAATCATTAGTTGCTTCAGAATCTAACAAACTTAAATCTATTAGAGAAATAATTATTAATCTAGGCGGTTTGGCTGGAGATGTGCCACGTATAATTTCTCAAATGTCGTTGGAAATAGACGAAACGATTTTAAGAGAGATTCTCGATAAGGATAGGCCGGGTGATATTGAAAGGTATCTAAAAAATATGGGGCTAGCGATCAAACCAAAATTAATGTGGCAAATAATAGAAACTTGGAAAAACGAAGCAGAGTTTTTATTAACAAAATAACATTTCTTTTTCTATGAATAAAAACCCAATTACCGTAGACGAAGTCTTCCCTTCGGGAGGGCGCATGCGAAACTATCAGGAAAGGCCTAGGTATGAAACCCAAACCAAAGACCAACTAAATAAAGATGGCGCATTGGTATTAACTGGCCGCAGTGGAAACGGAAAATCTTGTATCGCAGTAAGAGTAATAGAACAAAATAAATGGAAAAGCGTTCGCATTGAATGTCTAAAAAAATGTCCTTCGTTGATTTATTAGACATGCTAAGAGAGGATCTATTTCGTCAAACCCACAATAAGGTGATTTTTCATATTTGGAAGTGGGGAGGAAATTTTAAAATCCCATGGTTTACTTTAAAGAGACCAGAAAACACCACAATCCATAACATAAGAAAAAAGCTTATTAGAGAAAGCGTGGATAATCAATTTGTGCTTTTTATCGAGAGAGCAGAAAGACTAGACCCGGGTGTGAGAGAGCAAGTTGCAGATATGTTAAATGACCTAAAAGACAATGACGATTACCTGACATCTTCTGGTTGGGGGCCAAAAATTTTATGCACTTCAATTCGGCCACTTTTGTCATCTGAAGACTTGGTGCAAGAAGAAAGGTTTTGCAATAGTGAAGTCGAAGAATTCACATCTGACGAGATCGAAAAACAAATACAAAGTGGTCTTAAATTACTTAATGTAGATATTGACAAAAGTGCTATATTAGTTGCGGTGATAATTACCAGAGGGAGCCCACTTGCTTGTAGTAATTTAATGTCAGCCATTCTTATTTCCTTAGGAATTAAAAGTAATAGAGACGGTTTGGAAAAATCTTGCAAAATTAGTGAAAGTATCGTTTCAAATACTTCTTATTCTAAATTTGTTCTGGACAAGGTTAAACTGGCTAATTTTTGGAGAGATGCTCTGCAGGGAGAGAATAGGGTAATTCTGGAAGCAATGATAAAGGTAGGACATGAGGGGGGAATCGAGGATATAAAAGAAAACATTACTACATTAAAAAAAGGCGCTGATATTAACGAGCAAATTTCAAGTTTTCTTCAAAATGCAACAAAATTTGATAACTCCCCTTATCCAGAAATGATATTTAAAGCTAGAAAATATAATTTTCGAAAACCTTTTCTTTATGAAAAACTTTCCAAAATAATTGAGGATGATTAAAGAGTTGAAACAAAATAAAAAGCGCAAGCATCCATTAATTTATGATGCTTTCCCCAATGTTTATAAAAGATCAAAAACTGCTCCTGTAAATAAAAACATCAAATAAATAATCTATAATCGTAAGAAGATGCACCGAATCGTTGGAGAAGAGAACCGATACGGGCGATTTCTCCTGATGAATGAACAGTTGCCGGGAGTTTGGAATAAAGGTCAAAGGTATTCCAATTCATTTTTGAAAGACCCAGTATTTCTTCTGCAATGACCTTTAAGTCTGTCCGTCCAGAATGACGTTTTATGATTAAAGGAGCTGGGATACGTCTTTTCCCCTGAAAATATCTCATCTTGGGGTTAACTGCTGAAGTGGCCCCGTGAACCCATAATAAAGCCAAATAGTCGTCCAGTTTTACGGTAGTTGATCGTGCTACAGGATAATTATCTTCGTCAAATTTCCCATTTGGTTTTTTGATAGATGAAACATAACGTAAAGCATGATCTGCATGTATTTCAAGCAGGTCTACATTTTTTACCCCACTTAATCCTTCATGAAGGCCTTCTTTCTCTTGGCCTATGAATGGGGTTTGTTTATGAATCACCACCCTATCTGGCAATTTCATTCTGGACTCATAAAACAAATGGCGGATTGTTTCCCCCAGTCTTCTTGCATCATCTTTCGACATATAGGGGTTTCCTCCCCTAAAAATAGGATTTTCCACCTTGGTCAAGCGATACTGCAACCCTTCGCCTCGTGAGCTATAAATATGACTACACCCTAGGACCACCTGGCTGCCTTTGGCAGCGGTGTGGTCCACACTAAAACCCAAACCAACAAAAGCAGAATCTTCGTCAAGTGCGCTTAAAACCCAAGGCGTTCGCATACTCTTCACGTAAAAAGCCAAAGAAAGCCACCACCAAATCCGACATTCATATGCATTCGATAAAGTGTCCTGCTCCAAAAATTGGGAAGCTATTCCTTTTTGCACACAATACGCCTTGACAAAATCATGAAGGTCAAACCGCTCATTTTCAGTGCGAAACCCCCTAAACTTACTCCAGCGGTTTGGGATAAAAACTAAAATCACGCTGGGTGAATAGGAGGCTAAAAGTGTATCAATAGACCTGTTAATATTGTTAGCCAGTTCAAGGGCTCCAGAATTAGAATCATCAGTCTGGGGTTCTGGGCAAACCACCCAGCCGTTTTCCTCTTTTCTTGGCAATTCTATAGGAAGCCTGAACGCATTCTCAAAGCCAGGAAAATCGAATAAATAATCTTTCTCCTGATTCCTTGGTTGGTGGGACTGATGAATCTTATTCAAATAAGAAACGAGAATACTCCCTTCAGCTTTCGGACAAACAACTCCAACCTTAATGGAAGAAGACAAACCTTTCTGCGTGAGTGAAAAATCAAAGGGGCGATTATTTATGATTCCCCGAATAGGATGGTTGTCATAGAACACATTGGTTGCTTCTTTATTTGAAAAAACAAGTTCTGGCTCCTTTAACTCAAAACCACTATGTTTGATTAAAGGTCGAATATTATCGCTTACTTTAAATGGCTTAAACCTTGGAGATTCAATCTTTGAAAAAATGGGAGATTTTCGCACCTGAAATTTAAAAGTTGAACCGCAATTAACAGGAAATTCAAAAACATTTCGACTTTCAGCTTGTTGAAATATAGTAACCCTCCACTTTTCCAAAGCCTGATTGAAAGGCTTATTGTGTTGGTAGCCTAAAATTCGAAGCTTTATTGGGTTTGCGATTTCTTTTTGGACCTCTATACTTTGGTCATCCAGAATTTTCAGGGAAGGTTTTAACATAAGGTGTTGAGTTAATCCAATCGTTCTTAAAAAAACGTCTACTGATTCATAGACCAAACAGGTAGTCCCGCCTTCGACAACCTTCTTTAAAGGATTTCGAAACCATAATTGCTTTCGAGAATCTGTTTGGATGCCTGCCGCGCTTGCCATTGATCTGGTCAAAGCTTCTCTAAAAAGGGATATGACGATCCCATCTTCATATCTTAAATCGTTATTAGTGATAGGAGTTCTTTCAATTGAACCTTTGATGTTTTCTCCAAACGTATTTTTAATTTCATCCAAAGCGCCCAAAGCCAATATTTTCCCTCTGAAAGGGGCAACCACTATTTCTTTACCTACCACCATCTCGCGGAGTGACTTCCAAATCTCTTTGTCCGGCCACTCCTTTAATTCAAACTGAAAAACCTCCGCAGGGCATTCAACTTCAAAAGCATTACTTTTAATCAAGGTTGTAGGGTCTTTATCAGGGACTTGGAATTTTTCCCGCTCAACTTCTTGCTCCGGGGAAAGTTTAGAGATCGTTTCCTTAACCCGTGCCAGTTGCTCCTTCTCCAAACAATGAAGAGCAACTCGTATCATAAAATCATCAAACCCTTGGGTTGGAATAAAAAATGCAGGACGTCCCTTACTTCGAACATACTTAATAAGTTCTTCTATATGCCTGGGTATATTGTTATCACTATAACCACACCAATAAAGAGGTGCTGAACCTGATTTGTCATAAGATTTTTTTATAGATTCCATCACAGATTCATCCCTACCGCTATAGCCACAAATGACCAAAGGATTTTCACTAATGAGATTCTCAAATGCCTGTTGAAGACTTTTTTCCTGTGACTGAATTTCTTCTGTCGTATTTTTTAGATGGTCGTAACGATAATCACCATGCAACGAAACGCTTTGCAGTTCACCTTTTTTGGGAAGGCGAGCGACGCGATCTTGGGTATCAATTCCTATTTCTATAGGAGTTATTGAATGATTGAATGCAACACGGGAAACAAGGCCATCAAAATTGGTAGACCAAACAGAACGAACTAAATCGTCCTCGGCAAGATGGCAGAGAAGGCTATAGCCGATATGGGGTTTGGCTTTAGTCACCTTTTCTTGAAAGTAGCCTCTGCGATCTTCTGGTATGGGAAAGCAGGCCTCAATGTAAAACCCATATTCCTCAGGAGAACCAAGAGATGGGTATTTTCCTTGAGAATCAAGCCAGGATTGGATTTTTTGACGTACACCAGGAAGAGAAAGTTCCGCAAACTGTTCTTCCAACCCTGGATTATTGGTTAGAAAAATATCCCGTTTCCACTCCCATATACACATTTGAGCGGAAGGAATATTTGAACTAATGGAAGCACCTGCGCCTAAGAAAAAAGTATGTGGAGTCGAACGGTTGATCTTAAAAGACCTTACCAAGGCATCAATGGGTAAAATCAGGTCATCTTCCATTTCAAATTCTCTTTTGCATCCAAAATTTGGTCAATTTTATCAAGAATTGAACCTTTCATATTAACCACACGGAGGGAAAGTTCAAAAAATCGGGATTTCGAAAATATTAGAATAGAGAAACCATCAGCTTGACTTCATCTTACCATAATTTGTTAAAGGGAACGCGATAAGGAAAAAACCGCTCTTCAAAAAGCGGCTTGTATTTTAAATATACTCTTACAAGTTTAAAAGCTACTCAAAACCCCACCTTTCTATTTATCTTCCTTAAATTGTGATCTAAAAACCTTTAAAAGAAGGTCCGTATTTTTCTACCGACAGATTAGCTTCCAGGCATTTCAAACGCAAAAATTTTTTGTCGGTATGCTTGCATTAATTTTTAATAGCATGCTATTATAATGGCTCAATTTTTCTATACGAAGAATTCTCTCTTATGACGAAAAAGAGTCTCATTTTTATTTTGGGTGTTGGTTTTTTGGTGGGCTTAGTGCCCTTGGCTTGGGCAGGGGGGAACGCTCATTCTTTTCAAGAAACGAAAGCGCATGTTTTGAGCGTGATCAAACGGTTTGAAGACATTTGCGCCCACCCAAATAACCGGATTGATCCTCGGTTATGCGGCCTAAAGTGGCATCAGCATAAAGCTATCCTTTCTCAAGGTGGCGTTGCGGTGAAGCCGTTTTATAGGGAATACCAACGCAAAATATTTCCTCGCCGATTTGTGCGTCGATTCGGTTTTTTTATTTATCAGAAAAAAGGCTTTATCGAAGCGGCAAGAATCAGGGAAACCCTCTTTGAACATGAAGGCAATGCAAGAGTTTTAACGTGGGTTCGGGTTGCATACTACAAACATGGCAGTAAGAAAGCGTCCATCGTCTTTGCCGGACCTGTAGACCGACAGTTCACAGAGGCGCCCAACGGTTGGGTTGAAGGGGGTCTAGGCGATAACCCCTCACAGAATTTTTACGACAGCGGCATAGAAAGGGTTATCCGGCTTATTCGGGAGTTCCGGCAAACAATGTCGGATCAAGGCGGCTATCGAACGGATTACCTCTTAAATCGAGGGACCTCTGTGCATGTTGACTAGACATAAATGAATCCATTGCTTGGGAGATTCATTTTCGGTGCGGTTTTGCTTTTGATTTGTATGGTGGCTTTTATGTTGTGGCGCGTTCATCCAATTTTTGCTGATCCTTTTTTATAAGGAGATTTACATGAAAAAATTTAAAAAGGTCGCCCTCATAGGGGCGGTTTTATTGATCGGATTGTTGGCATTGGGCTTCTGGAATTCTTCTTTAGTCATTGAGAATTTCGAAAATAGCTTCCACGTAATCCAATTATAATAACCAACTTTCATATAAGGAAATCCCATGTCACTGATCAACTGCAAGGAATGTGGAAAGGAAATAAGCAAAAAAGCGGTGAGTTGTCCCCATTGCGGAAGGCAATACAAAATAGGGGCAGCCAATAAAGTCGGCAGGCTCGTTCTGTTTATATTTGTTGGATTACCGAGTCTCTTTTTCCTTTTGTTCCTCATAGAACGCGCGTCTTATTAATCGCTATTTGTACTTTTTTTCAGGAGACAATCTAATGAAAAAACTAAGCCTTTGCATGGCTCTTTTTTTTGTGTTTTTGAATCAGTCACTCGTTTTTGCGAATGCAGAACTTTGCAACGCAGTAAAGACAGGAAACAAAGATGCTGTAATTAAGTTTTTAGAAAATACCGAAAACTTAAAAGTAATGTGCGACAACTTCGGGAAAAGCCCCCTCATTCACTGGGCGGCAATCCACGGACATTTTCATATCGTTGAGGTTTTACTGAAAAAGGGTGTTGACCCAAATTTAAAAGTGGGAGATAAAACTCCACTTCTTGCGCTTCTTTCTCCTGCCAATAGGATACATCCGGCCAGTCAAATAGGCGTTACGATCATGTTATTAGCCTATGGAGCAGACCCGACTGCCAAAAGCATGACTGGACCAACCGTAGAGTATCTTGCAAGAATCACCGGAAACAGACGACTCTACGACATCATAAAAACAGCAATAAAAGACCCCGAAGGTACCCGCAAGAAACTTCTGGCAAGTTTTGATGAATATGATGCAAAACACAAAAAATAGGTTTAACGATGCGCATAAAAACTCTTTTCTTGAGCGGTATTTTATTCTTTCTCAGCGGATGCGGTTCACCAACCGGAAAAGTTCAAGAGCTTCTCGACACGCACCCCCAATTACAAGCTTTCGGCTATCCTTTTAAAGTAGTCAAAGAGAAAAACGGCATCATTACGCTGCAAGGGCCAGATCGGAGATGGTACGGATTGTTCATGGGGCGTGTCCCTTATAATCAGGCTGGAACCCTTGGTGTTGGGAGCAACTCCTTTGCCAATTACATGCAAAAAGGCGGTGCCTACAATGGCGCCATGACTACGGCTAGAGACCTCGCACGCTCGGTCGAGGGGGTAAAGGACGTGGTTTGGACTTTTAATACTAAGGTAAGGGGCTAGCGTTAAACTACGCTCATTAACCAACGAATACTTATTCTTTTTCTCCTTCCTCTGTAAGTTTCTTCACACTTTTTATCCCGCGCTTTTTAAAAAGAAGGTCAACGGCCTCCAAAAGCAGGGCGTTCATACTGTTGCGCTCGTCAAAAGCCAATTTGCGCAATTCCTCATACACAGGTTTGGGTGGGTAGAAAGAGACAGGCTGGCTTCTTTTTTTCTTATCTTCGTATTTGGACATAATATATAAAAATCTGGTTGAAACACTTGATAATGGCATGCCATTATGCTATTATCAGCTATTATAATCGGGTACATTATGCCCTTTTCCCTCCAAAAGAACAATTCCCGCTCTGTTTGCTGAAATTATTAGTTATAAGGTAGGTTTTAACTAATTGGCTTAGTCAAAGAACTTCATGAATGCGGCGAGAAGACCCACAGCGCCAATCATAGCGGTATATATTTTGGTGGTTAGTCGCTGCTCTGATAGAGCAATATCTTTTCTTATGCTCGTTGTCTCGCTTTCAAGCTTTGCATCAAGCTTCTCAATATCAAACTTAACCGCCCGCTTCAAAACATCCAAATCCGTTTTAGTGGCAACATTATCTCGAACCGCCGCAGAAATAATATCGATAATCATTTTGGCCTGATCATCGGTAAAGCCCACTTCCTTGAGCTTCTGGCTTGAAACTAATGTATCTAAAACTTGCGTCATACTCTTTTCTAACTCTATTTCCACCCTTAAGCTCATTATGGGATCGGATAGTCGAAATTACAAGCCCCCTATCAATCTGCGCTTTTTCAACAGAAGATATTTGAAGTCACAGTTTGTGATATCAAGTTTTCCTTTTTTACTTAAGTTAGGTGACCGAGTTATTAAAAACCTAGTCAAAGAACTTCATGAACGCGGCGAGTAAAGTCACGGTTCCGATCATCGCTGTATAGATTCTATTGGTTAGCCGTTGTTCTAGGATTTCAAGCTTTGTAGCTTGCCTTTCTTCAGATTCCATCAGATCGCTTTTTGTTGCGACATTTTGAAGGTGGGAGGCAAAAAGAAGGACAAGTCCCTCAGCAAGCTCGTCTTTAAAGCCTAATTCTTGAAGCCTATTCTTAAAGGTTAGCGTATCAATCAATTTCCAAACTTTCCATTACCGCTCAAAACCACTTTTTTATTATGGGATCGGAGATTCGAAATTACAAGTCCCCAAAAAATCACTCTATCTACCCCTTAAGGTTTTCTACCCATAGTTGTAATTTTGTCACTGGATACCCATAATTAAAGTAGCCCATAGGGAAGGTTGCCGCCCAGGTAAAAAGAGTGTTGAATTCCGATACAAGAGCGACAACCCTCTTTCATATTACCTTACCAAACAAAATTTTCAACACTGTTCAAAATTGTATTATCTTTAGTTTTCGCCTGTTAGTTGTGGCGTTTATGCACCACTCCATAAGTAGTTACAAAACAGGAGAGTGTTGAATGAAAGCTATAAACGGGCTTTGGCGTGCCTTGAAACGCCTTGTTTTTGGCGCACCCGCTTATGCGGTGCTGGCGGGAATCTGTTACGGCTTGCTTTCCGGCTGGCCCTTCCTTAAAACGGCATTACTGGCTGTTTTGGGGCTTTTCTTTGGGTTCCTCCTCGTTAAAACCATCTACGAAGGTATCCGTTGCTTTAAGGACACAGGTAACGCTTATGGGTCGGCAACGTTTGCCACAAAAGAAAACCTTAAAGCCGCGGGATTATTAAGAAACCAAGGGCCAATAATCGGCAAAGCCCTGGGGCGATTCCTGCGCTTTGATAAACCAGGTCATCTACTGACTTTTGCGCCAACTCGCTCCGGCAAGGGTGTAGGTAACGTTATTCCGAATCTGCTGGATCATCCGGGGTCTGTTGTGGTCACAGACATTAAGGGTGAGAACTACTCTATCACCAAGCGGCATCGCAAAACCTTTGGACCTGTGTTTGCTTTTGCGCCCCATGAAGCGAAAACGGCGCGGTATAATCCTCTGGATTTCATCCGCATCGGCACACCGGACGAACTGGATGATGCATCCTTGATCGCAGATATGCTGGTTATTCCGCAAAATCATGAGGATAATTTTTGGGATCGGGAGGCAAAAAATCTTTTAATTCTGTTCATCCTCTATGTGGTCCACTGTTTTCCGCGTGAAGCGGCCAATCTAGGAACCGTTCGCCACCTTCTGCAACAAAACCGCGAGGACTTTGACTTAACTATAGAAGACATGAAAGTGTCTTCTCATTCCATTGTTCGGCGCATTGCGGCG
>CAYFMN010000015.1:91107-98178 GCA_964344185.1 uncultured Nitrospinota bacterium
GCGGGTTTTTCGCAAAAAGAGGACAAAGAACGCTCCGGCGTTATTTCCACTGCTTCAGGTTATGTGGCCCTATGGGACAGCCCCAGAATGGCGCATTTAACATCTCGGTCTGATCTGGATTTACGGGATTTAAAGAATGATATCATATCCTTATACTTGATTGTGCCACCGGAACTGGTAGACGTGTACAAGCCGTTTTTAAGACTCATGGTAGGCTTGAGTCTGGCGGCCATGACCAGAAACCGAACGCGTCCACCAGCAGACGTGCTTTTTGTCCTGGATGAATTCGCCGCTTTGGATCGCATGCGCCCCATTGAAAAGGGGATCGGCTACCTTGCCGGATACAATGTACGTCTTTGGCTGTTCCTTCAGGACTTAAGCCAGTTACAGGAAACCTATAAGAAGTGGCGGTCTTTCATTGCCAACTGCGCCGTTCGGCAAGTCTTTAATGTGCAAGATGCGACAACCGCGCAAATGGTGTCAGAGATGCTGGGCAATGAAACGGTGAAGGTGGAAAGCCGCAATCGGTCACGGCATTGGCTGATAACGCCGTTTAATTCGAGTTACGGTGATAGTGTCTATGAAACCGGACGGCCTTTGCTCAGCCCTGACGCGATCATGATTATGCCGCAAGACAAGCAGATTCTTTTCGTCCAAGGCACCCGCCCCATCCTGGCCGAAAAAATCCGCTACTTCGAAGACAAAACCTTCAAAGGTAAATGGGATCGGTGGGAAGGCTGAGGCCTTCCCTTTTTGATTTATTTAAGTACTGATTTTTTCTTCAGAGTGACCACATTCTGAACATTCGAAGGTGTTATTTGTTCCTCCCAAGTTCCCAAATATTTTATCTTTCTCACTCTTAACTATCCGAAAGGTAAACTCACCACAACTGGGACATCTATTTCCTTTTGCTTTCGGTTTTGCTTCAAGTTCCGCAACCCTCCTTTCCAGCTCTGCTACACGATCTGGTAATCCTTGTAATACTTTCCATATTGAAACCTTATCCAATACAGCTAAAACATCCTTTACGCCAATCATATTAATTTTTTCACACCTTTTCTTAGGTTTACTATTTCGCACACTGATAAAATTTTTAGAAACACCAGAACACCGCTCCTAGATAAGGGTTCAGAAGTAATGAAAAGAAAGAACTCCCTGACGTTCAGGAACTTCGAGCTAGCTATTTAAAACCTTAGAGAAGCAACATTGCACTGAAAAACTGCCAGATTTATTTAACCTCTTGTGAAACAATAGGCTCATTTGTTGTTATCAATTTATTTTTTGCTAATTTCAAAAAAGCCGAATACTTTTGGAAAACTTCGGCTGAAAGTTCATTTAATTTATCTCCTGTCTCCAAATCATCCTCTGGATCGCCATATTTTCTACATCTAATTTCGAAATCATACCTGTCGCTATTCGTTTTTCGGCATTTTCTCATTGCTAAATCCAACATTGAAGACGTAGTTTCTTTTACCTTCATTATGTGTTTTTGAAGATCTTGATCGTGAAAATGATTTTCGGGATTATCCGTAAACTTCTCTATTGCTTCATAAAATTCGATCAAAAAGCTTGAAGAAAAAGCATCTCTAAAATCCCAATCCTTAAAAAATAAGCTAACTTGATCAAATGGAGCAATTTTTTCCGTTAAAAGTTTGTAGCTTTCTAAATCTGATTTCTTTTGTAATCTTTTTTTTTCGGAAAAGAAGTTCCCTAAAAACTGTAGAGCCGATGTAAAAGGCTTTATAATCTCAATCATTTGTTTCCTAAAAATGAATACGTTAAGGTACACCCCATTATGGTCGAAAAATTCCACTACTTAGAAAATAAAGCCTTCAAGGCCAAATGGGATAGACAGGAGGAATAAAACATTTCCTTTTTTTTCGTTATGGAACTATTTTACAGAACAATTGGGCGTCAGCTAATTAAGTAGTTATTTCCGCTTTGGCAGTAATTTAAGACGACCATTAGGTTGTTCCGAAGCTGTTCTGCCTCGCGGAATAGCAAGAACACGCCCATCAGAACCTTGGCGCGATGTATAACCTTTTGGAATTGGCACTACACGACCATCCTTTCCTTGGCGGCCAGTTCCTCCTGGAGGTATTGCCACAACCCTACCATCAGAACCTTGGCGCGATGTATAACCTTTTGGAATTGGCACTACACGACCATCTTTTCCTTGGCGGCCAGTTCCTCCTGGAGGTATTGCCACAATCCTACCATCAGAACCTTGGCGCGATGTATAGCCTTTTGGGATTTTTATCTTTCGCTTATCGGAACCTGTTCTATAAGTATGCATTGGGTCTTTTTTTATTTGTAAGAAGTTTTTGAATCAGACATCAATATTTGCACTACCAAAATAATAACATATTTAAACATTTAATTGTTTTACCAATTATTTTTGGACATTACAGCGACCTCATAACGATTAGAGTTATATTTTTTTAATAAATTAAAAAGATTTCCATATCAACAGTTGGTCCAAATTTGGTCCAAATCAAAAAAAAAATAAAAAACCTCCCTTCGAAAAGTGGCGGATGATATGGTGCCGACGAGGGGACTCGAACTCCTGACCTGATGATTACAAATCAATCAACACCCTACTCTCGCCATCGACCTTCAATAATAATAAATAACAATTTCAAAAACTTGTTCAACTTTGTCAATTGATCGCATTAGGTAAAAATTGGCGATTTTTGAAGCTTACTGGTCCAAAATTGGTCCAAATCTTCTTGCTAAAACTGTTGGAAACATTATAATTATTGATATAGGGATAATAGCGCAAGTATGAAAAGTTGGCAACAATTGATAAGCGAGAAGGTAAAACCGGAATCACTTACAGGGTGCGTATCCGGGTGCAAGGCTTTCCTGACAAAATAAAAACATTTAAACGGCTTACGGATGCTAGAGAATGGGCGCAAGAAACGGAGCGGTCCATTAAACGAGGAGAATTCAATAATGTTCTTAAAGAATCTAAGAACCATACGCTTAGTGAGCTAATTGGCCGATATAAGTCGGAAATACTTCCAAATAAGGCACCGGGAACACAACATTCTGAAAATTGCTTTCTTAAATGGTGGGAAGAAGAACTTGGAAGCTATGCCCTTTCCTATATAGACTCAGAGCTTATTTCTCAAAAAATGCGGAAACTCTCCGACTCAGGAGATGGTCGGCAAAAATTAAAGAAGGGTGAAACTCAGAAAAAACCACGATCGAAAAGAACGTTACAGCTTTATAGAGGGCAAATAGATATCCTCTTTAAACACGCCAAACAATGGGGATGGGTTGCAAGTAATCCGGTAGATGGCGTCAACAAGATTACTAAGATCAATAATGCTCGCGTTCGTTTCCTTGATGATAATGAACGGGAAGCACTCCTTAAAGCCTGCGAAGAAAGCCCGAACTCTCTTCTTTATCCTATAGTTATCTTCGCCCTGTCAACTGGTGCGCGTTTAGGGGAAATCACAAAGCTCACCTTGAAAGACATTGACCTGAAAAGAGAAGTTGCTATTTTGCGCGATACCAAAAATGGAGAAACACGCTCCATTCCAATCGTCCAAAAGTTAAAAGAAATTCTAACCGAGCACATTAAAACTCTGGATCGCTTTTACAAGGATCGCAATGTAAAAATAAAATGGTTATTTCCTCGCCGAGACGGTCTTAAGCCAATCGATATTCGCAAAGCCTGGACCAATGCGCGGGATGAAGCGGAAATCGAAGATTTCCGCTTCCACGATCTGCGGCACAGCGCGGCCAGTTATTTAGCCATGAACGGTGCAACCCTATTGGAAATAGCGGCTGTTCTGGGCCACAAAACCCTGCAAATGGTTAAACGCTATTCCCATCTAAGTGAAAATCACACCAAGAGCATTGTCGAAAAGATGAATAAGAAAATTTTTTAAAGTTTCTTCCTCTTCAAACTGATAGCAAAGAATTAATGCTTGCAACCATAAGTAGATAGATTTTGAGTGTTGAATAGACTTTTTAGGCATTGTTATGGTTGATTATAAAAACTTGCGGACGGTCAAGCAGATCGCACAAAAGGCGTATCCCATTATTACAGAAGGGAAATTGCGCTGGTGGATTTTTCATGCGGAAAAGAATGGACTTGGTAAAGCCATTGTCCGCATTGGCGGGCGTGTCTATATTGACCGGGACGCGTTCAATGAATGGCTTGAACATAAACGGGACGAACCGATTTCAGAATAACCGCCTGCAAAACCTTTAGAGCAGAAAGCAGCGAAAACTCTTGAAGATGCGAGGAGCGAAACGCCTTAGGAAAAAAGAATTTAAGAATTTAAAAACTTTCTTTTTCATTTCAAAGTATTCTGATAACATGTCTAAATAGACATATTTAAAGCTTGCAATCATATGGCGGTATAGCCATAATAAAAAGAGGGTGGGTAAATTAAGAATTTAGTTTGGGTTGGAGATGCCAAGAAGAGGTTGAAGGAGTTTCCGAGACAGGTACAAAAGGATATTGGCTATGCACTTCAGTTTGCCGAGGTTGATGATATACACCCGTCGGCAAAACATCTGAAGGGTTTTAAACCAACAATTATGGAGATAGTAGCAGACTATAGAACAGACACTTTTAGAGCGGTTTATACAACTAAAATTGGAAAAACGGTTTATGTCTTGCATTGTTTTCAAAAGAAATCAAAGACAGGAATTAAAACGCCAAAAAAAGAAACAGATATGATTGAGGCTCGTTTAAAACAAGCCATAGCAATAGATAAGGAGAGAAAGAATGCCTAAAGCTAAGGATTATGAAGAAAGCTCTGGCAACGTTTTTAAAGACTTAGGGCTTCCAGATGCCGATGAGGAGTTTTTGAAGGCCAATCTGGCCATTACCATCCACCGTATTATCAAAAAACGCGGTCTTACACAAAAAGAAGCCGCAGAGTTACTGGGTGTGGATCAACCAGAAATTTCCAAACTTAAAAAGGGTCTGTACTCACGATTTAAAGTAGAGAGGCTCTTTCAATTCCTAAATAGGCTTGGGCGCAGAATTGAAATTAAAGTGCGAAAACCTAAAAAAGATGAGGCTTTGCAAGACTTTCAAGTTGTAGGAATTTAGAAAAAAAGCGGCTCTATGAATTTAAATGATACCTCGCCAATCCGGCAAACGGATTGGCGAGCGGCGTTTTTCAATCGCACCGATAAACCATTCTTCTCCCATCAATCTTGATTTCGGTATAATCCACTTCTAAATCACGTGCGATTGCGTCATAGTCAATGTAATGTTCAATATTTTCGGGGATTTCTCCAAAAAGCCCTTCATCTACAAACTGTTCGGCCAGTTCTTTCAGGCTGTCCACTTCATATATTTCTACATCTAAATTGTCTGGATCATCTTCTAAGTCAAAATCAACGCCACATTCCCCAACGGCAATAATGACTTTGAATTTTTGCCATTCATCCCAGTTGTCTATGGCTTCAATGATTTTGCCAAAGTTTGCTTGAGAAAGGTCTAAGGCTTCACAAAGGTCCGCGTCAATGCTGTTCCCATCGATGAATTGGATTTCAAATTCTTCAACAGGGTCGCCATAATCATTAATTAGAGTCTTAACTTTCTCGTCATACTCTTCTTTGGTTTCAAAATAAAATCCGGTTGCGGAAATGTCGTAAGGTTGGGCGTAAAAAGTGGTCATGGTCTCTTCCTTTCCAAGTGGTTAAAGAATGCAAGCTCGCTCGCTGCATTCCTGACCCTCTGGCGAAGAGTGGGGGTAGCACCGTCATAGAGGAGGGGAATCACCCGACTGCACAAACGCAGAGCGGAAGGCGGGGAAACCTCTTGACGACGCGAGGGGCAAGGCCCCTTAGTAAATAAAAAATATTGTGGTTTGTTTGAAAAATAGTAAACAGAGAAATACCCACTAATGGGTGGTTTCCTTACAGCTAATTAAGAGAAAACTTATTTATGAGAGCAAATTAGGGAAAGTTGGAAATTCTAGGCAGGAAATGGATAGGATTCCGATAAGGAATGAAATGAGACTATCTAAACTTTAGATAAATCTATTAAAGTATAGAGACAACTCATGATCTATTATTTAAAAACGGCTTGGCATAGCTAATAAACTCGTTATGAGCGGTGCGTTGCTCTTCCCATCTTCGTGGTTTGCTTGAAGGAGTTTCTCGTGTTTGGCTAACGGTCAGAATTAATCGCCGTTTAGCACGAGATATCCCAACAAAGAAGGCGCACCTTTCATCATCTTTTTTTCCCAAAAATGTCTCTTCCTCTACCCCTAGAATAATTACTGAATCAAATTCCAATCCTTTACTTTTATGTATGGTCAAAATCCTTACTGCTTGATCATCTGAAAATTTGGCTATGGCCTTTAATAAATCGGGTTCTATTTTGAGCTGTTCTTCAATCCTAGCTTTCGTTTCCCAAATTACTTCCTTTAGACGAGCCATTGATTCATAATCTGGTGATAACGACATCAAATTACTAGCACCAATACGATTCAAAAATTTTGTAACAAATCCCCATCCATTTGGCCATCTTTCGCCTTGCTGAGCTTGAATACGCTCCTGCTTGATAAAGCTTTGCAAATCTTTCCTAATATCCACTTGTTTATCTTCATCAGAAAAAATAATCAATTGATCCATTAAACGCATCCAAGCCGTTGGTTCACGTGAACCATAAAGGATCAACAGATAATCAACTATTAATCTAGCTACTGGTTCCACTGAAATATCCTGAAGCTGTTGTTCATTACGGTATGGTATTTCTAGTGCTTCAAGTTCCTTCATCAATAACTCAGCATAAAGATCAGGTTGTTTAGAAATCAGAATTGCGATTTCAGAATGAGGAATTTCATCTCGCAGAATCCACTTAGATATCTCTTGAGCCAAATATTTTGCTTCTTGTTGACTGGTATCGAATTCATTGATATAAACCTCTCCTTCATTACCAATCATCTGATCATCTGGCATCACAGAAAGAGGATCAAGAACCCGAATAATTTCATTCTGCATTCGCAAGAGGCGTGGTTTTGAGCGGAAGTTACGGTATGATCTTCCCCTGGAATAGTGGACAGGTAGAAAGTGATTTATAATCGTTTTCCG
>CAYFMN010000016.1:0-25499 GCA_964344185.1 uncultured Nitrospinota bacterium
ATTTCCAGTTTCTTAAGCAATCAACACGGAAACCGGGTCTGGCGCTCTGAATGACTGGTCGTGGGGATTGGTTTTGACTAAGGTTATTTTTGTTTGGCGATTATTTTTCTATTCTAAAAACAGAGCGGCGATTACACTTCGATAAAATCAATTTGACAGCCTTTTAATCCGCTCAATATTGTTGGAATTTTTTTCCTTCAATAGAACATCAACTGTATATTTTTTTTAAATATTTTAAAATTTTACAAATCCCTCTCAATACGTTAAAATAGTAAATATTTGTTTTTTTGTGAGTTACTTGCTATTTTAACTCCCTTTTCCTTATGGTATGAAAATTGTATCACTCTTTAATTGAATCCCACTGAAAAGCATTTAGACCAAAAAACGTTCAAAAAAGTGTCCAGATCATGAAGAAAAGAACATTTATCGGCAAATCCACAAACAATGATCCTTACTCAAACAAGTTTTTCAACTTTGATCAAGATTCGTTTGGACCCAGCTTATCTCCCGAATTCAACTCCTGGTACAAGAAACGAATTCAAACAAGTCTATTCGATAAGCTGAAACTAATTAAAAAACGAGGCGGTTAATTTTTTTACCCATATACTCTCACCTTTAATCGTCACTTAGACAAGTCCAGCCCAAACATGGGGTTTATTTTATCGAATCGAGGCGAGATTCTTCACCGATATTAAAATATCGGTTCTGAATGACACGCGAGAGGGAACTTTGAAACTCCAGTTCCTTTAACAATTAACGGGTGAAACCTGTCGGACGCTCAATGTGACATTCTTTTAAGTTATTCATCCAGGAGAGTTTGGATGGAGCCTTCAAGGTCGTGGCCGGAACCAAAATAGTGGTACCGGATATATCCCTGTTTATCGATGATCAATGTGGTGGGGGTGCCGCGCATTCGGAACTTGTCAAACGTGCGCGCTTCAAATTTCTTACTCTTAAAATAGTTCGTTACCTGCGATTTAATTTGCGTTCGCATACTCTCCGCCAACTCATCCCAGTTCGGAAAATCGCGGCTTATGAAATCATCTACGTTTTTCTCTAAATTAGCGGGATCTGAAGGAACGAGTTTATCCCAGGCGACGGGGAACGGTATTCGATATTCTAAGCGTCCGGTGGGTAATTGTCCTTGCAACGTCAAATGGTTCAAGGTTTCGCCAACCACTTCGCCGTTTTCTAACAGTTTTTTCAGGTTTTCCAGGTTGTTGAAGTTGTAATCTTCGAAGGCGGTGGCGACGCCCCAAAACAAAACGTTCTGTTCTTTAAATTTTTGGTACGCTTGGATCGCTTCGGGAAGGGCTCCTATAAAGCATCCTGGGCAGTTGACCTGGAATACTTCGACGACGATGACTTTGCCGCGCTCCTGGTCAATATTCGTCGGCTCTCCTTGAAACCATTGATCGACTTCGATATTGGGGCATAAAACCTTAGCTTCCTGCATAATTGTCTTTTTGAATCAGAACCAGCAATTTCTCGATCAGTTTTCTATCTTTTGGTCTCATGTATTTTGCCAAGGCTCTTTGCAGTTCGTAAATCGCTTTACTCTTTCGACTGGTTTCATTATATACCATCCCAAGCATGACATAAGCGATTGGCCACTTATCGCCATTTGGATACTTGGAGGCGATCAGATCAAACGTCTTCGCCGCTTTATCGTATTTCTTCAATTTATAGTAGGACGTCCCTATTCCAAAATGAATGTTATCCATTAAGAAATAAGGGGGCTTCTTTTTTAACAACTTTTTAAAGCTTTTTATACTGTTTTTATAATCGCCTTTTTTAAACAATAAAACGGCTTCGGAATATTCGTCTGGATCAAACGGCTTTTGCAACTCCAGATACCGATCATATTTTTTGAAATCGGCGTCTAGTCCCAATCCGGTGGTTTTGACGGACGCCATTTCGGTTTTTATTCGTTTGAAATCGTCGAGAACGTTCAAAATCCCAGATTTCGCCTGTAAAACGACGCCTTTTAATTGAGGCTCCACGGAGTTTGCCGAGGCTTGAACGATTTGGAGTCCTTCTCTCAAGTCTTCGTTGTCAAAAAACCGTTGCTCGATCAAGTAGGCGATTTCATCCAGGGTTTGCTGCCTTTCCCTGCGCAAAGCAAGCTCTTTCCGGGTGGCGGGTTTCCACGCGTACATCTCCGGCGGACCGCGAAATCTGTCGTCCATTGGCAACCGTATATGCGTCGTTCCACAACCATAAGAGGCGCAAACGAGGACAAATATTAAAATCTTTTTAAAATTTCTTGTCATAAAAACCTATATAATTATAATCTTAACGGTATTTTCCGTAACATAATAAACCCTTAATTTTTAAGTTTTTTAGTAAAAATGGCAGATTATTACAAAATTCTTGGAGTTGATCGAAACGCTTCGGAATCTGAGATAAAAAAGGCTTTTCGAAAAAAGGCGATGGATTTCCATCCGGATCGCAATAAAGACAACCCAAAAGCCGAGGAAAAATTCAAGGAAGTCAACGAGGCTTACGCCGTTTTAGGCGATAAGGAAAAGAAAAAGCAATACGACCAATTTGGCGCAGACGGGTTTCGGCAAAGATTTTCTAAGGACGATATTTTTAGCGGCTTTGACATGGACGATATTCTTAGAAACTTTGGCGGTATGGGCGGCGGTCCAGGCGGCCCCGGCGGTCCTTTTGGAGGAAACTTTGACCAATTCGCCGACCCTTTCAGGCAAATGTTTGGCGGCGGTTTTGGCGGCGGCCCACGAGGGGGACCTGGAAGAGGTCCCAGAGGTCACCCTGGAGGTCCGCCTAATCAACCTCCGTCTAAAGGCAAAGATATAGAACAGGAAATGGTTTTGGATTTTGAGGAAGCCATTAAAGGCACGGAAAAAGTGCTTAATTTAAGGCGCAACGGCAAACTGGAAAGCAACAGCGTTAAAATACCGCCGGGAATTGAAAATGGCATGAAATTGCGGCTTGCCGGCAAGGGATACCCAAGTCCTTTGGGTAATAACCCGGGCGATATTCTTCTAAAAATCAAGATCCGAAATCATCCGATTTTCAGACGCGAAGGCCAAAATATTGTTTTAGATAAGGAAATCAGCTTAACCGACGCTATATTGGGAACCACTATTGAAGCGCAAACTCTTGACGGCAATAAGAGCGTCAAAGTGCCCCCTGGATCTCAAAACAATTCCAAATTGAGGTTAAAGGGATTGGGAGTGCCGGGTAAAAGTGGATCAGGCGACCAATACATAAACCTTAAGATAAAAGTTCCTCAAAATTTGACGGATGAGCAGTTGGATTTGGTGCAACGGTTGAAGGTTGCGGGGTTGTAGAAAATAAATATAAAATCAAAATCATGGAACCGCTAAGACGCAGAGAACGCAAAGAAAGCTAAGATGGATGAAAACGAATGGTCTGGTAAAATAATAGGAGCTTGTATTGAAGTTCATCGAACTCTTGGCCCTGGGTTATTAGAGAATATTTATCAGCAATGTTTGGCGCACGAATTGTCATTGCAGGGTATTCCTTTTCAAAAAGAGTTATCTAAACCTATCTCTTATAAAGACATGTCAATAGAATGTGGTCTCCGCTTGGATTTTTTAGTGGACGAACGAGTCATTATTGAGTTAAAGGCTGTAGAAAGTTTATTACCTGTTCATAAAGCTCAAATTATAACTTACTTAAAACTTACCGGTTATAAGTTAGGGCTTTTGATAAATTTTAATGTTCCTATACTCAAGAATGGGATTGAACGCGTCGCTCTCGATCTTTAATTCTTTGCGTTCTCTGCGTCTCTGCGGTAAATAGTTTTTAAAATTAATTTCAATTTTTAATAAAGTAAGGATTATGGCTAAAGTACATTTTAAACCGGACAACATCACTCACGACGTTCCCGATGGGGACGCTTTAATTAAAGCCTGCGACGGCTTTGACGATATTTCCTTGTCATTTGGTTGCACCGAAGGCACTTGCGGCGTGTGCGAACTAACAATTGTGGAAGGCAGGGAAAATTGTTCCAAACCGAACGAAAACGAAACCGACTATCTCTACCCGGAAGACATTGACGAAGGCATGCGTCTGGGTTGCCAAATGCGGATATTAAAAGACGAAGTGACGCTTACCTGGAAGGGGAATCGGGCGAAGTAAGAGACAATGATTTTATTGAAACGGGGCGACTCTTCGAGTACTTCAGCGCTGTAATCGAGCGACATTCAAAATTAATCGTTCCACTTCCAGTTGTCGGGGTCGTTGATGCCGGGTTGCCAAAGGGTTTCTTCTTCTCCCATTGCAGCGCCTACCCAACGACCAAAAACAAACAGCGCATCGGATAATCGATTTACATAGGGCAACACATAGGGTCCTATTTCTTCCTCTCTACTCAATCGAACAATTTCTCTTTCCGCTCTTCTACAAACGGTACGACTTTGATGCAAGTACGAATTGACGATGCCCCCCCCGGGCAAAATAAAACTTTTCAACGGTTCCAGGTCTTCGTTCATTTCGTCAATAACATTTTCAAGCCATAAAACGTTGCTTTCTTTTAAGGTAAGGTCGCTCTCTTTTTTAAAATCGGGTTTGGTAGCCAACTCGGCGCCAACATCAAACAATCTTTGTTGGATATTGGCCAGGATCAAATCAAATTTATCTCGCTTAACAGATTTTTCTTTTTGGGAGTTAAAATGTCGAACCAATCCGATGACGCTGTTTAGCTCGTCGATGGTTCCATAAGATTCTATCCTGGGATGATCTTTGCCTATTCGACCTCCCCTGCCTAAGCCTGTTTCCCCAGCGTCTCCGGTTTTTGTATATACTTTATTGATATTAAACAAGTTGTGTCTCCTATACTGTTTTCCCCTTATTGTCGGCTATTTTACTTGAGAATTAAACCTTGACTCGCGCGCCTACTCTGTTAATATTGTTTCAAATTTAAGGGGAATTTCCAGATTCGATACCTTGAAATTTCCAATAAGAATTTCTTTAAAACAATCCCGCGAGATTGTTAAGGAACTTACCAAGAGTGAAATACGCTATTCTACCACCTCCTCCTGCACTTAAAAAAGAGGGGGTATTTTTTTGCCTTTTTTTGGTTCCTTCCAGTAAAAACTTATGAATCCCATCGTTTTGAATTCACAACAAATTTCCAGGGCTATCAGCCGTATCGCTCATGAAATTGTCGAAAAAAATTCTGGTTGCGACGGTTTAGCTTTAGTAGGAATACGGACTCGCGGAGTTCCGTTTGCAAAACGTTTGCAAACAAAAATTAAATCTATTGAAAACGTTACTCTCCAGTTGGGGATTTTAGATATTACGCTATACAGGGACGATATCCAAACCGGAAAAGCGAACCCGGAAATAAGAAGCACTGAGATTCCTTTTCCCGTTGAAAAAACCAAAATTGTGCTGTGCGACGACGTGCTGTTTACCGGTCGAACCATAAGAGCCGCTATTGACGAGTTGATGGATTTTGGAAGACCGGCCAGCGTACAACTGGCGACCCTTATAGACAGAGGGCACAGGGAGTTGCCTATTCGACCGGATTATGTCGGCAAAAACATTCCAACCAGCAAATCCCAACGAGTCGAAGTAAAACTCAAAGAAGAGGATGGAGAAGACCTGGTGCTTCTGGTCTCCAAGCCAAAATAAAAATTTATGGTATTTTCCCAAAAACATCTTCTAGGCATTAAAAGTCTATCAAAAGAAGATATTCTCGCCATTTTGAATGCGGCTGATTCCTTCAAGGTTTATACCCAAAGAGACATTAAGAAAGTTCCTACCCTCCGTGGTAGAACGATTATCAATATGTTTTTTGAACCAAGCACTCGCACCAGGACGTCGTTTGAAATTGCCGGTAAGCGAATGAGCGCAGACGTTATCAATATAGCCGGTTCCTCCAGCAGCGTCGTTAAAGGAGAAGCGTTAATTGATACAGTCAAAAACCTGGAAGCTATGAACTGCGACATCCTGATTATTCGTCATAGCGAAGCCGGAGCGGCGGAATTGGCTGCGCGATATTTAAAGAATCCCGTAATTAACGCTGGCGACGGTTATCACGAACACCCAACGCAAGCGCTTTTAGATTTAATGACGATTCGAGATCATAAACAAACTTTAGACGGGCTGAAAGTTTCCATAGTCGGCGATATTGCGCATAGCCGAGTCGCTCGCTCTAATATTTATGCGATGAGAACTTTGGGAATAGAGGTTTCCGTGGTCGGTCCTCCTACTATGATCCCTATAGACATTGAAAAAATGGGCGTAAAGGTTTTTCATAGTTTAGAAAAAGGCATTCAGGAAGCGGACGTTATTATGATGTTGCGTATTCAGATGGAAAGACAAAATAAAACGTTTTTCCCTACATTACGCGAATACTCTAATTTGTTTGGATTGAGTCTAAACAAGTTAAAAAAAGCAAAAAAAGACGTTCTTATTTTGCATCCTGGTCCCGTCAATCGCGGAGTGGAAATTTCTCCCGACGTGATTAACGGTCCTCATTCAGTGATATTGAACCAAGTAACCAACGGCGTGGCGATAAGAATGGCTCTTATGTATCTTTTATTAGGATTGAGCGATGAAACTGTTAATTAAAAACGGTCGCGTAATCGACCCGGCTTCTGGAACTAATGAACTGCGCGATGTCGTTATTGATAAAGGTAAAATCTCTTCGGTCGAAAAAAAAGGTTCCGTATCCGAAGACGGTTTTAAAATAATCGACGCTAAGGGTTGCGTTGTCGCTCCCGGATTTATCGATATGCACGTTCATTTTCGCGAACCTGGCTTTGAGTATAAAGAGACGATTGAGTCGGGAGCGGAATCCGCCGCAGCCGGAGGCTTCACAACCGTTGCCGTAATGCCAAACACTAATCCCGTTAACGACGTGCGAACGGTGACTGAAATGATCGTCAACATCGCTAAAGCAAAAGCCGTTGTGAACGTTTTACCCATTGCCGCGATCACCAAGGGATTGAAGGGAGAAACGCTTTCTGAAATGGCCGACCTTAAAGACGCTGGAGCGGTCGCATTTTCAGACGACGGTATGCCCGTTTCCAGCAACGAGATCATGCGTCGCGCTTTAGAATACAGTCACATGCTTGATCTTCCTCTCATTCAACATAGCGAAATAAAAGACCTTACCAGGGGCGGCTGCATGAATGAAGGTTTGGTTTCTACCGAACTGGGCCTTGGCGGGATGCCGCGAGAAGCGGAAGATATTATGGTGTATCGCGATATTTCTTTGCTGCCTCGCACCAAGGGACGGTTGCACGTCGCTCATATCAGCAGCGGCAATTCGGTTGAACTGGTCCGGCAGGCTAAAGCAAAAGGGCTTCCAGTAACCTGCGAAGTCGCCCCGCATCATTTCATATTGACCGACGAATGCGTTCGCAGTTACGACACCAACACTAAAATGAGTCCTCCTTTAAGGGAACAGTGGGACATTGACGCTATTAAAGAAGGATTACGCGACGATACTATCGATATTATCGCGACAGATCATGCTCCGCATGATATTGTCGATAAGGAAGTTGAATACGCCAACGCTTGTTTTGGAATTGTGGGTCTGGAAACCGCCCTCCCCTTAACTTTAAAGTTAGTGGAGGAAGGAGTTCTTTCTATAGAAAAAGCCGTCGAGAAATTGACTTTAACTCCGGCTCAAATCTTTGACCTGGACAAAGGAACTTTAAAACCTGGGAGCGCGGCGGACGTGGTTATATTCGATCCAGAAAAATCTTATAAAATAAACGCGGCGGAGTTTAAATCTAAAAGTAAAAATACTCCTTTTGACGGATGGGACGTGAAGGGACAAGTTATTCATACCCTAGTGCAGGGTAAAATCGTTTATTCCAACACCTAATCGATTAATCAAAATATGAAAGCCAAATTAGCTTTAGCAGACGGTAAAATTTTTGTAGGCGAATCTTTTGGAGCCCCTGGGCAAACAGAAGGCGAAGTCGTGTTTAATACTAGCATGATGGGATATCAAGAAGTTCTAACCGATCCCTCTTACAGGGGGCAAATGGTAGTGATGACGTATCCCCTAATTGGAAATTACGGGATTAACCCTGAAGACTTCGAATCGGATAAACCGTATCTAGCCGCTTTCATCATTAAAGAATTAAGCTCTATTCCAAGTAACTGGCGATCAACGAAGACTTTGGACGAATTCCTAAAAGACTACAATATTATGGGCATTCAAGGCATAGACACGAGAGCTTTGACCCGTCATATACGGGAAGCGGGGGCTCAACAAGCCGTCTTATCTACCGAAGAAATTTCCGACAACGAGTTAATAGAGCTAGCTAAAAAGTCTCCGAGCATTGTTGGACGCGATTTAGTAAAAGAAGTGACCTGTTCCAAGCCCTATATCTGGGAAGAAGGCGAATGGGATATTGGACTGGGATACGCTAAAGCCAGTTCTTCGGATCAATCGGAACCGTTAAATATAATCGCATACGACTTGGGGATAAAACGAAATATTTTAAGGAAGTTTTACCAATTAGGTTGCCGCATTAAAGTTGTTCCAGCTTCTACCCCCGCCGACTCCGTTTTAAGCGAGAACCCGGACGGTGTTTTTATTTCAAACGGACCCGGTGATCCTGAAGGAGTTCCTTACGTAATAGAAACCGTTAGAAACCTTATCGGGAAAATTCCTATTTTTGGAATTTGTCTGGGACATCAAATAATTAATTTAGCGCTGGGCGGCGAAACATTTAAACTAAGATTTGGGCACCACGGCGGGAACCAGCCCGTTATGAATATGGTCTCCCAAAAAGTCGAGATCACTTCTCAAAACCACTGCTTTGCCGTTGCCTCGCCTCCAAAAAATGAAGACGTAGAAGTTACTACTCTTAATTTAAACGACCAAACTGTCGAAGGCATAAGACATAAAAAACTACCTGTTTTTTCAGTACAATACCATCCAGAAGCTTCCCCTGGCCCTCATGATTCTTCTCACTTATTTGAGGAATTCATCCAATCTTTGAAAGAAAAACATGCTTCAAGATAGCGTCGAAAAAATAATCGAATTCGCCACGGGGCCTTATTGTTCTGATGAAATAAACGACGCTAAAGTCGAATATGGCGAAACTATGGGCGAAATATTTGACGACGACGAATCTTTCGATAGTCGGATGGCATCGTTTTTAGAATGGTATATTTTTGATAGAAACTTAAAATCAAACGGCAAAACGCCGCTTTCAGTTTTTATCGCTCACCACATTCGCTATTGGCCGGAAGAAACCCAAAACCATTATCAATCTTTTGAAAAAAACATTCACGGCTTGTTCCTGGTGAAAAAACCAATGAAGGGAAAAGTTTTAGCCGTTAATTTGTTCGATAAAATTAAATATAAAATAGAAGAGCCTCAAAGCGAGTTAATTTTCAGGAAGAACGATATTTTTGAAGGTCGTGCAATTCCTTTTTCAGAAGGAAATCAATTTACTGGAACCTATTGTTTCCATCCTCAACAAACTTCCAAGTTCATTAAAAACCAAGTTGAAAAAATTGTGAAAGAACGGGAGTTATGGATAACCAAAATAAAAAAACTAAGTTCAGATCTCTCCAAGCTAGACGCAAAAATCACAAAATATACGATTAAATCGGAAAATATTTCAAAAAAAATCGAATCGTCAAATTCAGAATCAAAAAAGGCAAAACTAGAAGCGGAAAGAAAGGTTGTTGAATCTGAAAAGATCGATCTAGAAGTTCTTAGACCGCCTATTCGCGACGAACTAGACAACATCGAAATGAACAAACTCGGAATTGAAATTCCATCAATGCAAAGAAAACTCATGCACCAATTGTCTTTTATGAACCTGCGTTGGGAACGATCCCGCCAAATTGATCTCAAGGATATTTACAAGTAAAAATGCCTAAACGAACGGATATTAAAAAAATTCTTTTGATAGGTTCCGGTCCTATTGTCATAGGCCAAGCCTGCGAATTTGACTACTCGGGAACGCAAGCCTGCAAGGCGCTAAAAGAAGAGGGATATGAAGTCGTGTTGATTAATAGCAACCCAGCGACAATTATGACCGATCCCGAGTTTGCCGACCGCACCTATATCGAACCTGTCGATCCTTCGACTGTAGAAAAAATTATCGAAAAAGAAAGACCCGACGCAATTTTACCCACTATAGGCGGGCAAACAGGTTTAAACACGACTTTAGCTTTGGCTGAAAACGGAGTGTTAGAAAAATATGGCGTAGAACTAATTGGCGCGAAAGTTGATTCGATAAAAAAATCCGAAGACCGAAATCTCTTTAAGCAAGCTATGATTTCCATCGGACAAAAGGTGCTTCCCAGCGGCCATGCTCATAGCCTGGAAGAGGCTTTGGAGATTGTTAAAGAAACCGGATTCCCGGCTATTTTGAGACCGTCGTTCACTTTAGGAGGCACGGGAGCTAGCATCGCAAATAGTCCTGATGAGTTTAAAGACCTCGTTCTTAACGCTCTTAAATCGAGTCCAATCAACGAAGTATTGATCGAAAAATCCGTTGTCGGCTGGAAAGAGTTTGAACTCGAAGTGATGCGGGACCTTCGCGATAACGTTGTCATAATTTGCTCTATCGAAAACTTAGATCCTATGGGGGTTCATACTGGCGACAGCATTACTGTCGCCCCCGCTCAGACGCTAACTGACAAAGAATATCAAATCATGAGAAACGCCGCAATCGACATCATTCGAGAAATAGGAGTCGATACGGGCGGTTCCAACATTCAATTCGCCACTTGTCCTGAAACCGGAGAAATGATTGTTATCGAAATGAATCCTCGCGTGTCCAGAAGCTCGGCACTTGCGTCAAAAGCTACAGGATTTCCTATAGCCAAAATCGCGGCAAAGCTGGCCGTTGGCTTAACCCTGGACGAAATTCCTAATGATATTACTCGCGAAACTCCGGCGTCTTTCGAACCTACGTTAGACTATTGCATAGTAAAAGTTCCTCGCTTCACCTTTGAAAAGTTTTTTAAAACCGATCAAACTTTAACAACGCAAATGAAATCCGTCGGCGAGGTTATGTCAATCGGCAGAACCTTCAAGGAAGCTCTGCAAAAATCATTGCGTTCGCTGGAAATTGGCGTCTATGGGCTTGAAGAAAATCCCGCCTGGAAACTTGCGAAGCTTGAAAAAGCGGATCAGCAAACTCAACTAAAAAAACTTTTGGCGTCTCCGCATTGGGAAAGGCTCTGGTACTTAGCCACTTCTATTAGAAAAGAAATTTCTTTAGAAGAACTAAACCGCATTACTTTTGTTGATCCCTGGTTCCTGCAACACATAAAAGAAATCATCGATTTGGAAGATGAAATTAAGAACTCTAACTTAAACAAAGATACTTTGAGCAAAGCAAAGAAACATGGTTTTTCAGACATTTATTTATCGAAAATTTTTGGAGTGCGCGAAGAAGAAATATCCGAAAAACGAAAACAAAACAATATAAGACCGGTGTTTAAACGCGTTGATACTTGCGCCGCCGAGTTTGAAGCCTATACTCCTTATTTATATTCTACCTATGAAGACGAATGCGAAGCCAGTCCAACCGACAAACAAAAAATAATGATTTTAGGCGGAGGTCCTAATCGTATTGGACAAGGTATTGAGTTTGATTATTGCTGCGTCCATGCGGCGTTTGCTTTAAAAGAAGACGGTTTCGAAACCATAATGGTTAACTGCAATCCAGAAACCGTAAGCACAGATTACGATACTTCCGACCGGCTGTACTTTGAGCCTCTCACCTTTGAGGACGTAGTTCACATTGTAGAAAAAGAAAAACCGAAGGGCGTAATCGTGCAGTTTGGAGGACAAACTCCTCTTAAACTAGCGTTGGCTTTAAAAAAAGCCGGGGTCCCCATATTAGGCACAAGCCCTGAAGACATTGATCGAGCTGAAGACAGAAAACTTTTTAAAGAAGTCCTGGATAAACTTTCCTTAACTCAACCGGAAAACGACACGGCAACCTCGATAAAGGAAGCGGTCCAAATCGCCGAAAGACTAGGTTATCCCGTTGTGGTTCGTCCTTCCTATGTATTGGGAGGAAGAGCAATGGAGATTGTTTACGACACTGAAATGCTAAATTATTATATGAACCATGCCGTTGACGCTTCCCCCGAGCATCCCATTTTAATCGACAAGTTTTTGGACAACGCTACAGAAGTCGATGTCGACGCTATTTGCGACGGAACGGACGTCGTCATTGGCGGCGTTATGCAGCACATTGAGAAAGCGGGAATTCATTCGGGAGACAGCGCATGCTCGCTTCCTCCCTTTTCCCTGGCGAAACCTTTAATTGAAAAAATAAAAGTTCAAACGGAAGCTCTCGCTAAAGAGTTAAATGTTATTGGCTTAATCAATATTCAGTTTGCAATTAAGGACGATGAAATTTTTATTTTGGAAGTAAACCCAAGAGCGTCGCGAACGGTCCCATTTGTGAGTAAAGCTATAGGGGAACCATTAGCGAAGCTAGCTTCGAAGGTAATGGCTGGGAAAAGTCTCAAAGAATTAGGGTTTACGAAAGAAATAATTCCTGAGTATATCTCAATCAAAGAATCGGTATTCCCATTCATTAAATTCTCAAACGTTGACGTTTTACTTGGTCCAGAAATGAAATCCACGGGCGAGGTCATGGGAATTGACGTGTCTTTTGGACGGGCTTTTGCAAAAGCCCAAATCGCAACCGGCCTCAACCTTCCAGAAAAAGGGACAGCCTTTATTAGCGTTAAAGACGACGACAAACCCGCCGCGCTAACCATTGCAAAAGAACTAAGCGAAATGGGTTTCAGTTTAGTGGCGACCAGAGGAACCGCAGAATATTTATCTAAAGCCGGTTTAAAGGTCGCGCCAATTAACAAGTTTAAAGAAGGTCCGCCTCATATTGTTGAAGCTATAGAAAAAGGCGAAGCGGATCTTGTAATCAATACCGTTTTTGGTCGACAAGCCATTGAAGATTCATTTACGCTTCGAAGAACGAGTTTAACTCACAACCTCCCCTACTACACAACTATTGCCGGAGCGGAAGCCATGTTAGAAGCCTTAAAAGAAACGCGAGACAAACCGCTTACGGTCACTTCTCTACAGGATCGATTGAGTTAAATTTAGTTAAGAGGAAGGTTTAAACGGCTATTTTATTGGAGTTAATGAGTGGAATTGCCACCATGGTTTTTTTCTATCTGAAAGAGAAAGGCCGTGAGATTTTACCCAATATTTTCGTTTAAAATCCCCACCTCCTATCACTTCAGCTTCGGCAAAATGCTCGCTCACGGTTTTTACTTTGATCACGCCTTGCCGAACCCATTTCTCACCTAAACTTTGTTTTGTAATTGGGTCTGTAAAACTGGCGTTTAAAGAAAACACGTGGAATTTATCTAAAATTTTGATTCCCTGGTTTGCACCTGCGCTGATCGTCACCATTTCATTGTCACCGTCAACGTCTATGATCATCGCTTCAAACGGTATTTCTTTTACGATATCGTTGACATGTGCGGTAACTTGCCAAACTAAATTAGCCATAGCACGAGCTAAACCAGCATTTTCAATCTTAACTTCTTTAGGCTCCCTGATTGCGAGCCTGCCAAAATTTTTTCTACTTGCCCCAGTAGAACTAGACCAGAACTTTTGCTTAATCAGAGGTTTCCAAGTTTTTCCGCTCACGACTTCTACTTCAATACCAATCTCAGCCGATGATGAAGATTGGTTTTCCAGGGAGCGATTTGGATCAACGTTAAATGTCAAAATCTTTCCCTGAACTATAAATTGGGCAGGAGATATCGGTTGCGTTTTTGGATCAAACTCTATTAAATGATACCCACCCTGCCCCCAAAAGGCTCTTTTTAACTTATCTGAAAAAATGGCTCCGGGGTTATAATCTTCAGTCCATCCCAATGGGTTATCAAAATGTTTAACCATTATTTTCTTTTTGTAATGGGAGTTTGCAGCATTAGCCAGTCCCGCAGGGATTGCGATCCAAAACAAAAGGAACCAAAAAATTGAATTTTTGACCGTTTTAACCATTGGCTTAAAATTAATTTTATTCGATTAACATTTTGAATTTAGTATAGTTTATTATAACAACTTTCAAATATTTTCAAAGTTTCGATTTTATTCAAAGATTACCATTTGACAAATTCATTTCTCAAAGTAAAATTTGCGCCATGAAACAATATCTTACTATTGCCTTAGTTTTTTTATTCATTCTGGGAATTACGCTAGTTTCGACTGTTGACGCGGCTCCCAAGAAAATGAAATTGATAAAAGGCGGCTGCTTCCAAATGGGAACGGCTCAGAAAATTGAATACCATAATGGTATTGAAAATTATCGCGAACGTCCAGTGCACGAGGTCTGCGTGGATTCCTTTTATCTTGATATCTATGAAACCACACAAAAAGAATGGGCCGACGCCGTAGAAGGCGAAATTAATATACACCGTACGGCTCATCATGGAGATAATCTCCCGATGGACCACATCGATTTTCCTGAAGCGTTGAGATATTGTAAAAAGTTAGGAAAACGGCTCCCAACAGAAGCGGAGTGGGAATACGCGGCTCGCGCAGGTTCAACAACGCTATATCCTTGGGGCGATAAAATCAGTCGAAAACATAGTTGGTACGCCGGAAGCGCCGTCAGAAAGCCCCATCCGGTAGGAACCAGACTGCCAAACGCCTGGGGGATTCACGATATGATTGGAAGCCTTTGGGAATGGACTTCCGACTGGTACGGCGAACACTACTACAAATCAAGCCCTAAAGATAACCCCAAAGGACCGAAAGCAGGAAGCTGGCGCGTAATCCGTGGAGGATCCTGGGTTGACGAAGCGGATAAAATCAGGTCTGGAGTCAGGTTTCCAGGTAGGAGTCCGTTGCGCAAAAGATAAATAAAAAGAATCTTTCCAACCTCAAGGTTTGTTTCCATTGCTTAATTAATCTTCTTCAGGCGCTCTAATTGGATACTAAAATCATCAATAAGCTTTACTCCAAGCTGCATAAAAAACTTTCCGGAGCGAAATCGGAGTTAAACTATAAAAATAATTTCGAGCTATTAATCGCCGTTCTTTTAAGCGCGCAATCGACTGATAAAACCGTTAACTCGGTAACCAAAAATTTGTTTGTCGCCTGCCCAACTCCAGAAGCTTTTTTAAAAGCTGGAGAAACTAAAGTAAGAACCTTAATAAAGCGTATAGGCCTTGCTCCAACCAAAGCAAAAAACATAATAAGAACTTGTACAATCCTTTTGAACGAACATAAAGGGAAAATACCCAACAATCGAGAAGCCCTGGAAAAATTACCCGGCGTGGGAAGAAAAACCGCTAATGTTGTATTGAACGAAGGATTTGGGATTCCCACGATAGCGGTAGACACTCATGTATTCCGAGTTTCAAACAGAACAGGATTGGCTCCGGCAAAAACCGTGGAGCTAGTAGAAGAAAAATTACTGAAGATAACTCCTAAAAAATGGCTTTTAGACGCGCACCGGTATTTAATTCTACATGGTCGCTACGTATGCAAAGCAAAAAACTTTTCCTGTAGAGAGTGCGTTATCCTAAGCGAATGCGAATACCCCGATAAGACGTTATGACCTATTCCTCTCTCCCTAGAAGCTTTAAGGCCATATTAAGTAGAATTGAAACCTTCTCGCGTTCAGAAAAAATTCCTATAGAAGTGCTTGGCAAAATATACGCCGACAATAAAAATTTACCTATTTTAAAACTTGAATTAAACCCCGAATCAAAATCGTTAAAAAAAGTTTTAATCTCCGGCGGCATTCATGGCGACGAACCTGCCGGAGTCGAAACAATCTGCGAATTCTTAGAAAACAAACTTTACATTCCTTTTTTAAAAGATTGGAATATAACCATTCTGCCTTGTCTAAATCCTTCCGGCTATCAAAGAAACACCAGGAATAACCATGAGGATAAAGATTTGAACCGGCTATTCAAATTATCGCCTCCTGAAACAACAGAGGTAGAAAGCGCTCAAAAAGTTTTGGACTCTCTCTTCGACTTAACGTTAGAGCTTCATGAAGACTGCGACAGCGACGGCTATTACCTTTTTCAAAAAGAAAACCTCTTATCTGATCCTCCATTGGGACGGGAAGTTTTAAACGCCGTAGAACCTATCATGCCAATTAATAAAAACTCAGAGATAGAAGAGATTCCAGCAGAAAATGGACTAATTTTGCGATTGAAAGACCCAAGCGAAATGCCCTGGTGGCCTATGGCCTTATACAGTTACCATATTGGGTGTAAACGCTGTTTCACATTGGAAACGACTCCTGTATTTCCAATGGAAACCCGCGTCAAGGCACATTTAAAAGCTATCGAAACTGCCTTAAGTAAATACTAAAAGCTTTTTACCAATTAGCAAGTAAGGTCACACAAAAATAATAGAATTGATTGAAATAAAAAACGCGATTAGGACGGTCTAAGCGTCGATTGATTGAAAAAAACGATTCTTCATCATCAAGACGTTAATAAGAAGAAATAATTTATTAATTCCTTATTTCACCATTAGCTCTTGAGCAAATTGAATAAGTTCTCAATTACCCTGGGCTTTTCTCAACGCTTCGTTATAAATTTGCTTGAGGGGAACTTCCATTTGCCGGGCTAAAACCTTGCAGTCTTCGTATTCAGGAGCAATTTGAAGGACTTCGCCATTCAAACTGCCAACCTTCACGTTGACGATTCCGTATGCCGTTTCAACCTTCACGTTTTTTCTATCCAAGACAGCGCGATCTACGGGATAATAACGCAATCCAAAAGTAGTCGATTCTTCGAACACAATTTTCTGGATTTTTTGAAAATCGATAGAGGGAGCTAAAATGGAAAGTTTTTGAGCTGGACGATTTTTTTTCATCAAGATAGGCGAACTAAAAACATCCACCGCGCCCGCTTCAAAAAGCCGTTGAGCAATATGGTCGTAAAACTCAGGGTTCATATCGTCGATATTGGTCTCAACCATGATCATCCCTTGACCGCAAGCTCCTTGTAACTCTCCTATAATAAGTCTAAGAAGATTGGGTGTCGATTCAATTTCATGCCCGCCAGCGCCAAATCCCGAGCTTTGAATTTTCATGGGCGGCAGCGAAACAAACTCGTCAACCATTTCGCTCAAAATCGCTACGCCCGTTGGCGTCGCCAATTCTTTTTTCACTCCAGACGAATAACAGGGAATTCCTTTTAATAGTTTTGCAGTAGCTGGAGCGGGAACCGGCATCGTTCCGTGGTCACACTTCACCATACCCTCGCCGGTATTAATCGAAGAAGCATAGATCTTATCGGCGTTTAACGAAACAACACCCACAACTGAACCGACAATGTCAACAATGGAATCCAAAGCGCCGACTTCATGAAAATGAACTTTTTCTATGGGGATATCATGAATTTCCGCTTCGGCCATGCCAATTTTTTGGAAAATATTAAGCGACCTTTTTTTAATTTTGTCGGAGAGATTAGATTCTTCGATGATTTTTTTAATATCGGAAAGGTGGCGACCATGTCGGTGAGAATCGCTTTTCATTTCGGTCAATTCTACATCTACTTTGGTTCCAGAAATTTGACCGCGTTTAGTTTTGTAAGCTTTTAGAAAATATCCTGTCAATCCAAGTTTATCAAGTTCGCTTTTGATCGTTTCCAAGTCAACACCCAAATCCACCAAGGCGCCCAAAATCATATCGCCGCTCACGCCCGAGAAACAATCAAAGTAAAGAGATTTCATTTATATTTTAAAAGTGCCACTCTGAGGTTCTCGAAGGGCAACTACCTTTCTCTAAGAAAACAACCTTTTAAAAAAACCCTTCTTCTCGTCCTTACCCTTAGCAACCGCTTCCAACTCTTCTCCCTTAGGAAATCGGTCATGATGCTGATCAATAAACAGTTGAATCAAGACGTGGCAAGACTGACAGCCGCCGCCCGCTTCGCAGGCTTCAGTCACCTGATCAACCGTTTCCAAGTTACCTTTGGCGATACAATCACGGATGGTTTCTTCTTTTACCTGCAAACACTTGCAGATAAGATCTTGTTCTTCGGGAGGAAGGCCACTCATACTTGAAAAATCGGATTGAGAAAAAAATAAAAGTTTTCAGTATTTTACAGAATAATCAGAGTCTAGCAAAATAAAAACCAACTTGCTAAAAATGAACCGCGAAGACGCCGAGGCCGCAAAGAGGGACAAAGCAATTCACAACAGAAGGATAAGGTAGATGCTCCTCTGGAGCACGAGGCTTCGAGAACCTTCTAAGGAACTAAAATAAGGATTCGAGAGCTTCCTAAACTAACTTGGATTTTAGAGGAAACAACGCTCCTTCGGACCATTGAGATCTCTCCACGGAGCTTGTGCTGAGCAACGCCGAAGTAGTCGAGATGACGTTGGAGAGTTAGTTCCTTGTTCAATTAACACGGCTTCCGGGTCTGGTGCTCAATGTGACATTTTTTATATTTTACTTTTAGTTCCTTGATTAATAAACTTGCAAAGCTAGTCTGGTACTCTGAATGCTAGGTCATGGGAGTTGGCGCTAACCAAATCAACTTTTGTTTGCCAGTTACTTTCTATTCTAAAAACGAAGTGGAAAAATTACCTGGATTTTTCCTCACTCCTGCGGGGGTCGTCTGAATGACAGATCGTGGGTGTTGACGCTAACCAAATCAACTTTTGTCTGACGGTTATTTTTCTATTCTAAAATCAAATAAGCCAAATTGGATTTTGTTATTTTATTTGATAAGATTACATATGATTACTTTTAAATTGGAGTGATTATTTATGCCTGAAAAAACTGGAAACGTCACGGTAAGAATTTCTACGAAGATGCAAAAAAAATTAGACGATGTTGCCGCTAATATGGATCGTTCAAGAAATTGGGTCGTTAATGAAGCCATTGAGAACTATCTCAATATTTATGAATGGCAGGAAAAAAGAATAAAAGAAAGGCTTAAAAAGTCAGAAAAGGGAGGCAAATTCTATAAAGGCGATCAAGTCGATAAAATTGTCGAGTCTTTTAAACCATGATGGAGGTTGTCTGGCTTGACGACGCAATAAAAGACTTAAAAGAAATAGGTCTTTTTATTGCCAAAGAAAATCCTAGCTCCGCTTACGATGTCCTCGCAAAAATTAAAGCCTCTGCAGATTCGCTCGAAATCAACCCTGAATTAGGACGAGTTGGACGGGTGAAAAAAACTCGTGAACTTGTTATTGGAGGGCTTCCTTATATTATCCCCTATACCATCTATAAAGAGCAAATTCGCATTTTGGCCGTTATGCATACCTCCAAAAAATGGCCTGATAATTTTAAAAAATAAGGTAGAAATTTAATTGAATCGGGGCGAGATCCCTCGACAAGCTCGGAATGACGAGCGATGGGAACAAACTTAATTAAAGACAACTAATATTTAGCAGTCGCTCGTATAAACTAAAGACAAAGAGGTGGTCGCCCTTCGAGAACCTCAGGGTGAAGTTTTTAAGGAAGAAATGGTGGCGGTGCAGGGAATTGAACCCCGGACACTACGGATATGAGCCGTATGCTCTAACCATCTGAGCTACACCGCCTGTGGGTTTCGCGAACTCTTTGACTATTTTGCGAAATGAGGAGTTTACCTTTTCAATTATAACCTGTCAAGACGGCATTTTCAGGTATTTTAAACCTTTTTTGGATTGATTTTTCTGCCAAGTTTCTTCGCCCCTATAAAGAAACCAAATAAGGAATTTATTTTTTTAAATCGAGGCGAGATCCTTCACCGATACTTCGTATCGCTTCAGGATGACACACAGAAGGATTTGACAAAAAAAATAGTCTATTATGCCAAGTCATTCTTTCAAATATTATGGTTTCCAGCCTTTCCAGCGGCGTACGTCTTTCATGAATTTTTGGCGGTCCATTTCGGGTCCGTCTGGAAATAATTCCGATAACGGTTGTGGGAACTTATTTTTCTGCGGGAACATTTCAAACCGTCCCTGCTCTACCCGGTAAATATTATGAAACGTTCTGTATTGCGCGGCGACTCCCGCAAAATCCCAACTGGTCTCGCCGCGAATGAATTGGTTGAATTCCGATAACCCTATTCCTTCATACAAGTTAATCTTATCCAATCTCCCCACATTAAATTTAATTTCACCGCCAAAATCGAGCGTCCATATTCGGGATTCGTCTGGACCAAAAAGCTCTAATTGATAAATGATTTTCCACCCCTGCCAAACTTCCATCATTTTGCAATTTTGCAACCGGCCTGCCATTTGATTCTGGATAAAGTCTTCGGCGTGTTTCCATTCTTCCTCCGGACTCTTTCCGTTTTCAATAAACGTTATAGGGGCAACCTGGGCAACGGGTTTAAATTCTATTTCGTGACTGTCGTTTTCCACGGTTTTTACAAAATCGGAAGCTTGCCTAAATACCTCAACTTTTTCAGGTCGTATTTCAACAATATCGCCGGGGAAAAAGACACTGCTTTCAATTTGAGGACTGAACGTTTTTAAATCTCCTAAAAACTGTTCCTGAGTTGTTGGAAACGATTGCTGATTTAGAAATGCAAATTCTTCTTTGTATTTAAATCCGGCAGAACCTGGCACGACATAGCGTGGCGATATAGCGTCGACTACTTTTAAAAAAGAACTGTATTCATCGAAAGGCAGTTCCACCGCCTGATGAAAGCTATAATTCCCTTCTAACAGCGGCAAAAACCTGGAGTGCACCAAATCGACTTTTGGGTACATTTGCTTGAGGTATTGGATAATTTCCGGGCTCACGATGGTATCGACTTCGTTCCATATCGTTACTTCTCCATCATGCACCAACAACCCATGCTCGGGAAAGTTCGCCTGAATCAACGACGGCGTTGGAGTTAAGACGGCTCCTTTAACCCGAAACGATTCAAAATCTTCCGATAACCTGGGTTCTGGATATTCCAGCTCTTTCAACACTTCCAACAAAATAGGATCGTTGGGAGCGACCAAAACAAAATCGTCTTTTAAAATATCGGCATTCTTTAAAAAAGCGAGCGTTCGAACGTCAAAATGATCCTGATGCCGGTGTGAAATATACAACAGGTCCACTTTAGGAAACTTACCAAAATCGATGGATCTTTGCGGACAAAGTACGTTTACTTCCTCCCATAACGGATCAAAAAAAACAGGATCGGTCATGATGGTTAAATCGGACGTTTGAATCAATAAACAGGCGTGCGAAATGAGCGTTGTTCGGATCATGGTTTACATCTTAAGGTTAATAGAATCGTCGGATAATAACGGACGTTACCAAAAATCTCAAGGATTTATCGTTGACAAGCCCCAGTCAGTTGAACAAAATAGATGAAAAAAATAATCACCTTATTGAGAAAAATAACCATGTCAGATTCAATACGTTTTGAAGAGGGGCAAATTTGTCCTGTTAGAATAAAAGGGGCCGGCGGCGGTCTATCATTCTCCCCAAATGGCGATATGTTATTGATTGGTGCAATTGCCAGCCCGAGCGAAGCCCAAATTAAAGCCTGGGGCGAACCTTGGCGCGCTAAACTTGTGCAAGAGTCTGAGTTTCCTTCTATTCCAATATTTGCTATTGGAGAAGGCGAAGATTGGATTTTAGAAGCCCCTTGTAACCCTGGGGCAATTGAAAAAGAAGCTCCCGGTTTTTGCGAAGCTCTTTTTGCAAAAGAAGATTATATGATGGCTGCCGTTTTGGTAGATGAAGAAACGGGGATCATAAAAAAAATATCACAAGTAGAATTGGACGAAATGTTTATTGAGCGTCTTGTAATGGCCTGGAATCCTTATCGATTTCCCGGCGGCAGCAATGGCGCAGAATACAGCCGCGCTTTTTCCGACGAAGAGTTCACCAAAAAAATCGGCGAAATTTTTAAATCCAGATCCTCTCAAGAACTCTGGCGCACTTCTTATTAAATCCTTTTTAGAAAATATTATTGAAATATTTTTCTCCGCTTAGTATTTGATTTAAGGGGACCTTTAATAATTGGCATTTTTACTGGTTTGCTATCGCCTAGCTCTTGAATTTAAGGGTCAGGCTCCTGGCAAATCTAAATTTTTAGAGGTTCACTTAATTACCAAATTAAAAACTAGGACTCATCAGAGTTCCCGCAGGCGGTTTTCCAGGTGAGGTAAGAACCAGACAGATTTCTAACGTTATAACCGTTTTGGGCCAGGAATCGATCCGCAAAATAAGAACGTTGGCCCGTCTGACAATAGACAATAATTTCCTTCTCTACAGGCAATTCGGTATAACGCTCTCTAAGTTCTGGCAACGGTATGTGAATTGAGTTTGGGATATACCCCTGTTCACGCTCGTTTTTATCGCGAACGTCTAATAATACTGTCTTCTCTGAATCCAACTTATCTAAATCGCTCCACTTGGCGTTTTTAACGTCGTTGTGAACGATATGCTGAGCCACCATACCCGCTAAATTAACCGGGTCTTTAGCGGAACCAAACGGCGGGGCATAGGCTAATTCTATATCTTCCAGCTCATGAACTGTCATTCCCGCTTTTAAAGCCGTCGCCAAAACATCGATACGTTTGTCGACTCCGTCTCGACCTATCGCTTGAGCGCCCAATAGTTTCCCTGTCTTTGGATCAAATAAAAGCTTCATCGCAATACGATGCGCATCCGGATAATAAGCCGCATGAGAAGCGGGATGTAAATAAACTGAATCGTACTGAATATTGAGCCGACTTAAATTTTTTTCATTGGCGCCCGTGCAAGCGGCAGTCAGATCAAACAATCTTAAAATAGAAGTCCCCCAAGTTCCTTGATACTTCATGGAAGCGCCAAAAATATTTTCCGCAACGATTCTTCCCTGACGATTTGCCGGACCGGCAAGCGGAATCAAAGTCCATTCTTTAGTGACGCAATCTCTAACTTCGATGGCGTCGCCAATAGCCCAAATACCGGGCTTATTGGTTCTAAGGTTTTCATCAACTCGAATGCCTCCTTTTTCTCCGGTTTCTATACCTCCCGTTTTAGCTAAAGAAGTTTCAGGGCGAACACCCATTCCTAATATGACTAAATCAGCGGGCAGGCTTATACCGTTTTTTAATTGGATAATGGATGCGCTGGCTTGTTCTTCACTTTCAGGAACGTCAAAGCGCTCAACTGGATTTTCCAGAAAAATATCAACGCCTTGAGATTTAAGCTCTTGATGAAGCCAGGCGGACATTTCTGGATCAAAAGGAGCCATCACCTGGTTGAGAGCCTCAAGTAAAACAACGTTGAAATTTCTATTACAAAGCTGCTCCACCATCTCCAGGCCAATAAAACCACCCCCCACCACTACCGCATTACGAACATTGTTTTTTGAAATCCATTCATTTACCGCCTCCACATCGGGAATTCCTCGAACCGTGAAATGACCCGGTAAATCAATTCCAGGAACAGGAGGCATTAACGGTTTAGAGCCTGTTGATAAAATAAGGTCGTCGTACGACTCCCAATATTTATTTTCAGACACTCTATCCAATACTAAAATTCGCTTGCCAGTGGAATCTATTTCCAATACTTCAGACATTACGCGAACGTCTAAATTGAATCGAGAACGGAGTCCTTCCGGAGTTTGGACAAGCAAATCATTTTTTTCGACAATTTCGCCGCCTATATAGTATGGAAGTCCGCAATTGGCGAAGGAAACATAACGGCCGCGCTCGAAAATAATAATTTCAGATTCTTCTGAAAGACGCCGTGCATGCGCGGCGGCGGTGGCTCCACCCGCCACCCCGCCAATAATTAGGATTCTTTTTTTAGACATAGTCGATTATTATTCGCCTTTAAACGTTTTTTTCAGGTAGGCAATGAGATCCGCCAAATCCTGTTCTGGTATCGTCAATCCCCAATCAGGCATGTTAGGCGACTTTCCAACGCTTTTCCCACCGTAAAAAATCAGGTTGTATAAATAGTCGTCCGGATAATCGCTCAAAGGCAACTCAGCATGGACTGCAGGTTTTGGATCTAAACCCGCCGCTCCTGGTCCATCGCCCTTACCTTCGGCTCCATGACACTGAGTGCAATATGTTTTATAAACGGTTTCTCCGCGTTTGGCGTCGGCTTTCTTGAAAGCTTCGGTAGTCCAAGGTTCGTGATATTTAAAATCATCCACGCCCAAGGTCATTAAATAGCCAATAATATAACGCGCACCCAACATACTAAGGTCGGCTAAATATTCACCGCTATGTGGCGTAAAATCTTGCGGGTTTTCCGCAAAGCGCGACCACCAATCCAAGTTATATCGATTGCCCGCGTCGTAAAGAGTTACGCTGATAGGTCCGCCGATTTTCTTGCCGTCTTCTTTAATCTGATGACATCCAAAGCACGAAAAATTCTTATAAATGTCCGCTCCAAACTCCGCTTCGCGCATTGTCAATGTGGAAAGATCCACAAAGCTTTTCTTGATTCGCGAATCTAAAAAATGCTTTTCAAAATAATCAGCCACATCGTTAGCTTTGGCTTCCGAAAGTACAGGATGTTTTATTTGTCCGGTTCCCAGGTCCCATCGATAACCATTCGGATAAAGGTTTTCTTCTTTACCAGTTAACCATCGGATCAACCAGGGGCGTTGATATTTATTTCCCGCCCACATCAGGTCCGGTCCCTTCAGGTTAAACTTTGATTCCGGTTCGCCTTTAAATTTATGACAAGTAGCGCATTGAGTATCGATTAGTTTTTTAGTCGCGCTTTCATCCGCGACAGCGGGGTAAACCAAGATGGAATATTGAAACAAAAAACATCCTAATAACCACAACATTCTAATCATTTTTTCCTCCCACTAATATTTTTAAAATGGATTAGGTCGGTATTCAAATTCATACATTCGATTTTTTCTTTTAGAGATTTGTTGCGTTCCTTTTCCGCCAGCTATTCCTTGATATTTAGAAAGATAGCTCAAAATAATATTTCGGTCATTTTTATCCAATTCCCACATTCCCTGTTCTTTTTGCATCCAATCGATTGTTTCGTCCCATCCCTTTCTATCCATATGATTTTGTAGAATTATGGATTCGGAATGACAGACAGTGCAATTGCCTATCACTAATTCTCTGCCTATTCCTTCAGGTAATTCCTTTGTCAAATCGTAAATCTCTTCCGCTAAAAGCGAAGAACCAACATTTAAAAAACAAAAAACAAGGAAAGGTATTATAAAGAACTTTTTAAGGCTCAATTTAGATTGAATCATTTAGGCCTCCTCCCTAGAGCGCCGTAACAGCTATCCGATGCATAGCATTATTTAAATAACCCGAAGGGTTCCAACCGGGGACAACCATTGGTTGCATAACTCCTTCGTTATCGGTCGCTCTTGCCCAAACTTCGTAATAACCTTTTTGAGGAAATTGGACGGTAACGCTCCAGTTCTGCCATGCGTACCGGTTTACGGGATTTTCAAGTTTGGCTTTTTGCCAGGTAGCTCCAAAGTCGTAAGAAATGTGCATATCTTTTACATATCGATCTCCAGCCCAGGCATGCCCTCTAATATTAAATGGAACGCCCTGTTTAACGGAGCCTCCAGTTTGAGGATTGGTTATTAAAGACTTGACAGGCATCGAC
>CAYFMN010000016.1:25509-54369 GCA_964344185.1 uncultured Nitrospinota bacterium
AATAATTTTCATATCCTCTTGGGGAACTTTGGTCCCAGGCTTTACCGAGTATTTAGGAACCCTGTAATGATCCATCTTTTGACCATCATGAACTTGATTTCTAATCGATATTTTTTTCAGCCATTTTGGCGAAGTTGAGGCAGGCCAACCAGGGGTTACTATGCGCAATGGGAATCCATGCAAATGAGGAAGCGGCTCTCCATTCATCTCCCATGCGATAAGCGTGTGGTCGTCCAGAGCTTTTGCTATTGGAGTTCCTCTTGAAATGGAAACTTTATCGGGGTTTCCTGAAAGGTGTAGGTCCGCCCCATAATATCCTGTATAAACTGCAGAGTCTTTTAATTCTGAGGCCTCTAAGACTTCCTTCAATCGAACACCGGTATATCTTGCACACCCCACAGCTCCAAATTTCCACTGATTTCCTTTAGCGGAAGGATAATACCCCGCTCTACCATTACCTCCACACTCTAACTGCAAAGCATATGTGTGATGTTTAAATTTATTTTTTATATCTTCTAAGGTAAGTTTCAATGGCTTATGGACTTCGCCATCCACGGTAAAAGTCCATTGTTTAGTATCGCTTTCAATATCGGGAGGTAGACCATTATTACGAACAAAGTGTTTTTCTTTTGGAGTAAAGTCGTCATCCAACAAATGAGCGGGCGGTTCCGCATTGATTGGCCTTTCGTTTAAAACAATCAATCCTTCTTTTCCTTTTATAATCTCGTCGCCATTAGACTCAGCCAACGCGAGTGGAATCATTCCACCAGGCATATTTCTAAAGAATGGGATGAATGATCCAATAGTAAACGCCATAGCGGTTAATCCGGCTTTTTTCAAAAATCCGCGTCTGGAGGAAGGATTTGATTTTCTACCCCAAATTTCGGCATCCGCTTTTTCGGGGTCATTTAAATAAAGTTCCCAAAGTCCGCGCTCTTTTTTCTGGCTCATTTCTCCTCCCTCTCTGGAAAAGTCAATTGGCGAATTAGCGCCTTTTATATAAGATATACATTCCCTATATCTTTTATTCTACCCTGCCGTTTCTTTTTGGAGTATAAAAAAATGGGGGTTCTTAAACAATCGCAAAAACAGCGAAATGCTTGGAACAAAAACTTGATTATTCTTGTAGGAGAGTTACTACAAAGAACTCAAGTTTTAACTAGAGAGACAAAAGAAATACCCTTAACTAAGCGCAATCTATGTGATACTATTATGATAATGATTCCTAAAATCGTTAAAAAAACTAAAAAATTTAGAAACATCCTTACCCAATTTTGATGAAACCGTTTGCTCATGCCCCCCCTATTTTATTAATTTTTATTTTCATATGTTCGGCTTGTGGACCCGGAACTTTTTTTGGAACCTGGTCTAATATTGTTTCTCCAAATAGTTCTTCACAAGAACCAAGCTCCGCTACCGTTTCTAATAAAAATCCAAAACCTTCTTTAAGATCTCTAAAGTTTTCGAATGTAAGCAAAATTTACGGCCTTGGCGTTAAAGAGCAAGGCTTGCTTTCTTTTCAATATCCCGGAGCTCAAACGGGGTTTGCAGTAGCCTTAGGAGATCTTAATGGAGATGGATTTCAAGATATTTTCCTGGGAGCTCCAGAATCCGACGGCTTATTAGAAGACGCCACGCCTTCGGGATGGGTGTATACGATTTTTGGAAGAAAAAAATTACCCAAGAAGATGGATTTGCAAAACCAATCAAATCTCCATTTTTGGGCTGGGGAATCTTCAGGAAGAAATCGACTTGGACAGGCAATAATTGTTTCCGATTTTAACGGAGATGGAATAGATGATCTCGCTATTGGAGCTCCGCATTCAAACGGTCCATTTAAGAAGCGCGCTCATTCTGGGGCCGTTTATATCGTTTTTGGCAAAAAAAACCTAAAAGGAACGGTTAACCTTTCCAGGCAGGCAAACGTGACAATCTATGGAGCTGAAGAAGCCGATTTACTAGGTTCATCTTTGGCGTCTGGAGATATCAATGGGGATGGAGTAAAAGATTTAATTTTAGGAGCCCCCGGCAGTAAAGGACGATCAAAAGGAAGCTACAAAGCAGGAGCTGTTTACGCGATCTATGGGCGAACTCGATTTCCAAAAAAAATCGACCTATTAAAAAATTGGAACGTTAAATTATTAGGCGAAGACAGTTCTCAATCCAAATTGACCTTTGCCCAGAATTATCCAGACCAAGCCGGTTACAACGTTTTATCTAAAGATTTAAACCTTGATGGATACGACGATATTATTATCGGAGCGCCATTTGGAGACGGGTTTTTAAACAGATCTGAAGACGCTGGAGAAACCTATATTGTTTTCGGAAAACGTCGGTTAAGAAAAAAAATCAACCTGGCCAACCAATCTGATGTTGTTATATATGGAAATAATAAAGGAGGTCAATCGGGTCAATCTATTAGCGTCGGAGACCTTAATGGAGACGGTTATAAAGATTTGATTATTGGGTCCCCTAAAGCAAGAAGGACGTCAAACGCCGGCTTGTTGGAAGGAATAATCCATGTCCTTTTCAACCGGACTAATTGGCCAAAAACTATTCAGTTAAATCAAGAAGCAAATTTGGTTTATTTTAGCGGACATCAAATTCCCAAAAGCGTAAACGTTGGTTTGGGAATGCCTGAAATAACCACTAGATTTGGTTCCTCCATAATCGCAACCGATTTAAATAAAGACGGTTTGGAAGATTTGATAGTTGGTATTCCGGGAGCAAAAGGAAACAGCGCCAAAGAAAACTCCGGAGAAATTGATTTCTACTTAACACAACCCAGCAAAAAGAAACTTTTAGCTTCTGCTTTCTTTCAACCTACAAAAGCCAAAAACGACGAGTCGTTTGGACATTCAATCGCTCAAGGAGATATAAATGGAGACGGAAACATAGATTTCGCTATAGGAGCTCCCGGTATGTTGCGATCTACTCAGAAGGGTTTATCCGGGGGAGCTTATATTATCTATGGCTTATCGAATAAATAGCATGACATACATCAACACTTTTCCAAAAGTCTTGATTGGCGATAAAAAAAACGGTCCACTCCAAACCTGGAATGGACCGTAATAAAAAACCAACTAACTTTAGAACATCTCTAATAATTCAAGATTTGAACTTTTGGCAACTCGCCCGCCCTTTATTACAAGGATGGCTCGCGGCCAACAACAATTTTTAGAGGTTCCCTTTAAAAACTTTTAGAAACCAAAGCGGATGAACGTTTTAATTTGACGTTCTTGTTCTTCCTCCCTGTTTGTATTGCCGCCAATATCAATATCTTTATTCACATATTCAAAGTTAAGCTTTACATTAGGAACAAAATGATATTGCATCGATACTACCCATTGCCATTCTTCCGCATCGCTATCGTGAGTGTTGTGCCAATCATAACGAGCGATACCCAATAGCTTTGGAGTAAAAGAATATAATGCTTCAACTGTGCCGCTTGTAGCTTCGTACTCAACTGTATTACCATTTTCCGTAAAATTTAACGGTTTCGATCCATCAAAGAAATAACCCGCCACGTCAACTATTAAATCGCCAAAGTTAAAATCAACAACGCCGCCAAATGTTAGCGTGTCATCCGAGTCATCTGTTAACGGACTGTTATCGCTAGATTGTCCAGCAGTATCCCTTCTAAACATCAGCGAAAGCGTATGGTCTCCAAATTCCTGATTAACCATACCATAAATATGCCGGCCAAACCGATGATCGTCGTCGGAAACCGAGGCGTTACCAATACCTATGAGGTATCTAAAACCAGCGTCATAAAACTGGCCATTTAGCTCTATGCCCTCGTTCCCGAATGTAACATTATCTTCCCGGTCGGCGGTTGTTTGTACAAGATAGGTTGTTTGCGTCAACCTCCTTGGATGCGAAAGAAAATAATTATCGACATTATAAAAGCCTGTCTTTAAATTAAGTCGACTGTCGGAAAGGATGTCGTCAAACTGAACTAAAGGTAAATTATCTTCCGTTAATGCATCAATAAAGTATGATAGTCGCGGCCCAATTGTACCTCCACTAAACAATTCTAAACCGTCAAATTCAAACTCGCCTTTTCTAGCAGTACCAGCAGATGTTTTCTTATCCTCATTCACATATCCAAAACGTCCTATTGCGGCAACCGGAAATATTTTACTTTTCCATAAAAATTCTCCTTCTTCATCCTTCATTCGATAACCGCGATTTTTAAATCCAATTCCAAACTTGTTTAATCGGGGAAACTGAACGTGGCAGGTCGTACATTGGACTCCATATTTTCTAGCAAAAGCTGGGATTGCCTCACTCTCTGATGGAATTTGCAGTCCTAAAAAGGATAGAAACAGGACTAAATAGACAACTTTTTTAACTTTTTGATTCATCATACCTCCCAATCTCAATAATAATTTTCACAATCAATCTCAATTAAAAACCAAACAAACTACTTAAATTTGCTAAATAGGCGAATTTGATTAGCTGTTTAGAGTAAAGCCAGTTTTTTAATAAGTAATCTCAAAATGGTTGGCATTCAAATTCCTGGAGGAGGTAAATTTTAAAATAATTGAACTACCAACCATTTTGATTTTGAAAACTACATTCAATTTAATAAAAAAATACAAAAAATACAAGCTTTTTAATTCCAGAAGTATTTTTGATAAAAGAATTAAAAAGCGACTGCTTTGGAGATAAAAGTTTACTATGGCTCACTACTTTTAAAATTATCCTTCTCTTAACCAGTCATAACCCACCATTTTTTCAAACTCAAAACTTGTCGATCATTTCCTGAAAGCTTCTCCTTATAAACCAACTCTTTCTTAAAAAAGAACTTCAAATTGTTGTAAAGCGCTATTGGGGCGTTTATACTTATTTCGAAAATCGATAGCTAATAGTTTCAATAAGTTGTGGAATTTAGACGGCATAAAATTGCGTTTAAACCATATAAGAATTAGCGAAAACTCATCTTTCTAAATTAACAAAGTTTGGAATGAGTTCCATAAAATTTAAAATTATTTTTTGGTTCGTTCTGATTGGTTCTTTGCCCGCAATTGGAATTGGCGTTTATGCAATCAAAAAGCAGTCTGAAACATTAGAACAAGAAACCATTCAAACTCAAAAAAAGCTGTTGTCACAAAAGCTTCTTGAAGTGAACACTTTTTTGCAGGAAATTCGTTTTGACTTAAAAGAAATTTCCCACAGGTTCACTTTACAAAACCTTATTGAAGCAATTCCTAATCAAGACGAAAAAAAAATAGAGTTTTGGCTTGAGCCTGTCCAAGAAGATTTTTCGAGATTTGCAAAAATTCGCCAGAGATATAACGTCATCCAATTAGTTAGAATAGACGGGCAAGAAATAATCCATATAGACTTTGACGGCAAAGAATCCAAATTAATTGATAAAACAGACTTGGCTTCCATCAAAGGACAATCTTTTTTCGAATCAATTCTCGCTCTAGGGGAAGGTCAATATACAGTTCTACCTCTTATGGCTTTTGACACCAAGGTCTCTAAGGAAAACTTTCGCGGTCCGGTAATAAGGTTTGGAATGCCTCTATTCACTCCCGACTCTCAAAAGGTGGGAGTATTGGTTCTTACCGCCTTTTCCACCCCTCTAATAGAAAGGTTTTCCGATATCGCCAATGGAACGATTCTATTATCAGATTCAGACGGTTTTTTAATCAGCCATCCTGACGCTGAAATTAGAGATAATTGGGTTTTTCATGATAAGGATGAAAAACTGAGACACTTTATTGACCAACACATAATTTCCAAGATATTTAAGCAAAAATCAGGACTTATTAACGGGAATTTGGAAGAAATAATTTCCTTTGAAAAAATTTCGTTCAACCCTCAAGATACTTCCGATTTTTGGGTTGGGATATTAAGCCAAAAAAGGGAAAACGTTTTATCCCCTATAACCCAATTTAGAACGCGGTTTATATTTATTATCTTAACGGTAGTGGCAATGGTTGTTTTTGCGGCAATGTTTTTCGGAGACAATTTAACGCGCCCATTACAAAAAGTAGTCATATTGGCCAACTCCATTTCTAATGGCGAATTAGAAGTCGCCAGACTCAATTATATCTCTAAAGACGAAATAGGCATTCTCGCAGGCTCCTTCGACAAAATGGCCGACACTTTACGAAAAAACATATTATCAATAAAAGGCGTCGCCAAAACTTTATTTGGATCATCCACTGAAATTTCAGCCGCCGTACAACAACAATCCGCAATTATGGCGGAACAATCAGCCTCTATTACGGAAATAACCGCAACTTTAGAAAGTCTGACAACTGCTTCATCGCAAATTGCGGATAACTCCAATTCTGTCGTTCAAATTTCTGCTGAAGCTTTGGAACAGTCTAAAGAAGGAATGAGTTCTATTTTAGAAATTAATAAAAAGATGTCACAAATCGCAGAAGAAAATGAAAATAGCGTTCATGAAATTGTGGAATTAGGCCAGAAGTCTAAAGAAATTGGCCGAGTTATGGAAATTATCAACGACATAGCCGATCAAACAAAGCTCATCGCCTTTAACGCCGCAATTGAAGCGTCCAGCGCTGGGGAGGCCGGAAAACGTTTTGGAGTGGTCGCCATAGAAATACGCCAATTAGCGGAAAATGTTATGAGAGCCACTCGCGAAATAGAAAACAAGGTTGAAGAAACTCAGCAAGCGATTAACCGGTTGGTAATTAATTCGGAAAGGGGAGCCAAGCGAGTGGACGAAGGGGCTCAATTAGCAACCGAAACTCTCGCTAAACTAGAAAAAATTGTTAATGGCGCCCAGTCCACTAACGAAGAAGCCGATCAAATTTCATATTCTACGAAACAACAAAAAAACGCGACAAACCAGGTTTTTGTGGCCTTAAAAGAAATTCAACAAGGTATTCACGAAACATTTTCCTCTATAAAACAAACAAGTTCAATTACGGATAATTTAGCCAGTTCCTCCAAGATGTTGAATTCGCTTATAGGAGAATTCAAACTTAAAGAAAAAGAGAAATTAACCGATACATGACTCCTAAACGCTTTATCTTCAAACCATATACAGTCTTATCTTACACCCTCTTCTTTAAAACCTTTTCCCGAGTTATATCGGTTTACGACAAACAATAATTTAAGAGGATTTAATAATTGGTATTTTGACCGGTTTGCTATCGCCTAGCCCTTAAGGCTCCTGGCAAATCTGATTTTTTAGAGGTTCCCTTAAGCTTAAAAATTTGGATAATATCAGCGATGGCTCTACTTAAATTAATAGTATTTATTTCCGGAGCGGTTTTAATGGCTCTAGAAATAGTTGGAAGCAGAGTCCTTTCTCCATTTTTTGGAAATTCCGTTTTTGTGTGGTCGAGCCTTATATCCGTTTTCTTGATTTCTTTAAGCGTGGGCTATCACCTTGGAGGAAAATTAGCGGATAAAAGACCTGATCCCAAAATACTCGGCACAATCATTTTTGGTTCAGGTATATTAATTTTTATTATTCCCTTTATCCAGGAATCCGTCAATAACGCTATCTTTGATTTTGATCTTGGAATGAAAATCAGCCCCTTAATTGTTTCTTGTATACTTTTTTTACTGCCCAGCATATTAATGGGAGCCGTTTCACCTTTTGCAGTTAAAATGAGCGCCACTTCTATCGAAACATTAGGCAACGTGTCCGGTAATATCTCGGCTATTTCCACAATAGGAAATATCTTTGGAACCTTGTTCACCTCGTTTTACTTAATCCCCACCATCGGCACCAAATTGATAATTAATTTACTTGGCTTAACTCTTTTAATATCCAGCGGTCTAATATTTATCTATTGGAAATCACCCTTAAAAAAGGCTCAATAAAAAAACAAAATCTCCTCTCATAAAGGCTTCTATCCCTATTCTCCCCCATGATTTAGGGTTGATTAAGAAGCAAGGATTATCTACACTTAGATCGAATAACTAACGCAAAAAACGCTATACATTACCTGAAAAACCTTTATTCCTTCAAGAGATCTGTACGACCAAGCGCTCTCCTCAAGAATCATTAATTTATCTCTCAGACAATATCTTGAAATATTTTTTCTTAAAACTTTCAATTATCATTTCAGCTTGTATTTTTTTACTTTGCATCGGATTGCATAACGCTTTTGCCATTCCACCTTATTCAAGCGAAATAAGGTTTAAGCCCATTCTTGAAAAAGAATCTATTTACAATCACATCATAGTTTACTATTCCGACAAAGATAAACTTGTAATGGGTTTTAAAAGTAAAGGAACTATATATAGCGAAACGGAAATTGATTTATCCGATTCAACTAATCTAACAATTGAATACACTCGACTCTTTATGTCGACTTTATTTTTTGTTCCTAACCCTAAAAACATATTAATCGTTGGATTAGGGGCGGGAGCTATGTCGAACTTCCTACAAAGTTACTATCCACAAACCAATATTGATATGATCGAGATTGATGGGGACGTGGTCAAAATTTCAAGGGAGTATTTTGGCATGAGGGAATCAAAATACACTAAAGTTCACGTCCAAGACGGCAGAGTCTTTATAAAAAGAACCAAAAAAAAATACGACATTGTATTTTTAGACGCCTTTAGAGGAAGCTTTGTTCCTTTTCATCTAAAAACTAAAGAGTTTTATAAAGAAATAAAAAGTAAGCTCACTCCTAATGGAGTGGTGGCGTCTAACCTGTTTGGCGGGTCGGCTCTTTATCCATATGATCTAAAAACCTTCAGCGAGGTTTACAAAAAACTTTATTCTTTCAAGGGACAAGGCAATGTTATTTTGGTAGCGGGAAATGACGAAAGCTCTGAACTGGACGACGCTAAAATTATGGAATCTGCAAAGAAGCTAATGAAAGAAAAGAAATTTAATTTTGACTTTAAATATATCGCCGAAAGCTATTTCCCCGTTGGTTCCATCGATCAAAACTTACGGGCTTTTACAGACGACTTCGCTCCAGTAAATTTCCTCAACAGCGTCAAAGAACACAATATGGAATGTTTCGCCTGCCAGTACGACACGCGACAGTAAATTAATATTTTCGTTTACGACTCTTTCCTAGAAGTTTCCCAGCCTTCAATAAATTATCCCACTACAATTATCTTTCCTTGGAAAATTTACTTAAATAGATTAAAGTTAATTAAAACTTCCTATTAAAATAACTCATTTAATTAAAGTTTATGGCTCGTAAACAATCAGACCCAAGTCGGCACGTTATAATTCGTTGGAATACTCCCAAACATAAGAAAAAACCTAAAAAAGTTTTTCAAAATACCCATGATAAGTCTCACAGGATTACTAAAAGTTGGTTAGAGGTAGACGATAAAAATAAATTCACAGGGACTGGAAGATCAAGTAATTCGTACAAAATTAAAATTCCGAGAGGCGAGAATAAAGCTTTAGATCATCAAGTAACAGATATTTTTCTATATGGTCACAGTATATCAGAGACTATACGGTTCCTCATCAATCAGGCGCGACAGAAACTCGGGGAGCCTCTATGAGGAGTCGCTATGTCAGCGCTTCCAAGGTGGCCGAATATATCAACTCTATCGCTGGAGTTTATTTTAGTGGAGGCAATCAAAACACCGATTCTAAAAAACTCAGAATATGGCTCCTTTCCTGTTACTCGGGGGATGTACAAACCAACAATCCTCACACATATGCGACAAGGTTTGGTAATAAGCTAAAAAATTTACACTGGAGTGGAACCCAGATTATTGGGTTCACCTATGGCGTTACAACCGCAACGTTAGATAAGGCTCGAAAATGGGCAGCTCATAACCCGCTCTATACCCCAATCCCTCAGAATCACTTTAAGCAAAATCCTCAGGTAATAATCATCTAGAAATTCAGTCCAACAGAACTCTAGCTTTAAGCTCAAGTCAGGAATAAATAGATAGGATCGTCTATTCGTAAATTTCAAATTTTTTGAGGTATTTCACAAAGTCGGCGACATCTACAAGCTCGATTGCTTCTTCTTTAACAATCTGCCGGGCTTCGTCGGAAAAATATCCGGTTGTGATTATTATTCCCTTAGCGGCCCCTTCCCCTTTGATGGTATCTAAAAAACCCGTTACCATTGTGCCAGGTATTATGTTATTTGTCGGCTCAAATACACAAAGCCCCAGATACAAACCGCCAATAACCGGGGTTTCGTCTTTTAAGGATACTTCAAGTTCGTTATCTTCGGCCCAAACAGAATGTTCGTATTCCAGGTTAAATTTTGAGAAAAAGGCTAAACACTTTTCCTTGAATTCATTTTTTTCAGTAAGGAAAAGCGGACGATCATCTATTACTTCTTCGCCTAATCTTTCTCTGGGAGGAGGGGGAGCGGTGTTTTTTAGCAGTAAAATCAGGATAATCCCAATGAACATGCCAACAAAGGCAATAGCAAAAACACCCACTATTTGATCATTTCATCGTAAACTTTTTCTTTTTTTCCAGCTTTTATCAACTTATCATGCTTAATCATTTCTTTAATAGCAATCCAAAAAAGAAAAAATACGATACCTAACATGGCTCCAATAGGAATATTATCGGGCTTAGTTGCGATCAATAGAAAATTTTGAAGGGCTGAGTTTTCCATTTTTGTTCATCTTCTCAAAGTTCAAATTATTTAAATATATATAAAAGAAAAGTTTTTATTCATCCTCATCTTCTTCGTCTTCGTCCTCATCTTCACCGTCTTCAGCTTCTTCTTCGCCCTCTTCGCCACCCAAAGTTAAATCGTAGTTAATATCGGCAGTATTATAGGAAACGATATAGTCTGTCAGACGTTCAACTTGACGATCTATATTACCATCTTCAACTTGCTCCAAGTCGCTAAATTTGGAGCTGATTACATAAGTATCGCCCTCTTTAGGCCAGTGAGAAGGCATTTTAGTCTCTGGGATTAAATCCTGCGTATTTTTTAGCCATTTTGGAATCCACCCATGTTTCAAACGAGCGCTGGCTATAGAGAAATCAATTCCTTTATTTCCTTCGTCATGACAATTTCCACAGTCCATATAATTGGCCATTTTTACGCCTGTATCAATGGACTCCTGAGGCCTTTTAACATTTAGACCATCTTCGTAATTATGGTCTTTTTTACTTGGAATCAAGGCTTCAAAATATGCCGTTAAAGCTGTCGCTTCCTTTTCGGTAAAGTTGAAAGTGGGCATTTTTACCTTCAACCATGTTCTTACCGGAGTAGGCTGTTTTAAGAAAGAGTAAATCCAAGAAGGTTTGATTCTTTCCCCGACATGGTAATCTCCTCTTTCTAAAGGAGGTGGATACATAAATGTTGCTCTAATGTATTTTTGAATAACACCGCCTTTACCTTCAACAATATGACAACCTCGACAATTATATCGATCGACAATCCTTCTGCCTTCTTCTAACGCTTTTTGTTCGGTGTTTAAATGGTGTTTATATTTTTCTGGAATATTTAAACCGTTCCATCCCTTTAAAAGAACTAATAAAGAATGAATTTCTTCGTCGCTCAAACCAAAGTTTGGCATTTTATCCAAAACGCGTTCCGTCCGGAAAGAATCAGGTTGTTTCAACTTAGTAGAGGCCCAAGACTTCCAAGTATGGGGGATATGGGTATCTCCAAATTCCAATTCCCATGTTTGCTTACCGCCAAAAGATGAAAGTTCGGGGGCAATTCGCCCCTCTTTTTCCATACCTTTAATTTCATGACAAGCAAAGCAGCCTCTTCTTCTAACTACAGTTTCTCCATATTCGATAAATTCCTTAGATCGGATTCGGTCTTCAATACCTTTAATATGCCTTGGTTTGCCAAACTGGATTAAATAGGCCGCAATATCCGAAGCATTTTCTAATCCGATTCGCAAGTTAGGCATTTTGCTCCTTGGATTGTAATGAGCCGGGTTTTCAATCCAACTAACCAACCAATCTGCATTTACCTTATTACCAATATTGGAAAGATCAGGGGCAAAATCTTCTCCTTCGCCATTTACTGAATGACAAGCTTGACACCCGACAGTTTCAAAAAGCTTTTTGCCATTTTCTGCATCGCCGCCTTTGAACTTATGAGCTACTTGGTAACCTTTTTCAGAAGTAGCCATTAAATAGGCAGTGACAGCCAAAGCGTCTTTATTATCAAAGCCAAAGTTAGGCATCCTGGTTTTTGGCAGATATTCTTTTGGATTCTTAACCCACTTATAAAGCCAAGTAGCGTTTACCTTTGAAGCCAACCTTAACAACCCAGGTCCTACTTTTTTGGCATTTTGGAATCCATCCGCTAAATGGCAACCATGACAACCCAATTTTAAAAATAATTCCCGGCCTTTTGAAAGCTTTTCTGCTCCTTCAAGGTGAATCACTTCTTGATGACAGTTCATACATTGCGATTCCATAAAATCGCCATGAACAATTGGTTCGTTAATTCCTAAAGATTGATCCATTTCATGATGCGAACCGTGAGCGTGTTCCGCCGGCGCAGTAGCGGGACCTTGGCCTTTATGACACCAAGTACACCCCGTTTTTTCTGGCGGATGTTTCTTAATTAAAATTTCTTGATTTGGATGGGTCGTTAAAGGCTCGGAGTGATGCTCATAACCCGGTTTATTATAAGCGATATGACAAGTCATACACCGGTCGACTTTATAAGTGATTTCTTTAAACTTATTGAGTCTTGCTCCTGGAATAACTGTTTGCTTAATCTCAGCAGGTCTCCAAAAGAATGGAAATGGTTTATAAAAATCCATAGTACGGACTAATCCGTCTCTTTTACTGGTGAGCTTTTGAAGATCCTTTTCTAAATTCATCGATCTAGCTTTTTTCTCTAAAAGCCTGCCTTCCAGCTCATCGTACTTAGCTTGAAGTTTTGCGATCTTGGGGCCGTAAGCGTCAATTTCTTTCTGGATATTTTGCCACTTGGTTTTTTGGACCGTAAAGTTTTCGCCCTCATGTTGAGCTTTTTTAAAATAATAGTAAGCTTCGTCCAACCGACTACCGGCAAATTTCTTTTGTTCTATCTCTTCGTCTAAATGAATTTTTGCCTCTAAAACCTGATCCGCCAAGTCTCTGAACTCGGAAGAACTTTCAAGGGAATCGCCTTCCTGCTCCAGATTCTCTATTATTTCTTGCTCTTTTGCGGCTATTTCTTCGTTAACCTTTTTCCACTCTTCTTTAGTCTTAGCGTATTCCTCTTTAAAATACTGTTACTGATATTGTTTATAGCTACGACGAGAGTACTCGTCATCCCAAAAGGACCAAAAGGTGACGACTAATAATGCGCCAGACATTAAAAAGAAAAGAAAACTATAAGAAACTTCTTCTACCGGGATATATTCCCCGGTATCTTCTTCCGGTGTTGTTTTTTCTGGAGTATCCAAGAGAAATGGCCTTACTAGCTAAACGTTAAACCAAGGGGTCACCCATATATACTTAATATTAAAACCCAATCGTAGGACAATTTTAACCACAATACCAACCATGATTAAATACAAGTTTACTTTGATCAACATCCTCGTAATGCCCACATTTTTAATGGCTTTGCGCTCCATAAACATGTAGGCGGCGGTCCCCACTGCAAAATAACCCAGGACAACAATTCCGCCAAATAACGAGGCCATCCAATAGGACCTGACACCAAATGCATAAGGTAAGTCAACGCTTGTTAGAGCAACGACTTTATGCGGGTCCCAGTATTGCCAGGGCATAAACAAGTTCCAACCAGGGCCTCGTAAGAATACGCCCATAATAATCAAGGCGATCCACAAAACCAAAAAACCAAAACAATAAACCCAAATGGCCACTTTTCTTTCAGTATAAGTATAGTAACCATTACCTTTTGGGTTTACGTCTAAATAAGGGATCAACATCAAACCAACAATGATTAAAACCGGAGCGACAACTCCAGCAAACCAAGGATCAAAATAAACTAAAATATCCTGCAATCCTAAAAAGTACCAGGGAGCTTTTGAAGGATTGGGCGTTTTGGTAGGGTTGGCCGCTTCTTCCAATGGAGCGTCGATAACAATAGACCAAGCGGTTAAACCGACGATAACCAAAATGGAACATAAAAATTCCAAGCGCACCAAATAGGGCCAAACGTGAACCTTATCGTGGGTTATCTCGGCCCCTTTTTTCTTTATTTCCTCTGCCATGATTATTACCTATTTAATTTCCTTAAAACTAAATCAATTTAAAGCGGACCGGAAATTCCACCATCTTTTCGAATACGCCAAAAGTGAACTATCATCAGCGCCCCCGCAACCAAAGGAATAAAGATACAATGCAATACGTAAAAACGTAATAGCGCTGGAGGACCAACTAAACTACCGCCAATAAGCACGGATCTTGCATCATAACGCGGCGTAACGCCCACAAATTCCGCAAAAGGTCCCTCGTGTCCCAAGAACGGAGTAGCTCTCGCCATATTCGTTCCAACGGTAACAGCCCACATGGCTAATTAATCCCATGGCAATAAGTAACCAGTAAAACTTAATAGGAGGGTGAAAGTTACCAAGAATACGCCAATCACCCAGTTAAATTCTCTAGGCGGCTTATAAGAGCCGCTTAAGAAAACCCGGAACATGTGCAGCCAAACAGTAATTACCATAGAGTGAGCCGCCCACCGGTGCATATTTCTCATTAGCATCCCAAACGGAACGTCATATTGGAGATATTTCATATCAAAGTAAGCGTATTCGCCTACCGGACGATAATAAAACATCAGAATAATTCCGGTAACAACGGTAGATAGAAATAAAAGAAAGGTAATGCCTCCCATGCACCAAGTGAAACGGATGCGTAAAGCATGGCGCGAAATCTTAACGGGGTGCAAATGCAACCAAACGTTGCTGGCAATTTGCAGTACCCGGTTTCGCGGTGTATCTGCATAGCCATGCCTAAAAGACGACGTCCAAATCTGGGAGTCGGTTATGGCCTTGGCTAATTCTTTCCATATTTCCCCGCTTTTGATCTTATCGACCAAATCGGTAACGCCGGGAATGCCTTGAGTCTTGTTTGCCAAAACGTATTTCCTCCAAAGCTAAAAACAAAAATTTAGCGCAAAAATATATTCAAAAAAATTTATAAATGATTATAGAAACTTTAGACCGCTAATATTGAACCAGGTTTACCCCATTCCCCTTTTTCTAATAGGAACTTTTTGCTTTTGTCAATTTGGATAAGCCCGTCAGGCCCCAAAGTTATTTTTAATCTTTCCAGAGCCCTTGGAGCGGGTCCTTCAAAGTTAACTCCTGTCATAGTAAAGCCACTGCCATGGCAAGGGCATTTATACTTACTTTCAGTCCTCAACCACTTTGGCGTACAACCCAGATGTGTGCATAGGGCAAGGATAGCATAGATTCCTTCTTCTTCGCGGACGATCCAAACACGCTGATCTTTAACCCATTTGGTGCTTACTTCACCCAAGGTGTAGTCTTCTGGGCGGCCCGCTTTAAAAACTGGGGAAGGTTCAAATAGTACTCTTGGGAATAACAATCGGGTAAAAAACGCTCCAGATAACCCTAAAGAAGCCAAAAAAGCTCCCCATCCAGCTAACGAGAAAAAGTCGCGACGAGACCATAAAGTATCCCCGCTTTCTTCTTTTTTCTTTTTGTCTTTTTTATCAGCTGGTTTTGCCTTTGGGGCGGCTGACTTTTTTACTTCACCTTCTGCCATTGACTACTCCCAAGTTTTCTAAAAATGGATTTCTTATAATGGTAATAGGACGTAAAAAACCCTGTATCCACAAGAAAAAAGGGTTTTAACATATATAAAAAATCGAGTCAAGAAAAGATCGATTTTAATAAAATAACTGTTTAACGCGAAGTTTTCAAGTCACTCAAAATTTTTCTAGAAGCTTTGATTATTGGCTCAATCAAGTCGGACTCACCGAAGGAAATATTAGATAAGTCCTTTAAAGTCAAACCTTTTTTAAATGCTAAATGTAATATCGACATTATCTCTGAAGCATTTTGAGAAACGACTTGAGCGCCTATCATTTTTCTGGTTTCTTTATCTATTGTTAACTTTAGCAAACCTTTTTGGGTTATAGCTCCATTTTCATTTGGGCCTTCAACCACTGCGCTGCCTCCAATGGCTCGAAAACCTTTATGATGGGCGTTTCCAAAATGACAACCTAGCGATGCAAATTGTGGATCTGAATAAATTATTGAAGGAATTTTGTCTATTTTTAGAGACCTGGATTTTCCTAGACAATTATAAACAGCCACTTTTGCTTCGTCGTAATTTCGATTGGCTATCCTTCGCTGCCTAGTCGCACTTCCAATGGCAAAAATCCCTGGCAAACTGGTCTCCATTTTTTCATCAGAAAGAATCTCACCACTCTCCCCTAATCTAATATCCTTCGTTTTAATATTTAAAGCTTTCGACCTTGGACTTCTATTTCCGCCAAAAAAGACTTTTGAAGTAGGGAATTTTATTCCTCCATCTAGTGAAATATCTATTTCCAAACCTTTCTTATATATGGAAAGGATTTTTTTATTTAAAATTACTTTCAATTTTTTTTTCTTAACCTGCTCCTCATAAAAATCTGTTATTTCAGGATCTTCATCTTGTAAAACTCTGGAGCTTTGTTCGCACAAAAAAGGTTTACATCCTAAAACTCTAATTAATGAAGCGGCTTCGACGCCCTGAGTGCCTCCATCTACAATTAAAATTTTTTCGGGAAGACCGTAAAATTCGCCTAAACTTTCCAAGGGGCAAATCATTTCCTCATCAAAAGGTATCGCATCTGGATGTTTGGCTTCTGAACCAACAGCTAAAATAATTTTTTCAGCGGAAATGAGTTCTGTTTGATTAGCGGCCTTGACTTCGATTTTTTTAGCGCCTGCGAAACTTCCCTCTCCTCGTTCAATGTGAACGCCTTTCTCCTTCAAATTAACTTCCCAATTTTTCGAGTAGGCTTGCTTTAAAACTCGGGCTCTCTCAAAAACTTTTGGAATATCTAACTGTCTCTTAACCTCTGTCAAATCGCTCTCAGGGAAAGAAGGATAAAAACCGAAAGTTTGCAAAACTTTTCTAAGCGCAAAAAGCCCAGAATTCAAAAAAGCGCCGCCAAGGTTTTCTTTTTCAATTAGACAAACTTTTGCTCCTAAATCAGCCGCCTGACTTGCGGCAAAATATCCAGCTTCGCCTCCTCCAATGATCGCAACGTCAAATTTTTTCATTATTTTTTAAATTTAAACCAAGCTAGAAAACACTAAAGCAAATGACAATCATCAACATAACCAAACCGATAGAAGCGATTACCGCATGTAAAGTCACATTAATTTTTCTACTCCATTGCACTATGACCGCAAAATAAAAGAATACGAACCAATCAAAAAACTTATTTCCCAATAATTTATGGTTATAAAATAAAAAAACGCCGTAAAAAACCAATACGCACCAAAAACCAACTTTATGTGCCAGGTATCCTTTTTTCCTTCTATCTTTTGGCAATATACTGACGCCAATAAAAACATTGGCAATACAAAGCAAAATTGTCAAAAACAAAGTAAAAATATTAGGATAAGAGAAAAATTCTCCTAATGTAGACGCTTGCATCGATAAAACTGTCGTTAATTATTCTTTGACGTCAATGTATAAGGATTAAGGTTGTAATCTTTGGGTTTTATTTTTTCTTTAGCTGCAACATGACGCTTAAACAAGTCTTTTATTTTTTTCTCATCTTTTCCAATTTTTGATTCAATCACCGCTAAATTATAATAAGGGTCGGGAGCGGAAGGGTCTAACTCCTGCGCTCTTTCTAAATAACTTTTTGCCTTCAAATACTTCCCTTGATCTATTAATGTAGCGCCATAGTTGTTTAGCGCTTTTGTCAAAGTAGGCCTTTTACTAAAAGCTTTTCTATAAAATTGGATTGAAGATTCAATATTCCCAACGTTTCTTTCCTCCAAACCCGCTTCAAATTGCGCTTGAGCCCAATTGGGACAAATTTTAGCCACTCGCAGCCAGTAAGGGCGCATGTTTTTAAAAACTTTCATATATTGTAAAGTCACGCCAGAGAAACTAATTCCAATAGCAAAAACTATCGTATAAAAAAAGAGTTTCCTTTCGTTTAAAAACTTATTACTACAAATGACCGAAGCCAGGAAGGCTAACATAGCAATAGCAGGTAAATAGAGGTATCGGTCTTGTCTAAATGTATTTAGCGGAATAAAATTTGAAACCGGCGCTAACCATAATACAAACCAACCAATTCCGAAAGCTATAAAAGGCCACTCTTTCCAAAACCTGATAAACCAATAAATAACCGCCGGAACAGCAATATAACAAACTAAAGTTTTAACGCTTTCTAAATCCAAATAAATATAATGATAATATGGAGAAAGCGTTATTGGAAAAAAAACTGACAAAACATAATCTCCATACACTCTTAAAGTGTATAAAAAGTTTACCCAAATACTTCCTCCCGCATAAGAAACCAACGCTCCCGCTTTTTGACCTTCAAAAATCAAAGTCAAAAATATAATAGCCAAAGACAATAGAAAAAATGGGACCTTTTCTTTTAACTTCCAACATCTTTGAAATAGGCAAAAGTCCGCCCAAACCATAACCGCTGGAAGCACAACCGCAATCGATTTGCTCAGCAAACCGCAAACAAAAAATAAAAAGGATAAAAAATATTGTTTCTTGCCACTTCCTTCATTTTTAGCAAACTGAATATAATAAAAAAATGAAAGCAATGAAAAAAAACTCGCTAATAAATGTTTCCTTTCAGAAATCCAAACTACGGATTCTATGTTCAATGGATGAACGGCAAACAAAATTGCGGTCAAAAACGCCGCATTTTTAATCGCGATTAAGCGATACAAAATAACAAAAACCAAAACGGAGTTTGCCGCATGTAACAATACTTGTGTTAAATGAAACCCAGGGGCATACAACCCCCAAATAGAGAAATCTATAGAATACGAAATATTGGTAAGGGGAATATACGTGAAGAACACATGAAGATTGGAAAAGATATCCCAAATATTCTCCAGCGAAACCTGCCTTACGTAAGGATTTTGAAAAATATAAGCCTTATCGTCCGCTCCTAACAAAAAATTGTATGGAAATGAAAAAGAAAAAATCGCAAAAGCGGTTAGGAAAACGCTAAAAGCAGCGAATCTGAACTTTGAGATCAGCATTATCGAAAATAGTTTTGATTAATATCTTTAAACCTCTCAAACCATTTTACTTAAAACCGACTATAGTAAACATAGAATTAATTCAGATAGAATAGAGACTTTCATAATACTAATTAAAAGCTTTAATTAAATCTTCAGGTGGCTTTTGTGTTAAGAAGCGTTGCAGCTATTATCTCTGGGTTTCTTTCCTGGGGAATCGTCTGTTCAGCTGTAAACCAGATACTTTACTCAGTCTTCCCAAACTCTTTTAACGCAGATGGAACCACCGACAACGTTGGTATTTTAATATTTTTGCTAGTAATGAGCGTATTCTATTCAATCTTATCGGGTTTTGTAACGGCAACAATCGCCCGATATAAAGAAATGTTTCATGTATTCATCCAAAGCTTGGTAAATTTAGGTTTTGGATTTTTTATACAACTTCAATATTGGGACAAAATGCCCTTATGGTATCATTTACCGTTTTTAATATTACTAATTCCTGGAATTTTGCTTGGGGGGATTTTTGGCAATCGAAGAAAAATAGTTACTAAAGTAAATAACTCTTGAAACAAAGTAACTTATATTATTTGGTAGAAAAAACTATTGAGAGAGAGGAAACAATATCACACTATAAATTAGTTAGTTTTAACTAATTTAACAAGGTCGATTTTAATTTTCGTCGATGTGCTCAAGACGCGCAATTGCTCGGAACAAACGCAGTTGAGCTTCCTCAAAATCTGGGTCGGAAAGTTTAGCGTCGGCCAAGGCTTTTTCAGCTTTTTCTTTGGAAGCTAATGCGCGTTCTCTATCAATCTCATTTGTAAATTCTGCAGATTCGGCCAAAACTATAACTCGGTTATCGGCAACTTCCATAAAACCACCGGTTACAACCAAAGCCGTCGTATTGCCATCCATTTCATATGAAAGAGAGCCTGGTCTGAGCGTTGAGATAATGGGCGCGTGATTTGGCAAAATGCCCATATCTCCCTCAATTCCAGGAACATTAACTTGATCGACTTTTTCCGTCACTAAAAGCCGTTCAGGAGTCACGATATCGAGTTCTAAAGTTTCATCTGCCATTTTGAATTAACCTTCTTTTTTCATTTTCGCGGCTTTCTCTCTAGCTTCTTCTATACCGCCAACCATGTATAGGGCTTGCTCGGGCATGTCGTCGCAACGGCCATCTAAAATTTCTTTAAAACTTTCAACCGTATCTTTCAATTTAACGTATTTTCCTGGAGAACCGGTAAAAATCTCGGCAACAAAGAATGGTTGAGAAAGAAACTTCTGAATCTTTCGAGCGCGCGCAACGAGCAACTTATCTTCTTCCGATAGCTCGTCCATACCTAAAATCGCGATGATATCTTGCAGGTCTTTATAACGCTGCAATATTCTTTGAACGCCGCGAGCGACATCATAATGCTCTTGTCCAATAATATTAGGGTCCAAAATTCGAGAGGTAGAGTCTAACGGGTCCACCGCTGGATAAATTCCCAACTCAGAAATTCGACGGTTTAAAACAGTAGTAGCGTCCAAGTGAGCAAAAGTTGTCGCTGGAGCAGGGTCGGTTAAGTCGTCGGCAGGCACATAAATAGCTTGTACCGACGTAACAGAACCTTTCTTAGTCGAGGTAATTCTTTCCTGGAGGTTACCCATCTCTGTCGCCAAAGTAGGCTGATAACCAACCGCTGAAGGAATCCGACCTAAAAGCGCAGAAACTTCAGAACCCGCTTGAGAAAACCGAAAAATATTATCAACGAAAAGCAAAACATCTTTACCGCCAACGTCTCGGAAATATTCCGCCATAGTCAAACCCGTCAAACCAACCCGCATTCTCGCGCCCGGTGGTTCCGTCATCTGACCGTAAATCAACGAAATTTTATCGATTACCCCAGACTCCATCATTTCGTGATACAAGTCGTTCCCTTCGCGAGTTCTTTCTCCAACACCTGCGAACACCGAATAACCGCCATGTTCCATAGCAATATTATGGATTAGTTCCATAATCAAAACGGTTTTACCAACACCCGCACCGCCAAACAGACCTGTTTTACCGCCTTTTAGATAAGGCTCTAAAAGGTCGATAACCTTAATACCTGTTTCGAACATTTCCATACCGGTGTCTTGTTCTTCAAGAGGCGGGGCGTCGCGATGAATACTCCAAGTTTCTTTAGATTGAACTGGAGGCTTTTTATCAACAGGTTCGCCAACAACGTTTAAAATCCGACCTAAAACTTCTTCGCCTACAGGAACTGAAATGGGACTACCTGTATCTTCCGCTTCCATACCTCTTACTAAACCATCGGTAGGCTGCATGGAAATAGCTCGGACAGCATCGTCTCCGAGATGTTGCGCGACTTCGGAAATAATATATTCGCTATCGCCTTCTTTTGGGTCTGGATGCTTAATTCTAACTGCGTTATTTAACGCGGGCAATCCGCCTTTTTGAAACCGCATATCAATTACGGGACCCATTACCTGAATGATGCTGCCTTTATTCATTTCAATTCCTCGCCTTATAAACCGGATTTTTGATTAACCTTTGAGAGCCTCAGCTCCACTGACGATTTCAATCAATTCTGTCGTAATATAAGCCTGACGCGCTTTGTTATAAAACAGGGTTAACTGTCCTATCATCTCTTTCGCATTTCGGCTGGCATTGTCCATAGCCGTCATTCTTGCTCCATGTTCGCTAGCGGAAGACTCCAAGAATGCCTGATGGATCACTGTTTCTACATACATTTTCAACAATTGCTCTAAAATTCCTTCCTGACCTGGCTCATAAATATAGTCAACTTCCTGACCTTCTTCCTTAGCCTCGCCTGGCACTATAGGCAATAATTGTTCAGCAACGACCTCTTGTTGAATTACTGATTTAAATTCGTTATACACGATGTAAACTTTATCAGCATTTTCACTTAGGAAAACTTCGGACAATTTTTCGGAGATTTCAGTAGTCAAATTAAACTGATAATTTCTTGTCCACCCAGAGTAATCTTCAACAACAGGAAATCCTTTGTTTTGAAAAAAAGCATATCCTTTTTTTCCAGCAAACAAAAATGAGATCTCTTTTCCCTCATTTTCCTTGATCAACTGGTTGGCTTTACGATTTAAGTAACTATTAAACCCACCGCATAAACCTTTGTCGGAAGTAATGAAAAAAATCAAAACTTTTTTTACTTCTCGATCAGCCAATAAAGGGTGTTGGTTTTTATCGCAACGAGCCGCCAAAGAATTCATAACATCCTTGGTTTTTAACGCGTAAGGTCTAGCTCGCATCATAGCCTCTTGCGCTTTACGTAACTTTGAAGCCGATACCAACTTCATCGCTTTTGTAATTTGCTGAGTATTTTTTACGCTACGAATTCTTCTTTTAATATCTCGTAAATTCGGCATATTTTATTAGCGTGGCCTCATCTGTACAAATTCAAATATTGTGAAACTCAAAAAGAACTACCTAAGTTACTCTTTATCGGACCTAGGAAGAAAACAACCCTTTATATTCTTCTATTGCGGCTTTTAACGCGCTATCGGTTTCATCGGTGATCTTCTTATCTTTATTGATAGCGTCGATCAAGTTAGAGTGTTTTTCTTCTATAAAGCTTACCAATCCAAGCTCAAATCGCTTTGCGTCGGCAACAGAGATATCGTCCATATACCCTTTAACACCGGCAAAAATAGCAATTACCTGATTTGCCATAGAATATGGTTTGTATTGATCTTGTTTAAGAATTTCAACCAATCTTTCACCACGAGCTAACTGCGCCTGAGTTGCCGCGTCCAGATCACTACCAAATTGGGCAAAGGCCGCCATTTCCCTGTATTGAGCAAGATCTAATCGCAACTGACCCGCAACTTGTTTGGTCGCTTTAGTTTGCGCCGCTCCACCTACCCGCGAAACGGATAAACCAACGTTAATCGCAGGACGAACGCCAGAATAAAACAAATCAGTTTCTAAATAAATCTGACCGTCTGTAATGGAAATTACGTTGGTAGGGATATAAGCCGATACGTCGCCGCCTTGAGTTTCAATGATAGGCAACGCAGTTAAAGAACCCGCCCCCAGTTCATCGCTTACTTTAGCTGCCCGCTCCAACAATCGAGAATGGAGATAAAAAACGTCTCCTGGGTAAGCTTCTCGACCTGGAGGTCTTCTTAGCAGTAGGGAAAGCTGTCGATAAGCCGCCGCTTGCTTTGAAAGATCATCATATACAATCAAACAATGTTGACCATTATCTCTAAAATATTCGCCCATCGCGCAGCCAGCATATGGAGCGATATATTGCAATGGAGCCGGATCACTTGCAGTTGCCGCAACAACTATTGTGTATTTCATCGCGTCATGCTCTTCCAACGTCTTTACAACGCGAGCAACGGTTGAACGCTTTTGACCAACTGCGACATAAACACAAAAGACATTTTGCCCTTTTTGATTAAGGATTGTATCTAAAGCAACAGCCGTTTTTCCTGTTTGCCGGTCGCCAATGATTAACTCGCGTTGACCGCGACCAATCGGGACCATTCCATCAATGGCTTTAAGACCCGTTTGCATGGGTTCATGGACTGATTTTCTATCGATAACTCCAGGAGCTAATCTTTCAATGGGTCCGGTAAGCTTGGCATTAATAGGCCCCTTACCGTCAATAGGTTGTCCTAAACCATTAACAACACGCCCTACCATTTCAGGTCCAACGGGAACCTCCATGATTCGGCCCGTTCGTTTTACTTCATCTCCTTCTTTTACATCGGCGTCTCCACCAAGTAAAATCGCTCCAACATTATCTTCTTCAAGGTTTAAAACCATCGCCGAAAGGTCGTTTGGAAAAGACAGTAACTCTCCAGCCATTGCATTTTCCAAGCCATAAATACGAGCGATCCCGTCGCCAACAGAAATAACGCGTCCGGTTTCCTTGAGTTCGACTGTTTCCTCAAACCCTTGAATTTGTTTTTGAATCAGAGTACTGATTTCATCGGCACGCAAACTCACTTAGGCTACCTCCTCTTTCTGGATATATCGTTTCATTGTGGCCAAGCGATTTTTAACTGAGGCGTCCGCGACCAAGCTTCCCATTCGCAAAACAATACCTCCTATCAAGCCTTCGTCAATAGCGGTCTCGACCAAAACGTCTTTTCCTGTTATATTTCTCAATGATTCCGTTAATTTTCCTACCTGCTGATCGTCAAGCGCGCTAGCCGAACTAATTTTCACCCTAACCCGACCTAGCCGCTGGTCAACAGTTCCCTGAAAAAACTCCAGTATATTTTTCAAACGGAGAATCTTTCGTCTTTCCACCAACATGGCTAAAAGATTTTTAACCTCCGGTTCAATTTTTATTCGTTCTCCAAGATCTTGCAGAAAACCCATTTTGTTTTCATCAGAAATAGCCGGGTTGGCAAAAAATCTAGCTAATTTGGGGTCCTCTTCAAAAACATCGCAAATTTCCACCAGGTTTCCCAATGCAGAACTGAGACGAGAGTCTTCTTCAATCGAAGAAGAAAGAGCCTCCGCATATCTTTTGCCTATAATATTCTCAATCATGGAGTCGTTTTTTCCTAATAGATGAACTCAGCTTCAAAACAATGTTGTTAAAAAAAATACAATCAACATCCAACCCAAAAGGGCAACCTATTGAAAAAATGTTATTTTTTTAGTTGTCCCAAGGCTTCGTTAATCGCTTCGTCCACCAAACGGTTTTTATCATCATCTGAAAGTGATTTTCTTAATATTTTTTCAGTAGACACAACGGTTAACTCAGCTAATTGTCCGCGAATCTCACTCATCAGCTTTTCTTGATTCCTAGCTATTTCTTGAGTGGCCTGCTCTTGCATTTGCTTACACTTAGCATCTGTTTCACGCAAAGTCTTTTCCTGAATTTTTTTGGATTCGCTTTCAGCAAGGCGAACAATTTCTTTCGCCTTTTCATGCGCTTCTTTTAATCGACGATCTAAATCTTCTTTTAATTGCCGTGCATCTTCTTTTTGCTTTTCAGCGTCGTCTATATCCCCTTGTATCTTTCTCCTGCGCTCTTCCAAAATCGCCATAATCGGAGGAAAAGCATACTTATTTAATAAGAAGAGAAAAATTCCAAAGGAAACAAAAGACCAAAAAATAAGAGAAGCGAAAACGCTCGTTTGCTCTAATTGTGGCATAGTTTAATATCTTTTATTAGGTTCGGGAAATTAACTATCGGAACAATAATAGTAAGGCAAGAACTAAGCTAAAAATACCAAACTGCTCAACTAACGCCAATCCAATAATCAAAAACTTAAAAACTTTAGGCTCCGAATTTGGGTTGCGTCCAACCGTTTCGATCATTTTCCCGAAAAGAATACCCATTCCAAGAGAAGCGCCTAAAAAACCAAAAGCGGTGATTCCTACCGCTAGCAAAGCCGCTGCGCCAACATCCATGCTCTTTTCTCCTTCAGATAGTAAAATTAAAAATCAATGTAACTTAATAACATCGCCGATATAAACACACGTCAGCAACGTAAAAATATAAGCTTGAATTGCGGAAACAAAAACTTCCATCCCATACAAGAGAACCGTAAAACCAAAAGGCAAAACATTAACTATTATTGGAGCCGTCATTGCCATTCCAAATATGACACCTAAAAGAATATGCCCAGCGGTCATATTGCCAAACAATCTCAACGCCAAGGTAAGAGGTCTGGACAACTGACTTAACAACTCGATAGGAATCAAAAATGGTACCATCACCTTAGGAACTCCAGGAGGAACTAAAATTGAAATAAAATGTCCCCCATGTTTTGAAATCCCAATAATCAATGTCATGAAAAATATGGAAACGGCGAACGTTCCCGTGACAACCAATTGGCTAGTAATCGTATAAGAACCAGGAACTAACCCAGCCAAGTTACAAAAGAAAATAAACAAAAATAAAGAGGCTACAAAAGGAACGTACTTATTTCCTTCTTTTTCCCCAATATTGTCGTCCGCTATATCTTTTATCATCCCGAGATATAACTCCAAAATACTCTGGAGCTTACCTGGAACCAAACTGAGCTTCGATTTAACCGCCAACATAAACAAAAAATAGGCGGCGGCCAGAGCGGCCCACATTACAAAAATTCCCTTATTCAATGAAAGGTCAAGCCCACCTAAATGAATAGGAACAATTGGATGTAATTCAAAATGATGTAATGGGTTTTCCATAACCTCTATTCTTTATCAATATCGTCTGTTTTACTTAGTTCCTGAGCAACTCGGTATAAATTCAAAAAACCGGCTAAAATCCCGAATATCAATCCTATAACAAGCAACCAAGGACCTGTTCTTAAATAGTGGTCCAAAGTATAACCAATCAACGACCCTAAAAGGGTGGCAACAACTAACTCTGTCCCCATTCTAAAGGCAATACCAATACCGCCTTTAAAATCGTTATCTTTACTCATTAATTTTAGGAAAAATCAAGGAAAGCAAGGTAAATGCGCTTAAGTTATACCCTATTAGCAATCTATTGTCAAAACCGTAACGACAAAAATTACACGGATTAAAGAGATTGTTTAATGAAGGAAAATTTTCAAAAACTTGAAAATTCTTATAGGCAAGTTAACTTTCCAGGGGTTTTCCGTTTTGTCCGAAGATTTAATGGTCTTCGAAAAAAATTCTAATATTAAATCATAAAGTAATCAAAAAATAACAAACCGCCTTTACTATAGAGACGGTTTGTTATTTTTTGATTTGAAAGGTTATTTTTTAATACTCTAACACCCCATTTTTAGCTTCAAAATCAGCCAATGGGACCATATCGATTGCATCCCAGGGACACCCTTCAAGATAGGTATCCATAGGCCCCTTGGAAATACATTTTTTACACCCAATACAATTTAATGCATTAACTTCTATCCGGATAAATACTGGAGCGTCCGGGTTCGGAACGATGTTCATACAATCTTCAATAGGGCATTCTGTTACACAAATCGGCGAACCGCTACAGCCCGTGCAAGCATCGTTGATAACAGCCAAAATCTTTGGCTTTCTTTTTCTTTTTTCAGTTTTTTTCGGTTGTTCCCGTACAATATTTAATGCCATTTCCTAAATCCTTTTAAAACCATCAATTCATCGGTTTTAATAATAATTAAGAAAAAAATTTATAACAAAATATTAATGTATTTGCAAAAATTTTTCATAAAACCAGTTATTTTATACACAAACTTAGTTTAACAAAAAGGTTCTACAATTTATCTATAAAAACGTAGTTTTTCAAAATACAAACCTATATATTTTTTTTAGGAGATGCGAACTTTTTTTCCTTCTCCTTCTTACCGTTCTTTTTGAACCTTCATAAAAACTTGGAGACTAAGCGGCGGCGGTAGCGCCATAGCCGATTACCTGAAAAAAACTTCCCGGAAAACTTCCGCCGCCTCCAAACTTTTTTTTAGGTGGAATTAGAATTAATGTTATTAAAACAAAAGTTTAATTTGGTTAACTATCGGCTTCAGTAGAAATCATTTTCCACTCTCGAAGCAAATCGTAATTTCCTCCACGGTCTAAAAATTCCTGAAACCATCTTAAGCTTTCAGTTTTGTTGCTATCCTTTTTATATGCAATGGAAATAAGAAGATAAACCTTAAGTTCTCTCGGATTTTTTTCAAGGCTTTTTTTATAATTATGAATTGCCTTCCGATATTGTTGATTGTCAAAATATAAATTTCCTAAACTTCTATAATACTGGGAGAACTCAGGCTTTATTTCAATGGCTTCTTTAAAGTATCGTTCAGCTTCAGAAATATTTCCCTTTCTAGAATAAATGGAACCAAATAAGCTATATACTGCGTCAAGAAAGTAACCTCCAAGTTTTTCGGCTTTTTTAAGGATAATAAGCGCGTCATCATCTTGGTTATTTTTGTAAAGTCTCCATGCTTCGCCAAACAACTTAGTATGCTGATAAGTATACTGATACTTAGGTCTTTCCAGTATATGCCCCTCAAGAGACGCTTTAAAATGAACAAGGGCCTGGTTGAAATTATTTTCAGACCAATACACCATGCCCAGTTGATAGTGGGCCTCAAAGTCTCCTGGACGAATAGTTAAATAATCAATTAATGTCCTTTTGGCTTTATCCAATTTATTTATGTTTTTATAACGTATCCCTTGAACAAATTTTCCAAAGGGATCAGATTTTAATATCTGCGCAATCCTTTCATTGGCGTTATTCAATTCTCTTTTTATTTCAGCGCCAATAATATCCATAGTCTTTGTGGAATGCTGGTTTACATTAAGTATATTTTTAACGAAAGCATTATATAAAAACCAAGCGGCTAATCTATGTCCAGCAGGAGTCCAATGGTTATCATGTGGATAAAAAATTGGAATAGCAGATTCCATCATAAACCTCGAAAAAGGTCTTAAAAGATTTAACTCCAAAAATGAACTCCCATTAAATTGAGGAGATGGAAACGGTTTCGAATTAGTCAACTTTAAGACTTCTGTAAAAGTTGGTATTTTTAATAAAATTGTTTCTGCCTTATTTTTTTCGATTGCATGAAGTAAGGTATTAAATAAGACAAAATACAGGATCGTGTTTGCTCGAATGGCTTCAGGCGACGCCCCTGATTTGTCTCCAAAAAACTGAATAGGATTATTTTCGATCTTTGGAATTTGAAACCTTAAATCATCTATCTGCCATGTTAAATTCTCTAAATCTGATTCCGGAAGATTATTAAAAAAATGATCCAAACGAACACCCTTTTGACGCATCCAAAAACTATCTTTATCTTGGATTTTATTTAGATTAAGACGAACTAAGTACAAAAGGTGTG
>CAYFMN010000016.1:54379-96548 GCA_964344185.1 uncultured Nitrospinota bacterium
AATTTTTTATGAGCCAGGGTGAAGCTACAACTAGAGAGATAATTATAAAAAGGATATTCAGCAAACCATCCCATAACCCGAGCAACCCGCGAAATGGCTTGAAAATCAACACGCATACCCTCCAAGTGAACAGTATTATTCTTTAGCTCAATATTTTTAAATGTAGTGTGGGCTGTAAAATTTTGTCTAATATCGTCGGCGACTTGTGAAATGATAATTAAATCGGCGTTGTATTTATATCCCTCGTTTTGGTAATAGAGGAAATAATCCATAAGCCCCCATCCCCCTACGCTAGCGTTAATTAATTCAAATTTTCTATCTGGAATATTTTCGCTAAGAATGCGTTGGAGTTGAGCCGAAATGGTTTCATCATTATTAGCTCCAGAACCAAATAATATTGAATCTCCCAAAATTAAAATCCTGTAGACGTTTGAACTTTTCTTATAATTTATAGGTTTTAGGCTTCTCAATCTGTTCTGGTTTGTAACAATCCGATAAGGAGGGTAATGCCTGTGATTGACCATATCGATTTCTACGTTCGGGATTAGAGCGAAACGCATCCCAAAAGCCGGGGATATTGTATTCGGGAGTATCTTTTGAGGAAAGAAAACTCTAATGGAATATTCCCAGCATATTAGGCAGACAAAAAAGGAAACTAGAAAAACCAATAAATGCTTGGTGAGACGTATGGTCATGAAGAAACTATGTGTATTTTGTTCGATTATTCCCAATAATAGAAGTTTGTAAAACTCTTAAAATTGGAAATAAATAAAAGGCTTTCCGCCAAAATCTCCGAGAACGATAATCATTAGCAGAAGCGAACTGATGAAAAAATAACGGTAAAAGAGAGGCAATCTAAGGATAACTAAAGTATCGTTTTTACGTTCTTGAAAATATTGAATGAGCGCTAAAAAAAACAAATAATAAAATAATTGTTTAACATTCTCTAATCTCAATTGATTCAATTGAAAATTGAGATTATGAAATAAACTAAGAAACATATCCCATGACTGCGAAAGCGTAGTCGCTCTAAAAACCAACCATCCTATTGCAGCCAATTGAAAAGTTAAAAATATTTGTATAGGGGATGGCAATTTATCCCAGTAATGAGAAGTGTAATAATACCCTCCAATTAAAACCGCATGATAAATTCCAAAGAAACCAAAATTCCAACCGGCGCCATGCCAAAGTCCCAATAAGAACTCTGTCGCCAGTAAAGTAATCAAAAACACAATGCCATGCCGTGTTTTCAAAGAAAATTTTTTAAACATATTCCAGTTTCCAAGATAAATATAAAGAGGCGAAAACATATAATCCCGAAACCAACTAGATAACGAAATATGCCATCTGCGCCAAAACTCAGAAATATTTTTTGAAAAATATGGCCGTCTAAAATTTTCCATTAGTTCAACTCCCATACACAACCCCAGGCCTATTGCCATAAATGAATACCCTGCAAAATCACAATAGATTTGAACGCTGAAGGCATAGGTAGCCAATAAGACATCCGCTCCCTCATAGGGACCGTGAAAAGAAAATACAGGATCGGCAATTTTAGCCAGATTGTCGCCTAAAACAACCTTAAGGACTAACCCCCAAAGAAACAAATACATTCCTCGGTAAATTTTCTCCAGAGTTATCCCTCTTGCATTAAGTATTTGTGGAAGAAGGCGAGTTCCTCTTTCTATTGGACCTGCAATCAATTGAGGGAAAAATGATACGTAAAGAGCAAAATCAAAAAAGTTCCTAGCGGGTTTTAATTTTCCTCGAAAAACGTCAATTGTGTAACTCATTGTCTGAAAAGTATAGAAGGAAATCCCGATGGGCAATACTGCATTCAATAAATAGATATCAACTTCAAGTCCGAAATAACTCGCTAATCTCTGAAAGTTTTGAGCAAAAAAATCATAATATTTAAAAATCCCTAATATAGATAAATTGACAAAAATACTTATACCGACAAACTTCTTTTTCGCTATTTGATTTTTTGCTTTTTCTATTCCTTGACCGCAAAAATAATCCACTACAGTAGAAACCAAAAGCAGAGATAAGTATCTCCAGTCCCAACTCCCATAAAAAATATAACTACCTACCAGTAACAATCGATTTTGCCAATAATGCGGCAAAACAAGATAAATAGAATATGTTATTAGAAAAAAAACGGCGAATTCTAACGAATGAAATAACAACTCATTATTCCTTGAAGGTAGATAGCTTAAAAAGTTTAGTTAGATGAAAATTTGTTTCGGATCTTCAATGAGCGCCAAGTATACAAGCGCATCAATAGATATGAACACGTTTGTATCTAATTAATCCTCATTCAAACCCAAGGCAAATTTAAAATTGGAAATAAATGAAAGGAACCGTTTCCATTGGATAAAAAATGAAAACGGTAATTATCAAGAAAATGATATAGAAAAAACTAAGGAACGAACCTTTTTCAAAATACAAGTGATCCTCTTTTTTTATGAAAAATAGGAAATGGACAATTGCCATAATCGGAATGAAAAAAAGATGCTCTATAGTTAAGTAGCCCCAATTTACCTCAGAAGAGTTCAAAAAGAATAAGTTCTGTAATATTTGCTTCGCCGCCTCAAGATTTTCGGAACGAAAAAACACCCACCCAAAACAAACAAACAAGTAAGTCGTAAGCCACTTTAAAAATACAAAAACAAAATTCGATGGTACGTTTTTTAGTAAAGAACCAAATATTCGCGCCATTAAAAGCCCAAAACCATGTAACGCCCCCCAAATGACAAATGTCCAACTGGCTCCATGCCAGAGCCCGCCAAGCAACATCGTTATAAAAACATTAGAACAAGTCCTTACCGTCCCTAATCGATTGCCGCCCATGGGTATGTACAAATAATCGCGTAAAAAAGAAGATAACGAAATATGCCATCTACGCCAAAAATCAAATAAGTTTGTCGCCAAATACGGCAAGCGAAAATTAACGGGTAAAACAAAACCGAGGGCGAAACCCACCCCAATCGCCATTTCCGTGTATCCCCAAAAATCGCAAAAAATTTGGAAGGAGAATCCTAAAACGGCCACCCAAGTTACAATCGAATCAAACTTTTCGGGGGTTTTAAATACTTCGTCAATTTGCAGGGCAATGCTATCGGCCACAACAACTTTCAAAAAGAGCCCTAAAAGAAAAATCTGCAACCCTTTCACAAAGTTTTCCGAAGTTAAGTTGACTCGGTCGCTTAATTGAGGAAGAAACTCTTTAGCCCTCATAATAGGGCCGGCTAATAGTTGGGGGAAAAAGGCGACAAATACCGCAAAATCAATAAGGCTTTCCGCCGGTTCCAACTCTCCGCGATAAATATCCAAGCTATAGCTCATCGATTGAAATGTATAAAAAGAAATCCCAATCGGCAAAATAATATTCAGGTTTGAAAAGGAAATACCAGCGTTTGCCAGGGCGACATTTGCAGAATCTATGAAAAAGTTAAAATACTTAAAGAAAAATAAAATACCAAGGTTAACGAAAATACTTAATGCAAGTAATGCTCTTTTACGTTTTAAGTTTTCAGTTTTATGAATAAGGTTACCCGCAAAAAAATCCACTAATGTAGAAATGATTATTAATGAAAGAAACCGGTAATCCCAATAAGCATAAAAATAATAGCTTGCGCCAAGCAAAAGCGGTTTATTGGCTTTCAAAAACAAAGCCCGCCAACCTTTACCACTCCCGATTGTATTTAATACAAAAAGGAACGCATAAACGGTTAAAAAAAACTCAAAAAAGGAAGAGCTAAAAAATTCCATCTATATTTCTTTAAAGTTTGTATGGGTAAGCAAGTCAGGTAAAAAAACAGGAAGCGTTAGTTATGTTAAAAAACTTAACAACCACTTGTTTTCTAATTCTTTAAGTATGATTCTATTCCATCAAGAATCAAGGCAGGTTAATAATCTTGTATAACATAAAATATGTTAGAAAAAAACTTTTGATAAAAAATAGACCAGCGCTTTATTTACTTGATTAAATAACTAAAAAGCTTAAAATTTAATTTCTATTCTCAATAAAAACCATACAATATAATTTTCAAGGCCTTTTAAACTAGTCAACCATTTATCTACATCAATCATTACAACATTGAAAAATTAAAAATAAATAAGATTAAAACATCCTAAAACCAATCCAAAAAAAGTCAAATTCATAATCATCAAACCTAATTAATCTTTCTAAAATTAAGTTTTAGCTTTTTGAAAATTTTTTATATCAAAAAGCTTTAGCTATTTACTATCATTAGTACTACCCATTTTATACCTAAGTTTTTTGGCAATTTAAATACCACCAAATCTCGCCTATCAATAATGCAAAAAGCCTTAACCCTAATATTAGAGCAAAATACGGACAAAAAACTTCTGTATTTCAAAATTTCTTTTTTGCTTTTTTTTATACTCGGCCTATTTCTACGTTTTGATTGCTTTGAAGCGACTCGAATCACTGCATGGGTTGCGCGAGATTTTGATAGATCGTTTCATCTTTTTGATGGAAATTACATCCCATTAGCCGGTTCAGAAAGAAATGCTGGAGGCCGGTTGCTGAAAAAATCCTAATTAATCAGGCAAAACTCTAAAGCGAATGTAGAACCGCCTTTTACTTTAAAAAAAGATCAATTTTATCTAAAATTGGAATTTATTTTAATTATTCTATGTTTAACTAACTTTCTAGACTAATAATTCCTAATTTTAGGAATTTAGTTTTTAAGCATTTAAATATGTCGTTTAAGAAAATACTGGGCCAAAACCAACCCATCGAAATACTTCAGAACTCGATCAAAACAAAAAATTTAGCGCACGCTTATTTATTTTTTGGTCAAGGAACGGTTGGAAAAAGAACGACCGCTTTAGAATTTGCCAAAACGATTAATTGCTTGAATCCCAACAGTCAAGATAACTGTGGCGAATGTCTTTCGTGCGAAAAAATCGAAAAGCAACTTCATCCTGACGTTTTTTTCATAGAACCAATAAAAACTTCATCGACCGCACGCGAAGGTTATATTCGAATAGACGATATTCGCGAACTCCAAAGGAAAATCGCCTACCTTCCATTCGAAGGAAAGTATAAAATAGTCATTGTAGATCAAACAGAACAACTAAACTTGCAAGCCGCTAACGCTTTTCTAAAAAGCCTGGAAGAACCGCCTAAAGCTACTATCTTTATATTAATTGCTTCAAATATTTACCGGTTGCTCCCTACTATTTTGTCTCGATGCCAGGGAGTGCGTTTTAATCTCCTAACGCCTGACCTCATTGAAAAAATCCTACTGGATGAAAATCCAGAAGAAGACCCTAACCTTTTACGTTTAAAAGCTTCAAAAGCAAATGGAGATTTGGAAAGGGCGCGGGAGAACACCTCATTAAACTTTGCAGATTTTCGGCAAAATGCACTCGATTTAATTGGCGAAATATCTTTTAAAAGAATGGATTTAACATTCAAATTCGCAAGAGAATGGAAAAAAAGAAGCGCAGAAATACCCGAAATGCTGGACGAAATGTCGTATATTTTACGGGACCTTGCTATAATTAAACTAGGATGTTCAAAAAAAGATGTTTTTAACGCAGATCTGTTTGAGAACCTGAAAACCACTGCGGGAAAAAAGCAATTGCGTTCATTAAATAAAATGTTTGAAGCCACTATTGAATCTAAAGTAAACCTACAAAGTAACTTAAACGTTCAGTTGACTTTGGAATCGATGCTTATTAAATTCTGCGAAGCAGGTTGAGAGGCTTCTTCTAAAGCGGTATTTTCCTTGAGAACCTGAGGGTAGCCTTCTAAGGACAAGGAGTTTATTTTATTGAATCGAGGCGAGATCCTTCGCCGATACTAGCGTATCGCCTCTGGATGACACGCAAAGGGAGTCTTGAAACCTTAGTCCTTTATAATTAAAGCGTGAAACGAGTCTGGCACTCAATGTGACGTTCTTTTATTTTACCTTTAGTTCCTTGATAAGTTAACTAGCAAAGCTGGTCTGACACTCAATGTGACATTTTTTATATTTTACTTTTAGTTCTTTTATCAACTAACGAACAAAACAAAATTATAGATCTTAAATGGAAGCTACCGTAGATAAAGATTGCGCAAAACAACAAACTCCTCCTTCAAAATTCGCAATCGGTATCAGGCTGTCTGGTCAAAACACTTCTCAACAGTTTGACCCTCAAAGCCTTATATTACGCGTTGGAGAACAGGTGATCGTTTTGACAGGTTTTGGAGAGACTGTTGGAACAGTCGCCTCGAATAAAATTTTAAACCTAAACCCTGAAAAAAAACCTCCTCTGTTTAAAGTACTTCGGAAGGCAACGCCGACTGATTTGGAACGAGCGACCAAAAAACGAAATTTTGAACAAAAAGGTAAACTCTTTTGTTTAGAAAAAATAAAAGAACTCGGATTATCGATGAATTTAAGCCGGGTTGTTTTTTTTGAAGAAGAAAAGAAAATTACATTTTTCTTTACCGCAGATGGACGCGTGGACTTTAGAGAACTGGTCCGCATGCTCGCCGCATTTATGAAGAGTAGAATTGAAATGAGGCAAGTTGGCGTTAGAGACGAAGCAAAGGCTATTGCCGGTCAGGGGATTTGCGGTCAAGATCTTTGCTGCTCCAGGTTTTTGAAGAGCTTTACCCCGGTAACAATCCGCATGGCGAAAGACCAGGGGTTAGCCTTAAACCCCAGCAAAATTTCCGGAGTTTGCGGAAGATTAATGTGCTGTTTGCAATATGAACATGAAGTCTATAGAGAACTGGTAGACACTATGCCCAAGACAGGAGCGCGAGTCGATACCCCGGATGGCCCGGGAAGAGTAGTAAAAAATATTATTCTAGAAAAACAAGTAACCGTGGCTCTTGATGACGAAAGTTTTATGACCTATGATGTAAGCGAGTTGGAATTCAACCCAGATTCGGCGCCTTCTGAAGACGAAGACTATTAATTTTTTTGGGTTTTGCCAGAACTTGGCGCTTCGGCAACCTTCCCAATTTTCCTTCCAGAATATGAACCAAAAATGAACGAGACTAAAAAAACATTTTATATAACCACGCCTATTTATTACGTCAACGACGTTCCACATATTGGACACGCTTATACAACAATTGCGGCAGACGTATCAACCCGGTTTAAAAAGTTGGAAGGATACGAAACATTTTTTTTAACGGGAACCGACGAACATGGACAAAAAGTTCAACAAGCGGCTGAGAAAAATGGAGTACCCCCGCAAGAACATGTAGATTCCCTGCACAAGAGGTTTAAAGATCTTTGGGTCCGTTTTGATATTATCAACGACGACTTTATCCGCACAACAGAAGACAGGCATAAATCGGTTGTCACGGATATCCTTAAAGATTTATTTGAAAGAGAAGAAATTTACAAAGACACTTATGAAGGCTGGTACTGCATGCCTTGCGAACGCTTTTGGACAGAAAAAGACGTTCCCGAAAAGTTATGTCCGGAATGTAAACGGTCTGTTGAAAATATTAGCGAGTCTAATTACTTCTTCAAAATGGGAGATTATCAAGATTGGTTGATCGAATATATCCAAACAAACGAAGATTTTATTAAACCAACCAGCAGAAAAAATGAGGTATTGGGTTTCCTAAAAAAACCGCTTGGCAATCTTTGTATTTCACGACCTAAAGAAAGATTGCCCTGGGGAATTCCTCTTCCATTCGACGAAAACTATGTGACTTATGTTTGGTTTGACGCCCTGATCAACTACATTTCTGTTCATGGCTCCCTCGAACAAATCAAGAAATCTCAATTCTGGCCCGCGAGCCACCATTTAGTTGGCAAAGATATTTTAACCACTCATGCCGTTTATTGGTCGACAATGCTAAAAGCAATGGGACTGGAGCTACCTAAAAATATTTTCGCGCATGGCTGGTGGACAGTGAACGGTCAGAAGATGTCCAAGTCACTCCGCAACGTTGTTGAGCCTAACTTACTCGTGGATCAATTTGGATCGGACGTTATTCGATATTTTTTGATGCGGGAAGTTCCTTTTGGTCAAGACGGCGATTTCTCCCACAAAGCTTTGATTGGAAGAATTAACAGCGATCTTGCTAACAATTTGGGGAACCTGTTAAGCCGTTCTTTAAATATGATCAAAAAATATTGCGACAGTAAAATCCCCGCTGCTGATACAACCGACGACTCGGATGAAAAACTAATCGCAAAAGCAAATGAAGTTGTTTCCGAAACGCTCATTCATTTAGACCAACTCGCATACAACAAAGCGCTCACAAAAATTTGGGAACTGCTAGACGCTGCGAATTTATACATTAACGATTCCGCTCCCTGGAATTTAGCCAAGTCTGAAGAAACAAAGGGGCGGCTTCACGCCGTATTATATAATTCCGCAGAAACAATTCGAATTGCGGCGATTCTTTTGTATCCATTCATGCCCAATTCGGCGGAAAATATTCTTAAACAAATTGGAATTGAAACGCCAATACTGGAACTTGGAACTCAATCTTTAAAAGATTGGGGCGGTCTGCAGAATGGAATTCAAATAAACCCAGGACCGCAACTGTTCCCAAGAATTGACGATAAACAAGCGGCTAAAATATTAGAAACCGCAGAGGCTGGAAACAAGGAACCAGAGAAAAAACCAGTCGAAGCGATTGAGTCTGAACAAGTCGCCATTGACGAGTTTTTTAAAATCGACTTACGGATTGGGAAAATCGTCGAAGCGGAAAAAGTTAAGAAATCAAAAAAACTCGTCAAACTTAAAGTAGACATCGGAGTCGAAACACGTCAAGTTGTCGCCGGTATTGCGGCCAGCTACGAGCCTGATCAATTAATAGGCAGAAAAATTATATTGGTGGCGAATCTCAAACCCGCTAAATTAATGGGTATTGAATCTCAAGGAATGGTATTGGCCGGAAGCGACGAAGATAAGATAGTCCTAGCTGGTTTTGATCAACAACTGGAACCGGGAACACGAGTTAAATGATTATAGACACACATGCCCATGTAGATATGGACCAGTTTAATGAAGACCGCGAGGACACCATACAAAGGGCAAGAGAGAGCGGCGTTGAATATATTTTAAACGTCGGTTGCGATGTTGCCAGTAGCGAAAGGTCTATCGAGCTATCTGAAAAATATGATTTTATATACGCCACTGCCGGTATCCACCCGCACGACGTTAAAAATATCGACGAAAATACTTATCTGGCTCTTAAAGAACTTCACACGCATCCAAAAGTGATTGCTTTTGGAGAAATGGGATTGGACTTCTTTAAAAATTATTCTCCCCACGATGTCCAAATCACCCACTTTCGCAAGCAAATTGAACTGGCATTACAACTAGGAAAACCAATAATCGTGCATTGCCGCGACGCCAAAGATGAAACGATCAAAATTCTGTCGGATTATTATTCCAGTTCCAGTCAAAAGTCCGGTATATTCCACTGTTTCTCTGGCGATCTCGAATTAGCGGAAAAAGGGTTAGAACTGGGGTTTTATATTTCCTTTGCGGGGCCGGTCACGTATAAAAAAAATAAAGAACTGCAAGAGGTCGCTAAAGTTATACCTCCTGATCGTTTATTTGCCGAAACGGATTGCCCTTATTTATCTCCAGTTCCAAAACGCGGAAAACGCAACGAACCCGCTAACGTAAATTATACGGGTCAATTTTTAGCCGATTTACGCGGCGTAACGATTCAAGATTTGGAGCGCACAATGTCGCTCAACTTTTTTGAGCTTTTTGGAATCGGAAGCGAAGCCGCAGCGGGAACGGTATCCTATAAAATTAGAAACTCTCTCTATCTAAACTTGACGCAACGTTGCACAAACTCGTGCGTGTTTTGTTCGCGGATTACGAGACCGGTTGTGCAGGGTTATAACCTAAAACTCATGAGAGAACCTTCCTCTGAAGAATTATGGAAATCCGTTGGAGATCCAAAAGATTACGACGAAGTTGTCTTTTGTGGTTTCGGGGAACCGACGTTACGATTAGACGCTATCAAAGAAGTCTCGAAGAAAATAAAAGAAGCGGGAGGCAAAACTCGATTGAATACTAACGGTCATGGCAACGTTATTAATAAGCGTAATATCCTTCCGGAACTTAAAGGACTGATCGACTCAGTGTCTATTAGTTTGAACGCCGACTCTTCGGAGGCATACGACGAAATTTGCGTCCCTCTTCCATCTTTCCGCAACGGTATTTATTATAAAGTGAAGGAATTTATCGAAGAATCCAAAAAATATATTCCCGAGGTACAAGCGTCCATTGTCACACATCAAAAAAATGTTGACGAAGGCAAGTGCGAAGAAATTACTAAAGACGAATTAGGCGTGGAGTGGCGGGCGCGTCGATACAATATGGTAGGGTAAATATGAGAATCTATATTGCATTAGGGGCTTTATTTGGGGGGCTTTCCGTCATGTTGGGAGCCTTTGGCGCGCATTCATTAAAAGCGGTTCTCACTGAAAAAAGCCTAGCCACTTTTACTACGGCAACGCAATACATGATGTATCACTCGTTAGCTCTTCTTGCCGTGGGAGTTCTATCTCTTCAAGAAGAGAATAAAACAACAGTTAAAACACCCGGCAAGTTTTTTTTGGCCGGTATTTTACTTTTCTCCGGCAGCCTGTACATCCTTGCCTTTGGCGGCCCTAAATTCTTTGGCCCTATAACTCCACTTGGCGGACTTTCTTTTATGATTGGTTGGTTTTCTCTAGCCTTCGCTTATTTCAAAAAAAACTGAATCCTTTTACGCTTCCTCAGGTTTTCTAACGCTCCAACCGTTTTTCTTATAAGTCCAGACTAAAAAACTCGCAAGAAATAAAAAAACGACTGTATGGCCCCAAGAGAAGGCCTTGTCCCAAGGCAGGTTAAAAGTGAGATTGGTTCGAACTTCTCCGGAATAATGCTTTTGCATTTCCCCATATTCGATCATCAAATGAACCGGATAATCTCCCGGCAAGCCATCTGGAGTTTTTTCTACGTCAACTTCGAACGACTTTTTTTCTCCGCCGCGAATAGTAAATCCGAGCATTTGATTGAAGCTCTTCGAAATTAACCCAGGCGGTAAAAGCAACATCAGCCGGATATTTTTAAACGATTCGGCTGGATTTTTAATCCAGATCCTCAAACGGGAATGATCGCCTGTTTCTAATGTTTCGATTTCCCCTTTCACCGCAGAGTTTAATTTCTCTTCATAGAAAAAGGAATCCATAAAAATTTGGGTAAGCCATGCTCCCTTCGTATCAGCTTTATATTTGAAAAACACAGCCAAAGGGTATCGACCAATTCGTAAAAGCTTTGGATGATTTCTATTTACAACTTCTTTTTTCTCTCCAGGATTAAGCTTCATTACCATTGGCGCCATATCCATGGAATGATGAAAATGAAACATTGGGTGGATATGATAAAGAGGATCGTTAGAAATATTTTGATAGGTTAAATGAATTTCGACATCGCCCTTCTCACTCACCGAGGTTTGAGCCGAAACTTTCAATGGTTGGCTTTCCGCTAAGGAAAAGCTAGCTGGAAAAGCGATTACAAAGAGTAATAACAGAAAAATAATTCTCATATTAAAATTCTATCTTGCCTACGTTTCACATATTAATAGAATCGCTTATTTTTTTTAGATCCGTCAAGTAAATTAAGAATCGCTCACCCCTCGATTTTTTAAGAAACTTCAGTCAAAAAGTTTAGTTTCAATTTCGTATCTCTATTCTTTGACAATTTTGATGCACTGCCTTTCCTCTTCCACTCTTAACCCATTGTAATTATTAGCTCAACTAACATACATACCGTAAATTTTTACAATATATAAGGGGTTATAACTTTCCAACTCTTAATTTTTTTGAGGCAAAAAAGATTTTCCAAATCCGTTACATTTTTAATTATCAAAAGACAGGACTAAAAAATGATCGACAATAGAACAGTCTATCGAAACTACCCTTTACCTGATTCCAAAAACAGGTTGAAAGAGGACGCCGCTCGAATCAAAGATGCATTCGAACAGGCAGATTCAGATATTAACGACTTAGTCACGACTACCGATAATCTAAATACAACCACCGCTGGCCTGACAACGCAAATCAACGATTTATCCGCAAACATTTCTCTTGGCAGTTTCTGGCAAGCAGTTTCCACTGGTAATAGAAACACTTACGAAGTGGTTTTAAATCCTGCCCCTTCCAATCTAAGCTTGGGCCTGTTTGTTCATATGAAAGCTCACGTTCAAAATACGGGACCTTCCACTCTAAACGTCAATTCTCTGGGAGCGCAAACAATAATCAAAATCGACGGCAACGAGTTAAAGGCTGGAGATATTCCTGCAAATGCTCTTGTAACACTTATTTATGATGGGGCGAATTTCCAGTTGTTAAATCCCAAAAGCTCAAATGAAGAGGTAGAAAATATTAAAAGCAATCTCTATAGAGCTTTTGAGGAAATTCAAGAAAACCATGGAGGTTCTCTACTCATGGAATCGGGTTGGTCAGACTCGTTCTCAAACCCTGACGAACAAGGAGCCGATTGGGAAACTATCTCAATGACTCAACAAAGTCTTCCTTTATCCGGCGATATTCGAATTCTTAGAGGGACCGCTAATATTGAAAATCAGGCTTCTGGACAAGACTTGCTTTGCCGATATCAAACCGAACAAGGAAAAGATCAATTCATTCATTCCTGGAGATTGCAAGCAAAATCTTGACTTTATAAAACCTTAGACATGAGGCGAAACTCTTCAGTTAAATCTGGAGAGTTTCACTTACAACTTGAATCCACCTCTTACTTTTAGAATAAAATCCTGAAAAAACTTTCAACTATTTAAAGGGATAAAAGTTTTATGCCTTAAATCGGAAACGCAACAGTAGGAGGATTCGTCAAACTGAAAAAGCATTGAAAGACCAATAACAAATTGCCCTTTCTCCAGCTTAATTCGACTGTCAGGAATAATCTGTTCTTTGTACCAAAACTGGTTATAACTCCAATCACTTACATTTGACATATTATTGACTGATGAAGCCAAGGTTTTTTCGGGAAGAATCGTCAAAGGCTTAATCAGTTCTTTTTTGCCTACAATTCTCCATGAGCTTTCGGTAGTTTTAGGCAAAAAATTTAACCGTAAACTGGAAAAATGGAAGTTTTTACTCCTCCAAAAATAAACGCTAACTATCTCAGTCCTTATATGATAACCATCAACCCCTTTTTTAATTAACAAATTAAGCTTAAATGGCAACTCGCTCATTCTATTTATAAAAACATAACTACCTTCAAACCTCGACAATCTATTATTTTCATCATAGCTTTCTCCTTTTAGAAAAGGCTTAAAGCCTATGACAAAATCTTCCTTTTCATTGATAGTCCTAACTTCTGCAAGCATCGAGCGCACTTCTTTGTCCACCACAAAAGAATTAAATAAGTTGTTATAGCAGGACTGATTCTCTTTTGGTTTATAAGTAATAGCTTTCAACTTTTTTTTGATCTCAAGGTCGTCGGAAGCAAATTGAATCTGCTTATATCTTTCAATTGACTTATCAAGAAAAAAAATCGCCATGAGATTTAATTTAACCTGGCCTTTGTTGCTATGAGGATCAAACAGAAAATAACACAAGTCCTCGTTATTTTCGCGTATCTTATTTTTTTGGTCTTGATCTAATTTAGAATAAGCAAACTCCAATCTCTTTATTGATGAGGGGCGCGCTTCTAAAAAATAGGTTTTTTCATAAAATTGCCTTGGGGTCATATTAAGAGCAACCATAAGTTTTCCCAAAGTATTTTGATAATTCCTAAAAGATCCTTCAAATGCTCCTCTAAAGACCTTTTCGCTAACCATTTGGATATCTCGATTAACGTGATTTATGGACGAATAACCCATAAAAATCATTAGTAAAAAAATAGAAATCAATAATATATTTTTAAAAATCTCGACCGTAATAAAATCGAAAAATATAAAACCGGCTTGGGTTATAAAAATGGCGGTAGGAATAACAAAAATAAAAGCATACCAAAAATGACCAAACTGAGGCTTAATGATTTCGTAAACAAATGCAGGAATATAAAATATAAAAAAAACCGCTAACTGTTTTTTGCAAGAAATCCAACCGCCTTTCTTATATTTAGAAACAAAAAAAGCAATCGCTATTAAAACCGAAATATAAATAGCTGATTTATTAATCAAAGAGATTATTTCAATGGGAGAATGCCAATATTGCGCCGAACCATTTGAAACAATATTGGTAATCGTATGAGGAATCGTAAAAAGTTTCAAAACCCCTAACAAAGAAAACTTCTCTAATCCTGATCCGGCGGCGCCTGCAATATGAGGATAATAATATAACTTTTTATAAATAAGATAAGGCATAAAACACGCCAAACATACTCCTACCAATAGAAAAATATGTTTAAAAGAAATTTTATTTTTAAAAACTACAATAGAAATGATTGGAATTAGATAAAGCAATGCCATTGAATAATGCAACTGAACTGCCAGCGATATCGTCAAAATCTGCAAAGGAAGAAAAATCACCTTTCCCTCTAAGGCAAACTCCAAATAAAACCAAACAAATATCGAAACGAAGAGAAATATAAATGAAGGATTTATTGGGAAAAACACCCCGCTAATATGAAACGTGTTTACACAAACTAAAGCGGAAGCAATACAGGAAAAGGCATGTCCAAAAAATTTCTTTAGCGAAAAAAATAAAACGCCAATGGAAGCAATATTTAAAATGAGGTTAAAAATAAAAATAGAATCATACGAGTAATGTAACAATATTGGAATTGCCAGTAAAAAATATAAAAACGGTCCTGGTAAACGCCCTCCATTATTAGCTTCCGGTCCGGCTAATGGAATATAATCGCCATCTACCAAGCTAAACGCTCTATCAAAATCACGCGTGACCCATTCATTCACGATTACAGCGTCCAAAACTTCGAGCCTTAAAAACAGACCTAGCAATATGAAAAAAAATAAAACAATCGACCAACAAATTTGCTTTGGATTATTTTTGATATATGTAAGCATACTTGTTAATTTTTGAATAAGAACCTGAATTCAATATGCAAAAGAATTAGTTGAAGGTTCGGTATTTCGGCAAATTAATAAAAGAATATATGAATTTCAGAATTTGGCGATGTGGGGTCAAGCGAGGGCTTTTAGATAGCTTACAAATTAATATGTCAAGGTTCCAGGGTTACATAATAACCGCCAGTTCCTCTTTGGACTAATAAAAGGATACTACTGCGTTTTCCCGCTTCGACAATTGCGTCGTTAAAATCCCTTTCACCTCTAACATTGGCTTGATTAACCTGGCGTATGACATCTCCTGAGCGAATACCTATTTTACCGCTAACTCCCTTCGGGTCCACATAGACAACGACCACTCCCTTTCGAGTTGATAAGCGGAATCGCCTTACCAAAGCCTGATTTATATCTTGCACGCGAATGCCAAGCCAATGCAAAGTAAAATCCGGCGCGTATGCTTTAGGAATAGACGACACTTTCATTCTTATAGTTCGTTTCTTCCTGTCCTGAATAACATCCAAGTTTAAGAGATCGTCGATAGTGTAAGAGGATACAGTCTGTTCATAGTCCGATTTATTTTTAATTTCATGATTATCTATAGATAATATAACGTCGCCTTGTTTTAAACCGGCTCTTCCTGCCGGCCCTTCTCTAAAAACCTTAGTGGCTAAAACTCCTATTGGCCTATCTATCTTAAAATATTGATGAAGACTGTCTGTCATATCCTGAACGCTTACTCCTAACCAGCCGCGCCTTACCTTACCAAATTGGATTAACTCGTTTACAATGCGTTTCGCATGATCGATGGGAATGGCAAAACCAATGCCTTCCGCTTTTTGGTAAATTGCAGCGTTAATTCCAATTAGAGACCCATTAATATTTAAAAGCGGTCCGCCGCTATTTCCCGGATTAATTGAAGCGTCTACTTGAATAAAATCATTATAAACAACATTTTTGCTTGCTCTAATGGTTCGATTTAAAGCGCTTATAATTCCCCGCGTCACCGTGTGCCGAAGCCCAAATGGGTTGCCTATCGCCAACACAGTTTCGCCTATCATCAAATCGTCGGACCGTCCCATTTTAATAAAAGGTAAAGAGTTATTTGAATCGATTTTGATTATGGCTAAATCTGACTTAATATCGGCGCCAATTAAACGCGCTTTAAAAGTTCTACCATCGGAGAGAATTACTTTTATTCCAGTGGCCTTATCGACAACATGTTCATTAGTAATCACATAGCCTCTAGGGTCAATTATTACTCCCGATCCCAGGCTTTGCCTTTTGTTGCCAAATTTTGGCAATAAATCCTTAAAAAAGTTTTCGAAGGGATTGTCGCGCAATCCTCTAAACGGATTGCGAAATTCCCTCATAACTTCTTCTGTATAAATATTTACGACGGCAGGCGTAGCCTTTTCAGCCGCTATGACAACAGGAGTCTTGCGATTGAACTGAGTGTCAGCAAGCAAATTAGACGAATGTCCAAATAAGATAACGAGTAGAACTGTTAACGAAAGGAAGGATTTTTTCATAATTAAAAAGGACGACAAATTTAACTTTGCCGCCCTTTTATTACTTAAAATAAGAAGAGAAGGAAAAATGTCAGCCAGTCTTGACCGCTATATAAATCGTACTACCGCCTCTTTTAACTAATAATAGTACGGTGCCTCCTTTTTTTATTTTGGAGGTGATCCGTTTATAATCGGCCATACTTTTTACAGGTTTTCGGTTAACTTCTGAAATAACATCGCCTCTGCGAACTCCCGCTTCGCCTGCGGAGTCGCCCGCTTCCACATCGGCGACTAACACGCCTTCAGAATCTTCCAAATTTAAACTTTGCGCCAGTTCGGGAGTAATTTCTTGAACTTGAAGACCGAGAGGATCTCCTAATGAAGCAACCTGTTCTTCAGCGTCTTTCAAAACTTCAATTGTAACGTTGATTATTTTTTTAGCCCCTTCGCGAACAACTTCCACTGGAACGGTCTTTCCCGGAGAAGTCCCCGCCACAATTTTAGGCAACATTTCCATTTCAATAACATCTTCATTATTGAATTTGACAATAACATCGCCGCGCTCTATTCCTCCTTTTGCAGCGGGGCTATTTGGAATTACGTCGCCAACTAAAGCGCCTTCGCTTTGTTCAAGACCAAAGGAATTAGCCAATTCAGGAGTGATTTTCTGAATCATAACTCCAAGCCATCCGCGGGTAACCGATCCATGTTCTTTAAGGTCTTTTAAAATATTTCGCGCTAAATTAATCGGCAAAGCAAACCCAATTCCAACATTTCCGCCAGTATTGCCAGAAATAATAGCCGTATTGATGCCAATAACACGCCCTTTAATATTAATCAAAGGACCGCCACTATTTCCTGGGTTAATAGAGGCGTCAGTTTGAATAAAGTCATCATAAGGCCCAGCTCCTATATTTCGACCTTTAGCGCTAACTACGCCAACGGTAACGGTGTGAGCCAAACCAAATGGATTGCCAATAGCCATAACCCATTCTCCAACTTCTAAATCGTCGGAGTTTCCTAATTCTAAAAAGGGAAATGTCTTCTTTTCGCCTTCTTCTAAAACTATTTTTATTAAAGCTATGTCCGTTTTTGAGTCGGCGCCAATTAATTTTGCGTCGTATTCCTTATCATCTTCAAAAGTGACCTTAATTTCGTCGGCATCTTCAATAACATGATAATTAGTTAAGATATGTCCTTCTTTATCTATAACAAAACCCGACCCCATGCCGCGCTTAGGCCGCTCATTTCCTCTATCGCCAAAAAACTTGTCGTAAAAATCACGGAACGGGTCTTGTCCTCTACCATTAGGTCCCCGGCGAGGCCCTCTTGAAGGTTTTCTTTTAGATTTAATGCTTACATTAACAACAGACGGATTTTCTTTTTTCGCAATTTCTACGAAAATGTTCGAACCTAAGGGACCATTACCGCCGCTCAATGCAATCGCAGAATTCACCATATGAAACTTTTCCCCATGAAAGTTTGGAGAAAACGGTAAAATCAAAAATAAACAAAAAAGAAACGTTACTAATAATCGGAAAAATCGCAATTGCATGAAAATCCTCCACTTATTTTAAAACCATTGAATTATGGCGTAGGGGGAATTAAAAAGTTAACCTATCAAAAATATTCTTAAAATAATGTAATTACAATACGTAACACATTATTATGTATGAAATTAAGAGCCGATAAATAGCCTTTTACAGGAAATCGATTTCAAACTCATATCTGAATAAATCAGAATTCTTGAAGTTTTTATTTTAAGGAAAAGTTAAGAAAAAGAGTCCCGCCATTCAGCCTAGAAAAATTCATTCTGATTTGCAATTATATAATGCTAAATTGATCGATTACAACATGAAAACGTTTTGGTATCTCTTTAAAAAATATGGCAAGACGACGATTTTCATGGTAGCTTCAACTCGAAAACAAACTGGTAAAATCACATGAGTTTTTTTATAACAGCCCTAGGTTTAATGATGGTTTTTGAAGGAATTCCGTATTTTTGCTTTCCGGAGAAGGTCAAGGAGTTTGCCCAAAAGATACCCGAATTTGAAAATGGAACTTTAAGAGGATTTGGCTTTTTTCTTATGATAATAGGTTTAATTGTCGCTTACTTAGGAAGGGGATCCTACTAAATGAAAACGCCAAAGCAAGTTTTAAACTGTTTACTTGTCGCTGCTTATTTAATTCTTTTTTCGAGTTGCGCCAATTTTCCAATTCAAGACGAAGAACCGCCGGGAACGACTGAAAGCTTAACTCCATCGGTGGAATCTTACCCAAGCCTTCATTTCGAAGATCTTCCAGTTCCAAGCGGATTCAGTTTTAGACGTTCCAAATCTTTTATCTATGAATCCAGAAGCGGTTCAGTCAAAGTTGGCCATTTATTTTTTTCTGGATGGAGTAATCTTGACGAAACTATTTCTTTTTTCCAAAATGAAATGATTAATAAAGATTGGACCTTCGTCAGGACTATGGAACACAGTGGGACGCAACTACTTTATGAAAAAACCGACAAAGTTTGCGAAGTAACGGTTAGCTCGTCGCTAGGACAAACCCACATAGAAATAACTATTGGTCCTAAATAAGTCGATTTTCTAAAGCCTAGTCTAAGCGCTAAAAGTTTTTATGATGTCTCTACTAAGTTTAGTTAAAAGCCTTTTTAATCCCACAAGTGAGTTTAATTCCCCGTGGCTTGCCACGTAAAAATAAAGATTTACCTAGGATACCCCGTCCGCTTGCGGCGGGGTCGTTCATTCGCCGAACAAACTTTATAATCTATAACGTTTTTTGGAAATGGCATCAAAACACACTCCTTTAGCCGAACAACAAGTATTTGACTTTCCTCCTTCTCCCGAATATTCCTTCTCAAATTTTATTCAATACGAAGAATCTAATTTTGCTTTTCAATCGGCAAAAGATTTATGTAAACCAGATTCTATAAGCAACACCTTATTCATTTCCGGAGAACAAGGGTTAGGAAAAACTCATCTTTTAAGAGCGATAGGCAACCAAATACAACAAGATGATGCGTCCCAAAAAGTTATCTATTCCAAATGCGGCGATTTAATAAACAAATTAGAAACGAATAAAAAAAGCTCAGACAATATTATCGATCAAATTCTTGCTACAGATATTTTTCTACTAGACGACCTGGACGATTTAAAAAATAATGTTAGTTTTCAAAAAACGCTCTACCATATTTTCAACACGCTCAAAGAAAAAGGTAAAAAGATTAGTTTTGCAGGAAATACCCCCCCTTCTCAACTCAAAGCAACCGCTGATTATTTAGTTTCCCGGTTTAGTTGGGGTATTATGGCGCCTATTGGACAAATGAACGACGAAGCGGCCCGCAAACTGATTCAAAAAATGGCTTCGGATTTTGGCTTAGAAATTTCTGACGCTGTAGCGAAATTCATAATAGTACGAATGCCAAGAGATTTTATTTCATTAAAAAAAGCGGTGGCTTCAATCAATAACGAGTCGTATGTACAAAAAAGGAAAGTCACCATTCCACTAACAAAAATAGCTTTAAAAATAGACTGATTTTAAAGCTTATCCACTTCATCTTTTTTAAATAAATTCTTAAAATAATTTTGAGTCCATCTCTTCTTGTCGTTTTTAAAAGATAAAATTTGCAACTTCCATCATATGAAATTCCAAAATATAGTCTCAAGATTAGAAGATAACGCAAAATCTATTCCAGACACTCCTGCAATCATCGACCCTAGAAAAAAGAACGTTCGGTCTATCACTTTTAAAGAACTTTATTCCGAGGTCAACCGCCTGGCTTTCGGGCTTTCAAAAGCAGGTCTAAAGAAGGGTAACAGGGTTTTGTTAATGGTCAAACCAGGAGTGGACCTCATCGCTATAACATACAGTCTATTTCGTTTAGGGGCTGTGCCGGCGCTTATAGACCCAGGGCTTGGCAGAAAAAACATCCTAAACTGCATTAAAGAAGCGCAGCCCATCTGCATGATAGGCATACCAATGACACATTTTGCAAGAATGTTATTTCCTAAGTATTTTTCCAGCGTAAAATTCTTTATCACTGTAGGAAGACAGAAATTCCACAACGATTTCACAATTAAAGAAATCCGTAAACTGGGAATGGAAAAGGTTGACCTAGAAAACACAAAATCTGACGAGCCTGCCGCTATTTTATTTACTAGTGGAAGCACAGGTCCTCCAAAGGGCGTAGTTTATTCACATGAGACTTTTTTTGAGCAATCTAAGACCTTGGAATCAATTTACCAATTTAAAAAAGGCGACGTGGATTTGCCAACCTTCCCTCTGTTTGCACTTTTTAGCGGGGCTTTTGGAATGACCAGCGTTGTTCCCGATATGGACCCTACCAGACCCGCCCATGTTGATCCATTAAAGATTCTTGCAACTGCAAAAAAATTCAAAGTAACAAATAGTTTTGGATCTCCCGCCTTATGGGATACCGTAACGCGCCATTGCAAAAGCAATCGACAACCTATAGCTAATATAAAAAGAATTTTAATCGCCGGAGCCCCGGTTTCTGGGAAACTTTTACAAAACTTTGATTCTATAGTAGACAAAAATTGTAAGATCTATACTCCGTATGGAGCTACCGAAGCTTTACCCGTCGCTTCAATCGAACGGCAAGAAGTCTTAAATCAAACTTGGGAAGCCACTAAAAAAGGTTTGGGAGTTTGCGTAGGTAAACCTGTTCCGAGAATGAAAGTCAAAGTAATCAAAATAACGGACGATCCGATTCACCATTGGGAAAACGAATTAGAAGCGCTACAAGGAACAATCGGAGAAATAGTTGTTCAAAGTCCTTGGGTAACTAAATCATATTTTAATAGATCAAAGGCTAATGAATTGGCAAAAATTAACGATGGAGATTTATTTTGGCATCGTATGGGCGATGTTGGCTACATAGATCAAGAAGGTCGTATTTGGTTTTGTGGACGCAAAAGCCATCGAGTCATTTGTGAATCTGAAACTCTATTTACTATTCCTTGCGAAGGGATATTTAATCAAGTCAACGGCGTTAAGCGATCCGCTTTGGTTGGGATTGGAAGAAAAGGAAATCAAAGACCAGTTTTGACAGTTGAACCGAACGGTTCAATGTCTACAAAGGGTAAAGAAGAATTAAGAAATGAGCTATTAAAAGTGGGTTCGGAGTTTAACTTAACCAAAAACATAAAAGACATTATTTTTTGTAAATCATTCCCGGTAGACATACGGCACAACGCAAAAATTTTTAGGGAAAAACTCGCGATTTGGGCTGAAAAAAAACTTAGATAGGAAAGCTGAACTCTTAACAAAAAAACGATTTAGATCAAATCGCCGTCAATCCAATATCCTTCAAAACTCTTTCCAGAAATCGTTATATATTTTCCCGATCCATGAGGAATACCATCATTAAAATTCCCAGTAAACCGGTCGCCATTGGCATAATAATAAGTGCCAACCCGGACATCTCTTCGTTGACAAATTCTCCCTCGTATCGATCGCCGTTTGAATAACTATACGCGCCCATTCCATTTGGTTTGCCGTCGCGAAACTCGCCTTGGTATTGGCAGCTGTTAGAATGAGTATAAACTCCAATACCTTCTCTACATCCTTTCACAAAATAGCCATGATAAAAATCTCCACAGGCAAAATAATATGTTCCGAGTCCATGCATCTCTCCATTTAAAACTTCTCCAACATACCGGTCTCCATTAGAAAACTCGAAAGAAGATTTTTTCTGGCTCTCATTTTGATTAAAATCTGTGTGATTCGTTTCTTCTGAGGAGTGATTGGAGTTATCGGTCTCCTCAAAACTCTTTCCTGAATCCTCGGAAGAATTTTCTTTAAATAGTTCACATAAATAATAATAAGCCTGGTTTATATCTTTAGATCTTTCTTGAGCGCGCAAAAGTTGGCTAGGTTGTTTTGTAGCATATAAATCAGGGTGCCAAACTTTAACTAATCTCTTATAAGCCTCTCTCACTTCGGAAAACGTAGCTTGACTGCTTAAGCCTAAGATGTGAAAAGAACGTATCGTGGCGCTCATTTTTTCCTCAAATCTATTTTGGATTAAACCGATTTAATAACAAAGAATTGCCAACAACTGAAACAGAACTTAACGACATTGCAGCCGCTGCGTATACCGGTTTCAAAGCTATTCCCCAAACAGGGAAAAAAGCCCCCGCAGCAATAGGAACAGCCAATATATTATAGAAAAAGGCCCAAAATAAATTCTGACGAATCGTTTTCATGGTTGCTTTGGCCAAATCAAACGCTTTAGCCACGCCATTCAAATCTCCGCTCATTAGGGTAATATCGGAGGTTTCTTTAGCAATATCGGTCCCCGTTCCAAGCGCAATCCCAATATCAGCCTGGGTCAAAGCCGGAGCGTCGTTAATTCCATCGCCAACCATAGCAATTTTAAAACCGTCTTTCTGTAATTGTTTTATTAATTCTGCTTTTTGACCTGGTAGTTTCTCTGCGTATACTTCATGAATTCCAAGATTACTTGCAATATGTTGGGCCGTCTGTGAGTTATCTCCAGTTATCATAGCCAATCGATATCCTTTTTCAGATAAAGTCTTAATTAATCCGTTTGCCTCAGGTTTTGCGGAATCGGCTATCGAAATCAAGCCAACAACCTCTTTTTCTCTTGCCAGAAAAACTGGAGTTTTGCCTTCGTTTGCCCAATCATTTATCTTGGCATCCAAGGCAGAAGTATCAATTCCATTTTCAAGCATTAGTTTCCTATTGCCTAAAAAAAACTCTTTATCCTCAAAAGTTCCTTGCACCCCATAACCGGAAAGAAATTTAAAATTAACGCAGTCAATTGGCGTCGTCTCATTAAGGCTCGCCTCTTTTTTAATGGCGTTTGCCAATGGATGATCCGAACCCGCTTCTATTCCAGACGCATATGCCAGGATTTCATTTTTTGACAAATTTGATCCTTTTAGAGGCAAAACATCAATAACCTCAGGAGCTCCAATAGTCAAGGTTCCGGTTTTATCAAAAACAACCATTTCGACTTTTTCAACAGCTTCCAATATCTCTCCGCCTTTAATAAACACTCCATATTCAGCTCCCTTACCTGCCCCAACAATAATAGCCGCAGGCGTCGCCAAACCAAGCGCGCATGGACAGGCAATAACTAAAACCGAAACTAAAGTCATCCATGCAAATTGGCTTTCAGACATTGGTAATACCGCTATATCATTTCCCCATATAAGCCAAAACCCGAAGGTCAAGCATGCAACTACTAAAATAAATGGAGTGAAAATTCCCGCTACTTTATCGGCAAACCTTTGGATAGGAGCCTTAGATCCTTGGGCTTCTTCAACCATTCTCACAATCCGACCTAAAATCGAATTTTCCCCCAATCCATCTACTTTATATTTTAAAAATCCAGTTTGATTAAAAGCCCCTCCTATAATTTGATCTCCTTGTTTTTTATCTATTCCAACGCTTTCACCAGTAATCATAGATTCATCAACGTAACCCGAACCTTCAACAATAATTCCATCTGCTGGAAACCTTTCCCCAGGTCGAATGCAAACGAGATCGCCAGCTTTTAGGTCGCTTAAAGAAATTACTTTTTCTGATCCGTCTTTGAGAATTTTTACTTTTTCCGGACGCAGGCTTAATAATTTTTTCACTGCTTCCGAGGCTTTTGCTTTCGCCTTGGCTTCAAGAAAACGCCCTAGTAAAATCAAGGTAACGATCATGACAGCAGAATCAAAATACACTCCGGAAAATTGGTCGGACGGTAAAACGCCAGAAGAAAAAAAAGCAGTCCAAACACTAAGTCCAAAAGCAGCGGTAGATCCTAAAACAACCAAAGAATTCATATCCGCTGTTCCATGTTTTAAAGCTTTCCAAGCCCCTAAATAAAACTGACTGCCTGCCCAAAACTGAACGGGAACAGCCAGCAAAAACATCCAAAACGGTGTCAGTAATTTTAAAAAACCTCCTATCATCATAATTGACGAAAGGATTAAAGCTCCAGTTAGTTTAATTTTCAATTCTTGCTTTGATTCGTCTTTTCCAAAATCCTCAGGCCTATCTTCGTCAGTTATTTCGAACCCCATAGGCTCCAAAGCATTTCGGTAAACTTCTATCTTTGGAGCCAATATGGTCTCGACTTCAGCTTTTTCAGAAGCTAAATTAACGCGGGCATCCAAAACGCCGTCCAGCTTTTTCAATTTTTTTTCAACTCTAGAAACACAAGCCGCACACGACATACCATGAACTGCGAACGTCTTTCTTTGTCTTGATAAACTATATCCTAACTCGTCAATTATTTTTGAAACTTGACGCAGAATATCCTTATCAGAATAGAAACTAATATCCACCATGCCTTTGCTATAATCTACTTTCGCGGACTCAACATCTTCTAATTGGCAAAGCTTTTCTTCAATCTCAACAGCAGATTTTTGCTCTTTAAGTCCATCAATAAATAACATTTGCTGGACTTTTTTTTTTAGTTCTGGCTCAGTAGTCATTGAATTATCGATCGAGTTTTTTTATAAACTAAGTAAAGTCAAACTGTTAGAAAATAATTTTGGATACACGTTAAACCCAAAGAAATCCCTAAAATCAAAGTTTGGCAAAGTTAAGCGATAACAAACAGGTAAAAATTTTAGAGGACCTCTATCAATTGACATTTTTACTGGTTTGCTATCGCCTATCCCTTGAGTTTAAGGGCTAGGCTCCTGGAAAATCTGAATTCTTAGAAATCATTTCCCTGAAAACAAGCTTTTCAAAGTAAAAAAACCGTAAAGGAGGAGCAATATTGAAATGAGCGCTGTGGAAAAGGAGTTATGAGATATAGAGTCGAAAAAAAGATAGCAACCAAACCCGCTAAACCCCATTCCTAAAATTAAATACCCTAACTTCTTGGAAAAAAGGAGAAACGGATTTTCGTCTCGTGACCGTTCTTTCTTTAATTCCCATCTCCATTTCAGGATTAAAAAAGTTTGTCGAAACCAGGAAAATAATCCACTAGATTTGGTTAAATTAGCATGGCAATACATGCATTTCGTCACAGAGTTGTGATTAGGAAATCCACAATCTAAACAAAGAGTAAAATCTTCTCGTTTATTTAAAGGTGTTTTTTCTTTGCTTGGTTCATCCATTTCGATTAGCCGTTAAAAACATATGAAAGGTAACTGTAAAAACAAATAAAATTATTATACTTCTTAAATTATTTTGAGTCTAAGGGCTTGAATTAATTTTAGATACATTATTGTATCTCGGCAAAGGACAACCGTCAACGACGACCCAAAATAAATTAAAGTAAAAACAATCCATTAAGGAAACTCTAAAATTATTTCTCCGTTCTCTTCTTTCACTGAATACTCATCTAACTTATAAAAAGGCTCTCCCTTGCATTGTCCAGAAGTAACGTCGTATTTCCAACCGTGTAAAGGACATGTAACTGTTGTTCCATCAAGTTTTCCTTCCCCTATAGACCCTCCCATATGTAAACAGGTCCCATCTACGGCAAAAAATTTTCCTTTAACGTTAAAAATAGCAACATAATGTCCGAAAGCTTCTACAGATTTGCCTGTTCCAGGCTTTAAATCAGAAGTTTTGCCCGCATTAAACTTTCTCATACCGAATTCCCCAAAAAAAATTCAAAATTATTGCCATTTATACCCAATTTTGTGTTATATCTCAATCACGGTCTTTATATAGTTAATTTTACTACGTACCCATGAGCTTTTTTGGGTTTGCGTAAACCATATTTAATATTGGCTATCAAAAGAAAACAGTTCTTAAGGTTTTTGTAGCTCCAAAAACTTACTTGAAAATCGAATTCTCAAACCTCAAGTTATACACAAAGTTGGGCAAACAGATTAATTCTTAGTTTCAATTTTGTTCTTATCGAGGGCTTACAAGTCGCCAAGAACGAAAATAATTGTTATTTTTTAATCACTTAATGAACATTAACGGTTTTGGAAAATGTTAATCATTCTTCTTCGACAACCTAAGTGCGGAGGATCTTAATATGGCTACAACTAAATCTAAAAGCGATCAGATGCAAAAAACCGAAAGATTTAAAAAAACAGTTGGAAAACGTATGCGAACCTTTAGAAAATCAACAGGCTTAAATGTTGCCGGATTTGCAAAAAAGATAAGAATTGGATTGGGTACCTTATCAGAACTAGAAAATGGAATTTCCGCTCCTTCAGCTCAAACGCTTGCAAATCTACATTTGTATACGGAAATTAATATCGCTTGGTTATTAACAAATAAGGGAAATATGATTAGAGGCTAAATAAATACTACCGCCAACCTCTAATAAAGTTTAAAGCAAAATAGAATTACTTGAAATTGTAGCTTTAGATGGATAAAATTGTCCAATAATTGAAAATAGAATTAAAGCCTTTGCGTATTTTTTATCCTCTAATAATATTTTTATTCTGCTTTTTTGGCTCAATTAAGCCGGTCAATTCAGAACCAACACCGCCCCGAATGGTTTTAGTACCAGGCGGCACATACGAAATGGGCGATCTTAAATCCCTTTCAGAAGTGAATGTGTTGGACCTTTTAAATCCAGACCGTCATGCCCTAGGGCCAGAAAACCCTGCTCATAAAATTTTCGTCGACGCTTTTTATATCGACATTTACGAAGTAACAAACGAAAGTTTTGCCGAATTTATAAAAGCAAAAAATAGAAAAAAACCAGCCTTTTGGAATAACCCAGACTTCAATCAACCTAATCAGCCAGTTGTGGGGATAAACTGGAAAGAAGCGCAAGCTTTTTGCAAATGGAAGAATAAAAGACTTCCTACCGAAGCCGAATGGGAAAAAGCCTCTAAGAAAGAGCAACCCAATGATTATCCATGGGGAAATTCCGATCCAACTCCAGAAAAATTAAACTTTGACAATCATGTTGGAAAAACGATGCCAATTGGCTCTTACGAAGCCGGAAAGTCCCACCTGGGGATTTACGATCTTTCGGGAAATGTTTCCGAATGGGTCTATGATTGGCATGGCCCAGAATATTACCTTTTTTCTCCTGAAAAAAATCCTCAAGGTCCGGTTTCAGGCCAATATAAAGTCATTCGAGGCGGAAACTGGAGGAATAACAAAGACGGCGTAAAAATAACCTTTAGAAACGCAACAACGCCAAAACTAAGAAGTAAAACAGTGGGTTTTCGTTGCGCAAAAGACGCTGGTTAATTTTAAAAAGCTTCTTTCTCGCCGTAACCTTTAAGATTGCGCTTCAAATAATTCTACAATTTCGTCAAGTAAAAGGTTTGCTAACTCCGTTTTGGGCATTCTCTCTAGATGTCGAACCTGTCGATCTTTTTTTATAAAAGTCGCTTCATTATAATCAGAGCCAAACCCTATTCCAGGTTTTACTATATTATTTGCAACGATCAAATCCATAGATTTTTTTTGAAGTTTATCCAAAGCGTTTTCAAAAATATTTTCAGACTCCGCAGCAAACCCCACAACAACCTGTCCGTTTTTTCTAGCTGAAATTTCTCTCAATATATCTGGATTGGGTTTTAACTTTAGTGCGTGACCGCCATTAACATTTTTCTTAATCTTGTTTTCTTCATAGCTTTCTGGAGAAAAATCGCCAACGGCCGCTGTCATTACCAGCGCTTTACACTCTGAGAATTTATCAAAAACTAAACGGCGCATATCCTCTGCGCATTCGCAGTGAAGGGTTTCTATACCAGGGGGAGGAATAAGACTTGTTGGTCCACTAATTAAAGTAACCTGTCCTCCACGCTTGGAAGCTTCCATAGCAATGGCATATCCCATTTTTCCCGAAGACCTATTAGAAATAAACCGAACAGGATCAATAGGCTCTCTTGTAGGACCGGCAGTTACAATAATTTTTTTTCCAGCCAGATCGTCTTTTTGAGAAAATTGGCCAACAATTTCTTTTAATATCGTTTCTAACTCGGCCAATCTACCTTTTCCTTCAACTCCACAAGCAAGCTTGCCATACTCTGGCTCGACTATGTGAATACCACGAGACTTTAACTTGCTAATATTTTCGATAACCGCCGAATTCGAATACATTTTGTCATTCATGGCTGGAGCAATTACAACTTTTCCAGCGAATGAAACAAATAATGTAGATAATGCGTCGTCGGCCAATCCATGAGCCATTTTGGCTATTGAGTTCGCCGAAGCTGGGACTACAACCATCAAATCAGCTTGTTCGGCGAAATGAATATGCTCCATAGCATCGTCGCCGCTCTCTTCAAAAACATCTTGATAAACAGGAGATCCGGATAAAGCTCTAAAGGTCAATGGAGTAATGAACTTTTTGGCATTTGCGCTCATTGCCACTTTCACGGTAGCTCCTTCCCTCATTAGCAGTCTCAATAAATCAGCAGCCTTATAGGCAGAAATTCCTCCGGAAACTCCTAAAATAATATTTTTCCCTTTTAAATTTCCACTCACTTAAATTCCACCTTTTCTCACGCATTAAACATTGACATTCGGATAAAGCAATTACGCAAAATAACTCTATAAACAAGGTATTGAGTCGATTGACTTTTCTTCTACCTTTGCTTAGTATGATCGCTCCAATTAATTGTCGCCATAAAAAAATACAAAAACTCCCTTAACAACAAGGGGTTTGAGTTTTTCATAGGAATATATAGTGAAAAAAGTTTTAGTTTTCGACGATAACTCCAAAGTCTTTGAAAATCAATTAAAAACGATTGATGCGATAACTTTTTCAACGGTTTCATCACAACTTAATGTCGAAAGTATTTTTGAAGAAAAACCTGACTTAATTATCGTTAATCAAAATACGATTCAAAGCGAGATTAAAGAAATTTTAGATCAACCAAACCCTTTGCCAATAATTTTGGTTACAGACAATGGACCAGAAAAACAAACATTCGAAGCTTGGTCCAGTCCGGCTCATATTGTAAGGCGTGGGGATTGGGATCAATTTAAGCTTACTATAAAAGAAATCTTAAATTTTTTAGATTAAATCCAATGAAAAAAAGCAAAATTGAACCGAGACTTATTGCAGTTGAAGGCGCCATTGGAGCGGGAAAAACAAGCTTATCTAAATTATTAAGCGAAACTTACGGAGCAAAGTTGGCTCTTGAAAAAGATGATGAGAATCCATTTATTTCAAAGTTTTACGAAAACCGAGAAACTCTGGCATTCCAGACTCAAGTTTTTTTTTTACTGAGCCGGTATGCACAGTACCTTGAGTTGGCTCAAATGGATTTATTCAATTCTGTAATTTTGATCGACTATTTATTTCAAAGAGATAGAGTCTTTGCCACCCTAAACTTGAAACAGCACGAATTAAATCTTTATGATCAAATCTTTAATATGTTAAAAGGAAAAACTCCAAAGCCAGATTTGGTAATTTTTCTCCAGGCAAGCTCTGAAACTCTTATTAAAAGAGTCAAAAAAAGAGGTCGCGATTACGAAAAAGCTTTAGATTTTGAATATTTGGATTCAGTAAACAAAGCATTCAATAACTTTTTCTTTTATTACTCAGAAACTCCTCTTCTTGTAGTCAATACCAATGAAATTGATTTTGTTGAAAAAAAAGGGGACCTTGATCAGTTGATTAATAAAATAAATAGTCATAAAATAGGACGTGAATATTACAATCCGCTTGGATCCTGACAGGACCGAGACGGGAACCTTTCTAGTTTACCTCTTCATCCAAAGCCTTGGACCCCTTAGGGCCAAGAGCGGATAAAAGTATATTAAATATTAAGGATTCCTGTCTCAACCGCCTGTGGGCGGTTTTTTTTTGCCTAAATTTATAAGTTATGGATAAAATCTCAATTCCGTCAATTATCGACAGGAAAAAAACAGGAAAAAAAATCGCGGCGCTTACAGCCTACGATTACACTTTTGCTCGATTGCTAAATGAAACTCCCATCGACCTCGTGCTTGTCGGAGATTCGTTAGGGATGGTTTCTTTAGGATATGAAAACACTTTACCCGTAACGGTCGAAGATATCATTTACCATTTGAAAGCCGTTCGCAGGGGGCTTCAAAAACCTATTTTGGTAGGCGATATGCCATTCATGTCTTATCAAATATCAAACGAGTCTGCGGTAGAAAACGCGGGTAGGCTTATCAAAGAGGGTGGAGCTGAAGCCGTTAAAATAGAAGGCGCAGGCAAGATGATTGAAAGAGTCCAAGCTACCGTAGACGCCGGTATTTCAGTAATGGGACATATTGGCCTAACGCCTCAATCCGTCCATCAATTTGGAGGCTATCGCGTCCAAGGAAAAAGCTTTCAGGGAGCCAGGCAAATAAAAAGGGACGCTGAAGAATTACAAAAAGCGGGTGTTTTTTCTATTGTGCTAGAAGGGATACCCATGGAACTTGCGGAAGAAATTACTGACAGTCTAGATATTCCAACAATAGGAATTGGAGCTGGGATACATTGCGATGGCCAAATCTTGGTTCTTCAAGATATGCTGGGACTTAATGAAGGTTTCCTACCAAAGTACGTAAAACAATTTGCCGAATTAGGCGATCTAACTAAGAACGCCGTCGACGGCTATATTGAGTCCATACAAACAGGGGCTTTTCCAAAAGATGAAAATTCCTACCATTTAAAAACTAAACCTCTTAAAAAGGTAGAAAACCAAACTCAATCCTGAAAGCATAGAGCTTAACTTTGTTATAAAAACCTAAAGTTTAAAAGTTTGAGACTTATAAGTATTCTTTGAGTTTATGGAAATAATTAACTCAATAAAAGAAATGAACGCCAAATCTATTGAGGCGTTAAAAAAAGGAATTTCTATCGGCTTTGCGCCGACTATGGGCTTTCTCCATGAAGGACATCTTAGTTTATTCAAAAGATGTCGCAAAGAAAACGACCTTGTAGTAGCAAGTATATTTGTAAACCCAATTCAATTTGGCGCAAACGAGGATCTTTCCCAATATCCCAAAGACCTGGATGGAGATAGAGCAAAGCTTGAATCTGAAGATGTAGATATTCTTTTCTTACCCAATCAAGAAGAGTTATACCCCGTTGGATTTAAAACCAAGGTCACGGTAGGAAATATTTCCGAAAAGTTATGCGGACAGTCTCGCCCTGCTCTTTTTGATGGAGCGGCAACGATAGTATTAAAGTTATTAAACATTATCCGACCTCAAAAAGCCTATTTTGGCGAAAAAGACTGGCAACAGCTTGAAGTAATTTCAACGATGGTAAAAGATTTGAATTTAGACATAGAAGTAGTGAGGGTTCCGATAGTCCGAGAAAGTGACGGTTTGGCAATGAGTTCAAGAAACTCCTATTTATCAGAACTTGAAAGAAAATCAGCTCTATCTTTGAATAAGGCTCTGCAACGTGCAAAATCTCTTGTTTTACAAGGAGAAAATGACGCCATTTTGATTAAAAAAGAGATGGAAATGATTATTTCAAATGAACCTGTTACCAAAATTGACTATATCTCTGTTTGCGATCCCTCAACTTTTGTTGAAAAAAGAAAAATCAACCAGAAAACGTTAATTGCACTAGCTGTTCAGGTAGGAACCGCAAGACTAATTGACAATTGCATTGTGGAGAGGAATTGATGCAAGTTACATTAATGAAATCTAAATTACACCAAGCGAAAGTAACAGAAACGCTTATTGATTATGAAGGCAGCATTGCAATTGACGAAGATTTAATGGAGGCTGCTGGAATTCTGCCAAATGAACAAGTCCATGTTTTTGATATAAATAATGGACAAAGATTTATCACATACGCCATTATCGGAACCCGAGGCAGTAAAACAATTGCCGTAAATGGCGCCGCTGCAAGGCTCGTGCATATTAATGATCGCATCATTATCGTAGCTTATGGTATTATGAGCTTAGAAGAGGCAAATAGTTTCCAACCTAAGGTAATTCTGTTGGATTCAGATAATAATGTCGCTGGATGAAGATTAGTTTCTTAATGTCCTTCGTGATACTTTAAATTATTTCCAAAAATGGTAATAAAGGCGCCATGGATTTATTTATTATAGTTAGTTTTATTTTTATGGTTTGGATGTGCATGGATTGTCTATCCAGAAAAGAGCATATTATTTGGATCGTTATTATGCTGTTTTTATTTCCAATAGGAGCTGTCGCTTATTATTTTATGGTCAAAAATAAAAGCGAAGGAAGGAAGCTTTCTCTTGTTACCGGCCCAGCTAAGGAAGTAGAAACAGACGAAACAATTCAGTTAAAAGACCTTATAGGAAAGTTTCATAAAGCTTATCATTACGAAAAGTTGGGGCAGATTTACTTAGATTCAAGGCAGTTCGACCGCGCATTAGAACCATTTCGCGAAGCAATTCAAAGAGACCCGGAAATGTTAGAAGCAAAATATGGTCTCGCTAAGAGTTTACATGGTTTAGGCCGTTTCGAAGAAGCCGCTGAGATATTAGAAACCCTCGTAAAAGAAGACAAAAAATACGACTATGGAAACGCTATATTTGGTCTTGCAGAGTGCTACAGATTAGCCGGCATGGATGAAAAAGCGTTGGAAGCGTATAAAACAGTGATAGACTCTTACAGATTCTTTAAAGCCTACTACCATTACGGGAAATTACTGGAAAAGAAAGGCGAAAATGAAGAGGCAATTAGTTGCATGAAAAGCATTATTGGCACTTCGAAAAACCTACCCGATTATAAGCTTGAAAAAGAAAGACACTGGATTGAAGAGGCTTATAAGTTTTTGCGAAAAAATGGAATAGAACTAGCCTAAACTTTTAACTCCTTTAAAGTTTACTCCCATTCCATTGCCAGTTTTAAACTAATTTAACTTATTCCATCCATAGTCTCTCTGCAATGTCTCAGTTATCTGAAAACTTAAAAGCAATTCGCAATCATCTCAAACTCACTCAATTCGGATTTTCTAAAACCTTAGGAATCGGCTTCCGTACCTATGTGAGATATGAAATAGGAGAAAGAGAACCTCCTATTGCTGTTTTAGTAAGAATATCGACATTAATTAAAGTATCGCTTGACAGTTTAATATTATATCCATTGCAAATTAATGAGTTTGATACTTTTTCCAAAAAAAGCGCTCAAGAGAAAAAATCTGGCGCCTTAGAACGAACAACTAATTTGTCGAGTTCAGAAGAGAAACAACAAACCTTCTCTAAGAAGGAAGAAAAAAACTTTCTAAACCTTTACAGAAAGATGAATGGCCAAACCCGCGAAAAATGCTTAGAGGAAATGAAAATATTAATAAAAAACTCATTCCATAACAAAAACGCTGAATTTTTGGAAAACTCAAAAACAAAAAAAATTGCCAAGTTGAAAAAAGACCCGAACTTACCAAAGCGTGTTGGGGCAAAAAATTAGATTTTTCCTTCAGCTAAAGATTTACTTTCTTAAAAACTTTTTTAATATTCCATCTATTTCAATAAGTAAAGATATGGGCCTGCCATGAGGGCAAGTATAAGGCATTTCAGTTTGTTCTAAGTCATAAATCAATTTTTTGATTTGATCCATATCTAATGTATGATTAATTTTTATTGCATTTCGACAAGACATCATAACGACTAAATCTTCATACTTATCTTTTACTGCATCCACCTTTCCTTTAATCTGCAGTTCTCCTATAATATCGCGAACCAGCTTTTCTCCATCTTCCTTTTTTAAAATAGAAGGAACCGATCTAAGTAAAAAATCGTTTGCGCCAAAACTTTCCAATTCCAGCCCTAATTCTTTTAACATTTCCAAATGAGGCAATAATGTTTCGGCTTCGTCCGGTAATACTTCAATAGATTTTGGAAACAGTAACTTTTGAACTTCAATTGTTCTCTTTTTTGCGGCGTTTCGGAACCTTTCATACAAAATCCTCTCATGGGCAATATGTTGATCTATAATTAAAATACCGCGAGAGCCTTGCATAATGATAAAAGATTGCTTCAATTGTCCTAAAGGCTCGAACTCTGAGTACATTAGACGAGACACAGGAGTTAATTGGCCGTCAAAAATTTCAGTTTGTCCTAAACAAGACTGGTTACCCGACGACTGTAGATTATTAGCAACCCCTGAATTATCCCCAGAATAAAAAATATCTAAATTCCTTTGAGGGGCTTTAGACGGGTTATTACCAGGCCAAAAAGTTTCAGTAGACCCAGAACTCTCTTCGTTTTGATATGAATGTCTTTCAGCCAACTCATTAATTGAGCTTGAAGGCGGCGGGTTTTCCGAAGCGGTTTCATCAGGTTCAGGCGATTTTATGACAGGTTCATTTTGTGCAATTGCATTTCTGATCGCTTCGCTTACAAAACGATGAACGTCTTGTTGATACGCAAACCTAACCTCGGCCTTAGCTGGATGTACATTAACGTCAACTAAATGAGGAGCCATTGTGAAATAAAGAAAAATAACAGGGTACTGACCTTTTGGCAACAAATGGCTATACCCATGTTGGATAGCGTGCAAAATCACTTTATCTCTTATAAAACGGTTATTTACAAAAAAATATTGAGACGACGGCGTTCCACGCGTGAAAACAGGATTAGAAACAAAACCCTCTAGACGATAACTGTTATCTGAACTTTCGACAGGAACTAACTCTTTGGTCAAATCAGCACCCATTATTTCAGCTATTCTATATAAAGGTTGTTCCGTTTTTCGAACGTTAATAATTTTCCTACCGTTATGAAATAAATTAAAATCAATTTCCGAGTGAGCCAAAGCTTGCTGCGTTGTCGCTTGAACAATATGCGACGCTTCAGTTGAATCGCGCTTCAAAAACTTTCTACGTGCGGGCGTATTATAAAATAGTTCTCGAATTTCAAAGGTTGTTCCCTTAGGTCTTGCAATTTCTCTGGCAGAAATATTTTTCCCCCCTTCCACCTCAATTTCATAACCTGAGGTATTTTCATCGTGTGAAGTTGTCAATAGGATTTTAGAAACCGAAGCAATACTAGGCAGAGCCTCTCCTCGAAAACCTAGAGTTTGAATCGATTCTAAATCCGACATTTCATAAAGCTTGCTAGTTGCATGCCGTTGAAAAGCCATTTTGGCGTCTTCCGCAGTCATACCACACCCATTGTCTGATATTTTAATCAGTTCTTTTCCAGCCGATTCGATTTCTATAGTAATTTCTGTCGCTCCCGCATCAATCGAATTTTCCAATAACTCTTTTACTACCGAAGCCGGTCTTTCAATGACTTCGCCTGCGGCGATCTTATTCGCCATTTCATCAGATAAAACTTTAATTCTTTTTTCTTTTTCCATGTGGCAACAAAACGTAGGGTTAGAAAAACAGCTAAAAAATTCAAACAATAAAATTTATTTTTCCAGAATTATATCAGGATAATGTTACGATTGGCATGTAGCATCTAAAAGATTATGGAAAAATACTTCGACCGCAATATAAAAATTGTCCGATCTCGTTTCCCAAAAGTCCTAGGAATTGAAAATAAAATTTTTGATTCTATCATTATCGAGGAAACCCGCTCAGGAGACCAAACGCTAAGGTTTAACGACCTTTTAATTCACAGCGGATACGATCCTAAAAAGGAAGCGGCAAAATTTGCTCAAAAAACGCAAGAAGGCAATAAAGTCTTTTTATATGGATTTGGGCTTGGATACCATATTAAATCAATTTTAGAACGCATAGGCCCTACCGGTTCTCTACTTGTTGTCGAATTGAACTCAGAAATATTGTCCGCTTCTTTTTCATCAACAGATCATACTGAGATTTTAAACGATCCTAGATTTTTTTTGATTTCGAATCCAAATCAACAAATCGCGGCGAAAGAAATCTCTAAACAAATGTCAAAATTAGGAGTTCTATCTAATAATCAAAATACCGATATTTTAGTGCACAACCCTTCATTTAATTGTCTTCCTAAAAGTTTTGAAAAAATTGCCAACGCTCTTGAAATACTTTTAATGGAGAGAAGGGTTCCCCTAATTTTTGGAGATCTAGAAAACCAAAATTACACGCTTAATAGAGAAATAATAATTAAAAGCAAAGGCATTCGGTCTTTAAAAGAAGCGCACATAAATAAACCAGCTATATTAGTCAGCGCAGGACCTTCTTTAGATAACGCGATCCCTTACTTAAATTCTTTACGAAACTCTGCAATATTAGCTTGCGTAGATACCGCATTCCCGATTTTATCTAGAATACAAGCTCCTATAAACTACGTTTTTTCGTTAGATCCACAAGACGACAGTTTTGAATTTTTTGCAGACAATCTAAATTCTTCGGTCAATTTAATTTATTTAGCAACTGCAAATGCGCGTATCTTAGCTCACTATCAAGGCCATAAAATCGTTGTTTTCAAAAAAGAATCATCTCATGAAGAAAACAATTTATTAGCGGAAGAAAAAGGAACAACTGTGGCCGGCGGCTCGGTATCTTGCTTCGCTCTTGATTGCCTTATCCAAATGGGATGTAACCCCATTTTTCTGATCGGACAAGATTGCGCTTTTACCGGTAATCGAACATATGCCCGGAAATCTATTCAAGAAAACAAATTAATCAATTTAGTCAGAAAAGAAACAACCATCGCTTCCGAACACCTCAACAAATCCAAACTTCACAAAAGAATTTCAATTCCAAACGATCAAGGATGTGAAATCTTATCAAATCAATTGTTATATAATTATTTAAGAAACATTGAAGAATTAGCGGCAAAATATCAGAGAGTCAAAATATATAACTTATGGAGCCTCGGAGCCCACATAAAACAAACTGGATCGGTGGGTTCATACAGCGAACTATTCAATATCATAGGAACATTGACAAAATAAATCCACATGGATAAAAACCGACTCCAAAATATTATTTTTACTGTGTTAGGAATCGCTGTGCTCATCGGAGCGGGGGTTCAGTTCACAAAAAACCGAAACAGCGCCCTAAAAAGCTCAGGTTTTTCGAATGTAAACGAAGCCCAACAAAACCCTCTACCAGAAGGATCTAAAGGTATGGAAGGGTCTCACAAGGATGAATCGCCTTCGATGGACAACCATCAACAAACCTCTTTAAATCCTTCAGAACCTCATGCTCATGAAGAAAACATTGACCATTCGGACCCCAAAAATCAACGCCGGATGGGGATTTATCACTATAACGAGGGAAACAAGTTACTTGCAAAAAAGAATTGGAAAGAAGCCATTATAAACTATAAAATGGCTTTAAACCACGATGACAAAATATTTGAAGCGTATATCAACCTAAGCGTAGCTCAACTTAGAGGCCAAGAATTTGATCAAGCTTATCTTACCCTACAAAAACTTAGAAAATTACAACCACAAAACCCTTCCCTTTACTACAATTTAGCCTGCTACTATTCGCTGACGAATCAATTAGAATTTGGAAAAGTAGCCATTCAAAAAGCAACACAACTTGGTTTTAAAAATTTTCAAACTCTAAAAAATGACCCAGATCTTGAAAACTTAAAAGACGACCCAGCTTATAACAAATGGTTGGCTTCTTTATAGAAAAGTATTCCCAACAAATTAAATTCTTTAATAAACTTAGAGTTTTTAATAAAACTATTCTCTATTTTTTATTTATAAAAGTTTGTTATGTTCCTTTTAAGTTCTGTAAAAAAAAATCATACTTCTACCTCTAGGCAAAAAAATATTAAATACCAGCTAATTTTTTAAATCGTTCCATTATTAATAGATAGAAATAAATTCTCCCAAAATATGGACTATCGGAACTATATTTTAGATTTTCAAATTTAAAAATCCAGACGTGTTTTAGATACAATATAAAATGGCTCAATATAAAAACAGATTTTATTTTCAACCAAATTATTCACACAAATTTTCTAAAGCCATTGAATAGTTCCTTACCAAGCGCAGATAAATCATGTTAAGATTTTATATATTATTAATTTTGTTAGACTTATTTTTTTCCGTAAAAAAACCAGCGACAGGATAATTTTTGACTTTAAAAACAAAAATACTAATTGCCGAAGACTCTATAACAGTAGCGGAGTTTTTAAGAGATTTTCTCGTATATACTGGTTATACAGTGGAAGTTGTTCCAGATGGGCTTCAAGCTTTGGAAAAATTGAAACAAACCGCTTTCGATGTCCTATTGTTAGATTTGAATATGCCTGGAATGGACGGCTTAAAGTTACTGGAAGCAATGCAATATCAAGTAACTTCTCCTCCTCTTCCTATCATGATTACCGGTTATCCAGAAGGCGAAATTCGTAAGCGAGCCAAAGATTTAGGTTGTTACCTTTTTCTTATCAAACCAATTAACATTGAGTCTCTGGATTCTTTCATTCAAAAATATTTACCCGCTCACAAAAAAAGTCCACCTCGTCCGCTATCCTTAAAAAAACTATCCGACCAGTGGAGCGTCGGCACGAAAGAAAAGCCAAAACCGCCTTTCGTATGCGTGGTAATTGCCGCAAGTACCGGCGGCCCCAAAGCATTGGAAGCAATTCTAAAAAAGCTTGAAATCACAAATGATTTTGCGATCCTTATAGTCCAACACGGCCCTAAATGGATGCTTCAACTTTTTGCGGATAAGCTAACTGAACGAACAAAAAGAAAAGTAGAATTAGCTTCAGATGGGCAAAAACCACAAGGTGGTCATATTTATTTAGCGGTAGGCGATCACCATCTTTATATTGAACCAGGAAGTTTTAAATTAAAACTTTGTTCTGAAACTCCAAAAATTAACTCAGTACGTCCGGCTGCCGATCCGCTATTTCACTCTGCAGCCGACGCTTTCGGCCCCTATTGTATTGGAATCGTTTTAACAGGGCTTGGTAAAGATGGAGCCGAGGGCGGTAAAAAAATTTATTCTGAAGGCGGTCATATAATCGTACAAGATCCAAAAACTGCAGTGGCGAACACGATGCCTTTATCAATTATTAATTTAAAAATTCAAAACCAAATCGCTTCTCTTGAAGAAATTCCCGAAGCGATCAATGAGAAAGTCGTTCAATTGGCAAATAAATTAAAATAAAAATTAACGCTTAAATTATAAACCATTATAACTCCAATTATTCAATGTCTCTGACACCAGAAAAACTGGTTAACCAAGATCAAAAACTAGCTTCGTTTCCATTAATTTATGAACAATTGATGGAAGCTTTAGACAATCCCAAAAGTAATCCAGATGATATAGCGGACATAATCATGCATGACGCTTCTTTATGTGTTCACTTATTAAAGATTGTAAATAGCTCTTTTTACAATTTTGCCTCCAAAATTGATACTGTGAGCAAAGCCTTAAGCGTCATTGGAACGGAACAACTCTTCAGCCTAACGATGGGAACAACCATCATTTCTAAGTTTGAATCGATTCCAGAAAAATTCGTAACTATGGAATCGTTTTGGCATCATGGTATTGCCTGTGGTTTAGCCGCAAAAAGTATCGCTAAATTTAGAAATGAATCTAATTTGGAATTTTATTTTATCGCTGGAATGGTCCACGACATTGGAAGCCTTATTATTTACAAACAAATTCCCGAATTAGCTTCGTCCGCGTTAGTACAATGCAACGACTGGGGGCGTCCATTAATTAAAGCTGAACAGGATGTGATGGGTTTTGATCACACTCAAGTAGGAAAAGCTTTAGCGGACAAATGGCAACTTCCCGAGTCGCTTGGGCAAATTATTGCCTACCACCATGAACCAGAGAAAGCCAAAGGCTTCGAAGTAGAAGCGTCCATAATGCATGTAGCCGACAATATAGCCGAAGGAAGTTTTTTAGGGAGTAGCGGTCAAATTAAATCTCAACCATTAAACACTCAAGTTTGGAAAAACCTTGGTTTACCAGATAATCTTCTAACTTCAATTTACGACGAAATGTACGAAACATTTGAAGAAACGGTTCAGATTTTTACTTAGAAAGTTAAAAAAAAGGCCGCCCCTATAAGGAGCGGCCTTCGTAAAACAAGTGAGAAACGACTCTTTACCCTTCAGCCGCTAATACCTCTTCGGCTGGGATATCATTGCCGCTATTATCAGAAACCTCGTCTCCGTTATCCATTGGCATTCCAAACTCTTTTAAATTCTTGCTAATCTTCTTAATTTTTTTAGCAAATCCTTTTACAAACTTTGGAAGTTTAGCGGAAGCCTCAATGCGGATCAGCAATGGCTCTTCGATTAAAGCCTTTTGGCTTTTGACTTCTCCATTTTGGTAAACAACTCGATTTAAACGGAATTTTCGCCATTTATTGTCGGCTCCCCATTCAATCGTTTCTGAGTTTCCGTTTTCGTTATCGCTATATTCATAAGAATATGGCACAGCGATGTTTCTTTCCTGAAAGTAAGCTTCAAGTCTTCTAATATCTTCGCTGACGCTATCGATCTCGTCGCCAAGCCCGCCTAAAGCTTCACTATAAGCCTCAAAAGCTTCTGTCGCTTTTGCGACTGTTTTCTGCAAAGACTGGTTAGTAAATTCTGGGCAATTTGTCACTTCTTCTGTATTTTTATTTTCCATAACTCCCTCCACGGAAAAATTTTAGTATTTTGGGCAAAAAAAAGCTCGGCAATCAAGCCAATGTCTGCCCAATCAAGGACACTCCTCGCTAATCAAAGCGTTTGTAACTAATCAAAGTTACAAACCAAAAGCATACTCGTTTTTTTGATGCTGTCAAACAAAAAGCTTTTAATTAATATATTTCTAACAAAAGTCTGATAAGATCACTTTTTAATCAGACATAAAAAAAGTGTTTACGAATTAAATCGCAAACACTTTTTGCTCGTGAATTTAATATATATTTAAAAAAACCTACATCTTATGCTTTAACTTAATAAGCCCTCCTGTATCAGTTTTTTTGGCGTCTTTTGGTTCCCATGAAAATCGTTTAAATGATGGATAATTAACTTTTAACTCTTTTATTATTTCCCGATCATTTTTAAGAATATCTGGAAAACTTTGATCAATAACATAAAAGTATTGTAACGCTATTTCTCCGGTATTTCTTTCCTTTGAACATAACCGCGCTACCTTCAAAAAGAGAAGCAGGTTATTTTTATCTAATCTATTCAAAATTCCATGTTCTATTGCTCTCAAGAAGCATTGACTCGAATGTAATTTCTCTATCGATAAATTACTTTTAAAAACTTTTTTTTGAAGTATTTCTTTTTTTAATTGTTCATGCTCTTGAAACATTTTTTTCTTAATACCGTTTGCGACCGCCAATCTCCCTTTTACAAAGTTATCAAAAAATCTAAGTTTCTCATCATTGGTTTGTTTTTGAGCCGAATGTGATTCCTTTTCCCCTTGCATACTGATCATTATTTTTTTTTCTTTTCGTTTTGATTTTTTATTTTCTTTAGAAAAATACGTATCTTTAATGTTTTTAATTATTTTCCGGTTCGCCTGTTTTTTCTTTAGCAAATCAAAAGAAAGAGTCTTTAAAACTTCCAAAGAACACGAAAGAAAACCTTCAGGAAGATCCTCTTTAAACCCGCTTATAGTTTCTTCAAGTTCTTTAAGAACTATTTTCTGATATTCTAAAAGAACTGGCAGATTTTTTGTCTCTTCTTGCTCATATTGCATTAAGCCAAAATACAAATACACAAGCGGTGCCGACACTTGATTTTGCATCTCAGATCTTTTCTTTAAAACTAATTGAATGCAATTTTGAACAATTGCGAACTGCTTTGTTTCCCAAAGCGCTTCTAAAAGCAGTTCCGCTGCCGGAATATCCCAGGGGTGTTTTTCAATATAGGGAATCTCTAAAAACAGGTTAAAAATCAAAAAAAAAGTTATATTATATCGGAA
>CAYFMN010000017.1:0-95491 GCA_964344185.1 uncultured Nitrospinota bacterium
CAACGGCGCTGTAAACGGCGGCAAAACAAATTCCCCAAGCGGAAATGGCGCTAAACCACACAGCCTTCACTCCCATTTCTGGAAAATACCAGACGGCTAAAACGACTCCTAAAATACCGGGACCCCAAAGCCAAAGCCGTATCATCTCCCAATTCCACGCCCACTTTTCCTGCTCTATGCGGACCTTTGGTAAAATGAAAACTGTAAAAACGACGGTTAAAACTCCCAGCCCAAAAACCCAAGGATTATCAATTCCCAATTCGAAGTCCATCCTTTGTGTAATTTTTCAAAGCTGTAGATTTTAGAGAACCTCTAAAAGTTCAGATTTGCCAGAAGTCTAACCCTTAAATTCAAGGGGCAGGCGATAGCAAACCAGAAATGCCGATTATTAGAGGTTTTCTTGATAGCTACCTCCATGATACAGGTTCTTCATCGTTGGGTGAATTGTTTATAATGAGCGTATGTATATATTTGATTTGAAATCAGAACCCATCGCTTTGGAATTTTCTTTTTGATCGGAAATATATGGAATCAGATTTAATACCTTCCATACTTACCTACGGTTTTTTGAGTTTTGCCATAATCAGTCTTTGGATTAAAAAAAATTCCATTGTGTGGGGTGGTTTTTTTACGATAGCAATAACGTTTGGTTTCGTTTCGCATAGAGTTGAGTTTTTAGGAATCGTTTTAACTGTGATTTTAGGCGGGGCTATATACAGTTATTTTAATTTGAATATAAAAAATTATGCAAAAGCGGGATTAGCTTGTTTTATCGTTGCGCTTGCCGTTTCCCTGTCACATCATCTAGCTCCGGGATTCAATAACTGGAAGATTGTTTCGCAAGTCCAATTGAGTCCAAACTCAATTCCATATTCGACGTATTTGAATTTCGATAAAACGTTGATTGGTTTTTTTATCTTGTTGTGGGGGATTCAATTAGCAAGGACCAAAGAAGACTGGCAAAAAATAATCAAAACGACGCTCCCTGTTTTTGCTCTGGGAGCGGTTGTTATGCTTCCAGCGTCTTATTCTTTAGGATACATACGCTGGGATCTCAAAGTTCCTTCATTTTTAGCGCTGTGGGCGGCTAAAAATCTGCTTTTCACCTGCGTGGCCGAAGAAGCTCTTTTTAGAGGATTTATTCAAAAAGAGTTTCTTCGTATATTTCAAGATAAACCGTGGGGAGTTCCCGTAGCCATTTTTATCGCTTCGTTGTTATTTGGATTAGATCATTTTTGGGGAGGACCCAAATACGTTTTATTAGCTACTCTTGCAGGATTATTTTATGGAACCGCTTTTTACAAAACGGGCCGTATTGAAAGTTCTATCTTGTTCCATTTTTCGTTGAATTTAGCCCACATCATCTTTTTTAGTTATCCAGCCCTTGTGCAAACTTCTTAAGGTAACCTTTAAAATTCAGATTTGCCAGGAACTTGTCCCTTAAACTCAGGGGACAGGCGATACCGAACCTGTGAAAATGCCAATTATTATAGGTTCCATTAAAATGCGTCCCGAATTTGGCGATTGAAATTTTTCCGCAAACCGGATACTTTAAAGTAACTAATAAACTTATTTTGAGTCTTTAGGAGCGATGAGATGAAAATTCAGTTAGCCCGAATAGGATGCCTCGTTTTAATAGGATTCCTGGCATTTGCGCAGCCTGTTTATTCGGCGACTAATTTAGATTCGGGAATACGCGAAATTGGTCAACAAATTTCAAAAAGATTGGCCGATAAAAATATGAAAAAAGTTGCAGTCGCAGAGTTCACTCAGTTGGATGGAAGCGTCACGGCATTTGGTCAATTTTTTGCGGAAGAACTTATCACATCGTTGTTCAGCATCGACCCGGAACATTTAGAAGCTGTTGAAAGACGGCAGCTACAGAAAGCGTTAGATCAGGAGAGAATTTCACCGGATAATATATTAGATGCCGGATCTTTAAGAAAAATCGCTGGTGTCCTAAATATCGATTCCGTTATAACAGGTTCAATAGCGGATTTGGGAGATAGCGTTAGAATAAACGTTAGAGCCTTATCGGTAGAAAACGCTAGAATTTTTGGAGCCGCGTCTACCAATATAGAAAAAAACGATATGATCGCCAGGCTTTTAAGTCAAAACGCGTCTTCGAATAATCGTCCGGCTCGATTTTCGGGTAATTACCAAGATGATCGTAACTATAGAGGTAGGCAAGGTTATTCGCAAAATGACAGATATTATGATTCCAGGAATGATCCATATGATAGAAGACATCGCGGATCCGCTAGAAACGGTTATGATGATCGCTACGAAGAAAGACGCAGAGGCAATTCTAGATACGAAGATGAAAGATACAATCGACCATATGATAGACCTCGACGAGGGTTTGCGAGAGAAGATGCCCCTCAATCGTTTGACAACCAAAGAACCGCGCGTGTAGAAGTTCCTCCTCAACAACCGCCTCAACTAACTCCACAGCAACCGTTACCAGTCGTCAAGCCGGAAATTGAAGAACCTTCGATTAACCCGGAAATAGAGGCGAACATAAAACTGTTTGACGCAATTTCCGTTAGAGAAACTCTATCTCGGATAGAAGGACACCAGCGTAGGTCCTCACGGTAAAAGGAGAGACATCTTGATTCATCATATCGTTATAGGCGTTAAAAATTATGAGGCGAGCAAAGAGTTTTACACAAAAGCCCTGGCTCCGTTAAATTATGAAATGTTCGCCGAATATGGCAAGGCCGCCGGGTTTGGTTCTCCGCCAACCCTGGGGGCGTTTTGGATAAACGCAGATCAGGAACCATCGCCGCAAGTTCATTTTGGTTTTAGAGCAAATTCCCAGGCGGAAGTGGACGCGTTTTATAACGCGGCGTTAGAAGCCGGAGCCACAAGCGAAACGCCGCCAGGACTTTGCCCCGAATACCATAAAGATTATTACGGAGCGTTTGTGTTTGACCCGGACGGTTACAAAATCGAAGCCGTTCACCTGCCTGGATTGTCCTGATACCGATTCCCAAGTTTATGCCAAATCCAGATCATGTAGCCCAGTTAGAAAAAGGCGTTGAATCTTGGAACCGCTGGCGGCAAGAAAACCCGGATATCATTCCCGATTTATTTGAAGCAAAACTTCCGGAAGCTGACTTGACAGGCGTTAACTTTGAAAAAGCCAACTTGAGTCGCGCATACTTTTACTTGGCAAACCTGGAAGAAGCTAACTTTGAAGAGGCTAACCTTTTTCAAGCGTTGTTGTCTTCGGCAAACTTAAAAAACGCTAACATGGCGAAAGCCAATTTACAAAGAGCGACGCTTATGGTAGCCAAACTCATAGGCGTTAATCTAACTAAAGCCGAAGTAATGGAAGCCAACCTTGAACAAGCCGATCTTGAAAACGCCAATCTTTCCCAAGCCAACTTTGCGGGAGCCAATCTCATCAACGCCAACCTGAAAAATGCCAACACCACTGATGCAGTTTTTTAATAAAGGAACTAAAAGCAAAATATAAAAAAATGTCACATTGAGGTTCTCGAAATGCGACCTCCTTATTTTAGTTTCTCAAAAGGTTCTTGAAGCATAACTGCTTGTCAAGGAACACAACCAAGCGCCTCAAAAAATAAACGTCAAAAAATTTTCTACGAAGAATTTCCCTTTTAAATCCAACAAATACCCGCGGTCCACGATCTAAATCAAAAGCATACCGATGTCTTTTCGATTATAATGTTGTTAACATCCAACTTATAGATTGTGTTTTAGAAAGGTCAGGTTATGGATACGTGGTACATGGCCACATTTGTAGGTAAAGACCAAAGCGGAATTGTGGCGAAGGTTACTCAGGCCCTTTTTGAGGGCGGATGTAATTTAGGCGAAGCCTCTATGACACGTTTAGGCGGTAACTTCACGATTATGATGATGGTGTTATCTCAAGGAACCGAAGAAGGGCTAGAAAAGATTATAGAACCTGTATGCAAAGAATTTGAGTTGCGCTCACATGTGGATAAAATTGATGGAGGGTTGCACAAACATTGTAACCCGGACGTTCTCATCAGCGTTCACGGAGCCGACCGGGCAGGTATTGTTGCGTCTGCCACGGGAGCATTGGCCGAAGCGGGACTCAATATATTGAATTTGGAAACCGACGTCGGCGGTAAAGAAGACAGACCCGTATACGTCATGCACTTGGAAGGCATCGCGGAAAAAGGAATCGACGCTTTGGAAAAAGCCCTTGAAACATTAGAAGAAGAGCAGGGCGTGCAAACTCATATTAATCCTATGGACACAATGATAGGTTAGTTAAGCATGGCGATTTTAGAGATACTGGAATATCCTGACCCGTTGTTAAAGCAAGTGTCAAAACCTGTGGAAGTATTTGACGAGTCGCTTCGAGCTTTCCTTATTGATTTGGAAGAGACTATGGACGCCGGTCCCGGAGCGACAGGAATCGCCGCGCCGCAAGTGGGACGATTTGAAAGAATATTATATATAGATGCGACGAAGACAAAACGCAAAGTCAAAAACCACGGACGCATGGTATTAATAAATCCCGTCATTGTCGCTCAAGAAGGATCAGAAGTCGGCAGGGAAGGGTGCTTGTCCGTCCCGGACTATACGGGCAACGTCGCAAGAGCCACCGAGATTACGCTCAAAACACAAGACGCCGATGGAGTCGAACACACCTTTCAAATGGAAGGATTCGAAGCGCGGCTCGTGCAGCATGAGATGGATCACCTGGATGGAATTTTATTTTTAGATCGATTAGTCAGCCGCCGTAACAGCCTGTTCAAACGCAAAGTCTATAAAAAACCCGCATCTAAGTAATTCGCCACAGAAGTCACAGAAAAATACAGAAGACCACAGAAGAAATTAAACTATTGCTTTAAGTGACGAGCCTATCTTACCGTCATCCTTGAGTCCTTCCGCAGGAAGGCCGAAGGATCTCGCCTCGATCCGGTAAAATGAATTCCTTGTCCTTAGGAGGAGCGGCTAGCCGCGACGAAGAATCTCATTTAGAACCGTGACTATTTAGAAAAATTTGTAATTGGCTTTTAAAGTTTATATTCATGTTGTCCTTGTTTTTGTTAGTTATTTATCTTGATTATCATAAAAACGTTAGTTAATGGGGTGAGATGAATAAAAAGCCGATTTTTTTATGTCAACGTTTGTATACAAAAAAAAAATCTTGATTTTTAAGCGATTAAACATAAAAAAATGCTGTGATTGACTCTGGTATTAAAAGAGACCATAATTTTACTACTAGAATTTATGACTACAAAAAATAGTAGGTTTGCGTATTTAGGATTTAGAGAGTGAAAATAGAGCAAAAAGTTTTTAAACCTGATCGAGGATGGCAATTAATTGGTTCCAATGGGTTGAGTAAAAGTAGCCAGTTGGTATTTGTTTTCGGCGATACTGATTTTTTTCGGAATGTTGAGATTTTCGAGGGTGTTAAATCAAACTACCCTAACGCCATCGTCATTGGTTGTTCGTCATCGGGAGAAATTTTAGGAGCTCAAGTTTATAACAGCACGCTTGTTTCCACCGCAATTGAGTTTCAGAAAACTTCTATTAAATTATTTACGACCAATGCCAATGATTTTCCAAATAGCCTGGAAGCTGGAATTTCTCTGGGGAAATCTATTGAACGGGAAAATTTAACGCATATTGTTGTTCTATCGGATGGGTTAAAAGTAAACGGTAGTTTATTAGTCGCTGGATTGAGCAAATCTTTACCTCCTGATGTTGGAATAACTGGAGGATTGGCGGGGGATGCGGACCGCTTTGAACAAACTCTTTTATATAATGGAAATAGCTCTCAGGAAGGCGCGATTGCCGCCATTGGTTTTTATGGGTTGAGCCTAAAAGTCGGGTATGGATCTCAAGGAGGTTGGAAGCCTTTTGGACCAAGTCGCTTGATTACCCGCGCCGAGGGAAACGTTTTATATGAGCTGGATAATCAACCTGCATTAAAGTTGTATGAAGAGTTACTGGGAGAACAGTCTGCGGAACTACCCGCTGCTAGCTTCTATTTTCCACTTAGTTATTGCGCTAATGAATCCGACGAGGGTATCATTCGCACTATATTAGGTTTCGATATTAAAAGTCAAAGTTTGACGCTTGCGGGAGACCTAAGACAAGGAGGGACTGTTCGATTAACAAAATTTAGTTATGATCGCTTAATCGAAGGTTCCAAAATTGCGGCAAAAGATTGTTCAAAAAGCTCTGGTTTCGATTCTCCTGAATTTGCGCTCGTTATAAGTTGCGTGGGGAGAAAAATTGTTTTGAGCCAGCGCACCGAGGAAGAATTAGAATCAATCCAAACTGAATTTGGCGGCAATGTCCCCATGACAGGATTTTATTCCTATGGGGAAATATCTCCCAGCGGGAATACTTGCCAATTGCACAACCAAACCATGAGTATTACCACATTTCGAGAAGTATGAATTTTCATTCCCTCCTGAAAAAACAAATTGAAAAACATTTGGGCGATATCGATTCCCTGCCCCAGGAATGGAAAAAGTTTCTCGCCGCTGTTAACGCCGCTTATACAAAACAATTCAGGGATTATTCCATGTTGGAACGGTCTTTAGATAAGACCATGGCGGAGCTGGAGCAATTCAACGAGAAACTTAAAACAAACCAGAAAGCCATTGAGCAAATGGCTTTTTACGATAGCCTGACGAACCTGCCAAATAGAAACTTATTAAGAGACAGGTTTGAAGTTATGTTGGCCCAAGCGACGCGTAATGGTAAAAAAGTGGCCGTTTTTTACATGGACCTGGATTTTTTTAAAAATTTGAATGATAGCCAAGGACACGAAGCCGGCGATAAATTTTTAGTGGAAGTGGGGCAATACATTAAATCGTGCATTCGGAAAGGGGATACCGTTGGCCGATTGGGAGGAGACGAGTTTGTCATTTTATTGGGAAATTTGGAGTATGAAGAAGAGGCGGTAAAACTGGCGCAAAAACTAAATAAAAAAATGGAGGCTCCATTCAATATCGACGGCACAGAAGTCTACTCAGGATTTAGTATAGGAATCGCTTTTTTTCCCAACGACGGACAAGACATGGAAACGGTGTTTAAAAATGCCGATATCGCAATGTACCAAGCTAAAAAGAAGGGAGGAAATACTTTCCAGTTATTCACTTCCAGTATGAATGAAAGAGTTATTCATAAAATTAATATAAAACAAAATTTAAAAACGGCGATAGAACGAGATGAGTTTGAACTTTATTATCAGCCCAAAGTAGATTTAAAGACAGAAAACATTACGGGATTTGAAGCGTTACTGCGGTGGCGAAGTCCGGAAGGAAAACTTTTACTTCCAGGCCAGTTTGTCCCCATAGCGGAAGAAAGCGGTCTGATTCTCGAACAGGTAAACGGAAGTTACAGCACCACGAAAACGATTCTCGATCTGGGTAAATGGGTTTTAGACGCCGCCTGCAAACAAATAAAAACCTGGAACAAATTAACTAACCAAACGTTGCCGCTGGCCATTAATTTATCAACCTTGCAGTTTAAACAGTTTGACCTGGTAAAAAATATTGCAAAAACCATTGAAGAATACGATGTCGATCCTTCCCTATTTGAATTAGAGATTACTGAAAGCGTTTTAATGATAGACGCTTCAATAACGGTGAATAACCTCAGTTCGTTGAGAGAAATGGGTTTTAAATTAACGCTGGACGATTTTGGAACCGGTTATTCATCGTTAAGCTACCTGACGAAACTTCCGGTTCAATCTTTGAAAATCGACAAAGCGTTTGTTGGCGATTTTCAAGACAGGAGAAACCACGCCATAATTCTTTCTCTTATTACTCTATGCAAAGATCTTGAATTGACTACCATTGCAGAAGGAGTAGAAACGCCCGAACAACGAGATTTCCTTCTCGGAAACGGTTGTGATCAATACCAGGGGTATTTGTTCCAACCTCCGTTACCCGCCCATGAGATTGCAAATTTGATTAACCCTTCAATGTGCCGGGAGTCCAAAGGAACTACAAAATAAAAAATTATTTGTCAGCGCTAAAATAAAGGAATAAGGTAAGGAAAAGAAAACTTTAAAAACCGGACAAAATATCGTTGCCCGAGGTAGGAATATCGCGGCCAATGCAAACGGTGCGTAAAAATTTTTTCTTTATTTTATTTTTAAAAGCGATTTCCGCCGGTACGTCCCACACGCCAAACGCGTCCAAAAACATTTTGGCTGTTCCCATCTCTCCAAATATAGTGGAATCTTCGTTTGTTTTAAACAAAATTTCAAGGTTAGTCGTGGCCATAGGTCCAACCCCTCGGGTCGCTACTTGATTAATGATCTCCTCCAAGTTATCGGAAACTAAAAACTCTCTAATATGTCGGTTGATTAACTCTTCTCTCTCATAACCGAGCATTTTAAAAGCGGAATTAGCGAAAATAATTTTGCCGTCGGTGTTTAGTTCAAAGATAAAGTCGGAAACCGTTTCCACAATAGTCCGATATCGTTTTTCATTTTCCGAAAGGTTAAATTCAGCTTGTTTGGCCCGCATAACTAGATGATAAGACTCTATTGAACGTTGAATACTTCTTGATATGGATCTTGAAGAAATTTTATCTTTGGGCATGTAGTCCGAAGCCCCAGCCCTCATAGCTTCAACAGCCGTCGATTCATCGCCTTGACCTGTGATTAAAATCACGGGTATGTCGTTATTAGCGTTTCTAAGTTTTTGTAAAAAGTCGATTCCGGTGCCGTCGGGAAGTATTTGGTCGATAATGATAACGTGGAAGGAATTGGTCCGTAATTGGGCCTCGCCCAGCTTTAATCCCGGTTTAATCAAAATTTGACTGACGATATCTGTCGATTGCAAACATTCTTGGATAAATGCCTGATCATGAACATCGTCCTCAATCAATAAAATATTGAGTTTTTCGACTGCATCCATAATTAGATGAAAAAAAAGTTTGGAGGATCGAAAGACGGTTTTAAATGTAAAACACATATAAATATAGCAAATTAGTTAAAAAAAACATCAAAAAAATGTCTAAAAAATCAGATTTTCTAGAATAAATTAGATATATCAAAATTTTATTCAACAAGAGGAGGAGTATTAAAGAAAGTAAATTGTATTCATATTCTCTTTGCCTTTGGTCTTTCGTAGCGCATTAAGATAACGATAATAGATTTTGCTCTATACAACTCAATTATTAATTTTCGAAATTTTGTTTTAAAGGTTCAGTATCTTGGGTATGAGAAGCTTTGGGTTTTCAATTAAACGAAAATTATTCGGCTAATTTAGCTTATTTGAAAAGTGAAAGTTTGTGAAAATATAGCTTCATTTTCTCTGACAGTTATCTTATTCTATTTCTATAGATTATATATATTTGTTTTGTTTAGATTTAATAGGGGGGGCAAATATTGGATTGGTAATATATTTGATTTTGGATATATAATGTGAAATGCATTGTAATTAAGAAGAATTGAAAAAAGTTTTGTTGTTCAAACTAATAAAGCGATTCAAATTTTCGAATAAAAATTGAGCGGCTATTTTGGGTAGTTATTGATCATGTCGAATCGTCCTATTTTGAAATTATCTATTGTTGAAGATAATGAACTTGACCGAAAGAATTGTATACGACTTCTAAAAAAGTCTTCAAAATATACTTATGAAATTTCCGAATGCACTACGGGAAAAGAAGGGTTAGAGCTAGCGGCCAAAACCGATTTAGATCTTATCCTCCTGGATTTTAAACTTCCAGATATTGACGGTTTAGAGTTCTTAAATAAAATCTGCGAAATGCCGTACTCTTGCGCCATTGTGATGTTGACCGGACATGGCAGCGAAGAAATCGCCGTCAAAGCCCTAAAGAGCGGGGCTAACGACTACATTTCGAAAGATACCATGACCGGTGAATTACTAAATCAGACAATAGCGTCTGCGGTTACGGCCTTTCAACTAGAGAATGAACGCCGTCTGAGAACGGAAGCTGAAAGCAGAAGTCGGGCAAAAACCAATTTTTTATCGCGCGTTAGCCATGAATTGAGGACGCCGATGAACGCTATTATAGGTTTTGCCGAAGTCATGGAAGCAAATTCAAAGGATCCCTTAACTGAAGGTCAGCGCAAAAACCTTTCATTTATCCTTAAAAGCGCCGAACATTTGTTGAATTTAATTAACGAGATTTTGGATTTAAATTCTATTGAAGCGGGTAAATTAAAAGTTTCCATCTCTCCAGTTCAGCTTTGTTTAACAGTCTCTGACTTGATCGAATTAGTTCAGCCTTCGTTAAAAGAGCTGAATATCGTTTTAAATGATCGCGTAACCCAGCAACGGAATTTGTTTGTGATGGCTGATCCGCTTCGATTGAAACAAGTTTTATTAAATTTGGTTTCAAACGCTATTAAATACAACCGCCCGGCGGGAAGCGTTACTATTGATTATGAATATAAAGATAACGACTTTGTCAGAATAAATGTTATCGATACGGGAATTGGACTTTCTCAAGAAAGAGTTTCTACATTATTTGAACCGTTTAACCGATTTGGCGCCGAATATTCAAGCGTGGAAGGGACGGGAATAGGTCTCAGCATATCAAAAGGGTTGGTGGAATTGATGAAGGGACGCATAGGATATGAAAAGAAAGATCCGGAAGGAAGTTGCTTTTATATAGAAATACCTGTTGCCACAGATCTTAACTGATATCTCTTCATATCCAAATCGTTCTAAAACTTTGAAATAAGTAAATATTCAAAATATGGAACCGCTATCCAAAAACGAAAGTCATCTAAGAGTTGTTTTAGAAAGCGTTATCGATGGCATCATTACCATTGACGAAGATGGCGAGATTGGTTCGTTTAATCCCGGCGCGGAACGTATTTTTGGATATTCAGCTTCTGAAATAATCGGTAAAAATGTAAGAGAACTGATGCCGGAACCAGACCGCAGCTCACACGATGAATATATGCGGAATTATATAAAAACCGGTCAAGCTAAGATCATCGGGATTGGGCGAGAGATAATCGGGTTGCGCAAAGATGGGATTCAGTTTCCAGCGGATTTGGCTATAAGTGAGTTTTGGTTGGGAGAAAGTCGTTATTTTTCGGGAGTTGTCCGCGATCTTTCAGAAAGGAAAAAAAGCGAGAATCGGCTTGCCGCTCTTTTAGAAAGCGTTATCGATGGTATCATTACCATTGATGAAGGTGGCGAGATTGGTTCATTCAATCCAGGGGCCGAGCGTATTTTTGGATATTCAGCTTCTGAAATAATCGGTAAAAACATACGAGAACTGATGCCGGAACCGGATCGCAGTGCGCACGACGGTTATATGAAGAATTATATAAAAACCGGTCAAGCCAAGATCATAGGTATTGGGCGAGAGATAATCGGGTTGCGCAAAGATGGGATTCAGTTTCCAGCGGATTTGGCTATAAGTGAGTTTTGGTTGGGAGAAAGTCGTTATTTTTCGGGAGTTGTCCGCGATCTTTCAGAAAGGAAAAAAAGCGAGAATCGGCTTGCCGCTCTTTTAGAAAGCGTTATCGATGGTATCATTACCATTGATGAAGGTGGCGAGATTGGTTCATTCAATCCAGGGGCCGAGCGTATTTTTGGATATTCAGCTTCTGAAATAATCGGTAAAAACATACGAGAACTGATGCCGGAACCGGATCGCAGTGCGCACGACGGTTATATGAAGAATTATATAAAAACCGGTCAAGCCAAGATCATAGGTATTGGGCGAGAGATAATCGGGTTGCGCAAAGATGAGACTCAATTCCCAGCGGATTTGGCTATAAGTGAATTTTGGTTAGGAGACAAACGCTATTTTTCGGGCGTTGTCCGCGATCTTTCAGAAAGAAAGAAAGCGGAAAAAGATTTGATTGATAGTCAGCGTCTTAATCAATTGGTTTTAGAATCTGCAGGAGAGGGAATTTATGGGTTAGATATCAATGGATACACTATATTTGCTAATCCCGCGGCGGAGAAAATGTTGGGATATAAAATAGAAGAAATGGTAAATAAGCCGCAGCATACCTTAATTCATCATACTAGAGTTGATGGAACTTTATACCCTAGGGAAGAATGCAATATTTACGCAGCGTTTAAAGAAGGGGAAACTCAGAACGAGGCTGAAGAAGTATTTTGGAGAAAAGACGGAACGAGTTTTCCAGTAGAATATATCAGCACGCCTATTTACGAAGACGGCAAAATTACCGGCGCCGTGGTTTCATTTAGAGATATTTCAGAAAGAAAAAAAGCCGAAAAGGAAAAAGAGGAACTGCTGGAAAATTTGAAAATAATTAATAAAGAATTAGAGCAATTTGCCTATATCGCCTCTCATGATTTGAAAAGTCCATTACGAGCGATTGGAAGTCTGAGCCAATGGATCAAAGAAGATATAGAAAAAATTTGTTCCGATGAAACGAAAGAAAACTTAAATATTTTGATAGGCCGCGTAAAAAGAATGGAGGCATTTATAAATGGAATATTAACCTATTCAAAAATTGGTAAAAAACCGTCTGTATATGAAACTGTGAATGTCAATAACTTGTTAAATGATTTAATAGATTTAGTTTCTCCTAATTATAAGCAATGTATAAATATTCAAGAAAACCTTCCAACAATCTATACGGAAAAATTTAAATTAGAACAAGTTTTCTCCAACCTGATAAGCAACGCAATCAAACATTGCGATAGCAATGAACCGAAAGTTGAAATTTCGATGAACCAAAAAGGAGAGTTCTTGGAATTTTTGGTTTCTGATAATGGCCCCGGCATTAATCAGAAATATCATGAGAAAGTGTTTGTTATGTTTCAAACGTTGAAATCCCGCGATCAACAGGAAAATACGGGTATTGGCTTGGCAATTGTGAAAAAACTGGTAGATAGTAAAGGGGGGAAAGTTTTTATAGATTCGGAGGAAGGTCAAGGGACTACTTTTAAATTCCTATGGCCATATGAAAAACCGGAGTAAATTGAGTGGATAATAACAAAGATAATTCTAGGGTTTTTTTGATGAACGATACAACAATTGGGATCATGTTAGTCGAAGACGATCAAGTCGACCAAATGACGGTAAAACGCGCTTTTAAACAAAACAAAGTTGCAAATCCTTTATATTGCGCCGAGAATGGCGAAGAAGCCTTGGCGATGTTGAGAGGGGATGGAATAGAAAAAGTTGCCCCTAAAATAATCCTCTTGGATCTTAACATGCCAAAGATGGGAGGAATAGAGTTTCTTGAAGAATTAAGAAGCGATCCTAATTTAAAAAAAATTACTGTATTTGTTCTTACGACTTCGCAAGCGGATGAAGATATAATTGCCACTTCAAAATATAATGTGGCGGGTTATATTGTTAAACCGGTTAGTTTTGATTCGTTTCGCGAAGCCGTAAAAATATTGGACGCTTATTGGGCTTTATGCGAATTCCCTAACTGAAGTAATTATTAGTTTGTTTCAAAGGGAACTATTTTAAGAGTTGTATATATGGACATGGAAAACAATTCGCAAAACAGCGATGAGCGGCTAAAAAAACTAAAAAAAGATTTTGAAGAGTTTGTTTATATAGTCTCTCATGATCTTAAAGCCCCGCTTAGAGCTGTTAAGAATTTATCTGAATGGATAGAAGAAGACCTAAACGACAATATTAGCGAAGATATTAAAAAAAATTTAGAATTGCTTCGCAGTCGCGCCGATTGGATGAATAAGATGATCGATGGACTATTAGAATATTCCAGAGCATCCACCAAGGCGCAAAACTTGCAAGAGTTAAAAGTCGAACCTTTTATCCGGACGATCATTGATTCGCTATATATTTCTTCAAATTTTGACATAGCGGTAGAAGTAACTAAAGAAGACTTCATCGTAGACCGCTTCCAGTTTAAAACGGTGTTGGAGCGTCTTATCCAAAATGCCGTCAAGTTTAATAAAAACGAATCCCCAAAAATAGTAATCAAAGCGGAAGCGGTCCCTAATGGTTTGGAACTTACCGTATCTGACAATGGGCATGGTTTTTCGCATGAAAACCCACAGGTCGCGTTTGAAATATTCAAAACATTGCATGACGAAGACAAAATGCATAGTCTTGGGGTTGGGTTACCTATAGTAAAAAGGATTGTAGAAAACGTCAACGGAAGCGTTACGCTGGAAACGGTATCCGGAAAAGGAACAACCGTAAAGGTTTTTTGGCCCAATGCCGCTCAATAGAAATCTTCTAAATTGGCGCCTTGAGCGCCAGACCCGCAAGCCGTGTTAATTGAATAAGGAACTAACTCTCCAACGTTATCTCGACCAAAGTAAAATTGTCTCCCTGAGGTTCTCGAAGGGTCAACGTTCCTCAGGAGCGTTGTTTCCTCTTAAATTTGAGTTAGCTCCTTAGAAGGCTCTCGAAAGGTTGCCCCGATTCAATAAAATGAAGCCCTTGTCCTTGGGAACGAAGTCGAAGAATCTCGGCGGTCCTTTGAACCGCCGAGGTCTTCTTAAAAGTCATCCCGACCGAAGTGGAGCGATCTCATGCTTCGAAGAAGCATGTTCCGTCATTTGGGATGTTGGCCGATTAATCCCTGGCCTGCAAGCCCCAGGCGTGGAGCTTTTGAGCCTTGCCGGACTCGGTAACATAACGGGCTCTCAAATCCTCGCCGCCGCTACCGGTAGTGAAGGTGTGAACACTTCGCAGAATACGAATATCTCCAGAAATAGCTTCGCCTTGTTGAACCATTGAAACCGTCTCCCAATTGGTTCCTCCATTACGGCTAATAGAGAAAGTTCCGGCTCCGTCTGCGTCGGTGTGTTCAACCTTTGCCCATAAGAAAACTTTGGCGGGAGAAGCCCCTGGATCAAAAGTTTTCGAGCGTAAGTCCATGGCAAGGTTGTCGCTATCGTAGTTAATTCGATATTGATCGACCAATGGGTTTTCCGAAGCGCTAGTGGAATGTAACGTGACGCCGCGCGCTATTGAATTTACGGAAGTGGAGAAACCGCTAGAAGCTTCCCATTCAGCGTCGGTAATAGCGGCTAAATCGGCTCCGCTCATACGATTGTTTGCTTGCGAACTCATCGCTTGAGAAACCGCGTGGAGCATATCATTGGTGGTTGCGTTCACCCAATTTTCAGTGGCCGTGTTAGTAGCGTCGTTATTGTATTGCCACGCGCCGCTATTGTTACGCGCGATTTTTCTCCAAACGCTGCCGGATTGATTGAAGATTTTAACTTCGGTACCGGCTCCATAATTAGAAGCGGGATCAAAGCTCAACCAGTAATAAGCGTTTTGAGAATTCAATGTTTCCGTTCGAGCGGCGCTATTGATATCAGACCATGCCGATGAGTCTTCTTTTTGCGCAAAAGTATCGACAGCGGAAACGTATTCCGAACTAACATTTTCATTACTCGCAAAGGCCGTGATAGAAGGAGTGAAATTAGACGTGTATCTCGCAATATTACTAATTCTAAGTTCGTCAATATGACCGCTATAGTCGCCGCTTGGAGCCCCATTACTGCCGCCTATAATGTGATCTGTTACAGAATCCCCCATAATGTCGCCAGAATCTACAGTAGAAGAACCTTCTTCAACCCCGTCTACGAAAAGTTTCATGGAAGTTCCATTCCGAACCAAAGCGACATGGTACCAGGTATTAATAGCTAGACCCAGCCCGCTTGTCGTAATGTCGTAAACGGTATTAGACTGATCTCTAATAAAAGATTGAATCTCAGATCCCTGTCTGTGAATGCTCACCAAACTATTATTACTGCCGCCAGGGCGGACAGACCAAAGGCCTCTCTCATTACCGCTTACAGAATCTGGACGAAACCACATTTCTACCGTGAAGTTTCCTGTGCCAAAATCTAAAGCTGAACTGGTGGTGACTGTTAGCTTATCCCCAGTACCGTCAAAAAGAGCGGACGCCCCGCCGAATTGACTTTGCGCCGTATCAACTTGAGCGTCTCCGCTAGCTGTTACTGTATGCGCCGAAGAACTGGAATCGGTGAAAGTTGTCGAACCGTCGGACCCGTCCATATGGAGTAATAATTTAGTATTGCTATCCGGAGTTCCAGAGCCGGTAGAGTTTAATTGAATAACCCCGGAATCAAATTCGCTCATGCGGATAATATAATCTGAAGTTGCGTTTGTTGCGGAATTGGCCAACGTGAGTTGAGTGTTGGAATCGCGCGAATCGATATCAAAGAAAGTTGTGCCCCCATCAAAACTGATTCGGGCATTTTCGGCGTTAGTCGGCCAGGTTCCGGAAGACAGAGTAACCGTTGTCCCGGAAGCTACGGTTGCTTGCGATGTGCCTTGGTTAGAGTTAGTCCATTCTTGCTGGAGGTAATTAGACTCGGTAGTATAGTCCTTATCGGAATTTTGGTTAGTAGATCCCGTAGCTCCTTCGTAAAGCTTATTAACGTTATCGTGCGATTCACCGGTTGAATTTGCCTCGTCCGCTCCAATCTCGTTAGCGTTTCCAAAAGAATCTACCCAACCGCTTTCGATAATTGTTGCTCCTGCATGTTGTGACTGTAGAACGTCCAAAGTTCGAAAATGATTGGACGTATTTTTATTAGTTGCGTCGTCGACGGAGGACATTGAAGAGTTAGTCGTGCCCGCCGCTAATATTTGAAATTCGGAACCGTTGTAGACAAGTCCCACCACTCTGTCGGCGGATAAATCGCCCGCAGACACGTCGTTACCGTCTGGTCCTTTAATGCTTTTTACTCCAAGAGAGTTGACCTCCAATGTGGAACTGCCAGTGTTATCTATGTTGATTTTTAAGTTTACATACAATCCCTCGTGTAAATATTCCACGGATGGGAGATACGCTTCGTAAGCGTTTTCCGGTCCATAAGCCGCGGCATAAAGATTTTTTAAGATCGAAGATGTGTGAGATTCCGACATGATTGTCTCCATTTTGAGGTTATGAGAGGTGACTAAATTGAAGAGGTCTGGCAAGGCGACCTCTTGCCCTAAAAGAGGAAAGAAAGGAATGATTTGTGAAAAGTTACTTTTAGTTTAAGGCAGGGAAAGGCCGCGCGTAACGCAACCAAAAATAATATTTGATCCTAAGACAGGGTCTTAAGACAAAATCTTAAAACGTTTTATGAAGGCGTTATTTTGGATGGAGAGATTAGTAGAAAATGAAAATGGTTTTCCGTTTAACTTTTAAGTTTTGGGTAGGGTTTCCGGCGTTTCATGTAATTGGACAAAAAGCCAGATTGCAGGGGCGGTTAATCAGCCTTTATGCTTTATAGGAGGAAAGTGTTCGTGGATTCCTAAAAGATTCAAAGGAGAAATACCTTCAAATTGATCTTTATAGGAAATCTTTCGGTTTTTTTCTATTAAAAGTTTTTTTATAAAGGGGGCCTTCAACGAATAGGGGTTAAGCCTTAATCCCTTAGTAAATAAATCTTTGGCCAATTGGAAAAAACTTTCGTCTCTAACGAGGTCGAATATAATGTAGGAAAGGATTGCGGGAGTGAAATAAAATTGGGAATATATTTCTATGGAGCGAGGTATTAGCGTTTCTTTCAGCCATACTTTTCTCTTAGTTTGTCCAATTGACTGCCAGTAATATTTCAAAGGTTGAGAATCTTTAATGTCTTTGGTATTAGCGATCATTCCCTCGCTGGTAGTTTTGCGAGGAAGAAAACTTAGTATTTCTGTTTTTTGGGGAATAACCGTAGGACGTTCTAAAACTTGAAGGGCTTTGAGAAATAAATTTAATCCCTGTTCCGCGTTTGTTTTGGAAGAGATGAGACCCAAATTATAGTAGGCTCTTTCTTCGTTAAATCCGAATTTTATCATTTTTTGGTAGTAGCGCTCCGCAACCGTGTAGTTCCCTTGATTGTGAAAATACAATGCGGTTACAAAAGACCAAAAGGGAGTTTTTATAAACGATTCATTTTTGGGATCGGCAAGATTAGGTAAATTAATTTTATCAAAATATAAAAAGATTCCCTTTGACGATTTTATTAACTTCGGTTCAAATCGTGGAGGGAAATAAAACGGCGAATAACCGGTTTTGTTATTTAATGGATTTTGTAATATTAACCAAATTCCAACCTCGCCTGATTTTCCAGAAAGCAAAGAAAGCCGGTTTGTATCCAAAAATTTTTCTAAATAAAATTCGTAGGAACTTAAATTTAAGGCGTCGCCTAATTCTCCCCGAAGTTCTGTTATTTTGGTAACGTTTAAAATAATATCGTTTTTTTCTAAATTTTTTTCTAGAAACTGGCTAATGGTCGCGATCCCTTTTGTTTGGAAAACGTTGTCCAGAAAATTCTGGCTCCAAACTGGTTTTTTATGAACTGAATAGGTAAATAGCAAAAAGGCGGATAAAAAGACGGTCGCATGTTTTGTGTTTTTTGAAGCCTTAAAAAATAAAATTTTGGAAAATAGAAAACAAAATCCCACAGCGATGGAAATAAGATAAAAAGGCAAAATAAAACCAAGGAACCTTTCTTCGGCAAGGTTCATCCCCAAAGAAAGAAGAAAAATAGGCGGATAAATAATTATTGAAAAAACGATGAATACCGAGCGATGATTTTTGAAAAGTCTATACTGGCCCAATAAAAAAAGACCGAGAAAACAAACGTAAGCTCCAGCGTTGCCATGAACTCCCATATCCCCCGCATAAAAATTTAACGTGAGGAAAACCTTTTTCCCTAACGTGATTAATTTTTCCAGTCGGCTTGAGTTGGATTCAAAATATTCCTGTCCGGGGATGGGAGCCAAAATAGGATCGATGAATTTTCCGTTGATTATTAATTCGTATGCGTTCCTTATTATATTTAACCCCTTCAGTTGGTAAAAAAGGAGCGCAAAGGCTATTGAAGTAAAAAAATAACCAAAAAACTTTTTATAATGGGAAAAGGTTAAGGCTTTCGACGTTGAATTATGGTTCGCCCATATTAACCAAATCCCAGCTAGAAAGACCGCAGGGAGAAAAAGAAAAGGCAATATAACGTTTGTAATATTTAAAAAATTTATAAATGAAAAGAGAATCCAATATGTATGACCTGTTTTTTTTTCGACTCCTAGCCATAAAAAATGCAGGGTTAGGAAAGAGGCGAAAAAATAAAACGCGGGAAAATGCGGCCAGATTATGGACCAGAAACTATAATAAGAGACGCCAAATAAGAGGACCGAAATAATGGCTTCGTTTTCTCCAATTCTTTGTTTGGTAAATTTGTAAATCAGGTAAAGCGTCGCAAGAGAAATAGCGAAAGGAAAAATTCTATAAGTTATTTCGGATAATCCAAATAACTTATAAATATAGTTGGAGACGATGATTCGCCAATGAGCTAATTCAGGATGAAATTTTGAGAAAATTATTTCAAGGGGGCCAAGGTCTATATTTGGTTTAATTTTATAGGTTAGCGCGTAGGGCGTTATGGGGCTTTCAAGCAAAAGATACCGGATATAAACTCCAATACCCGTAAAAATGAAAAGAAAAATATAATTGAGAGAGGGTTTTGGGGGAGATGATTGAAATTTCATCGAAGGGCGCCGTGAGACTGTTAAATCAAGTCTTTGTCCGTTTAACATGGCTTCCAAACGTGGAAAGCGCAGGACCGCGTTGGATTATCCAAAAAGGAAGGAATCCAATCAACGTTTAATAAAACCGTTTTGGATATTTAACCAAATCGGGTATTATTTAGCGAGAAATATTTTTAAAATCCCGATTCAATCCTTTTACTATCGCCCCCTAACTTTATCGCCGCTGGGACAATTTTTTAATTTGCCCGCCTATTAATCCTCAGGTTTTAGTCGCCTCTTTTTATGGAAAACTCCCCTTCGGAAAGATTGAAATTAGTCGCTTTATTGGGTTTATGCTTTTTCGTAATTCTTGGAATTTATTTAAGGTGGAAATGTTTGGATCAGGTTTCTGTCAACGTTTGGATTGCCAGGGACTTTGACCGGGCTTTTAATATTTTCGACGGCGTTTATTTTCCGCTTGCCGGACCGGAATTAAATAATGGGGGAAGGTTACCGGGCCCTTTCATGTATATTCTTTTAAGTATTCCCCTGCTTTTTTACTATTCATACGAATCAATATTTGTATTTAATTTTCTTCTGAATATTGGTTCCCTGGGACTTCTATTTTGGGTAACGCGCAAGTACTTTGGTTTTAATGTAGCGACAATATGTACCATATTATTCTCCATGAATCTTTCACATATTGGCGTTGTGACGTTTCCTTTTAACCCCGCTTATATCTTTCCGTTTACGATTTTAGTTTTATGGTTTGTATTGGAGATGGTTGTTGCCAAAAAGGCGATTTATCTTGCCGGATTGGGAATGGCAATTTGTCTGGGAATCCAATTCCATTTTTCGGTTATTACTTATGTCTTGCCGGTCCTTTTTATCTTGGCGTTATTTAAGATTAAAATTACCCCCAAAGCTTTGGGGGCCACGTTAATATGCGTTTCGATATGCTTGCTTCCATATGGAATCTACAAAGTTCAGACCCATGTTCCCAGTAATGCAGGAGAATCGTTGACCTTTGAAGAACGCAAACCCTTTAATTTAGTTAGGTTGGTTAGAATTATTGGCGTTCAAAATACTATTGAACGAATATCCGATGCTAGAGGCTTTTTTTTCGGAAAAGAACATTCTGAAAACTTTAGAAAAACAAACTGGTTGGTTTTATCGTTTTGTTTTTATTTCATGGCCATTAGAACGGCCTTCAAAGCCAAAAAGGAGGGGATGGCAGCTTGTAATAAAGAGATAGCCGTTTTGGCGTTGTTTTATTTTCCAAGCCTTGCTTATGAAATCAGCCAACCTCATGATAACCACTTTTGGTATATTTATATTTTCACCGCTTCGCAAATCCTTATTGTAACGCTTACGATGTTTTCCATTTATAACTGGATCCAAAAGGTAAATGGAAAACTTATTTTATTTTGCGTTTTTTCCTCTTACCCGATTTATTTCTCGTATCACACTGTCGATTTTGTTCAAGGATTTCTTTCTTCTCAACAAGGTGATTTCGACCAACAAACTTACAAAAAGTCTAAAATAATATTGGGAACCTTGATGAATCGATTGGATTTAACGCCGCAGGAGTTTTATGAGAGGGTTTATCTTAGAAACTATAATCCGTACTCTTTTAAAATAATTCAGTTAGCTTCGAAGGATTTTGGAAAAAATAGCAATCAGGATAATAGGCTGCCGAACAGATTTTGTTTTTTTATTTTTGATCCGTTGGATAAACAAACGATTTCTGAGGAAAAATTGCATTTCTTTTTAAACGATAAGGAAATAACTATTCAAGGAATTCACAAAATTCTGGTTGATACAGGCGGGTCGTCAAGGACAATTCTAGCGTATGAATATAAACCGAGTTTTCTCCAATCGTGTTATAGAAATCTTGGCAATCCGTTTATGACAGAGAAAAGTTTGCGGGATTTATTTGTAGACACGAAAAAACTGACAAAAAGAGCGAGGCGGGGAGGAACGGCCCATCATCCGGTTTTACAAGCCGCCACGCTGGACTTTAAGGAAGAATACGGTTCCAACTCTCGGTTAGAAAGTTTACGGGGACATTACATTATTTATAACGGCGAAAAACAGCTTCCATTCAGGTTTAAAATAAATATTAAGAAACGCGAAGGTAGATATTATTTGAGGGGGGAAATCGAAAATTATTATTTCTGGGAAGGGCCGAATTACAGGATGAAACGGCTCTACGTAATTTTTAGAAATAAAAAGAATCCCACACAAGCTTTAGCCGCAATAATTTTAGATTCTGACAAGATAATAAATAGATTTGGAAGCGACAATCTGAAATGGTTTAGAGAAGTGGTTTTGACGGATGGCATTGATTGGACAAAAGGCCAGTTCCAACTTGAAGTTAGCTGGGAAACTAACTGGCATGAGCCTAATTATTATTGTTGTAGTTCGGATGAGTCTAACAATTACGTCTTAAAAAGTTTCCTTTGAGAAAGATAGATTGGCTGCGATTAAAAATCCAATTATACAAGGCGGTAAGTTGAGTTGTATTAATGACTTTTAAGTTTTAGGTGGGATTTCTGACGTTTCATGTAATTGGATAAAACATCCGAAACGTCTTGGATATAAATATTACCGGAGCGGTTTATTGCAAGGAAGAGAGCCGCTTCTTTGTATCCAGCCTTAGCGAGTTCGCGAAGAGCGCCGGTAAAATCCTCGGCGCTCAATTTGTTTGGATCGATTTTAATTTCAAACTCAACGCCCATACTTTACAGCCTTATTATGCCACAGAAAAATACTTTGGCTATCTCAGGCTTCGAACTGTAGAAAATAAAAGTTATATAACTTCTGTGAAAATCTGTGTTTCCAGTGGCTATTTAATCGATAAAAAATTTGAGCTTATTTTTTCTTTTCTAGCCTATAAATCATCCGCATTTGTTTTTTCAAAACGCGTTTCATAGCGGAACGTAATTCATCTACAGTGCGAGCGTTAGCCAATTGATTGTCGATAAATTGTAAGCTTTTAGATAAACCAGGGAGTTCGGCGCGCATTTCGCTATTTTTTTTAATATTTTTAGCGCTCTTAAAAGACCGGATCGAACCCTTATGCCCGGATTTATGATTTGCCAAAGCGGAGCCACCGCTTAACGTTAAAGTTGTAAAACTAAAAATAGCGATAACCGCAATTCGTTTCATTATTTATACTCCAATATTTATAATTAAATTGTCACAGTGAGGTTCTCGAACTGCGACATCCTTTTAATAGTTGATTAGGATCACTGCTAATTGAGAGTCAACTTTTCTTTAAACCGTCGCTCTTGCATGTCATCCTGAAGCTAACCTTTAGGTTAGGTGAAGGATCTCGCCTCGATTTAATGTCATCCCGAGAGGAGTCGAGGGATCTCATTTTTTAAAGTTGCAAAGGATTAAAGTTAGAGATTATTTTCTTTATAACTTTTGCAGTTCGTTAAGTATATTTATTCGTTGCTAGAGTCGTTCCGAAGGAACGGCGAAGAATCTAGGTTTAAAAAGGCGACGGCCCGAAGGACCGTCAATTCCTTATTTACTTTACTGCCGCGCCTGTTGACCAACGGCTGAGATCTCGTACTCGCTTCCGGAAGGAACCGTTACGCGAAAACACAACTTGGTGCCGGTAGTCGTTCCACTTAAATCTTTGGTTGCGCGACGCACCGAACGACCGTCCGATAACGTTGTGGCGACTTCCATGTCAGCCGTAATATCAGTCCAGTCGGGAGTCCCTGCATCGCAATCGCGCGTTACATAATAGGTAGGCGAAGCGGAAATATGCTTATCCGCAACGAATGTATAAGTTTCCGAAGGCGCCGCCGATACCGTAAAAGCGTCAGTTTGCAAATCCATTGCGGCGTTATCGCCATCGTAGTTGATTCCAAATCGATCAACCGAAGGGTTAGAGCTGGCGGACGTTGAATACAAGGTGACGCCTCTAACGATATTATCAACAGACGTAGAGAAACCGCCAGTCGTTTCCCATTCGTTGTCGGTAATGGCTTCATATTGATCATGATCCATTTGATTTGCGGTTTGTTGTTCTACTGCTTCAGAAATGGTATGGAGCATGTCGTTAACCGTTCCGCTCGTCAAAGTTTCGCTACCCGAGGCGGCGGAATTGTATTTCCATGTTCCTGCGTCGTTTTTAGCGATAATACGCCAGGAGGAATCGGCTTGATCGAATACCTTAATTTCCGTTCCCGCTCCAAAGCTGGCGGCGGGGTCAAACATCAACCAGTAATAGATGTTCTGGGTATCAGGAGTTTCGTCAATAGTACTTAGATTAATATCCGACCAGGAAGACGTTTCAGTTTTTTGCCCCTCTGCGTCGCTTATGGAGACGTATTCGTTAATCGGAACAGCGTCTCCATCTTCCATCATTTGTGTGTCGTACCATGTTGGAAGTCCATTATTAAAATTGTTGTTAGCGATGAAATTAATTCGGTAATAAGTATAGGCTGTGTTATTAGTAAATGTAAAATCGTCATATACTGTTCCATCTTGAAAAAAATGACCTGTCACAGATTCGATTAAATTCCAATTTGTTCCATCGTTACTTCCGTCAATATTAAAATCCACATCGTCGGCGCGAGCCTCTGTTCCATTGACGCTAATTCTTACTTTAGTGATTGTTACCGCTCCTGAAGTAAATTCAAAACGTATATGGCTGGGTAATGCTTCGTTACCGTCAAAATTAACGCTTGTTCCTGTATCGTCATCAGCTACGCTGGCAATTAAACCGCTGCTTATAGTAGTATTATGAGTTACCGTAGCCCCGGTCGCCAAATTGGGACCATAGCCGCCAGCTCCTCCGCCTCCAACTTCATTCAGTTTTACGGTTCCCGCATCAAACTGACTCATTCGAATAATATAGTCATAGTCTCCAGTAGTTTCTGTAGCTGTGCTATCTAACTCGATATTAGTAGCGTCTGTTCGAGTGTCGATGCCATACCACGTTGTTCCAGAATCAAAACTGATGCGGGCTTTTTCGGCGTTAGCTGGCCAACTGCCAGTGTCAATTGTAACGGTCGCATCGCCGTTGGTAACCGTAGCTTGATCGGTTGCGGGTAAAGAGTTAGTCCATTCTTGCTGAATATAATTAGACTCGGTAGTGTAGGTTTTATCGGAATCAAGATCGGTTCCGCCGGAAAGCGGTTTATATAGCTTATTAGCGACATCGTATTCCTCGCCGGTTGACTTAACTTCGTCTACTACATTAGTCGTTGTCGCAAAAACGCCGACGAATCCCTCTTCCATATTTTGCGAATCGATTCCGTGCCGTTCTTGATCGTATAGGTAATTTAAAAAGATGTCCGATGCGTTTTGAGCCACTCCCGCAGCGTCGCCTTGCGGCCAGGCGGATAATGGCACGCCGCCTAAAGTGATGGTGCCAGCAATCATGCTGGAACCGTGAATAACGCCGACAAAGTCCGCCGTTCCGCTAACGGACAAATCGGTAAACGCTCCCGTGTTTGGAGTGGTGGAGCCAATAGCCGGAGGCGCTTGCAAATCGGAGTCCGGACCGATCCGATATTTAGCGCCAAACGAATCAGAAACCGGCAACATGATCAGCAAAGCGCCCAACATAATGGCCGGAAAAATATATTTAATAAACCAGTTCATAGTAATAACCTTCGATATTTAATGAGTTTCCAAAAATGTCTTACGCGATGGTTGCGATTGCTTTTTTCTTAAAATAGAGGGTAACGGTCATGTCTTCGCCTTCCAACGTCGAGCCAATTTGCTTGACTTTAATTCCAACCCACTGACCGGAAGTAACGTCCAAGTCTGTAATATCGGTCAATTCATATTGAGAACCGGCGGTGAGGGAGGCGACCCTGGTTTGCTCCGAGCCGTTAACCAATAAGTCGACTTGCACGTCCGCTCCCGTTGGAGCGACGCGGCAAAAGATTCCGACTTTTGTTATGGTGATATCTTCTTGTGGAAACCAGCCATCGTAGGCGACCTCTTCGTCGCTCAAAATCCCAGAAACATACGCGTCCTTTTGAAAAAGGTTGCCAATGTCGTCTAGGGCTTGGGCGCGGGCGTCGTGATACTGTTTCCAATTAGTGTTCCCCTGGTCTGGCAGGGGAAGGTTTAAACTGCTTGTATAATCGGTCATGTTATTTATTCCTGGGAAATGAAGGTCCGCGAGGTTTTACAAACCCATCCCGGTTTTAAAAATTTTTATGTGTTTGCATGGGGTGGAAGAAGATTGAAATTACTAAGTCTCCCACCGTGTGTCATCCTGAAGTGAACCTTTAGGTTCAGTGAAGGATCTCGCCTCGATTTAAATAAATTGTCACACTGAGCTTGTCGAAGTGCGACCACCTATTACTTCTGTGCTCTTCTGTGGCTAATCTTTTAGGCTTGTGCTAAACCCGTTGCAACGTCAAAGTCTGAGTAATCTGCAAAGAATCCGACGCGCCTTTGTTCTTCACGGGAAAAGTGATGCGATTCAACATATCGCCAACAGAACCCGCGTTAAAAATCGCCGCTTCGGTAATGGCCCCGGTTCCCGTGCCTGCGGGAAAGTCGGCGACATATGTAACAACATTGTTAGCGCGTGATTTAGTGGTGAGAGACACACGCGCCTCTTCCGTTTCCAGAGTTGTATCCGTAGCCGCTTCCGCCGTTGCGCCAGAGCCGATAGCCATATGAGTCATGGTGTTTTGGGTTGGAGTGTCCAACAATTGATCGGCCAAGTGATCCAATCCGCCGTCTGTGATCATAATTCTTTCTCCTGAAAAAATTTATTTAGAAGTTAAATTGACTTGTATCTTTTTTGAAATATTTAAAAACGCTTTACATGAATAATTTTTTTTGATCTATTCCCATTGCGTGTCATTCAGAGCGCATGACTTGTTTTACGCGTTGATTGATTAACGACTAGGATTTCGTGATTTACTTCGCGTGTCATTCAGAACCGATATTTTAATATCGGTGAAGAATCTCGCTTTGTCTAAAAGTCATCCCGACCAAAGTGGAGGGATCTATGTTTCGAAGAAACATATTCCTACTTCTTAATGATATTGCGATTCCGAATCTTTGAGATGTTCCTTCAACTTCTCTTGAATCAACCGTTCCGCCTCCGCTTTAGAAACCGTGCCAGGCGTTCGTTCGACAACGCTCCGGTCTTTGATTTCTCCATCCGAATCCCGAACCACAATCTCTATCTTTTCTTTAAAACAAAACCCATCCATTTTTTAATCCGTCATCCCGAGTGAAGTCGAGGGATCTATGCTCCAGAGGAGCATGTTCCTTAGAAAGCTCTCTAAGGTCGACAACCATCATTCTTTAAATTATCCACTAACGGTCATATCCGTCATCCTTGAGTCCGAAGGACGAAGGATCTAGGTAATTAATTCCTTATAGAATCTCCTGCCCGCCGTAATCGCTCGTGCCATAGGCCGCCAAACCGTAACCGGCGTTAGAAACTCCGCCAACGCTTTCAAACGCCACGCTCTCGGCAAGCGGAGCGCTGTGACTAATAGAAATCAAATCCGCGATTGCAACCGCTTCCAGAATTCCCGGTTGAATAAAGAAATTAAACCCATCAACAGAGGAAATAAATTGAGCGTCGCTTTCCAGAATCAAATTCAACGGAACGGTCGCTCCATACCCACTCAATCCATACGTTTGCAGTCCGTAACCCTCGTTAACGGTAAATCCCCGGTCGATTGCTTTAAAGTTTTCAGCAAAAGGAGCGGTTTGAAAAATCCCAGTCGCTTCGGCAATCTGCAAATCTTCAGGCAGTAAAGCGTTTTCGGAAGACGATTGAGCGTCCTGCGTCGTTACGTTTTCGCCGAAAGACGTTTGTTGAAGAATCGAAGCCAACTCGGCGACTTGAACGCTCTCGCCAAATTGAGCCCCTAATTGAAACTCGATATCGTCCCCAATAAAACCGTCTTCGTTAGCGAAAACACGGATGACAAACGCCGGGAATAACCGAATGGCGATAGGAATTGTGTCCGCTTTTTGATCCCTGCCGGACCCCAAAGAACGCGACGGACCCAAAACCAGACCGAAAGCGTTAATTAAGTTAAGATTGCTGGAATTGATTTTGACAATATCGCCCGGTTCCAATTCCATGTTGTCCAGGAACAATTCCAAACGGACAATCCACGATGGATTCGAATTTTCCTGCAAATAAAAATCGGCAAGATCCTTTGCCATATTCGCGTTGCGTACCCAGTCAAAATTGAACTGATCGGGGCGTTCCCGCAGGCCAAATTTGGATTTGGAAAACTCGTCCGCTTTGCTGGCGATGGCCGTGTGTTCGGTGTCCGTCCAGTCGCGTTTATAACGCGCGTCCACGGAGTTGACCAAGTTTGCCGTAGCGGTGCGTTCCCGCGAAGGAGCGGGGTTGTTGCGTATCTCGTTATCTGTAATGGTTTTAACGGAGGGGTCGCCCTCGTCGATGAAGTTATACGGCCGGAAGTGCAAACGGCAGGAACCCAAATTCCAAAATAAGTAAGAACGAGAATTACGTCCCCAGTCCGCCCATAGTTCCGACGCGGTTTTTTGATCCTGGATAATTCCGGCAAGTTTATAACCGCCCGTTATTTGCGAATCGTACAAAGCGCCAACGGAGGAAAATGACGCGCTGTCAATTAGAGAGGCGTTTTGTTTAAGCGCCGTCAATGCCGACCATTTAAAAACATGGTCCGGACGCTCGATCAATGCGTTAGGAGTTCCGGTGATCGTACCCGACCCGTCGTCGATAAGACCCTCAACCTGGGCCGAAACGTCGTCGGTAAAAACGACTCTCCGTTCTGCGTAATGGATTTCAAAAAACGTGTTCAGTATGTAAGAGGTTCTACCGTCGGAAGAACCGTTGTAGGTAATTTGAACTTCGCGATCTTTAAACCATTCCCACCCGGTAACGTGTTGCGTAATGTCCGCAAAATCCTGAACGATGTTGGAACTCTTTTCCGTGGTAGATACTAGAGGAGCGTTAATTGAAACATCCGAAACCTGACCACTTTTGATACCACTTCTGTTACTACCCGTAAAGTCTAAAACGCCTCCAGATTTTATTGGAAAGATTCCAGTTAATGTGGATTGAACTTCAGCGGAGTTATCATGAACAACGCGGGTAAAATTAAAAAATTTGATATGTGCAGAGGAACTAAAAGGAAGGGATACATTAGCGTTTATTGTGATAAATGTTGTTGGAGCTTCATTTATAAATATACTACTACTAATTCGCTTTGGATTGTCACCATTACTATATCTAAAAAAACCGATGGATTTATTTTTAATAAAAAGTTCAACATCTCCTCCATCAGCAAGAGGATTGGGAACTGGATTATTCGTACTTACGCTGATGAATTCTACATCATAAAAAACGGTATATCCTGTCGCATTATTTGTGAAAACGGGAAAGGTGACATTTACTGATGAGCCGTCAAAAAAGTTATATTCATTGTTGTCTCCTGCGGTTGCACTTTGAGGAGTATCTATGGATCCTGAAAGTGAGTGAGCATGTGGAGTTTCGGCATTTGCAACTTGAATGTTATCTCCTTGAGGATGATCGATGTTTGTATCAAAACCTAAACTATTAGGAGTGGAATGACTTGCGTTTGAGGAACCTTCCGTATTCGCTAAATCCTCATCAGCGGGTAATGATAAAGACTTGACAGTTCCAATCCCCGGCAACGAAATCGAAATGGAGTCGTTTGGTATTTTTTCTTCTTCGAAATGATCGACCCGTAAAAAGATCTGTTGAATTTCGCCTTTGTCCGTTAACTCGGTTTCTTGCTTTAAAGAAAGCGTTCGATTGCTTTGATTAATCTTTGCCGAAGAGGTTCGATTGTCGGCGTCAAAAGCGTTTTGCGGATTGAGCGCCGTGTTGCCGGAGCCGGTGGCCGTGAACGAAATGGATTCGGATTTTGTATCCGTCGCTTCAAAACGTTGAGGCTTATCGGCAAAGATAACTTCGCCTTTTGCCAGATCAATTGAGTAAATCGACGAGTCAACCGTTTCCCCAGCCACTCGGACGTTGCTGATCGATTGAACAGGAAACTGCGGATCGGAAAACACATACCGATGGTCGTTCACTTTTTCGATAACGGCGGTGTCAATGGGGTGAATGCGGTTGATTCCGGTTACTCCAGTGAACGAAGTCGCTAATAGTCCGGTGTAGGTGATTACGTTTTGCCCGATGACGAGTTGTCCTGCGTTTTTGAATCCGGAGGTAGAGGCGACCGACAACGTGGTCGCTCCAGGGAAAGCCACCAGCGTGAGAACCGTTTCGTTGGTTTTGCGCACGGGGATGCCGGGAGCTTTATCGACCGAGCCGATAACGATGGGGAGCGTTTTTCCGATCGATTCGTCGGGAGCGTTAGGATAATCGTTGATTGTGATTTGGCGTCCGATGACCTCGTCGCCAATGTAACTGGAAATATCAACCAAATCGAATCGGCAAACCCGGTCGTCGTGGGAAATGGGATCGTTCATTCGACCAACGAATAGCAACCCTTCGCTGAGGCCCGTCAAACCTTCGTCGCCAAACCATTGATAGAGTTTAGCGGTTGCCGTTTCCGGAGGGTAGAAATCCAAAAGTTTAGAAAACGGTCCTTCAGGGAAGAGGAGATCCGTATCGACGTTTAAAACTTCTATGCTTATGCCATTTGTCGCGTTTGCGTCGCTACGTTCGGCGAATACCAGGGCGTCAAGATCGCCCCAGCTATTGACGATCGCGTGATATTCGTTTCCCAATATCGTCAGTTTTTCGGAACTGCTTGAATCTTCTCTATCGGCCAAACGCGCTACCAGTTCCGGAAAGCCGGAAACAGCTGGGAAAGTGATTTCCAGTAAATTTATAGGCGCGTGCCCGGCTTTATTCTTTGCGGCGGTAAATTCTGAACTAAAAGTTCTCATTATATTTTATGTTTTTTTTTACTCATGATACGTATCGCGTTTTTATGGATAACCATTGCATGTCATCCTGGAGCGATACGTTAGTATCGGTGAAGGATCTCGCTTTGACTTTAATAATGTCATGCTGAGGCTCTCGAAGTATGACAACCTTATTTTTTACGCCACCGGCTGTGGCGGTTCGTCCATCAACTGAACCAAGTCTTCAATCGCCTGCGGTTCCGCTTTAATCCGTTGCAGTAACTGTTGTTTAACGCGACTATTAAGAATTGTCATCACGCGGTCCTTCCAATCTGGAAGCGCTTTTAAGTTCTGATGGAACGGATTCTTAATCGTGATATGCGTTAATAAAGCTTCTTCGCCCGACTCGGTGTGGTAAACGCGAACGGGATAAACCACGTGATTTTGCTTATCTTCGATACCCTCGACATCGGGTTCGATATGAAAATGTTCCGGTAAACTATTTTTCCAATCAATCATTACATTTCCCTTTTTTATAAAATCTGTCACCCTGAGGTTCTCGAAGGGTGTATCCTATTTTTTCTATCTAGAATTAATTAAAAGTTGACCTAGATTTAAAACTTGCTTCATAGCATGTCATCCTGAGGTGAACCTTTAGGTTCAGCGAAGGATCTCGCCTCGATTTAATAAAAAGGTTCCTTTTTTTACCTAGATCCTTCGCTCCTAGACCATTGCATGGTCTATCCGTTCTAGGATGACGGAGAGATAATCCTATACTTAGAAATAAGTCGAACTCTTGACCAGTCGTTAATTAAGTTTCTTTTTTTATTTCTTTGCGTCCTTTGCGTCTTTGCGGTTTGCTTTCTTTAAAGGCTCTACACTTTCCGCAAAACGATTTCCCCGGAATAATGCAAACCATCCATCCCAATAGCGGGAAACTCAAAAGCGTTCATCCAATGCACCGTATGCGATTGACCTTCGCGATCAATAAACTCAAACGAGTTAAGCGATTTTTGAATCGTTTCAAAAAACGTTTTCAAAGAATCTTTATCGGCTTTTGGCAATCCGACAAACTGCAGCGTGAGCGTTTGACGTTTAGCTCCTTTTTCTTGAATACGAAGCGTATTGCCAGCGGTTTCCGAAACAATTTGATCGGGATAATCTGTAACGGGTTCTGCTCCCGGTTGATGGCCGATAGTAGGAAACCAGGAAATAGTTGGGCTTTGCCGGTCAGGATAATGAAATTCCGGTAAACTCATAGTCCAATTCCTTTCCCGCTTTGGCGTCGTAAAATCGTGTTCATTTCTTTCAACATGGTTTTAGCCATTTCGCGAGGATTAGACATACCCGGAGGAACGTTAACCACCACGTCTCCTTGAATTTGCAGTCCGCCCATCCCCGCGCCAGCCAGGGCCGACTCGGACCGATTCAAAACCGTTTCCCCCTTATGCAAAAACGCCAGCATATCTTGTGGCACTCGTGAAATACCAGTGGCTTTTTCAGGAACTGCGCTTAAATTCAGACTCAATCGAGGGTCTAACTTCTTATCAAAAATTGCAAGACCGTCATCAGATGTTTTAGCGAATGTTACAGTACTAACTCTCCGCTCTGAACCGTCTGCCGACAATGCGTTTGCAATAGCCGCCGCCGCTTCGTTTGGGGCGTTAGTAACTGATTGAAAATGTATAACGAGGTTATTTAGAGAACTTCCAATTCTTTCAATCCAGGGATCGAGAAATTGCGTAAAACCTTCAAACTCAGCTGTAACTGAATCCCAAGTGTCTTTAGCGATTCTTTTAATATCGTCTCCGAAAATAGCAAAACCAACGGCAAAGGCTCCGATAGCCAATCCCCAAGGACCAAGCCGAAGAATAAAAAATGTTAAAGCCCTTATTAATGCAGTCGCTCCTCCTCTTACCACTCCCCATAGCGCTCTTCCCAAACTTCCTAATGCTTTTCCTAAAGTTGTTCCAAAAAGACCCGCTATAGCTTCCCCTAGGGCAATAAAGTTTGTTAGCATGATCGCTAATTGTTCTAAAGGTTTTAATGTGTTAAGAATAGAATCTAGAAACCCTGTAGATTTTCCGCTTTGCCCTTTTTCTCCTGTTCCAGTAGTTGCAGTAGAGCCAGGTCCCACTCCAGTTATAGAACCTGTTCCGGTTGCCAATCCGTTGCCAGTTCCAGAAATTACTCCGCTTAACTGGCCAAAAGTGGATATCAAGTTGTTTAAAGCCTCGTTTAAGGCAGTTATTTGATTTTCCACGAAACTTTGGATAACTAATCCCAAATTTTCAAATTCAATGCGCATTGCCATCAATGCGCCTGAGCCTTGCATAATCAGGGGGAGCAGGAGAGGGCCGATTTGCTGTCCAAATTGTTGAACCAATAAACTTGCGCTGGTAATTGCTGAAAGTATTTGAGTAAACGTTTGGCTCAATGTTATTAAGGGTATGGACGCTACCGAAGCAATTGCGCCGACAAGGGCCAACGATTGGCCAAGTAAAACTAGGTTGACGTTTGTGGTTAAAAGGGATTGTCCTAAAAGAGAATTAAGAATTCCCAGTTCCAAAACTTTGAAATTGAAAACCGATATAATAGCTGATACGCCAAGCATCGTTTTAGCGATAGTTTCTAATATGGAAGGTATACCTGCCATTGTCTGTATAGCTATGGCGCTGTTTTGTTCCAGGAATAAGAAACTTCTTCCAACCTTCGTCGCGGCGACTTGAGCGGCGACGCTCAAAGATCTTAATTTCGCTTTCAAATCCTCAAGTTCTTTGCCAGTCGCTCCAGATACGCTTTGAACATGGTTCATTGCGGACTGAAAGCCTTTGGCCGCGTTTGTGCTTTGGGTTTTAAATTGGGAAAGAGGAACGCTAAGGGACTGCGTCATATTTTTCCCTAGATTTACCGATGTTTTAGTAACATTGCGGGAAAACTTTGAAAAACTCGCCTTCGCGGAATTAAAATCCTTTTTCAAAAGGATTTTGTCGAGTCTCAATCCTACTAGCAATTCTCCAACGTCGTTGGTAGCCAATGTTTTTATCCTTATTTATGATTAGTCGTTTTGGCGCTTTTATCTTTGCCGCCAAAAGCAGCGTTCAGCATTTTGACAAACGTCAATTGTTCTTCCCAGGTTTGGCGTTTTGTCTTTTTGGGTTCTTTAATTAAATCTTTTAGAGGCGGCATACGCTTGGCCCTTTGCAAGGCCGCCGACATCCAGGCGTTTAACAAGGCCAAATTGGTTTCGCGTTCAATGGTTTTATTGAACGCTTCCAAAATAAAACTTATTTCCGCCGGAGTTCTTATCCAAAACTCTTCAAGGCTTATGCCCGCCTCTAAAGATCTAACAATCAGCCCGTCCCAATCCCAATCGCTGGAACGGGTTACATTTTTTTTTCGACAGCCGTTTCGTTTTGGCTTTGCGAAGTTGCCTCTGGGAAGGCGAGGGCGAACGCTTGACTGATGCCGTTAGTCGCTTCTTGAAAACCGATAGCGTCGATGAGTTCGCCCGCCTCAGCCTCGGTTATATCGCGATTGTTGGCGATGAGTCCGGCCCAAAAGAGGGTGCGGATAGCGGCGAACGAAATATTCTCGCCGCCTAATATCTTTTGACCAATTTCGGGAATAGATAATCCCATTTTGCTCTCCAACTCGCACAGCGCGTTGGTGGTGTATTTAAACGTAACGGACTTGCCGTTCGCCTCGATTGCGTATTCGCCTTTTTTTGCGTTAGCCATAAAACGGCCGTCTCCTGTCGTTTAAAAAAATCTATAAATGTCACATTGAGGCTCAAGTTTGTCCTGAGACGCTCGGAGGGAAATGCGACTATCTTATTGTTTTTGATTTATAAGAATTACTGTAAAGTAACAGTAAACTTTTTTTATATTTTTATTCGCTGGCCAAAGTCATCCTTGAGGAGGTCGTTAGACCGACGAAGGATCTAGGTTTAATCATTCAATTGAACGTTTGATCGAAAAACTCCTCGTCTGCAATCCCCAAGAATGAATCCTTTGATCTTTGCCAGACTTGATAATAAATTAAGCTAAAGTTGGTTGACCGGATACTTTCATTATGATGGAAGCGGTCATTTTGTCTTCCAACGGAGTTTCCGGCTCGAATGCGGTAACATAAGCCGCAAAAGTCCAGGTGGTGGTTCCGGAATCAGGGAAAACGATTTGGAAATTTCTTAAAACGCGGTCGTCATAATCTTTTAAGATACCAGCCGCAACATTTTGAGTGGAATCCCCAGGCAAGAAGTTAACCGTTACGCTCACTTCGCCGCCGTCTTTTAAACCAGGGAGAAATTCGCGATAGGTCCCGGTAGATTCCATGTGGGTAACGTCCACCGTGTCCATAGACAAAGAAGGGCCGGAAATGCTGATTACTTCCGCCAAAGTCGTGAAAGTTTCAGGTCCGCCGCCGTCGCCGCGTTTAAATAAAGTTCCAAAACCGATAGTTGCTGAAGAAGCCATTTATTCAATCTCCTTATAGTGAATGAGATAAGTTTGTTGAGTGGAATAAAGCGATTTGTCGTCGTCGAAAATATCTTTTTCGCCTTTAAAGAATGTTCCCTGGACCGCGCCTTCGGGAACGTTTTTTTTCCATCCGTTTAGGATGAATTTAATTTTTTCGGCCAGATCTTTGGCCTCGTCCGCCGTGTCCGCCCAGGAATCGACCCGCATAGTGGCCGACCCATGACCAGAAGGCCCCGTCATGGAATTCGTCGACGCGGCGTTGTCGAAAAAGTAAACGACCGCAGGGACCGTGGGAGTTTGCGGCAAAGCGACAGGATACATACGCGATGCGATGACAGCCGCTATTTCCGGATTTCCCGTTAACTTTTCGTAGAGCAGAGTTCCAATCATAATAGGACTCCGTAATGCAGGATTGTTGAAGAGGAGGGCGTCATATTAGGAAGTTTCTCCAACGAGGATGATTTCGTAGGTAACGTCGGTGCCTGCGGCCGAGTTTGCAATTTTTAAAATATCGGCGGTTCCTGCGGTAATTGTGTAACCGGTAGCGTCTTCGGCTATCAAAGCCAACAGGCCGCCCGGTTTAACGACAACGATGTCCGTTGCGTCGCCAACCCAGTTGACCAAAGCGTTAGAAGCCGCGCCGCCAACGTGAACGTCGTTGGTGTTTGTGGCGTCCGCTTTCACGATGAGCGCTTTAATAGCCGTGAATGTGATCGTGTCGCCAAAAGCGTCTACCAAAGAACCGGCGAGATCCAGGTCTTCCGTAGCGCTGGCCGAAAGAGTTCGTTTGTCGTGAAAGACAGCTTCCGATTGACTTGCGCCGGAACCGTCTGTCCAGTTGAAGTCCTGCTGATAGTTGAGTTTGGAGTTAGCCGTGTTAAGGTCGAAGACCTTCGTTAATTGCGAGATGAGGTCCAAACCAATGCTGATTTGATGTGGCATTTAAAATCCCCTGATGATTAAACCAAAAATGTTGAATTTATCCGTTGATGGAGGCGTTATTTAATTTTGATAATGGCGGAGTTGAAACGAAACTTTGGACGAATTGAATGTAAGAAATCGGTTAACGTATATGAATTATCTTAATTCAAATGTACAACAAAAATGGGAAGAGCGTAACAGGACGATCCATAACGAAAATAGTTGTGCTGATATCGTGAGAGAATCCATAACGAAATGCGTGAAAAAATAACCTTGAGGAATCTGGACTTAAGCTTGTCGATGGGCGACCGTCACTTGGCCTTTCTTTGCGCTCTTAGCGTTGTCGCCCTGTGAGAGTTGCGGTTTATTTTTTTATTTAAGCTCAAGTTGTTTATGCAGAAACGTGCAAACATCGCTTTTTATCGCGCTTCTAATGAACACGGCAACCAGCCGCTATTTTAAATAAATGGCGAGAGGGTTGCCGTAGGTTAAAAATATGAATTGTTGGAGGCGCGGTTAAAGTCGCTGACGTTTATCAGATAAGGTATTTTATTCTTCCACTTCAAGAATAATTAGCGACATATTGAGAACAGCTCCAAATTTATGATTCCCATTGCTGATAGCATTCCAATAAAACGTGCCGGCGGATCGCAATCCGCCGCGAACGCGAACTGTTATTTCTGATGTAGTTCCCGGCGACCAAATAGCGGTCATACTGATTTGAGAGTTGAGACCGGATATTTCCGGTACAGTAATCCATTGAGCGGCTTTGCAAGTCGTATCTTGGAATATTGCGATACTTGCATCTGTATTTGTGCTGTTGGCGCATGGGGCCGAAAATAGAACGATGATTTTATTCGCTGAAGCGTTTGGAGTGATAGCGGCTGTTATCATCTCCGCTCCTTCGGTATTTGTTGGAATTGTATCGTCCCATGGAATAGTTGTTGTTGTCGAACCGCTTGTCGAACTGACTGAAGAAACAACTTGAACTATTTTGCCGGAACTAACGCCTGTTAATAAAGATCCATCCACTGCGGGAAGCCTGGCGGAACCGTCGAGTTGGACGATTTTGTTTGCGGTTGTGCCGACGTCTACATTAAGAGTTCCCGTTGTGGTGATAGGGCCGCCGGTCAAGCCTGTACCACTGTTAACGGTGGTTACCGTGCCGGAACTAGCCGCGTTGACATTTAATCCAGCAGGTCGCTCATCGGTGATGATATCGTTATTGATTGTGGTTGTGCTGGAATGGAGATATATTTGCGCGATAGGAATTTTCCCGGAGGTTATCGCTGGCGGCGTAGGATTTGCGGATTCCGTACCCGTGATAACAGAAACTGTGCCGGTTGAATTGTCAATGACTACGCGGTCAATCCTTGAGTTGGTCGACGGCGCTGTAATAAGCCCCGTAATTTGAGAAGGTACCTCGGTTAAGGTAGGACCAGACGCGTCAAATAATTGTCCGGCATCCAACCTTACAGTCATGTTTGGCGTAGTCTGTTCATGAGGAGCGAAAGCTCCTCCAATTCTTTTTAAAACGTTAACAGCGTCATTCAACGGTTCAAACGAATCTTTTTGGTTCAATGTTGAAACAGTCATCTTTTGTCCTCTGTAAAAGAAAAAAAGTCTATAGGTAAGTACTTTACTCTTAGTTAATTTTTAATGACGAGCGTCTATGTCAATATAGCTTGTTGTGGATACGGCTCCTCTCATCATATAGGCTTCGCCTGCATTAACGGTTCCAAGGTTTGAGAGTCCTGTTATATCTTGCCTGCAACTATCTTCCGATATAACGCCGTAAACGGGGTTGTTTGTAGGAGAGCCATCGGTCCCGCTGTGTTCAACAGACCAAGTGGAAGCCGAACTGCCCGACACAATTGGGATTGTCCGCACCTTTCTGCGGTATTTTACGGAAGCCATTCCATTAGTGGTTTGAGGAAAGAATCCCATTAGCGTTCCTCGGTTAACTCCCGCACTACCATCGTTAAAGCAAAGTCTTTGAAAATAGTAATCGACTTGTTCGGTTATTGTCGCTATAGAAGGGGCAGTTAGCGGTGTTGCCTGAGAACCAATTTCCAATTGCACTTGAGCTAAATGAAAATTATTAGAGGTCGAGTCGCATACATTAACTTGATTGGAGGTAGCGTATTTCATTGGAGAATCTTGCCAACTACCTGCGCTTCCCTGAAAATTAGCGCCAGCCAATAGGATCCATGAAACTTCCAAACCTATATTTTCGTCAAAATTCCAACTGCCGCTACTGTCTAACTGCAAGGTAATCGATTTCTTTTCCCAGGTGTCAGCCGCATCCACAGTATATTCTTCAATTCTCCATCGGCTGCTGTCGTTGCCAAAATGTAGGCAGTGGGTTCCCGTTTTAGGGCTTTTTACCCAGAAGCTCAAAGTGACAGTTTTTTCATGAAGGAAGGTATAATCGTAACCAGTGACAAAGTATCTCAATCGACTAATGTCGGCGGCGTCTACTGTTGCGTCTGCCGTGGTTACGTCAGCTTGGAAACTGAATTCGGAATGGTGATTGGATTGAGCGTAGGTTGGAACATCCGTCGATCTAACGGCATCCCAAACGGTGCTTGTTCCAGAGGTTCCTCCTTTTACCAAAACCGAGCCGTATTTATTTGTGGCGTTTGCGATAGAAGTTCCTTGAGGCCACTGAGTGAAATCTGGATCGATGATAAAGTTTTTAACGGCATTCGTCTGTGAAGGAACCCCGGTAGGGAGGTCCCAAATTTCGATCCAATCCGTATTAGCGGCATTACGTTGTTTCATTTTCCCAGCGACGGTATCGGCCCAAAGCATATAGGCAAATTTTGTTGGAGGTTCGCTGGGACCGCTATTTAATGAAACACTGGCTTCAATGGCTTCGTCAATTCTTTCTAATTGAGTTTTTTCGATGTCGTACAAGTTTTGACTCATGACGTCGTCTCCTAAAGTGATTTGAGTAAAATATTCAGGAGTGTTGCATGCGTTAGCTTTTTAGAAAACGTTTGTTTCGATTTACTTAACGTTTCTGGCGCTAATCTCCTGGGTTTTACAAGTCAATTGCTCAAAAATTTGTATGTGAAATATATAACTTGAATGTACAACGAAATTTGGAAGAGCGTGACAAGAGAATCCATAACGAAAAATTAAGAATGGTCATCATAGGGTGATTTAAAGAAATTTCGATTCGCTTGTCTGGCCGTTTGAAGAAAAGGCCAGCCTAAAGCAAACCGAAAAAAAATTTATCGTTTGGAACTCGTTTATGAAAATTCAAGGACCCATACGATTCCCGATTTTCCTGCGCCTCCAGCGGAAGCCGTAGTGTTTCCGCCAGCTCCGCCACCGCCAGAACCATAAGCATTACCAGCGCTACCGCCAGTGGAATTTGTAAAACCGCCTCGTCCACCGCCGCCCCAAAATGAGGAGCCGCCTACGCCGCCTTGACCCAAACCGGTATTCAAAGTTCCATTTCCTCCGTCTCCGCCGTTGATATTTATATCTCCGCCGGTTCCAGCGCTCCCGGTAGCGCCTCCGTTGATTCCAGAACTCGCTGTGCCGCCAGTGGCGGAAATCAACGCGCCCAGACTGGAAGTTCCCCCATTCGTGCCGGCATTTCCGCCAGCCGCTCCGCCAGCCCCGCCAGCGCCAATTGTGACAACATAAGACGCCGCAGGAGACGATGTGAATTTTATCGCCGTTCCTCCGGCGGAACCGCCTCCGGTTGAACTAGAACTAGAGCAGCCCGCTCCGCCACCGCCGCCGCCTGTACAGATTGCTAGGATGGCATTGACTCCCGCAGGTTTCGTCCAGGTTCCAGAAGACGTAAATGTTTGAACAGATTTAAAGCCGCCAGGAAGGTTTGTTAACAACGAACCGTCCACTGCTGGAAGTTTCGCGGAAGCGTCTAGTTGCACGATTTTGTTAGCCGTAGTTCCAACGTCCACATTTAAAGTACCGCTGGAAGTAATCGGGCCGCCCGTGAGTCCGGTACCGCTATCAACGCTGGTTACAGTACCGGAAGTAGCGGCTTGAATACCAATTCCAGCGGGTCTTTCGTCTGTTATATCGTCGTTGATAATTGAAGTGGCGCCCGTATTAAGACGGACTTGGCAAATGGGAATTTTCCCGGAAGAGATTGCTGGAGGAGTAGGAGTGGTGGACTCCGTTCCGGTGATGACCGAAACAGCTCCAGTTGATTCGTCAATGACCACGCGGTCAATTCTTGGATTCGATGTTGGCGCAGTTATAAGGGCCGTATTCTGTGCCGGCACTTCAGTTAGAGTCGGTCCAGACGAGTCGAATAATTGACCCGCGTCTAATCGAACGGTCATAACCGGAGGATTTTGCTCATGAGGAGCGAAAGCCCCGCCGATTCTTTTTAAAACGTTAACAGCGTCGTCCAAAGTGTCAAAATTAATGTTTTGAGCTAGTGTTGAAACTGACATATCATTTTTCCTATTAAAAGTGTTTTGTAGTTAAAATTTTAATAATCGTTTAACTACAGATGTCGAAATTTTAAATTTTTTGAACAGGCTTGATCGAGTAATGAAAGGAGATCACAAGTTTCCTTGTTGAGAGCTGGTTCGTTGGAATTCAAAAATCGGCAAAAAAATGGATTGCGGTAGAAGAGAGAGAAATATATTTAACAGAAGGGAGCGGGGAGTTTTAGTTTCTTCTTTTGAATTTTAAGTAATTGATGAAACTATTTCTTAAATTTTGACCATGGTGAAATTAAGTCTCTGGTATCTGATATACTATGTTTTTACAAAGATTTCGGCATGAGAAACATCTAGCTTGAATGTACAACAAAAATGGAAAGATTGTAACAGGACGATCCATAACGAAAATAGTTGTGCTGATATCGTGAGAAAATCCATAACGAAATAACGGAAAGTAGAAAGTTTTTCTAAAACCGATTTGTCTTTTAAATCAATCGAAAACAAAAAACATTTGGAAGATAAAATCGGTATTTTAAAATTAATGGATAGAAGTATGGAGCTAAAATTTTTTAAAAAAATTATGAGTTAAAGCTCCAGGGGATAAGCGTAAAGATAAAAATTCTCAAACTCTGGTTACATAAAGAAAATAAAGAGCCTAATAAAGATAAGAAGTCAAAAACGATTGGGTAAGAAAAGACTATGTAGAACAGGGGAGAGAGGCTTATTTGACGGGTGGCGCCAGGTAGCTGACGGGTTGCCCGTCAAATCATAACTATGGGAAATAAAAAGAGTTTAGTTGTGTTTTGGGGACTAGTTGACAGGTTGACGGGTTTAATGCGATGTAAGTTTCAACTATGTTCATATCCCTATATATAGAGAATCTAAAAAACTGTCACGGTGAGGCTCTCGAACCGCGACTACATTTAAATAGTTTAGCTGAAAAGACGTTAAACAAGGGTGAGCTTTGCCGAAGTATGTTTTGTGGCGAAAATCTATCCTACTCTTTTTCGTCGGGATATTTGGCGAGGAGTTCGGCGTGTTTGTTGTCTATCGTTTCAAATCGTCTTAAGACAACTTTCAACAACTGATCGCGGAATTTGTTTTGCAAATGAACGTCCCACTCGTCCATGTGCGCGGGTTTGATGGCCATGGTGACGCAGGTTTCTTCGGCGATAACGCTGGAGGTTCTTTTGCCTTTACGCAGTATCGATAGTTCTCCAAAAACAGATCCTTCCTTAAACTTATTGACCACCACGTTGCGAGCAGGCGTTTCTTTAACGACGCGAACCGACCCCTTTAATAGAATATAAAAGGACGAGTCGGTTTGACCCTCCTGAATAATTAAATTCCCTTCTTCATATTTGAAAAAGTGTTTTTGGTCTTGTGCAAAGGTCATTAACTCTTCTTTATTAAAAGAAGAAAAAAAAGGGATGGCTTGCATCCATCTTAATATGGCGTTTATATCCATTAATTGTCTCTTTTAATTTTTCAGGTTTTGCCGTTATTCGTTCATCGATCTCAATCCTAACAAACTTTTTCATAAAGTAAAAGACTTCTGAATAATAAGGAGTTATTTACATTAACATTAGAAAATTTTGTTATTGACTACTCCGCTCTCCACTCACGTCAGTCTGATTGTCCGACTAGCTCGGTCCGTTAATTTATCAAAGAACTAAAAGTAAAAAAACGTCGCCTTGAGGCTCTCGAAAGGTCGCCTCTCCCCAAATAGTCATCCCGAGCAAGGTCGAGGGATCTATGCTTCAGCGGAGCATGTTCCTTGTTTTGTTTCAATGCGTCCACAGCCTGCGTCAACGCCGTTTGTTTACCCGCTTCCAGGTTTTTTCTGAGTTTCTCTAAAATATTCTCGCGCTCTATGAAATAAGCATTTCTATGCAGAGGCACGTTGAAAGGGGTGGAGGATGAATTGGATTTAAGTGGACTTTCTAAGGGAGGAAGTTTGACTAAATTACCCACTTTTCCGGGTATTATTTCCGGCTGATCGGTCAATACTCGATAAAGTTTTTCGTAATCGCGTTCAATCAAATACCGGTTTGTCAGCTTTAAAGGAGTTGAAATATTGTTTTGATCGTTTTCTGAAAATAAAACGGGAAAAAACTTATCGTTTTTCCCAGGGGCTTCGTATAACTCCGTTGTAATTATAGCTACTTCCCAACTAGCTCCGAGTCCTGTTCCAGGATTTTCCTCTTTATTGAAACGTTTTAAATTTGGTTAAATTTTTCGATATAAGCGATTCCTGTCTGGGTAAATAGAGGCGATCTTTATTTTTACCGGAAAGACGCAGAGAACGCAGAGGGTTATAAATCAGGAGCTATTCGTTTAATTCCATTTTTTAAAATTGAAACTTGGTTTTCCTATATTAGTTTGGCGCGACTTTCAAAAGGTTGATATTATTTTAGTCCTTCAAAATATTAACGGGACTTTTATTTAACTAAAAAGTTTTTTAGTGGTCAAACGATATTCACTTCAAGAGCCGGGACTATGTCCCCCGTTTTCAGTTTATTGAAAGTTTAAAGAATGATATTGTTGAAGAGTGATCTTTGGTTTTTGAAATTTCTAACCGTATGAATAAAATTTTCAGGCGAAAATGGAAGTTAAATCTAAAAATAAAAAAGGAAAACCCAAAAAGAAAGGGCCGAAAAAGTTTTATAGTTATTTTACGAGAACCATTCTTGATAAGAAACTGGCAAAAGTAAAAAAAGGTTCGTCCATATGGAAAATATTTCATGAGCCTGAAAATTTGACAATATACAAAAATCCAAAGTCTAAAGAAGAACAGAAATGGTTTTTAGAAAAATTGATGAATAATATGTTTCATTATGGGAGAGGCGAAGGAAATTGGACTTGGAAAAAAATAATAAATAGGGATAGCAGTAAATATGTAGATTTTTGGAAGAAAAAGAGGAACTGGAATGTGGAAAAAAACACCTGGGATAATTGCGATGGATTTAATATAAGTCTGAAATGTTTGGCGGAAGAATATTTTGGTTTTAAAGGCATTATTAAAGCGATGATCGGTTATCCATTTATTACTGTCCCAACGTTAGGGATTGATAAAAAATGGGTAGGCAACGTAAGGACTTTTGATTTTCATCAAAACAATTTACAAATGTTCAGGTTTCAAGGCCACATCTTTCTCAAGTTTCACGGCGAATATTTTGATGTCGCAACAAATACAAGATTCAATCAAGATAGTGAATATATAAAAACGGGACAAAAGTCTGATATCAAATGGTGTGATTTAATAAAAAAAGAAAACCTAAAGCTAAAATTAACTGGTTGGAAAAAATCACAGTATCAAAAAATTGAAAATGAAAATTCTGTAAAGGTAGCGACTTTTAAAATAAATCGTTTTAAACCCAAATTAGTTCTTCAAATTAATGAAAATCAATATTGCGGTTGGGCTTTGTATCTTATTATCGAAGATCCAAAAAATGATAAAAACAAAAATAAAGTAGAAGAAACGATGTCCAAATTGCGTCAGTTGGGTAAAACGATCTCAACAAATGATATTGATAAGGCGTTTAATCCCTGACGAATTTATTATTCCCTAAAAGGTTTTCGAACAATAACCGCATTCCAAACGTTTTTACTCCACAGGGTTTCTGCTATGGAACTGCGCAAAGGAACTCAAAACCTTAAAGTGCGATGTTTCGCGGCGGGCAAGTATAGCGGCTTTCCGCTTTTTAAAGCGGTCGTCTATATATCGAATTGGCAATAAGCGGCGTTCGGGATACAACTTCTTAAGAGCTAGAGTTAACGTTTCTTCGTTTTCTATCAAATCCTCGTAGTCAACGGTTTCTCCCGGCACCGACTCCAAGGCTTTCCAGGCCAGAGCCAGAGCGCGGATAAACGAATCGGCGGTTTGATCGAAATTGGGAAACACGTTACTCGGATACAACCAGCCTTGTTTCAACATGGCGTCGGCGACCTCGGCAATGTTGCGTCGGATTTTTAATACTTTGAAATTCCGGTTTTTTAACCAGTCCGCTATTAAAAACGGTTGGATAACGTCTTTGTACGCAAAGTCCTCTTTGGAAACGCTTTGCGTTAAAAAATCCAATAGGGAATAAAATCTTTTGGGGTCCCGCTCTTCCAAAAGGAATTTTATTCCCATATCTTTTTGCGGCGTTCGGAGAAACGCGAAACGGTCTACGTTTAAAATTTCTCCGGCGGTGGTCCAGTTTGGCGTTTTAAATTTCAGCGCGATGGCAGAAACGTTATAAACTAACGTCGAGAGCGACCGGGGCAGGGATAGCACAAACAAAGAAGCGTTTTTCATTTAGATCTGTTTTTATGCAGGGTTAATAAGAAGCGTTTAGTTGTTTTGTAAGCGCGTCAGCCATTTCGTTAAATACCTGGCTCCAGTCTCCGGCGCGTTCCTGGCGAAAAAGTTGTACGGTTGGATACCAGGGAGTGTCCGTTCGATTCAAAAGCCAGCGCCAATCCACTCGAAGTGGCAACGCGATCCAAGTGGGTCTCCCCAGGCCGCCCGCCAAATGGCAAATTGAAGTGTCTATCGTTATGATTAAATCCATATTGACCATTATCGCGGCGGTGTCCATAAAGGGGCCGTGGGCCTGATCCAGTTCTTCTCCGAAATCCGTAATCGAGTGGGTTTTGTTGAACTCTTCGATTTCCAGTTTTCCTCTGCCTTTTTGCAGGCTGTAAAGTTTCACGTTTGGAATTTCGGCAATCGGAGCAAAATCTTTTAAACGGCATGAGCGATGCAGTCCGGCCTTTACTTTTGGGTTGCCGCGCCAGTTAACGCCTATTTTGAATCCGTTATCTTTTCTCAGCTTTTTGGACCAGTAAAAAACCAGACCCAGGTCCGTTTTCAGATAAGACGTATCTGATGGAAGCGTATCGTAAGAGTATTTAAGAACGAACGGCAGTTCGAATATAGAAACCTGCAACTCGTAATCGTCGCGATGTTCGCTCAAGCCGCGTATTTCGTCGTATCCTTCGCAGTTCTTTATTAAAGGCAATAAAGAATCTTGAATTTCCAAAATGACGTAAGCTCCCAAACTTTTTACCTGAGGCAGAAAGCGGACCATCTGCAAGGTGTCTCCCAATCCGTCTCCGGCGTGAACCAATAACCTTTTTCCGGGAATCGTTTCGCCTTGCCAAAACCGATCCACGTATTTCGTGAGATTGTTGCGGCGTCTCAGGTTAAACGTTGGCCAGGCTCCCGCCAAATCTCCCGCATAGAGGTACACGCTCGAAAGGTTCATGATGGCGCTGTGGCATTTGGAATCCAGTTTGATCGCCGTTTCGAAAGCGGCCTTGGCTTCGTCCATCTTTTGTTGTTGTAGAAGGGTGAGTCCGTAATTATTATGCATGTCCGCCCAGTCCGGAGCCAGCTCCAGCGCCTGCCGGTGGCACTCCAGAGCTTTTTCAAAATATTGTCCGTGCGTAAAAGCGACGCCCAAATCGCTGTGTGCGCAAGCCATAGCGGGGTCCAGTTCAATCGCTTTTTCCAATTCGGCGATGGCGTACCGCCAATGGCCGCGTTTATTAAGCTCTGCGCCATACCAAAAACGAGCTTCAGCGTTATTGGGGGCCAGCCGTAAAGCTTCGCGATAAATCGTAATCGCCGCCACGCCGTCGTTCAACGCGCTGTAACATTTGCCAAGTCGAACATGCGCGTCGACATGATCGATATTCAAACGCAAAGTCCGCTGGAAGCAGAGGAGGGCGGTCTCTATCTGGTCGGTTTCCTGGTTGGCAATGCCCAGTCCGTAATGGATCTCCCAGTTTATTCCGTCATACTGAAGGGCCGAGTTAAAGGCGTCTATAGCTCCCTGCCAATCCCTGTCTTTAAGGCGCGCCATACCCTCGTCGCATAGAGAATTTGCGTCGAAATCCTGCGCTTTTTGAACGCTAACCATTTTCAAATAGTCTGATTAATATTTTTCTGCTATTATACATTCTAATTCATCATGTCAAAATAATTTTTGCTCAAGAAAAATTTAGTTGGAGTCTAACGATCCCTCGCCCTCAAACCAGGAGGAATTTCCAACATGGCCGCTTTACCTTTAGGAAACAATATAACCAATGTAATCGTATTGATGCTTGAGAACCGGTCTTTCGACAACGTTCTTGGCGGTATGGGATCGGTTTACGACCCAAGTCAAAACTTCAATGGCTTGACCGGTTCGGAATTCAATGTAGGTCCAACCGGCCCCGGCACAAGCGGCAGTTTGGAAACGATGCACGTTTGGTCTGGACAATCCGACCAAAGCCTGCTCATTATGCCTTTTCCAGACCCGGGAGAGTTATTCTCGGATATGAACGCTCAAATATTTAACGATTCCGCAGGTTCCGGTTCGCCTTTGATGACCGGCTTTGCTTCCAATTACAGTACCCAGAAGGCGCAGAAGATATCCGACGTTTCCTATTTGCCGTATGCCAGGAATATTATGCAGTACTATAACCAGACCTATATGCCCGTTTCGCAAGGGTTGGCGGCTGGGTATGCGGTCAGCGATACCTGGTTTGCGTCCGGCCCGGTGCAGACGTTTCCAAACCGTTTGTTTGTGGTGTGCGGAACTCCTGGCGTTAACGATTCGGGACAATCTTACGTTAATGACGTGGATTATGCGGGCGCTCTGTTTAGTCCGCTTACCCTGCCGACAATTTTCGATGCTATCGACAATAATCCGCCCAGCAATCCTAACGCCAATGGTTTGCCAGACTGGAAACTTTATTATCACGATTATCCGATTGCATGGGGATTGTTACAGAATCTCCAGAATGCTCCAGGCGGTTCGGGCCAACCGGGATATGGAACGAACAACATTAATAATAAAATTGCCAATTATGACAATACGGATTTTGGTAGTGGGACAACCGGCCCGACATTTGTGGACGATTTAAATAACAACAGTCTTCCAACCTTCTCTTTTATAGAGCCTCGCTACAGCACAATAACCGGACAAAATCCAAATTGTAATCATCCTGGAAGCGCAAATTTATTACCCTTCGGTAAAGGCGTTCCAATCAATATCTATTACGGCGAACAATTATTGCTGGATATATACACGCGACTTTATAACTCCAATATTTTCGACAGTACTTTGCTGATCGTTACTTACGACGAGCATGGCGGGTTATTCGACCACGTAGGACCGACACCGGCGATTTCCCCGTTTACCACCGCCCCGTCCAACTTCACGTATAATCGCTATGGAGTGCGGGTTCCGGCAATTTTTATTAATCCCTATATTGCCAGCAAATCTATTTGCAGGCCTCAAACTTCGGGAACCGTATTCGACCATACAAGTATAATCAGCACACTGTGGTCGCAATTTAATTTAGGGAATTTTAGCGGCCAGTCCTATTTGACTCCGCGCGATCAAAACGCGCAGACTTTGCAGGGATTGATCAACCTGACTAGCGCGCGAACCACGAGCGGAGGCGATCCGTTGGTTGATCCGAATTCGCTGCCGCTTCCGCCAAAACCGGAAGCGCGGGAAATTCATCCAAATTCGAGCCGCGTTCCTGCGTTTAAAGTACTTGAGGATCATTTATTAAAAAACGTCGAGCCGTACAAATCGATTGACTTGAACGAATCATAAAGAGGCATATAATAAAAAGCCCATCGTTTTGTCGCGATGGGCTTCTTGCCTAGATTAACTATTCGGAAGTATGCCAAACGTCGTTGGTAACTGTGCCGTCATTTCCTCCAAAAATTCAAATTTTAATATTTTTTACTAAGTTAAGAGGATAATTAACTATGCCTTGGACTGTTTTACCTCCAAATACTTTAAGTAACATGACAGACGATGCTTTGGACGATATGCTTCATGGGGATGCGCCAATACCCAGGTTTTTTTTGACAGGAGACGGTCACGGAAACCCGCCATTTCAGTGGGTAAATGCTTGCCCTGCCATGACCTTGTATTTTCAAAATTTAATGTTTAATAACAGGTTATGCGCCCATGTGGAACAGCATCAAGAAGACGTAACGATAAATTCTGTGCCAAACCAGCTACAACTTCTCTATGGTCAAAATCGTATTTTTGGATGGGAATTAGATATCTATCGCGATTTGCAACCTCTCATGGAAATGTGTTTGGCTATTGCAGCCGCGCCGAATCTAAATCCAGGGATTATCGCTAATGACGTGGTTGAGCTTCATAGGGAAATTGTCAGAGTAGACGCTTTACTTTGGCAGATAGGAAACCCAGCGGGTCTTAGGAATTTGGTTGGGCAGTCTTTTCAATTTAGAGGTTATTTTCAAGGGGTTGCCTCAAATGGTAATCCTCGCAATTTGGCGACAGAAGGACAATATGCGGCATTTGTGATGAATTATTTCAACATCGCAATGGGTCTGCGCACTACGGTAAATAATTATATTGGTCAAAATATTCAAAATGTAATAAATGCACATCCTAATGACACTCACATCATTACCTGCGGAGACGCACATATTTTTCATAATCCCCTCCAAAATTATATTAATCTGCCGCATGGGGCTAATGGAGTGGTGGATTCTTTATAATAACTTGCCTTTACTCATTTTCTTCTTTACCAGAAAAAACTATATCGACTATCCTGTTTCCAAAACTTATTAACCTGAGTGACCTCTTCAATAATTTCTTGAATCGATAAGTCTCAAAATATTTCCATGCCATTTTCACTTTATGAATTTTTCGCTTCCGTGGCCACGGTGTCGCTCGGTTCCGTGTTACAAGCCGCAACGGGATTAGGAGCGGGAATTATAATCGTCCCATTATTAGCTTTAATAAATATAGAGCTGATTCCAGGGCCTGTGTTGTTTGCAAGTCTAACGCTTTCCTTTACGATGGCTTGGAAGGGAAGGGCGGATATAAAATACGAAGGATTATCTCTGCTGTTATTTGCTTTGGTCGTTGGAATGGCGTTAGGGGCCTACACGTTATCCTGGTTACCCGTAAAACAACTCGGCATTGTTTTTGGTTCTCTTATTTTATTTGCGGTAGGGATCAGTTTTGCAGGATTGCATTTAAAACAAACCAATGGTTATCGTATAGGAGCTGGATTCGTTTCCGGTTATATGGGCGCAACAGTTTCTATAGGCGCTCCCGTGCTGGCTCTGCTTTACCAGCGCGAAAAAGGACCAAGCTTACGGGCTACGCTCGGGTTCCTTTATTTCGTGTCAACCGTGGTCATGGTGACTTTTTTACATTTGGTCGGTTACTTTAACGAGAGACACTTTCAGTTAGGACTCTGGTTGATCCCAGGTTTCGTATTGGGATACTTTATAGCGGGACGATTAGCGGCCTGGTTTGATGGCGAACGCTCGCGTATGGCGGTGTTAATAATATCCACCATCAGCGCAGTTCTGCTAATAGTTAAAAGCGTTTTTTTGTGAAGATGTTAGTTGAAAATAAAATGGAGATTGAATAAGTTTATAAACAGAGTGTTAAGTAAAAGATGATTTAATTGAATGCAATACCTATGATTTGTCATTCAGACGACCAACGGGAGGAAGAATCTCATTTGGAACCATGACAAACCAAGGAAATTCAATTTTTTTTAAACTGCGATCTTTAAAGGCGGCAGAAGGTTAAACGCTCTTTTTAAAATTGCTAAGCTAGATTTTTAGTTTAATTCCTTCATGATCTTATATAAAAAGAAAAATTTTAAAATGAAATATCGATTTACTTATATCATCGTTTTAATTTGTTTGATAATAGCTTGTTCGGATGGCGCAAAGGCGAGCAAAGAAATTCCCGATGAATTCAAAGAAGGACAAAAGTATTTTCAAAAAGTTTGCGCTAACTGCCACGGTCCCGAGGGTATTGGCCAAGCCGGAGCGCCTAAATTGATCCAGGAAAAATATGACCTGAAAAATTTTTCTAACGAAAAACTAACGTCCACAATTTTGATGGGATCAAAGTCGGGAAAAATGCCTCCCCAAAAACTAAGAGTGACCGAAGAGCAGAGTAAAGAGATAATCAAATACATTAGATATCTGCAAAATAAATAAAACTTGCAAACTTCTAATGTCGATAAACAAATCAGTTTTTTTTAGGAAGATAGGTTTAAAACTCAATCCCCTTTTGAGCGGGAATACCCTGTTCCTTATAGGGATGCTTGATGCAGCGCATCTCGGTGACCAGATCGGCGATGTCGATCAACGCCTGTGGAGCGTTTCTGCCCGTGCAAACCACATGAACCATTTCGGGTTTGTTTTTAAACGTTTCGATGATTTCTTCTTCAGGAAGGAAGTTGTAGCTTAGAGCGTAGTTGATTTCGTCAAAAACCACCATATCATAGTCGCCGCTCAATAATTTTTCTTTTCCCGTTTTCCAGGTTTTTAAGGCTGTTGCGCGGTCCTGCTCCGGATTTTGAGTGTCCCAGGTGAAACCATCGCCCATCGGCACGATGTCAAGGTTTGGAACCGATTGATCGGCAATCTTTTTTTCGCCCGTCTTCCATTTTCCTTTAATAAACTGCAACACGAAGATTTTCATTTTATTCCCGGCAGCGCGGTAAGCCATACCCATAGCGGCGGTGGTTTTTCCCTTGCCGTCTCCAGTATTCACGACAATCAACCCCTTGCGCTTTTTTTTATCCAACGGTACATCAGTAACCATAATTAAACTTTTTACACACCTGCCAGTTTAATGCCGACAGCCAAAGTGAGGAGAGCGGTGAACCGTCTAATAGGCGATAAATGGACGCTCAAAGTTTTGAGCCAGACGAGCTTATATATAAGGAACGAATAAGACGCCATAGCGAGGACCATCCCTGCGCTGAAAAATAAAACATAACCCATGACCGAAACAAAGGAACCTGCCAGAGCGACTGGAATCATAATCAAGATAGCGGCGGTGCCGGCGGCTCCATGCAAAACGCCAATTCCGAACAGCGTTTTTCCCGATGGAGAGCGATCAGCATGTTGTTCATTATTTCTTTTAAACTCGTTGAATAAAATCCAGGAACTGAGAGCGATCATAGCCAGTCCGACAATACGTTCGCCCCAGGAGAATTGAAACAAATCAACCCCGGATTTCATAACGTACATAAGAGTGGCTAATAGGAATAACGTGAAGCTATGACCCAGCGCCCATTTGTAAGCGAGGTTCATAAGTTCGCGAAACGGTTTTTTGTTGAAGATCACAGAGGAAACCGTGCAAACATGATCCGCGTCCATCGCGTGGATGCATCCCAAACAAAACGCTCCCCAATAAAAGAATAGATGTTCCATGTTTTATAAGGAATTAATTTTTAATTTATCTCGTTTAACTATTTAGTTTGTTCGTTCTAAGTTAATCTTCCCGTCATCCTTGAGCCCCCTTCGGTAAACTCAGGACAAGCTTCGGGCGAAGAATCTAGGTAATTATTACCTTTTATCTTCTTTGCGTCCTCTGCGTCTTTGCGGTATACGCTTTTTCAACCGCACGATTAAATTTCGCCCTAACGGAACCGGAAAACAAAACGTCCCACCATTTTAGAAAGAACTCCAAAATAAGCAAGGACAAAACTTTTTCTTAATATTAGATTAAAAGTTGGACAGTTCCTGAGTTAAAAAATTTTGATTAAAGGGAACCTATAAAAATTGAGATTTGCAAAGAGACTAGCCCTAATTATCAAGGGCTAGTCGATAGCAAGCTAGTAAAAACGTGAATTATTAGAGGGCCTCTAAGGGTATTGAATGGGTATTATTGCGCAAAAGTTAAGGAAAGTTTATTTAAATTAGTTGAAATTTCCTCCTAATGGACTTAAAATCTTTAATATTCAATAATTTAGTGCAGTTTTTATCTGAAGAAATAGGATTTCAGTAAATGGGAAAACTTTCAGATAACCCTCAACACGCCAAAACCATGGCCGAGTTGGAGGGAATTTTTGGAGGCCATGACGAATCGTCTGGCGATGATTCGGGCGATAGCGGTATTGATTTTAATAGCGACCCGTATGGACTGGCCAAACGGTTTACCAAAGATGTTTACGGAAATATCCACAATAAGTCCATTTTTCAAAAAATTGGCAAGAAAGTTAAAGGTGAAATCAAATACACAGTTAAACATCGCAAAAAGCAAATTTTCTTATTGGGGTTGTCTGGGGTTGTCACCGCTGTTGGCGTCGGCACCGGTTTTGCCACCTATGGCGCCTCTACGGCAGTAATATTAGGGGTGGGAGCGGGCGTTGCCGTTGCTGGAGCCGTGGTGCAAAAAGGAGTGACCGTAGGAGCTAATAAGGTCAATGCGATGGTGAATAAGAAACGGGCCAATACGGCAATTTCCAAAATCAAAGGCGGCAAAGAAGGCGATAAATACACTGAAGTCCTGGCGACGCAAAGTAAAGTTGGACTTCCCAAGGCAATCGAGCACTGGTTGGAGTGCGAATATCAGGCCAAAGAATTCAATCGATTGATTAACGAATCTCAGGAACCGGAATCCTGCACGGAGCTGCAAGAACTTTTAAAACGTATTTATAAACTGCAACATCATTTTGAAAGTATGGAAAGACATATCGGACCTTCGTTATACCTTACTCAGGTGGTTTTGGCTAATATTGCGGAAGCCGGTCCAAAAGTTAACAATTATTTAGAAAACTTTCAAAAGCTTGTTAGAGCCCACATCTATTGCGGCGACCATTCCAATTGTGTTGTAGGTGAAATTAAAGGACATGGGGGAATTGGCGTTTGCTATCGTCCCAGTAAAAAGACAAAAACCAAACCCTATAAACCGATTTTGTTTGCTCGTTCTGCCGAACCTCCAGAGGAATCGGTTTTGGCGGAAGCCATTGGGAAGTTTCAAAAGTAAATGGATGAGACTTTTAAGGCGACACTATGAACTTGGATGAATCCAAAAAGATTTTTGATCAAATGAACGACTTCGTCGAATGGTTTAACGCGCAACCAGGACAAGTTGATCATACGGTACTAAAAGCCAATGCCGGAGCCGGAGCATGGAGACGATTTACCCTGTTTATCAGGAAGGCCCATGACAAATACAACCAACCATCCGTAGGAAGAAAGCTCAAACGCTTTATTGGAAAAAAAACGGGATTGGTCAATGTCCGCCGCCTTTTCCGGGGTAAGGAAGGCCGGAAGTTTGGCGGAACGCACCATACTCAAGCGGCGAAAACAGTAGTCAAAACTGGCGCGAGTTTGGGGTATAAATTATTGAAGAAGGGCGCCAAAAAGGGCGTAAGCGCTGGACTAGACGCTTTGGATTTAGCCGGTTGGCAAATGAAACTTATAAAGACGGGAGTTTCGGTTGGTACCACTGTAGGCGAAAAAGCCATTGGAGCAGTCTCATCTAAAATCGAGGCAAAAATACGCGACAAATCTTTAAAAAACCCGGATCTTCCAGCGGAAAAACGAGCAGAGCTTGGAGCGATCAAAGCAAAAGATCTGGGCTATAAAGTTTCCGGCCATTACGCCGCCGCCATGAAAGCTTTGGAACAAATGAATCAAAATAAAGACTTTGATGGTTTTTCTTCTTGTGGGGATATGATCCGAGCGGCAAAACCGCTTTATACCTTCATTCATCACTGGGATAAGATGGAAGGGTATTTGGTTCCTTTGGCTTCCGTAGTGATTACGATCACGTCTACCTTAAAGGCCGATATGGGCGACTGGGAGGCAAAAACTTTGGGCGTGGAATCTATGGTTCTCGCGTATCTTGCAGACGAGTCGTTTCACGAAACTTGCCGGCATCATAGGGGCAGTGTATGTTACGGGCCCAGGAACGGTGAACCGGAATTTGACGCGATACCTCATAACCCCAAATGAATCTTGTTATTCTCCTTTCAAGTTTCCTGATCTCTTTCCTGATAGCCGTTTGGTTACTCAGAAAAAAGTCAGCCATTCAAGACGCTAAAAAAATTATAGACTCAGATAGCTTCCCGTTTAATAGAGGGATGCAATATATCGAACAAAAGAAACTAAAAGAAGCGGAGGAACAATTCCAGGAAGCCATTCGTTTGGAGCCCGATCATGCCTTGGGGCACTTGATGATAGGCTGGCTCAATTTCAATGAGCAAAAATATCAACAAGCTCTTCCTTTTTTGGAAAAAGCGAATCAGTTAAACCCGAGAGAAGCAAACGCCAATTATTTACTGGGAAAAACCTATTTTGAATTAGATCGAAACGAAGAGGCGTTGCCGCCGTTAGAAAGCGCCATTCGTCTCGACCCGGAACATGCGGACTCTCGCTTTACTTTGGGGTATGTTTATTCCAAATTAGGCGATTCCGATAAAGGCGAAAAAGAATTTCAAAAAGCCGTAGAACTGAACCCCAGCCTTAAAGCGAACCTTTTCCAGCTAGCGGAACCCTTAATGAAAATGATGCAAGATATTGATGAAGGCAAACGCCAATAATTTTTTTCATCGAAGGTTAATAGACAAGATCGGTTAGCATCCGTTAACCAAAGTGAATTAATCAAGGAACTAAAAGTAAAATATAAAAACTGTCACATTGAACGTAAGACTCGAAAACCGGGTTTATTGAAAAAGAACAAGGCTGATGGTTTTTTGAATTTAAACATTGCGTTCAATAAAAGCTCATTTCACCGTCATTCTCGAGGAGCGATTTATCGCGACGAAGAATCTAGGTTAAACTCTTCCACTTGTTCCTTAGGAGGAGATCCCCTTTAATGAGTTTGTCCCGAGGCGTTCGAAGTAGCGAAGAATCTCGCCTCGATCTAATAAATCAAACTCCTTTTCCTTAGGAGGCTCAAGCTTGCTGAGGCGCTCAAAGGGTCACCGGTCCACACACTTCCTTTCAGCTGAGTCTCCTGACTCGCTTTTAATTAGTCTCTACACCTTCCCAACGAATAGAAAAGTCAGTGGCAGAATGTAGATTTCGTAACGCACACATCGGCGGGACCGTGATCGAATTTCACGACCTTCCCTTTTGATCCCCACGAAACCTGAAACATCACATTTCTCCCCATTCTAGGAGGAATAGAGAAATAAGCAAAAGTTAATTTTGGGGATAAATTAATCAATCAAAAGAGGTTGGATTTTAAGGTAAAACAAGAAGGCCTGATCGATTTTCTCAAGCAGACCCTTTTAATCTATTGGTAATTTTTTAGGTTTTGGCTAATTTAAATTTTAATAAAAACTATTTTGAAATCGATTTGAAGGTAGTTCGGACGGTGTGTGGTACCCAGCCACCTCTACCTCCATGGTCGACTTCCATTTGGTTATCCCAAACCATTTCTGATGGACTAACAATTTCAACCTTTCGAACCATGTTTCTTGAATCAGGCGTTCCAGTTGTTTGAGTATACGTTTGAATATAATTGTAACCGTCGTCTTTATAGGCGAGTTCAATATATGTTTTTGTACTTCTTGCCAATAATAAGGTTATCCACTCTAATCCCATATATCCTAACTCGTTATGAATAAGGACTCTCTTTGGATCTGTGTCGTCGACGATTCTACTTCTTCTGATATAAGAAAATAGGCCGTCCATCCCAGTTTTTTCTAATTTTAGATATTCGTCGGTAGTGCCCTTAAAAGGGCCGCTAACAACCGGGCCAATTCCAATCCATTCACCTTCCATTAAATTAAATTGATCCTTATCCATTTTCCTGTCTCCTTATTTTGAAAAATAGAGTCGTAGTAATTTTCGACTGCAAAAATTTTATATAGAGAAATTTTTTAATAAATATATGGATTATGAAAATTAAAGTCAAATTAATTGAGCTCAAATGCGTCAAATTAAAACAATGACACAATAAAATTGGTGTGTAATAAATAGTGAATTCAATGACTTGTATGAATAAAAATTTAATTTTTATTATTCCAATCCATAGAAAAAAAGACGTTTAATTTGAAATCAAAATCTCTTAAGGAGTTTCCCCATATTTTAGAAAAATGAAAGAAGACGAACTTTCAAATGTTATTTGGACTTGGGTTAAAGCATGGTTTTTCTTTTAAAAGTTTCTGTTAGAAACAGAATTTGATTTAGTCAACCGCAGCTTCTCATTTGATATTTCTGTGGGATAAGTTTTGTCTAAAGATTTAGACAGACCAAAATCAATTTTCTGTAAATAGCTTTTAAAGACTATTTTATATAGCCGAAACTAGTTCCATAAATGTTATAACAAGTTGATTTTTAATATGTTTAGTAGTCTCGCTTTGAACGATGGTTGCAGGCTTTAATATTAAAAGGATTACAAAAGGCTTTGAATTTGGCGAGTTTTTCTAGAAGGTTTTTGCTTGTAAAGTTTGGCAACCAAGAATTTTTTTGTTGAATAAAAAATTTTGCTGTGTAAAAATTCCCCCCGAATTCCAAAAAAACATTTTGTTTGTAGGCGTATGAATTTTGCTTGGCAATCTTAGGTTTGTTTAGTTTTGGATTGCCAGAGTTGCCGATATATTGACAAGTTTAGTCACTCTAACGCATATTCCATTTCTATTTAAGATGGCAGAGCACGATATTAAAATTTCGATTTATCGCGTTGGAAATAATGGTACCGATACTTCCAAATTAGAAGTGGATTTAGCCAAGTTCTTTTTACCGTTCAATATTGGTCTTAGTTTCGAAGAATACACTGCCGGTAATCATTTTTCCGATCCCTTTAATAATGACCAAGATTTGGAAAGTTTTCGGGACGAACTTAAGAAGTTAGCTGGATTTCCTGGGCATGGTTTTTTGGTCGTGGCTAATAGATATTTTTCCAGTAGTTCGGTTACTGGGGTACTTCTTCATAATAGGAGAGTGGCAGTCGCAGTTTTTACTCAGGCGCATTTTATCAATAGCCGTTCAGGACCCGAAAAAGAATCCGCTTTGCTACAGGTTTGCGCGCATGAACTAGGGCACATGTTTAACTTACATCATAATAATGACCCGAGTCCTAATTATCTTTCGACAATGATGCAAACCCGTAAGCGTCAGCAGCTTTTGAGTGATAGACAAGTCGGCGAGAGAGAAGCCCAGATTGATGCGTGGAAAAAAGCTCATGCTGAGGACAATAGTTTTGACGAAAAAGGATATGGATTGCATTGTTTCCCATTTTCTTCTCTATCTCGTAATTTCCTTTTGACCAGCGTTCCTTTCGATTTTTATCCCGGTGGAGAAATATTTCTAGGGGAAGGATTAGAGGCAGAAGATAGAAGCGCTTTCCTTAATTTGACGCTCATTCCCGATTCTTTAAATTGGTATTGTAATGGTTTTTTATCTTTTGAGTTGGAATTGAAAAACACAGGGACAGAACCTATTGAGCTTTCCGGTCCATTGTCGGCGGATTTTGAAACCATTTATATCCACATTACTCGACCAGATGGACAAACCTATAAACACCGTCCTCGTGTGTTGCCGTGTTCAGAAACCAAAGTTTCAATAGAACCGAGAACTTCAGCCGTTTTTCCAGTTTTACTTTTTGACGGTCCAGGTTATGGCGTTTTACCAATTCCCGGAAATTATACGGTTCAAGTTCAGTTAGTAGATTTTCCAAGCGTCAAAGGTGAATTTAAAGTAACTGTTTCAAAAAGACCCGGTCATAGAGGGTTTGATAGAAACTTTTCTCGTTATTTAGTTCATAACGCTCCACGAAAAGCGAAACGGACTTTTAGAAGATTAAAAAAACAAATAAAAAGATTTTGGGGTAAAGGAGAAAATCTAGCTCCTCAGCTGGCTTTGCTTAAGGCTGAGCAAAGCAAGAAAACCGCCCAAAGGCAAAAGCTTTTAGCTCAATTGGAAAATCCGGAGTTGCCAAGAGCCATTAGGCACAAAGCCATTTTAAGGCAAGCTCAAAGTTTGTCGTCAAATAAAGACGAACTCAATAATTTCAAAGTGCGTTGTAGAAATTCTTTAGACCCTGTTCGAGACAAGATATTGTTTCAAGAACTCGATGAATTAGCGGAACTTTGATTTATGAAAGAAAGGTGACAATATGAAAAGTAAATTGATTTATCTAGCGATAATTTTCATTAGTTTTTCCGGGTGTATAGCCAAGTTTGAAGGAGAAAAACTCGACCCCTCTGGAAAATCTTTAATATCGCCGACAGAAGAGCTATTGGGACTCCCTTTTCAACTAACAAAGCCTCAATTTATGGTTAAGCATATTGAAAAGGGAGACGGGAAGGGTAAGCGCGATAAATTTGAAATAGACTTGTCTTATGTTCCTGATCCAGAACACCGATATACTGTAAATATCGACCCTACCATATTAACCGACATCACCTTCAATACCCAATTTGGAGATCATGGCCAAATTACTAGTTCGGACTCAGGTACAGTGGAACAGGTCACTCCTTTCATCAAATCATTAGGAGAATTCGTTAGTAGCCTTGCCACAGGTTTGGCTTCCCTAGGTAAATCTGCGATTTTTGATGAAAGCAAAACAAGCGCTCTTTACAGAATTATCGTTAAATATGGCGATCCGGGAACAGCTCCAGGTAAATTTCAGATTTATTTGCCAGTTACGGCGAATGACTATGATGGACCTAGGAAATTAACGCCTTTTACAACTGAAATAACAGAATGGAAAGAGAAAGTAGTTTTTCGGCTCAATAGGTTTCAAAAAGAAAAGGATGTGGACAAGGCTTTTAGGGATTCTTATTACTATCGCTCCCAAATGGAAAGAACTTTTTGGGAAACAGTTAGGAAACTTAATGACGATGAAAATAAAAGTCTTAAAATGGCTTTTGATAAGGAGTTTAAAATTTTTAAAGGAGAAGACAAAAAGGCAGTTGGTATTAAGGGTAGGGCAGTTGGTTACTTAGAGACAATTAAAGGATTATCCAGCGAATCAGATTCTGCAACGGTCCTAAAAGATCAAAAAGATAAATATGATGCTGAAATTAAATTGAAAGCTGCAAAAATAAATAAACTTGTTCCTCTATTCACACAAGCCCAAGCATTCCTAGCAGCTGGAGGATTTAAAAGTTCTTCCCCTTCGCCTGATTCTTTTGATTTTGCTGCTTTTGCCGCAGAAAAAAAGAGTTATGAACAAGCGTTATCTGATTTTGAGAAGGAAGTTGTCAAACTGAAAGCTTCTAGCGATCGTAGTCAAAAATATATAAAGACCTTTAAAAGTATCTTAGCGAGTCCAAGTGGCGAAAAGCTTGCCGCTTTAAAAAAAGGATATGAAGATGAATTAAAAAACGGGGCAGCGCCATATTCAAATATAAACAAGATATTTGATGCTAGCCAAAATATTGTTGATTCTTTTTCAGAAAAACAACTGGCCGATTTTGTTTTAGATATGTCGCAAAAGATTTGGAATTGGCGACATGTCAAATATTTGGAAGATAAAATCGAAAAAATGAAGCGTTTAGAGTTAACAGGAATTGCGGTTTCTCAAATAATTATTGATGAATACCGTGAAGAACATGCTAAAACCCTTGGAGTTCTGAAAGAATATGAACGATTAAATAACTTGAACAATAGGATTGCTAAATTAAATGATGGGCAAGTCATCGGTCCGAGTGGAGCCATTTATAGTTCTCCACAAATTCAGTCTTATAAAGAGACACGGGAAGAACGCGACTTGGTCGCCCAAACATTGGCGACAGCCAGGTCGAACCTTAAGCCTTCACCGTCGCCGGCTAAACCTGTCGAGTTGAACCAACCAGAAACGGCTGAATTTCATCACATCGACGCCAATGAGGATCATTCAAAAAAAATGGAAACTTTAAAAAGTTCTATGGGCGATGACAAACCCAAATACGTCATCTTGCTTGAACGAAGTTATATTACGGAAAAGGAAGAGGTGGAAAAATGAATAAAAAACTACTCTTTTTAATTGGAATAACGTTAATGGCTTCAGCCTGCTCTTCTAAATTGGCGGTTAGAGATATTACAAAACTTGAACCTCAATCAACAGTTGTGGGTCTTCCTTTTAGAGTTTTAGAGCCTTATAAAGTTCATTTATACGTTAAAGACGATAAGGGAAATTATCAGTATTTTGATAGTAAGAACGAGATTATTGCAAATCCAGAAAGGTTGTATTCCGTTAACTTTAATTCTCAACTTTTTTCCGACCATACTCTAAAAGTAAATTTCAATGAGAATGGAACTATGAGTCTTGTTAACCTAGGAACGACGAGTCAGGTTGACGAAATGTTGAGCGAGTTGGGAACTCAGTTTAAAGATGTTACGGGTACAATCCAGACTATAAAAGCCGCCAAAAAAGCAGAAGACCAGGCTGCTATTGATTTAGCTGATGCGAATGAAATTAAAGCTACCGAAGCTAGAAATGCAGTTAAAAGGGCGGAGGAAGCCCTAGTAAAAGTTCAAAACGGAACTGATTTCCAGATAAGCGCAGCCGAAGACGCCTTGAGGCTAGCTAAGATAAAAGCTAATCAGGCATTTAGAAAGTATGATGGAACGACGCCTTATCCGGATGCAAAACCCTAAACTGATTTTTAACTTATTAAAATTCATCAATTCAAAAGTGAATAATATATTTTAGAATATAAGTTATAGGTAATAAAAAATGTTTGAAAAACACGGTGGAAAAATTGGTATTACTTGCCTTTTATTTATTTTTGCTATTAACGGATTTGCTGTTAGTTGTCCTGATGATCCCTATCCAAAGTTTGCTTGGATAATGGGCGTTATTCTAATGTTTGTCGCTACGGGGCTTTTTGGAAAGGCTCGTGAAAATGGAAAGTTTTTTTCGGTTCTGATTTCTCCAGAAAAACGCTATTCGCTTTCCCGTTTGCAAATGTTTGCATGGACTCTTCTTATTTTGCCCGCTATTACTACCGCTGTTTTTTGGAATTTGAAGTATATATCTTTCAAAGAGGTTCCCCAAAAGTCGGCGATAGTTGTAAACAAAGGTAATGAGCAAACGGAGGAACAAAAATCTTCTGAAGCTGGTAAAAGCGATAAAAAATTACAAAGCCCTATGAATATAACATTAGATCCAACCCTTTGGTCTTTAATGGGAATTGCAACGACTTCTTTAATCGGAACTCCTTTGATTTTAGCCGGTAAGAAACAAATCGCGATTAAGCCGGAACAAGATGATAATTTGGTAGAAAAGACTGAAGGAACAGTTGTAATCAAAAAAGATCCCAGTTGGGTCGATTTGTTCCATGGAGAAGAAGCGGGAAACAAAGACAATGTTGAACTAGCTAAAGTTCAAATGTTTTATTTCACGATCATTACTATAATCGTGTATGCGTTTGCAATAGGAGGAATGTTTTTAGCTTATCAAAATGAAAAGATAATTATCGAAAGTTTCCCTGAAATTGGAGAGGGGATGTTAGCCCTCATTATGATTAGCCATGCCGGTTATTTGACCAAAAAGGGAATTCCGAATACAGTCATGCCAAGAACTCAGTGAGGAAATATTCTTTTTATATTGAACAATCTTCATGGAACCAGAAGTTGGCTATTTTTTTTGTATGCAATGAAAGGATATTAAAGACAATTAGTTTCAATTACTTTAATTTTGCAATTTTATTTTTCTGCATTTTTGATCGTTTTGAGTGGAATGGATAGCTGAAATGGCTCATCTATAAATGGGATGAATCCGTATTTTAAATAGAAGTCTTTCGCTGTTTCATCTTTTGCTTGGACAATGATTGTGTTGATGGCCAAAGTATTTTGCGAGGTTTCAACCACCCGTCTGTAAGTGCTGACTAATAAATATTCCCTAAGTTTTATTCCCTTTGAATTAGATAGTTTTAGCGATTAGATTGACGATAGCGTTTAAATGCTGATTTTAATTTGCGATTGGGTTTGGGAGGATTCTCCAAAACCTCGAAAAAAATATTCCAATCAACTTTGGATAAATTAACTTTTATTTGAATCCGATCTGTTGTTGCAAAATTGCCTTTAGCGGGTTTTATTATTAAAACCTCAAAACGAAATTCGTTTTCTAAGCGTTCGCTGAGCCTTCTTTGGATACCTGATTCTGAATATTATTAAAAACGGCCAATGCCTGCGCTACCATCGAGCCTGCGTCGCCGGTGTTGGCAGGTAACAATACCGTATTCGTTTCTTGCGCTAATTTGGAGAAGGCGTGAATATACTGCTCGGCTAATTTCAGAGCTACCGCTTTTTCTCCGCCTGATTTTTCGATTGAAGAAGCGATCATTTCAATACTTTCCGCCGTTGCCTTGGCTACCGATAATATCGCTTCCGCTTCGCCCTTGGCCCTATTAATCTGGTCCGTCATGGCCGCTTCGGACTCTAACACGACTTCCTGTTTCTGACCTTCGGCGATGTTGATTTGCGACTGTCGTTTGCCTTCGGAATCAAGAACTTCCGCCCTCTTTTTTCTTTCTGCCGCCACTTGCAGTTCCATAGCCTGAAGAACGTTGTGGGGTGGAGTTATGTCTTTGATCTCATAGCGCAGGCATTGAATACCCCAAACCCCGGACGCGTCGTTTATGGATTCAACGATATTAACGTTAAGGGTTTCTCTTTCTTCGAACGTTTTGTCCAATGTTATTTTGCCAAGTTCGGACCGCATAGTGGTTTGGGCCAGTTGGCTGACCGCGTATTGAGGATTGTCCACCCCATACGAAGCCTGTTTTGGATCGGTGATTTTTAGATACAGTATTCCATCGATAACTAAAGTTACGTTGTCTTTTGTTATGGCGGACTGGCTGGGGATATCGATGACATTTTCTTTTAAAGAATGTTTATAGGCCACTTTATCGATAAACGGAATAATAAAGTGAAGGCCGGCGTTTAAGGTGTCCTGATATTTCCCCAACCGTTCAACCAGCCAGGCGTTTTGTTGAGGAACCAATTTAACCCCGTTCCAAGCGATTATGAAAGCGATAAACGCTACTGCGACTCCTAAATCTGATGGCGCCATTTAATTCTCCCTGTAGTTGAGGATGAAGAGCCCTTTAAAAGCGCCTTCAACTATTACCCGATTTTTCTTTAATGATTACCAGTCCGTGTGAAATCCTGGAAATGACCGCCTCCGTTTCCGGAGCGATCGATTGGATTCCTTCCGCTTCTGGTTGGAATTCGCAATTCATAATAGTTCCCGACCACTTTATTTTTCCCATTTTTCCTTTGGCGATTGAGTCGCCGTAGACAATTACGGTGTTACCAACCATATCGTCGAATCCGGAATCTTTTCCCTCGATAAACTTTTTAAGAGGTTTCCATAACACCACGGTCCAAATAGTGGAGGACAAGAAAAATAAAATGAATTGGCTTGTCAAGCTTTCTATCCAACCTGCAATGAGAAATCCACCGACGCAAATAGATCCTAAACCGGCGAAGAGAAAACCTATACCTTGAAATACGACTATTTCAAGAAAGATTAAAAGCGCTCCAAAGATAAGCCATATTGAACTAGCGCTCAAGTTTGTAAAAAATTCTTCCATTTGTTTGGATAACTAAAATTAGGGAACCGCTAATGCCAATTATTAGAGGTCTTCATTAAATATTTACCGTTTTTTGTATTCGAAATGGATTTATTTTCCTACATTTTATAGGAGCTTGCAAACGATAAAAATTGAATTCTGAGGACGTTTTAAGGCAAGAAATAAAAAGTTCTTAGTCGAACCTGTTTTTTCCTTTTTTATCGCAATCGATCCTCTTGTTTTATGTCGCATTCAGGGTTTTGAGCGATACATTGCAACTTACAGGCAAACTCTTTCATATTATGTTGTTGGATAAAATTGCCTTTTATCAGGTTATATCTTACTTCTACGATTTGGGGATCATTGTTAGATATTGGATATATTTTTTTCATTCCCCATCTCAAATATGCCAGAATCTCCCCGTGTTCATAGACTCTGTAGATATTCAATCCTTTTTGGCTTTTGGCTCTTTGGTCGGTATCCCAAATTCTATAGTACCCCGTGACCATGGAGGCGTTATAGGCATACACTTTTTTAATATGCTCGGACATATATGCGGCTTGTTGCGCCAGGCCGCCGCCCAGTGAATGCCCAACGGCTATTATCTCCGCATCGTTATTGTATTTTTTGATTTCCTTCACTAAGTCAGGAATAAGTTTCTGGGTTTTATCATAATGATCCGAGGTGAATGGAATAAAGCGCGTGACCCAGCGCAAATTTGTATACCAGTCGCCGCCTTCAGGATCGGAACCGCGGAAAACGATAGCGATTAACGGCCTTGACCGGCCGTTAGTTTTTTCCCAAACTTCATATTCAAAGCCCGGTATTTCAATACGCCAATCCGTTTTCTCAGAAATAATCTCAAGGTCTCTTTTGTGAGTCCAATCTGTTAAAGGGTTTTGGTTGGTGTTGCATTTTAGTTTTGGAATCAGTACGGTTTTATCTTCGATATCGTCTCCTTCATAAACTTGCGCGCTTAGCAGCGCGTATTCGTGAAGGTTTTCCAGATCGTTTAAAATAGTTTCTTGACGCGTGTTTTTTCCTTGCGCAATATTCTTGGTCGTCGTCGCATCTGTATCTCTAAGAATAACGTCTTTTGAATCCTGATAAATAGAAGCGCAACCCGAAAAAAATAGGAAACCAAGAATAGTGAGAAGACTGGCTCGTAAATAACAACCTTGACCGTTCGCTTGAGTTTTAAGTTCATAATAGCCCGCCTCCTATCTTTTTTTATTCAAACGGTGAGTTTAGTTTGTTTGTAAAAAATTTTGGAAGTTAAAAATTATAGGCAATCTATCACAAATTCCTAAGTTTTTATATGCAGATTTATCGAGGGCAGCTCATATAACCGATGGGTTATACACTCTATAACAAAGGCGGAGAGGCGGCTTGTAAAAACATTTTGAAACTTGAGGCGTGATTTCGGGCTTAAGCCCGCTCTATTTAAACTCTTCAACCTAATTAATTAGAGTTTGAATTGAGACTTTGAAGGATTACTTTTGCCAAAACGGAATGCCCAAGTGGAGAATAATGAAATGGATCGTCTTTATTATATATAGAACCCATATTAAAACTTTGGTTTCTAAAATATTTAAATAGATCGACTAAAGGATATTTCCCCTCTTTGATAATCTCTTTTAACGTTAAATAATTGTATTTGTGACCGGAAAACTTGGCTTGAAGGAAGAAGCTGGACCCATCGTCCTCTGGATGTTTTTTTTTAAATTCTAAATATCTTTTTCTAAGAAAATCGGAAAAAAACGCCTGATTTGATTTGCAAAATTGTCCCATAGATCCTGGAGAACAAGTTTCTTCATAATAGTCGTACAGGGTGGGTGTCAGGACCATTGAGGTTTTGGCTGCTACGGAGTCTCCCAGGTTTTTTATTTTTTCTAAAAATATGCTAACCAGTTTTTTGCCTTCCTCTTCGCTAGAGACTCGGCGGTCGCAAAGCGACTGCGCTAAAGAATTGTGGTCAAAATGGCTAAAAAACCAACTGCCATGAAAATAGTTCCAACAAGAGAACATAGAAAGTTTGGAAGTTTGTTTTGTCAGTTTCCCATTTTCGATTTTGAAGAAAGGTTTGCTAATTCCCCACATATTATTTTGAAGCGTTTCAATCCAATCGTTGCCGGAAAATATTATTGGGATAATGTGCTTTGGGTTGAGCTTCGCTAGATACTTCTCCAAATTTAAATAATACTGATCGATGCTGTAGCCCGGAACAGCGAGATTTATTATCTGATATTTCGAAGTTTCTCGTTGCATAAAATAGGAGACTGTTTCGTTGTCGTTAACTCCGGCTCCAAAGGCGACCGAATCGCCTAGAATCAGGATATGCTCCTTAGAGGGGTCTATCTCTTCCGCCCTAAGCCCTAGCGAGTTGGTGTTGTAAGTAACTTTTTCATTGCTTACCTTTTTGCTTGGAATATTTCTCCAACCTAATTCCGCGTCGAATTCGCAAATATCGCAAACCCAGTTTTTTTTGCCTAAATTTAAAAAATAAAAATCGATTAGAAAAATAGAAAGTAAAAAGGTAACAGCTAAAACTGCCGAACCGAAAATTATGTTCTTTTTATTTTCTTTAACGTAAGAGAATTTCAAAATTTGGAAAATTTATTTTAGTTTTTAATCAAGGTAATTCGAAAGGGGAAGCAAAACGGTTGGGGCGTATGGGTTCGTTGAAGCTTTTCGAAAGATTGCCGCCAAAAATGACGACTTCGTTTTTCTAATTATATACCATTATGACCAGAAGTATATTGACTAATAACGCAGTTTTGATTTTCAATTGGGTGAATTCGCTTATCCTAAATTTTATTGTGAAAATTGGAGGTAAAAAACGTAATTCTTTTATGGAAAAACCATGAAATAGGGTGTATCTTGATAGTATAAAGAAATGCTTAGTAAATGTTTTGAAGTTTGATTTGTGAATATAGTGTTGGGCATTGACATAATTTTTTAACACCAAAAATCATTAACAAAAGGAGAGCGTTACTAATAAAAAAGTTGGGCGGATATTTAACCCTCTGGTTCTAGAAATTTATTAACTCATTTCATATTCTAAGGAGGAAATATGAAACAAGCATTGAAGTTGGTAAAGGTTGTTGCGTTGGTAAATTTATTGGCGTTTTTTTTCTTTGTTAATCCCGCCATGAGCGCCGGACCCGCCGAAGGATACAATATCCATGTGCAGGCGCCTCATCAGATGGCTGACGGCACCGTAGGCGGTCCTTACCATCATTATTGTAAAGGAATCCAAAATGGCGAAATTTTGCAGTGTCTTTTATTTGAATCTACTGCGCCGGATGCGAAACTAGTTGCCATTGAATATTTTATTGAAAAGAATCTTGCAAGAAAGAATGTACCCTTGGTCCAGTGGAACCGGGCATTTCATGATCATCAAGTGGAAATAGATACTGGCCGGGTTGTTATACTTGATATTGACGATCCAAAAAAAGTAAACGCCCTGGCTGAAGCTGCGGGTAAAACAGATGGCGTGATTTTTCATCTCTGGGGAAAAGACCAGGTTGTTCCTGATGGAACCGTAACCACTCCCACTTCTGTTGGTCATGTTTTTCGAACCAAGTAGAAAGCTACCAGGGAGAACTTAAGAGGACCTCTAATAATTCATATTTTTACCAGCTTGCTATCGACTAGCCCTTGATAATTAGGGCTAGTCTCTTTGCAATTCTCAATTTTTGAGGTTCCCTTAATAAAGTTCTCCCTGTGTTTATGTCGTTATTATGATTTAAGGATAAATTCTTAATGAGTAAAAAATTAAGACTATTAGCGTTTTTTTTCCTATTGTTGAGTCTTTGGCCGATTAATAGCGTTGCCTCAGACCCCGAGGTTTTAAAACCGCGAGTTCCCGCCGACCAGATTAAAGAAGCAAAATCATGGACAAATCCATTTCCAGCAACGCCAGAAAATATTGAAAAAGGCAAAGCCCTGTTTCATGGAAAAGCTTTTTGCGTAACCTGTCATGGAAAAGATGGCAAAGGTTATGACAATATCCCCGGCCTTCAAGGCAAACTACCGCGCAACTTCACCGATAAGGAGTGGCAAGCCGCTCGCGCTGATGGCGAATTGTTGTGGATACTAAAGAATGGAAGTAAAGGCACCGCAATGGCGTCCTTCATCCCTCTCATCCTGACCGAAGAGGAAGCCTGGCACGTTATCCTCTACGTTCGGTCGTTTGGCAAATAAATTTCTGATAAAAACTAACTCATATGAGTAGACAGTTGCCGGATATAAAGGATAATTTGCCAAATTTGATCGTCGCTTAAAGTTTTAAATCCCTTCATTGCGGTTCCAGGCGAACCGTTTCTAATAATCCAAAACAGTTGACCATCGGGAACGCCATGTATAGTTTTCGCGCACGTAAAATCCCTTGGGTGCGGTTTAAACTTTTTAGCCAGCGGACCTTGACCGTCTCCATTCGCCCCGTGGCACATTTTGCAGGGCATAGGTTTTGCTTTTTTTAAAAAGAGGTCCTTCCCATGATCGATATTTTCCGGAGTGGGGGATAAGGGGTTTTTAAGATTATAAATCTCGTCGGGAGCCTGTTGGGTAAACCTGGGTTGTGGACAATGTTCTTCAACTTCCTTTGCTTCAAGCGGACGGGTACAGCCAAATGACAAAACTATTGAAAAAAAACAAAGGTAAAAAGTTGTTTTTATATCAAAGAGGTTAACGAGGAAGTTTTTTTTTGTCATCTCTTAAGTCCTCTTAGCTGGATTGTATTCTGGATTCACAATACCCTATAGCTTCCATTATATAATTTAGATTTGGAAAATAACCGAAAAATTCCAAATTACCTGGAAAAAATATAGAAACTTGAGTATCCACATGTAATTAAAAATATATGCGTAAAAAACAAAAAAAGCCTAGCTCCTAATTGAAAGAGCTAGGCTTGATTTTTATCAACGTTATACCGCCGTCACTTTGCGAACTGTCTTATATAATGGATCAATTGCCAGATTTGTTTGTCTTTTAATTTTTTAAAGGACATCATACCAGTACCTGACGAGCCGTTCTTTATAACCCAAAACAATTGACCGTCCGGAATATCTTTCATCATAGCGGAGCAGGTAAAATTTCTAGGTCGTGGATTCATACCGCCTGCCCCAGGTCCCTTACCGTTTCCTTTTTTTCCGTGACACATTTGGCATGCAACGGGTTTGGCGTCTTTCAAAAATAACTTTTCTCCCGCTTTTATATTCGCTTCCGTCTTTGGTAGCGGATTCTCTTTAGCGAGGTATAAAGCGGGAGCTTTCTTTGTCTTACGTGGTTGGACACAATTTTCGAAACTCGATTTAGTTTTGCCGCTTTGTATAGAAGGTACGGTAGAAGAATCGATTTCTCCTCCTTTAAATGTCGCTTTTAAGTAAGCGATTACATTGGCTAGATCTTGAGGGGGTAATGTCAACCCAAAGTCTGGCATCAATGAAGATTTTCCAACCGATTTTCCTCCATAGTAAACGAGGTTAAAAAGATAATCGTCTGGAAAATCGCTCAGCGCCATATTTGCGTGAACTGCAGGTTTAGGATTTAATCCGGATGCCGCAGGACCGTCGCCTTTTCCGTGCGGTCCGTGGCATTGAGAACAATATTCCTTATAAACCTTTGCGCCCCCAGTTGCGTCGGCATTTGAAAAATACTTGGTTTTCCATGGCTCGAAGAATTTAAAATCTTTAGTCCCTTGCAAAGCGATATAACCGGTGACATAGCGCAAACCAAGACCGCTGACATCGGCAACATACTCGCCGCTATGGGGAACGAAATCCGGTGGATTGGAATTAAACCGATAAATCCAATCGGGATTGTAACGCTTATTGGCTTCAAAAAAGTTTGCGCTTTGAGGACCGCCTGTGGGTTTTCCGTCTTCCATCACTTGATGACACCCGATGCAGGAAAAATCGCGAAAGATTTTTGCGCCAAAATTATATTCCATCTCCGAGAACTTGGAATAATCAATGGCGTTAGGTTCTACAGATAAATCTTTATAATATTTTTCTAAATAATCGGTCGCTCCAACGGCTTGCTCTTCCGTTACCGAAGGATGTGGAATAGGGGTCGTTGATAAATCCCAACGGTAGTTTTTATCGTACATCGATTTCTCTTTACCCTGAAGCCAATTAATTAACCAATCTCGTTTAAACTTACTGCCGCCCCACATGAGATCGGGAGCTTTGAGGTTGAACCGTGAATCCGCTTGGCCTTTAAATTTATGACAGGCGGAGCACTGATTTTCAATCAAGTTTTTTGCGGCGTTTTCGTCAAAAGCCGAAGCGTTCGTCTCTGTTATAAATAAAACGAAAAAAATTATTTAATAATGAAAAATGTTCATGTTGAAATGAAAAAAAGAAAAAAAATAAGATAAAAAATTTTATGGCTAATAAGTTTTTGAAAAATCACTTTATACTCCCTCATTTAATTATCCCAAAAGTAAAAATTTAGGGAACCTCTAAAAATTTAGATTTGCCAGGGGCTTAGCCCTTAAGTTTAAGGGCTAAGCGATAGCAAACCGGTAAAAATGCTAATTATTAGAGGTCCTCTTAAAAAGCGTTTTGGCAAAAAATCTAAAATGTTATTCATGAGATGGCGGCAACTCAGGTAAAGAAACAATGATGGGTTCGCCTTCCAACGCTTTCATAAACTTAACAAGGTCTATTTTTTCTTGAGCGGTTAACTTCAATGGAGTTATAAATGGGCTTTTATTTTTTTCTACGTCTCCACCCCTATTATAAAAGTCGATCACTTCTTCCAATGTGTTTTCGCTTCCATCGTGCATATAGGGCGCGCTTCTGGTAATATGCCGCAGTCCTGGAGTCTTAAATGCGCCTTTATCAGACTCTTCTTTTGTTATGTTATATCGCCCTGAATCTTCTTTTAACGGACCATGTTGTTTCACGCCGATATTATGGAATTGACTATCTGTAAAGGCCGGACCATTATGGCAAATCGAACATTTAGCTTTTCCAAAGAACAAACGCATTCCATTTAAAGCGGAATTAGACATTGCGTTTTTGTCTCCTTGAAAATACCGATCATATGGAGCGTTTTTAGAAACGATAGACCTTTCATATGTGGCAATAGCTTTAGCGATAGTTGCCTCTTTAATTCCTTCTTTTGGAAAAACTTTTTTAAAAAGTCGGACGTATCCTGGAATCTTGTTTAGTTCTTTTACAAGTTCTTTTAAATCCTGTTTCATCTCTACCTGAGACCCAATCGGCCCGACAGCTTGTTCTTCCAGAGAATTTGCGCGTCCATCCCAAAATTGTTTTTCAAAATAGCCGCTATTAATAATGGTTGGAGAATGCCTATTCAATTCTTTCTGACCATGACCAAAGGGACGCGGCAACCCGTCTCCCCAACCCAGTCCTGGGTTGTGGCAAGTAGCGCAACTGATCCAGTTACTTCCTGAAAGACGAGGATCAAAATAAAGCATCTTGCCCAGTTTTTCCTTTTCTTTAGACCAGGGGTTATCTGACGGATGTTTCATTTTTGGCAAAGGTTCATACAATTCCTTTAATTCTTCAAACTCTCCAGAAGCCGCAATTGATGGGAAAAATAAGAAAAAAAGAAAACAAATAAGACATAACCGTTTATAGTTTTTATATTTTAAAGACTTCATATTTTCACCTCGTAATCTTAGTTGAGATACCCCACCTCCCATAAAAACTATTAATAAATAATTGGATCAAGAACTTGAAAGAGTGGGAAATAATAAAGAAACCTCTGTCCCTTCGCCTTCTCGCGATTGGATTTCAATTCTGCCTTTATATTTTTCAACGAGTCGTTGAACGATGTTTAAGCCAAGACCGGTTCCTTGCCCTTGCATCTTTGTCGTAAAGAAAGGGTTGAATACTTTTCGCAAAATCTCTTTTGGAATGCCAGATCCGTTGTCTTTAATTACGATCCTTAAAATGTCGTTTTCATGAGCCGTGGATATTCTTAGCAATCCGTTTTGTTTCATAGCCTGACAGGCGTTATTGATAACATTGAAAAAGACCTGCTGGAGGTCGTTTGGATCGGCCATAATTTTGGGCAGTTCTTTTAAATCTTCTTCAACAGCGATTTTATTTTCTTCGTAAGGCAGCATCGCGAATTTTAGAGCGGACTTAATGCACTCGTTTATATCGATTTCTTTACTGCCGCCTTTTTCCTTGCTTACAACGTAGCCGGAAAAATCTCCAAGTATTTTCCCCAAACGAGAAGAGTTACCCGCAATCTTTTCAGCGTATTGTTTGATTTTCATCCAATCATTTTCGTCTTTTATAGCTTCCGCAAAGCTAAGAATAGAATGGATTGGATTTCCAATTTCATGGGAGATGCCGGCAACCAATGTTTTCAGGGATGAAATGTATTCCGCTTGCGTCATACGATCCAGAAACCCCTTTTCTTCAGTAAGATCGTTTAAAATGAGGCCTCTTAATTGATTTCCTTCGGATGTTTTACCCGCGTCAAAAAACTGGTAGGTAAAAATTTGGTCCTTCAGGGTAATTACAGAAGGAGGATCAAAATCTAAATCTGCGTCTGCGCATCCCAGCAGGGGATCTCTGTGATAATTGTCAGAACCGTTATTTTTTCGATTATCCGGGAGGTTATTTTTTCCCGGCTCCCGCAACGGTTGTGAAAACTCTCCCGCCAAGGTTTCCCAGGTAGGGCCTAGGTGCTTAAAAGTTTCGATCAAGGGATTATTGAGAAAATCTTCGGCGCGTCTTCCGGTCAATTTGCCAAAAGCGGTGTTGGCAAACCGGATCACGTTGTGTTCATTGATCGCCAATATGGCGTTTGGCAGGTTCATCAATAGAGTATCGTGTATAATTTTCAAAAGTCGCCTTCTTTACTTTGGGATTAATATTTAGTAAATAAATAATCAAATAAAGATTAGCTTATGTCTGTGGCCAGATGGCGAATGTACAAAATCAACTGCCAGATTTGGTCGTCCTTTAATGTTTTAAACCCCATCATCCCGGTTTTTGGAGATCCGTTTTGAATAACCCAAAAGAGCTGACCGTCTGAAACCCCGTTAATTGTTTTTGCACAGGTAAAGTTTCTTGGAGCGGGTTTAAGTTTTTTCGCCATAGGGCCATGACCGTCGCCGTCTACTCCGTGACACATCTTGCACGGCATAGGTTTGGCCTTGGTTAAGTAAAGGAGTTTTCCTTTTTTGATATTTTTTGCCGTCGGCTCTAAAGGATTTTTTAAATCTAAAAAATCGGATGGAGCCTGTTGGGTGAAACGGGGTTGCGGACAATGCGATTCTTTTGCTTCGGTTTTCGTCGGCCACGCGCATAAAAAAATAAACGTTAAATAAATGAATGAAAAATAAAGTAGAAGTTTATTAAAAAAAGTTTTAGTTTTTAGTAAAGCAGTATTTTTACAAGTCAAAAGTTTTTTCATTTTGTTAAAGATTTCCTGTTTATTAAATGGCTTTCAAAAAACCGATTCAATCGATAGGTATTGTGAAATAAAAACTACTGCCCTTACCTAACTCGCTTGAGACTCCGACTTGACCCTCGTGCATATGAATCAATTTTTTACAGATAGCCAATCCAAGACCGGTCGATTTTTCGCCGCCGGTTGGTTTGGCCGTTAGCGTTTGAAATTCTTTAAAAAGCAATTGTTGGTCCTCATTTGACAACCCGGGACCTTCGTCATGCACGGAAAAGCGAACGCATTTGTCCAGTTTTTCAGTAGTCACCAAGACTTTGGAATTGGGCGGGGAAAACTTAACGGCGTTGCCAAGAAAATTTCCCATTACTTGAGTGATCGCGTCGGTATCGAAAGAAATTTCAGGAATTTCTCCCGGGTCAAAATGAAGTTGAATATTTTTCTTATCCGCCATCAATTGGCTCATTTCTACTTGATATTTGGAAGTGGAGTTTAGGTCTTGCCGTTCTTTATTGATTTCAATTTTTCCGCTTTCAATTTTGGAAATATCCAAAAGGTTTTCCAAAAGCCCCTGCATAAAGACGCTTGCGTTAAAAATCTTTTCCGAAATTTCTTTTTGTTTTTGGTTTATTTCCCCCACGGTCCCGTCTTTAAGAACTTCGCTAAACGTTTTGATTAAATACAAAGGGTTTCTTAAATCGTGGGACGCTATTCCAAGAAATTTGTTTTTTAATTCGTTGAGTTCTTTAAGTTGCTCGTTTTTTTCGCGAATTTCCTGTTCTCTACGACTGGATAAAATAGCGTCGGCAATCAAACCCCCAATGGAAAGCAAAATCTCTTGACTTCTTACGTACCAGGGCGGATTTTCGTCTGTGTATAGAAACAAAACGCCCACCATTTGTTGTTTGCTTTTTAAGGGAACAATGTAGTGGCCATGAGCGGTCATTCCGTCGAATTTATGTTCGTGTCGCGTATCCGAAAAACAACTGTTGCTGATAAGGAACTCTCCAGAGACGGCGGCTTTACCGCACAAGCAGGCGCCATAGGGTATTTCCTTTTCTTTTTCCATAAACTCAGCGGTGAATTCACCCACAGTGCAAAAAAGACGTAAAACTTTCTTTTCCGGATCCGCTAAAAATATCCCCGCCTTGTGTTCAACCTCCAACTCGTTAAAGCGAATCAGAGTGGTTAAAGCGCTTGTGAGCATATTTTCCAATCCTTCGGGACTATGAAGGATTTTTGCGATTTCATGCAGAACTTTATACTCTTCGGTCCGTCGACGAATTTCGTTTTCTACCTCTTGAAAATAAGGATCTTTTTTATCTATAGTTTCACGTGTCATTTTTTGCCCTAATTTTTTAATTTTGACCGAATGTAAGAACTCAATTTTTGAAAATATTTAGTCGCTTGATCTTATAATTTAGATCTTGTGGAATTGATTAAAATTCCTCAGGGGGTAATCCGATGAAGCGCTTTTTTTTAACTTTTAGATCAATCGCAACTTAAAGGCCGCCGACTTCCGCTCTCCCTGTTACAATAATAGGGAAGGAGGAAACCGGCGGACCCAGAGCGGGAAAGTTATAAATCAATATCCTTCCCTGCTGCGATTAATTTATCTATGACTTCGTTTAACTTTTCTTTATTGACCGGCTTCACCAAATAATCCTTGATACCTTTTTTCAATAAAGAAGCGGCCAGCTCCGCATCCGGAAAAGCGGTAATGACAACTATGGGAATTCCAGGAGCGTTTTTCTTGATGTGGTCTATACATTCCACTCCGTCGACTTTAGGCATTCTAATGTCGCAAAGAATCAAACCAAGGTTTACCAGGTTGTCCCCTTCTTTAACCTTAGCGATGGCTTCTTCCCCGTTTTCAGCTTCGAGAATGTTAATGTTTTTTCCGGTAAGCTGTAATTTAATCGCTTCTCTTACATCCTGCTCGTCGTCTACGATCATAATTTTCCCATGACTCATTTTATTGCCTCCATGTAGTTAAAAATATTTAAGCGTTGTCTGCCCAAAAAGTTGCATCCTGTCAATGCCAGAAATTGAAACCCAAAAAACTTGAGTTAAATATAAAGAGTTAGAAGAAATTTAATAATCGCTAGGATTACTAAACTCATGTGGTCGGGAGGTGGAATCTAAAGTAGTAAAACTACTACAAGGGAAATTTGACCAAACGGACAACGTCTCTACTAAGGCCGAGTATAAAAATATAAAACTAAAACTTAAAAGCAGAGGCAACTTTATAAAAAATTGAAAAGAAAAGACAAATATCAAAAAAATATTGAAAACTCTGCTATTGCGAAAGGGTTTAGGGATATCTAAAGAAAATACGCCAAAACTGATCGCGAATTTAAGAGGTTTTATAGAATTGATTTTAAATTTGAAATTAATTGAGAGTTTGTGTTCATGGATTATCGGAGGAGGAGATAGTCCGACAAATGACGTTTGGTATATTTAGTTGAACCTAGACTACAAGTTCGGCTAGCGGATGGAGTGTGCGATATGGATCAGCATTAAGACATAATTGATTTAGCTGTTATTTAAATTTTTTAGCGGGGCCGCTAATCTTGGATAGCTAAAGGTGGGAGGCATTTTATCTTGGCGGTTTTAACGGAAGAAGAAGCCTGGCACGTTATCCTCTACGTTCGGTCGTTTGGCAAATAAATTTCTGATAAAAACTAACTCATATGAGTAGACAGTTGCCGGATATAAAGGATAATTTGCCAAATTTGATCGTCGCTTAAAGTTTTAAATCCCTTCATTGCGGTTCCAGGCGAACCGTTTCTAATAATCCAAAACAGTTGACCATCGGGAACGCCATGTATAGTTTTCGCGCACGTAAAATCCCTTGGGTGCGGTTTAAACTTTTTAGCCAGCGGACCTTGACCGTCTCCATTCGCCCCGTGGCACATTTTGCAGGGCATAGGTTTTGCTTTTTTTAAAAAGAGGTCCTTCCCATGATCGATATTTTCCGGAGTGGGGGATAAGGGGTTTTTAAGATTATAAATCTCGTCGGGAGCCTGTTGGGTAAACCTGGGTTGTGGACAATGTTCTTCAACTTCCTTTGCTTCAAGCGGACGGGTACAGCCAAATGACAAAACTATTGAAAAAAAACAAAGGTAAAAAGTTGTTTTTATATCAAAGAGGTTAACGAGGAAGTTTTTTTTTGTCATCTCTTAAGTCCTCTTAGCTGGATTGTATTTTGGATTCACAATGCCCTATAGCTTCCATTATATAATCTAGATTTGGAAAATAACCGAAAAATTCCAAATTACCTGGAAAAAATTGATTATTTAGCGGGATTTTCCGCCGATCAGGTTTCTAGCGCCAGGGCTAGCGCGGCTTCGTCTTTAGGGTAGCGAACGAATGCCCAGGATGAGGATTTAGGTAGAGGACCAAGGTAATACGAGAACTTTATTCGGTTATGTTTTTGGCGTTTGGAAGGTAATTTTAAGTTAGCCAATTGAAAATCTTCAATTCAAGATTCTGGTTTTAGCGTGTAAATAACCAAGTCTTCTCAATAAATTTTCCAATTAAAGGCTCAAAATTTTTACCTAATTAATAAAATTAATGTTATTATTTGTCGCTTCTTCACGCTCTGGCAGTTACCGATGTCTAAAGCTCTAGCCAAAAGTTCAACAGCTTTAGATCAAAAACTAAAACAGAAATATAAAAATTTTTTATTGATTGCCGTGATTTTTAAAAATCCCTGCGTGCAATTTGATCTGGACTACCTATCGTAAATACTTTGCTTCCAAACCTTTAAATTTATAGCCTGGGTCGATTAGTTTATCCCTCTTCGCTTCTTGATATTCGAGCCTTCAAATACCTCGCTCGATATTTCTTCGCTCAAATCTGTTCAAACAAAATCCCCTTTTATAGATTAAAAATGTTAAGACAATTGTGTTTTTATCCGCTGACCCGATGTTTCCAATCAGACTCCATGCGCGATTTTTATCGCGGCTAAAATATTTAAGGAACTTCTGATAATTGAGTTTTTATTGATTTGCCGCCGCTTTTTCTTAGCTTTAAAGGATCAGGTTCTGGGCAAACTGAATTTTTAGAAGTTTTCTTCATTTATTAAACGAATAGGAGTTATACGTTGGAGAATTTGCAAAAAGGTCGGTATTTTGTTTTTAGAGCGGTTTTTATTTTAATGTGCGTTAGTTTGGCCAACTGCGCCACTATTGTTTCCGGAACCAGTCAGGGCGTTTTTATTGAAACCCCAAAAGTTGAAAACGCAACTTGCGATCTTAAAGACGAAAAAGGGGAAATTTATCATTTATCGCATTCTCCCGGAAATGTAACCGTTCAAAAAGGCAACGGGCCGCTCTCGGTTATTTGTGGAAAAGAAGGATATGAAAGCGGCGCGACGGTTGTTGAAAGCGATCTAGCAGACGCGGCTATTGGAAATATCCTCATGCCTGGAGGAAGTATTGGAATTTTAATCGACGCCGTAACCGGAGCGGCGCAGCAATATCCCGATAATATCATCGTTTGGATGAAGCCGTTTAAATGGGCATCCCAGGCGGAGAAAAACGATTGGTACAAACAACGGGACGATTATTTTCAAAAAAAGGCTGAAAAAGCAAAATCCTCAAAAACAGACGCTACCGATCAAGACTGTTGCTGAAAGTTGAATATCATCTTGAAGTGAATCTTTAGGTTCGGTGAAGTATCGTATCATGAGGATAACGCCAATGGCGAATTTGCGATATTAGGGTTGTGGTCAATGAATTAGCGCCCGGAAAAAGATCCTATTAAATTGCCTTTGAAGTCGCAAAGATAAACTTCTACTCTAGGTTTACCTCCCAGATATTCGGTAATGGACTTGGCTATTTCAAGAGCGACCAAATCGAATAACCGCTGGATGATCCCCTCGCGATGGCTTATTTGGATAATTTGTTCTACCGATATGGAAGATCGCATTTCTTCGACGGTCTCATCGCTGAGAATTCCGGAAGCTATGTCAACGATGATAGGAACGGCCATAGGCGACTCTTTTGAATGGGTATTCCAATGATTGCCTAAAACTTTTGCAAGTTTTCCAGGATGTCCCGCTATCTTTAAGGTTTCTAAAGGATAATCGTTTTCGCGCAGCCGCTTTTTCAAATGATCAAGCGCGTTCCCCATAAAGTTTGAGATCATGCAAATTCTATTGAGCGGGATTCTACCGCGCTTGTGGAAGAAGGTTTGTCCCCATTTACCAGGGCTAAAAACGACAGCGTCCGCTTGCGTGGCCAGAGCCATGTCTATATAAATTTCAACCGCAGCCTTCCAGGCTCTCAATGACTTTGGTTCAACAACGTTGGATGTCCCAAGTATGGAGAGACCGCCTTCAACGCCGATTTGAGGATCGTAAGTCTTTGCGGCCAGTTCTTCTCCCCCCGGTATGCTTACGGTTATATCAAGACCGGTGTTTTTCCACTCGTTGGGGCAGTCTGGTGTATCTTGTTGCTGCGTTAAATTGCTCTGAATCATTATGCGCGATATTGAGTTGATCGCCGGTTGGCCTTTGGCAAGTTGTAATCCCTCTTCGCAAACGGTTCCCACGCCCGGTCCCGCAAAAAAACGAAACTCCAAAAGATCGTTCTTTTTAATTTCCACCTCCACATTGCATTTGTCGGCAACGTCGGGATCGTCGCCCGCGTCTTTGGTCGTCTGCGCGACGGCTCCTTGTTCCGTTTTTCGAACAAAGTTTATGGGAATGATAAGTTTTTCTTCCGAAAGTAATTCGATTTCTATTTCAGAAGGAACTTCCCCTGTTGTTAAAAAGCTTAAAGCGGCCTTGGCGGCGGCGGTAGCGCAATTGCCTGTAGTGTAACCGCGCATAAGCCCCTGTTCGGTTGGAACCGACAAGTCAATGATTTGAGAAGATTTTGGAGATGTTTGAGGGGCTTTTCTGGAAGCCAGTATCAATAACGCGTTAAAAATAGAAGCGGCGACGGGTGGACCTCCCCGAGTTCCGGTATTTGTAATAAAAGGCGCCTGCGATTGTTTCCTGAGTTCCTTTTTACTTTCTTCCGCGCCGACAAAACCGACAGGAGTTCCAATAATGAGTTCGGGTTTGAACGATTCTTTCAATACCATGCCCACTGCTTCGTTGAGCGCAGTAGGAGCGTCGCCGATAAGTAGGATAACCGGCTTGTCCCAAATATGACCCGCCGCCCGTCGGATAGCCGCTCGAGCGTGAGTGGTTTTGTCCTTCTTCGCTTGCAAGTGAGTTTCCGGAGAGTGAATCCAGCAAATGGAATCAATTTTGAAACGCTCCATCAACTGCTTTTTCAAACCCGCTTGAACCATAGTGACGTCCGTCAATACGATAACGCCGTCTAAAATCGCTTTGACGCCGGCTTCAATAGCGTTTTCAGAAATATGAAAACCCTCGATGAATTTAGTGTCCCCCGTTGTATGGATAACGCGTTTATAGATTTCTTGAACGTCGGGAGGATATGGAGATAAGTCGATCAATCCTTCAATAATCTCGAAGCTTTCACTTTCAATAGGATGAGGTTGGTAAATTTCCATAATTGATCGTTCTTTCGAATAAGTTTAGTCAACCCTTCGGATCGTTTTCCCCATGCGAATGATCCGAAACATGGGAATGAGTACGAGAGTTCTTGCGCATGGTCGTGATAACCATCAATTCCTCTAACGCGATGATGACATCCGACCTGCGGTTTTTTGACCTGATCTTTAAATCCTACCATTTGTTCGCCATATTTGCACATCAGACAATTCATATTCTGGGAATTTCTATAATCAGCCTTATTAATCTGGAGGGATCTATGCTTCAAAGGAGAATATTCCTTTGCATTTCTTTTTACTCTTTTCGGTTATGGTTTTTTCCTGGCTCTTCTGTGTTTTTCTGTGAAATTCTGTGGCAAACTTGTTTTTCTCAGGGCAAAAAAAACCTCAACGCTCCAAATGGAGAATTGAGGTTGACTGCGCATTGATTTACTTGATCAATTGTATAGAGTCCGAGTTTTATTAGAAAGCGGACGTCATTTTTTCAGGCAGGAATTTTGATTCTCTTCTACGTCTTCCCAACTAAAAGAAAGAATCCAGTCATACTATGTCGAAAACAAAAATAAGTAAGGAAAGAATCAAGACAAAATTATGCCCCCATCCCCCCATAGAGAACCAGGGGGATGGAGTAATTTTTATCTGTTGGTCTGAACGATTACCGCAGTTTCAGCCTGTGGAACATTCACTGGCGGAGCCGCAGCCGTGCCAGGAAGCGCCGGTTGATTCGCCGAAGAAGTAGAACCATCCGCAGGAGCCGCAGGAGCTGGAGCAGGATCTGCAGGTGGCGGTGGAGTCAGGATTTGCCGAATCTGCTCGATCTGTGTTTGTAAATCCTGTCGTCGCGTATCAATGTTAGCGTTAGTTCTTTGCGATTGTTGAAGCGTTTGCATATCGTTCAATTGTTGTTGCAGGCTCTGGTTTGTCGTTTTCCTGAAATCAGGCTCTTCTTGTTTCAATTCATTCATCGTTCTTAGAATGTCTTGCGACTGAGCCTCGCGAGTGTATTTTATGAAGTTTTTCTCCGCTTCAATTCTGCCTAGAATCTCGCTGAACTTTATTTTATCGGTATCGTCTAGCTTAATTCTTCCGCCAAGATAATTTCTTTCTCTAAGCATTTCCGCTTGTTCGTCTTGGCTGTCTACGACGTCCCATTTAAAGGGGTAAGCGGTTCCTACTACCGTTTCCTCCATTTTACTCCACCAGGATGGATTGATGATCCATAAAGGCAGTTTTAGAATGGGAGCGAGGTTTCCATAACGTTCCCAGGATTTTAATCGTTTGGTTGCCACATAACTGCTATTGAATAAAATATAGGGAGTTCCATCCCAATCCTTTTGCACAGAGTTATGAGGTATTTTTACCAAAAGGTGAAACGGTTGGTCGCCGTTAGGGTATCCGTTATGACGCGCCGCTAAAAGATCGCCTCGATCGCCCAATTGTTGTAGTATTGGCGTTCTGATGTCAGACTTGCGGACTACCCATTTGGCAAAATGATCGCCGCGACCGGCTGCGGTGATGGCGGCGTCTAAATATTCGCGGCGTTTGGAGTAAGCAAATGCCGAACGCGCTCTCGAATATATACTTCCTCCTGCGGTAGCTCCAAGACTATAAGCTCCTAGGTTAGCTCCTTGGTTTAATTCTGAAAGGTCCGAAAATTCCTGTTGTCTGGAGTTCGTTAGAGTTTGGCTAAGAGTTTCCGCCAAAGTTCCAATACCTTCGCTCTCGCCTTGGGTATTGGATGAAGAATTATCGTTGAGAGCTTGTCTCAATAGTTCCGCATTTCGGAGAACTGTTTGCAATTGATTTAAATCGTAAGCGGCGGCTCCTTCTGCTTTCGCCGCAATGTTAGCAATCGCTCCGCCTTCGTTAACCGACATGGACACCAGGTCGTCCCGCGAGGCGGGGAGCATGTCAACAACCTGAATGCCTTTTTGAATCTTGGGTTTTCCCCAATGTGCAAAACTTTTAAACTTCTCTTTTTTAACTTGATCCAAAGGCGTGGAATGCCGCTCCACCTTGGTCAATTGATCGAGAGCGTTAAAAAACGGACCATAAACATGATCCAAAAGATTAGTTGCTAATTGGTCGGATAGGAATTGTTTGTTCTTTATATTTGTAATCCACTTTTTAATGTCATTTTGATTACTTGTAACAACGTTAATAATTTCGTTAACAGCGTCTTTAGTTAAAAAAGGACTTTTATCTAAAAAGTGTCGTGTTATTACTTTAAGATCGCCTATCTCTCTATTCATCCAAAGATCCCTTAACCAAAGGTAAATAAGAGATTCTATTCTGTCTGGGTGACTTAAATATTCTTCTTTAATGATATCTGGATCTGGAATGCCGGGATAGTTAGTGTGGAATTTGTTGACAATTATAGTACGGAGCTCTTCCCTTGATTCGTCCAATTTTTGTTCAAAAGGCCACAATTCTGGGGATGTTAAGTAAGGGTCTCTCTTAAAGTATTTATTGTATTTGATTCCATAAAATAGAAACTTTTTAATATGATTATTTACAACTGTTGAATAAGTTCCTAGAGAGTTAAAACTCTCTTCAAATTTATAAGAATCAAGGTTTTTCTCTTTTTCCTTTGAGATGCATTGAAGGACTTGTAGCGTTGAAGTTTTGATTTCATTCTGAGGCTCCTTACCATTTGATTTTGAGCCTAAAATTTCATCACAGTTGTTATCCGTTGTTAAATCTTCCTGCCCTTTAAAGATTTTTTCGCCGCAGTTTCCCCCAGCAGGTTTATATTTAGAATCTGTACACAATCCCGTAAAAATTTGTCCTATAAAGCTCATGTTTTTAGTTTGATGAGTCAGAGCTAAATATCTCGTTAGCATACGAGACAAATCTTTTAGACGAATTCCTTTAAGAAGTAGATATCGCGCTGTTTCTGAAAAATCATCTAGATTTTTAAAAGGTACGACGAATCTTTTAGTATCTAATTCTTTAAGAATTTTTTCGTAAATATAATTTTTTAAAATTTCTTGTTCTTCGCGAGGCGAAAACTCAGGAGCAAAGCGGAATACCCCATTGAAATAAGCATTTGTGAATAATTCCACTTTTTGAGGTAATACAATATGTTTTTCAGCCGCAACGAGTACCGCAAAAAATACGTGACGTATGTCAAAATCTTCCCATGCGAAAGCGTTTCGATAGAAACTTATATTTTCTTTTAAAAAATCATCAAAATCGTAATTTGTATCTATGATGTATTTTACTTCGTTAAAGAAAATTGTTAGAGGGGTAGATGCAAGCGTCAACGGAGGAGAATAAGTTGATGACATACGCAATGATGGGTATTTTTCATATAAGCTCTTAAATCTTGGAAAATCGTTAAGTATTTTGTTTAATTGTTCATTTCTTTTTATTAATTCTTTTAGTTTTGGGTATTTGTCATAGAAGGCATTTAATTCCTCTGGTTTTTTATTTTGGTTCGCCAACAAGTTTTTAAGTTTGATATCCTTTCGTAATAATTCTTTGAAGGTTGCATTTTTTCTTAGTAACTCTTCTAGACCAGGATTTTTATCAAACCACTTCTTTAAATCGGGATCTTTATTTATTAAATCTTCTAAGGTTGGATTTTGGTTTAGCAAAGCTAAATTTTGTGTTTTCAGTTCTTCTAAATGTGCTATTTTCTTCTGTAAATCTTCGATTTCATCAGAAATTAAATGAGGTGAGGACGGAGGATGAGCGTGGCTGTCTTCTTGATCTGGAGAGGGTTGAACCGGATGAGAATCGTCATCTGGAGTCGTCGGACTTAAAGAATCCGTGTCCAGTGGGTTGAATCTTCTATGGCCAACTACAGGAATCAAAGAGTAGTACTTGTTTTTAAGGGCATCATAGTATTTTGTGGGAAGCGCTTGTTTTTTAGGTTTTGTATTTTTAGTTTGCTCTTTTTCCTTTTTAAGGTCGTTCTTTAATTTTTCAAGCGCGGCATCAATAATTTCTTGATCTTTTTTCAACCGTTCTCTGAAGCTTTCATTCCTCTGATTTTGCTCTAAGACTGCCTTATCAAAAAGAAATTTAAGGCCTTTTCTGTATTTGGTTTTATTATTGACTCCATTAGTAAAACGGGCCAATGCTTCAGTCAAATGGTCTCTAATATGACCATATTCTTTAGTGAGGTCGGAAGAGTCGAGTACGGAGCGAAAATCGTTCAATACTGAAGTCGCAATTTGCAGTTTGTTTTTAAATGGATCGACTGGCTTATGGGCGGAGCATTCCTCCGAGCACGGTGGTTTTGGAATTCCAAAGCGCAAATCTGGCGAATCTTGGAGCCAACGGCGATATTGCGTTTCAGGAACTACTCGTTTCGGGAAATTAATTTCAATAATGCTTTGTCCTTCTATGGAATTATCTCCCAAGGGTATTGCTTTGGGATAAAAAGTTAACCACCAATAATCGTAGTTGGCCTTTCGTTCGGCTTCCACCGCTTCAGTTAAGTTGTTTTTAAAAGCGTTGTAAAGCTCCTCTTTAAATCCCTCGACAATCGCCGAACTGGAGGCTCCTTGGCCAAAAACGTAACTATTTGCAGGGGCTTCTAAAACCGCTGTTAAATTATCCTCAATAGTTGCAGCGTAAGGAGGGGTAGCTTTGCTCATTTTGTCAAAAAAAGCCGCAGGTATTTTTTTAACAGCGGCATTTTGGAGATCTTTACCGGCGAATTTTATTTTTTCAGATTTAAGTATTTCCGTCAAAATGGGGCCGTCGGTTTTTACTAGTTCTACATATCCGTCAAAAACTTTATGAAAAGCGTTGGCTAATGTATCTCGAGTGCTTGAAGTATCTGCTGTAAATGGAACGTTATTAAAACTAGGATTCAAAATTTCTAATAATGTACCGACGCTTTCAGATTTACCTGCGGCAAAAGGAGCTAGTTTTCCTTCTAAGGTAGTTTGTACATTATCTTTTAAAGTTTTTAGTTCAACGCTATTCAGTTGATTTACTGAAGAAAGACTTTGGTTGTAATGCGTAATAGCTTTTTCTACTTCTGTCTTAAGAGAATCTTTTGCGCCCTTGAATAAATTTTGTTGTTGGTTGTCAAAAGCGACTTTTTTTAGATCATGATCATCGCGTTTTTCTTTATATTTTTGAAATTTATCTGAAAGGAGGCTAAGGTTTGGCTTTGCTGTATCGATTAAATACCTGACAGCGCCGCTAAATGAATCGTCAGCGATTGTTGCGTTAGGAGTAAATGAATGTACATCATCGTCTATGGCGTCTATTTTCGATAGAGCTACGTTGATTTCGGGAGTGATGGTGAATTTTTTTGCAGCCGCTAGAGCTTCAACGGCATCAACAAATTCTTTTAATTTTTGAGAAAGAGCGGCTGCCTTAACTTTTAATCTTTGGCCTGAAGTTTTAAAATTTCCAGATAATCGTATTATAGCTGTAGTCTCGATTAAAGGATCAGAGTTGTATTGCTTAGCGGTTCGCAGATTTATTAGGTTTGTATTAGCATTATCTAATTTTGAATTTAAATTTTTGTCCTCATTTAAATGCTTTAACCCCTCTGATAAAGCTATTCGAGCTTTATCAATTGCGTCCCAATGTGTTGCTGGCCAATCTGCTTTCGCTACGGCCATGGCGATATTTTTATGAACGGTGTGGACGACTTCGATAACGTTTATCGAGTCTAATTTGTCTACGTTTCGATCAAAGGCAATGGACTTTTCTGTTTTCTCAAATTTAATAATGGCTTTTTCAATTTCTTGGGAACTATGCGCAATTTGGTTAAATAATTCTAAGGAATCGCGTAATAAATCGACATAAGTTTTTTTTGTAGAATCTCTCAAGCCAATAGTAGGAGTCAGCTCGTCAAGCAATCTTTTTAGTTCTTTGGTTATTGTTTCTAAACTTGCATGTTTGTCTATTACCGATTGATATCCCGCTATTTTTGCAGGCCATTGAGATTGAACTGCGGCTCTAGAATCCGCAGGATCTCCTGCCTGTAAAAAATCCTGATAATTTGGATCCTCCAAAACCTTGCTAAAAGCTTGTTTAATGTCTGGAATGGTTTGTAGCTTTTCTTGAAAATCTGCGCGTATTTTATTACCTTGGGCCAATAAACCTTGAACATCAATATTTCCGCCAGTCGGCATTTTAAATGAGGATTTATTTTCTATAAGAAACGATTGCCACAAAGACTCTTTGGTTTTAGAAAACTTTTCTAAATAAGAATCAGTATTTATTCGTTCCAGGAACTTTTTAATTAAGCTTAACGCGTTTTTCACGCCCCCATATGGTGAACCAGGAGATTTAAAAAGAGCTAATCGTTTGGCGACAGAGTCGTCGATGACCTTTCTAAAAAATTGTTTTTCTCTTAATGTTTGCATTAAGTCTAATTTAAATGCACTGAAGTTTTTAGCGGTAGTAGTGGTTCCTTTCCAGATACTATTGTATTGGGTATTTATTTCTTTAACCGATTCTCCAAAAAACTTCTCTAAAATATTGTGAATCCGGTTGTCGCGGATATCGGGATAACCCTCGTCAACGAGAGCGTTGTATAGAGCGTCTTTCAAAAGTTTGGCGTTCCGGTTTTGTTTTTCTTTATTGCTAGGAGTTGAAGCGTTTGTAGGATTAATAGCGCTTTCTTTATGCCGTTCAATGACTTCGCCAACCATACCGCGTACGTATTCCATGTTTCTTATGCGATTTACTAAATCGTTCAAGATGGTTGTTTTTGCATAATCCACTTTGCCAGGGCGGAAGTCGGCGGAGTGGGAATTAAAAAATTGGCGGAAAGGGGTATCCGGTTCGTGAATCATTTGTTTAGCGGCTGTGTCGAATAAGACTTTTTGGGCGCGGGCTGACCGTGGAGCATAGACTTGAACTCTTTTATCGCGTACGTATGAAGTGATTGTTCCTTCTGGGGACGAAATGACAGTTGCACAACCAGCTAGTAGAGGAATGAAGAGAAATAAGCTTATTAGAAATATATTTCGAATACCCGGGAATTTAATTTCTTTTAATAATCGAAAATAATACTTTTCGTTATTGAAATAATTTTCATTTTGAGTTCCCATTTTGCCCCCCTAATTACCCCAAATTCAATGGTTTTTTGGGTATTGATTTTGTTAGTTATACTTGAAAAAATTTTGCTGTCAATAAAAATAAATTTGGCTAGCATAAGTTTTTGAATTTAAAACATTTATTTGATTTACAAAAAAATGTTTTTGTGTGGGGAACGGTCTGACAAAACGGAGTTTTATCTTTTTGTTCGGACGCAGAAATTTCGAGCGTTTGTTAAGCTTTTTGGAGGGAAGAGACGATTTGATCTAAGAATGATCGTTTGTCTTTAGGACCTTGGAAGGAGATATAAATGTTGTGTGAATTTAGAAAAATATCTTCTCGATATTTTTCTTCCTCCTCTTCTTTATATTTTCCAATTATCCATTGGCAAGATTGATTGAAGACTGTACAAGGTTTGTCTGCAATCAGGTCAAACTTCATTTTTTTGTATATCGCTTTTAAAGGATCGTCTTCGGCGGATTCGTTTAATTGGGCGAAATAGATAGAAACCTGAGAGCCTCGACTATAATTTATCAGGTTAATAATTTCCCGGTTTTGATCGTTTTTGACCTTCTTAACGACCATTTCGTCTGGGACTGAGATTTTCAGGCTTTCCCATACATAGGGATTGGCGTTAAATAAATGCCAGCCAAACGCGTATATTTTAAATCCCCAAAAATTTGCCGTGATGCCAAGAACCACCAACGCAATAATCGTCGCTTGAAAAGCTTGAACTCTATTAAAATGCTTTTCTTCGAAATCCATGAAATTCTTTTTCTATAAATATTCCCATCAATTGAAGCGTTTTCAATTTTATATGATAATTGTTGAATGAAAAAATTTATCTACCTGTCAAAGACATGGATCGATTACATAATTAAAGAAATTCCCTCCAATACTTTGAAGAAGATAACCGAAACGTTAGGCGTCCAGCCAGAAGGGCTTCACCGCTATGAAGTTAAAGCCGGCATCATTGAAATGTTTTTACGAAACGGTAAAAAAGCCGGTCCTATGGGTTTAGCGATGGATTATTTAGCGGATACGCTGCCATTGAAGTATACGGTTTTTTACGACTACCAATCGTCGGTTGCTTATTTTGGAGGTAACGCAAAGGGGAGGGCGGCGCTAATTGGTTCGGCGAATGGATTTTTGAATGAAGTCGAAAAAATAGAAGATCAATATGCGGCGGGCGGTTTTTATGGAATGGTGCAGTTTAATTTGATGGCGGATAATCCAGACGATAAAGTAGTCGATTCTTTTCGGCAAGGTGACACCGATTTGTATGCCAGATCAATGTGTCAGGCAATCGAAAAACTTTCTCCCAACGAAACTAATTTTCAATTCCTGGCCAAAAAATTATACGTAAAAGGGGAAGGGAGTGAAATGATCGTTATAGGATTGCCAATTTTTGTCGCTTTGACGGAAGAAGAATAAATGATTTTTCTTGTTTAACCTTTAACATGAATTTGCCAAATCCAGGAGAGCTGATTGTATAGGCAAATTTCATTTATTGCATATTAAGCTTGGTATTGCCCTAAATCTTCATAAAGGCATTCATAAACGGTCGTCCACAAAATTTTCAATAAATTTACGCTATTATTTTGCGTAGCTTTGACTTCTTCCCAACTACTGATTACTCCTTTCTGGACAAACAAAGAGTTAAGCCAATCAATAGCGTTTTGGTTAGGAGCGTTTGTGGGGTTACATATACGATTCAATAGCTCTTCGGATTCTGCAAACATATTAGGTAAAGGGTATTGGCAGTTATTGGCCAGATTGTATATTCCTGCCGTAGGCAAGCCGAGTCTATTTCTTAATCCAAGCATATATAGAATAAATGTGCAGTGACCGCAATGAGGCTCCACAGTGACAAACTGCAAATTAGGAGAGAATGTAAAGTTACCAAGCATGAATGAAGCGTGCCCGGCTTGGATACTTTTAAAGAGAGCGACCATTTCTGAGTGCATATTATTGGTCGTAACTTCTTCTACTAATGTGATGGGTCCCCCAGCTGTTGGTTGGATCACTTTCGATGTTGCGCTCTGTTTACCTTTGCCTAATACATATGAACCAAAGCTTTGATGGTTTTTTCGCAAATCCTGGAAGACATTTCTTATGGTAATTTTTATTTGATTTTTAAGCGGGGTTTTGTCGACAAAATCTATGGACTTGAGAGTGAATCCTTTTTCAGGTTGGAGTGAACCAGCTTCCTCAGCTAATCTTTCCGCCTCGGTTTTTCGTTTTCTACGCGTTTTTTGGGTGCGAACAAATGTTTGCCAGGAGCTTTCGCCAGCCTTTGGCTTTGGTTTTTGGTATGGAGCGGCGGCTTTGGTGGCTCGATTGGCTGGTAGTCTTTCTCTTCCTGGCATATCATTTTCTGATCATTTGTAATTATGCGGCGATTTGTTTTGCCGGCAGGGCGCTGGCAATCCTCTTCTATATTACTACACAATTGCGGGAGAGTAAGATGAGTACCAATTCCAATCGTGCCAGGCCAGAGCCGTTGCATTCAAGTTATTACCTTGAGCGGTTTGCATGAAAAAATTCCATTGGCCTAATTGACTCACTCCCAAAACTTGAATTTGCCCAGTCATAAAGGCGATACTGCTTTGAACTAATATGTAGCGTTGAGGGTTAACATGAATGGTTCGATTAAGAAACCCATGTTGAGTTTGTCGGCTGGCATTGGCAATTCTGGTTAATTCGTCCCGCAACCAGCCAGCTCTTTTTTTACCGCCCCTAGTCGATCTTGTGGGATAAAAATAGTGGTGAAATTTATTTATTTGAGAGTTGTGATAAGGGGAAATGTGAACCATAGAATATTGTGCTCCACCCCAATCCAAAATTAATACGCTGCATCCAGTTTGACGAACCGTAACCCAAAACTCGGCGGCGTTTGCTCCAAAACGTACTAGCGCATCTCCGCGATGAACATCGTTGTAGGCGCGCATAGGCGTTGCAAGGCATGTGACGACGACCATATGATTGACGTTGTTAATATAACCCGGAATGGATCTGCTAAATGCGGCTGATCCGATCCTCATTTGTCTTCTTCCGTTATCGTTCTTAGCGGAAAAGTATAAATTTTGAACTTGTGTTTGGTAACCGGGGCCCAGGCCAACGGTCAGCTTCCAATTACCCAAAGTTGTTAATGGATCGTTCAACAACTGGTCTTTCATATAAGCGCATACGAGTTGATCGCTCATAGCAAAATCTCTATAGTTTTGGTTTTCGGAATTAATACGGATTAGGGTTTATTATATACCAAAAAGTACTCAAAATATAATCAAAATTTATAAAAATTACATATAATTTATTAAATTACTTTGTTTTTTGGGGGGTACGAGGTTCCGTTATTGACGCGAGTTTACAAGGCGTTAATTTAGCGGTACTAAGAGTGGAGAGTCTCTATCTTTTACAAAAAATACCAGAAATCTAGCGGGAAATTTGTCGCTGGCGTTTTTTGAGATTTTGTGAATATCGCTGGGCGATTCGTAAAAAGTATCGCCCGGTTTTAAAGTAACCTTGTCTCCGCCCTTCACTTGCATAATCACCGAACCTTCCAAAATATAAACAAACGTGTGCGCGTTATGCTTGTGTGGAGATGACGACTCTCCTGGAGCTAAGCTTACCGTTAGCATTGTTCCCTCTTTATTGCTAATTCCAGATAAATCTTGGCTTCTGAGTATGTTCACATCGGCAAAAGAGTTTGTGGAGTGGAACAGAATGCTGATAACGAAGGCAGCCATTTTAAAATGAAAGTGAGTCATTGAATCTTTCCTTTATTAAACGTTAGGAATCGATCTAAACGAAACGGCGAGTCGATTCCATAAATTGATTTGTCCAATGGCCACCGTTAAATCGATCAACTCCTCTTTTGAAAAATATTTTTGTACATATTCATAATCGCGATCCGGAACGTGAGTGTTTGCCAATAAAGTGACCGATTCTGTCCAGGCCAGGGCGGCGCGTTCTTTATCCGTAAAGCACGGCGACTCCTTCCATACCGAAACCATGTTGAGGTAGTTATCTGGAGTATTTAGTTTTTTTAACTCGCTATAATGCATATTCACGCAAAAAGCGCATCCATTGATTTGAGAGGCTCGAAGCTTAATCAATCCTTGAATTTTAGGATCAAGACTGGAGCTTTCTAAGTAAGATTCGACGCCCAATAGAGCCTTCATCGCTGGGCTTGAAGTTTTTTGAAAATCGACGCGGGTTTCCATGATACCTCCTGGTTAAAATAATTGCGGATAAAATTTATCTGTAATATGTGCGGACTTTATCACGGATAAATAATATCTGCAATAAGAATTTTTAACCGGGAGAATTGTGGTATTCTTGTTTCGATTTGGTCTGTTGATTCTATTTGGTGGGCGTACTATATTCGCCAAAGGATTAGAACGTATTTTATTGAATCGAAGCGAGACTCTTCGCCTTTCAGTCCTCAGAATGATAAGTCAAAGGGATTGTCTAAACGCGGGTTTATTTAGGTTTATGGTTTTGGGTATATGCTAAAAAAGCTAAACCAAAAACAAATATAATTTGTAGAATACCTATCGCATGTCATCCTGATGAGGTCTCCTAAGACCGAAGAAGGATCTCGCCTCGACATAAAAAATCATTCATCAATCAAAATGTAGATAGAAGTTTTTATTCAATATGAAAATCAGTTCAACCGTAGAATGGGCCATTCACTGCTGCTCTTTACTCAGCGGATTGCCTTCTGGAAGCAGCATGACCGCAAAAGATTTGGCGGAGTTTCATGGCGTGCCGCATCCCTATTTGGCCAAAGCTTTGCAAACCCTCTCCAACGACGGCATTTTAACCACCGTGTCAGGGCCAAAAGGCGGTTATAAACTAGCAAAAGCCCCTGATAAAATTTCTTTGCTTGATATCGTTTTATCGATTGAAGGAAAAGATTCTTGTTTTGAATGCGATGAAATTCGGCAAAAGGGACCTTCCGCCCTGGCGCGTAGTTCTTCTTATAAAAGACCCTGTTTAATAGCGTCGGCAATGTGGCAAGCGGAAAAAGTATGGAGAGACGAATTGAGTAAGGTCAAGTTGTCGCATTTACATGATAAAGTTGAGAAAGAAGTGGACCCAAAGCAATTGAAAAAGGCTGGAGATTGGATTACGCAAAGAATTTTGAAAAGAAAATAGCTCGAGCGTTTAGAAATTCTTTTGGAATAGGTTAGCGAAGGGGGGCGTTGCTTCCAACACCGCCGCATTCATTTAAATCATTCCGGTCTTTTGGTAAATAGCAGTCCATTACTTTGCCGTAATTTCTAAGAGTTTGGTTTAAGTCTTTAGAGTTTAAAATGATTCGTGATTTATATGATTCGTAAAGCTTGGCGTATAGAGGCGGCGTTAATTCGGGAGAATTGATTGAAAAGGCAAGCGCCGGCAATAAATAACGCGGAGCCGAACCCCACTCAGGGTCCAAAACCAGTTTGTATCCCTTCCAGGATGTTAAAAAATCAATAAATTCGATTGCGAGTTTCTTTTTAGATGGAGTTAAATCTCTCGACAACGACAGAACATCCGTCCAGCCTACTTGCTTGCCTTTGAAGTTGTATGAAGGGATTTCTCTCACGGATATTTCATCTTCGCCCAGGCACCTATCAAAAGGACCGCAATTCTGATAGATTTCACTCAATGCGTAAAACAAAGATTCTGAGTATCCAATGTAAGCGCGGGACTTTCCGCGAACAAATTGCCTGGCATAAAAACCGACGCGATTGTGTAACTCGTCGCTCCGGCAGTAACCGGAAGGACACAACGACAATAGTTTATTAACCATTTTAAACGGTTCGGGATCAAACTTTTTGGAACGGATTTTTTTTAAAAGATTGTCGCGGTTGCCGTCCTTTGCCGCCAGACCCGTCAAATACCATTCGCCTAAAGTCGATTTTCCTTTAAGATCTATGAATAAAGAGTCATTTTCTTTGAAAGAGTTTGCAAGTTCGTCCAAATTAGATGCGTTTTGAATTTCTAGGTCGCCCTTTTTATAAAACAGGAAATTTCCGCAAACCCAATGCGGCGTTCCCCACGTATCGTCGTCAAAAGTTATCGCTTTATAAGTTGCCGGTATAAACCTGCGATCAGGCAATTCCAAAGGCTGAATTTTTTTTGCCTCGATCATAGCTTGCAGTAATACGGTGTCGATTTCGTAAACGTCGGCTTGGGTTTTCAGCAAACCTCCGTTGTAATAATCTTCCGACAGCGAAATAGAAGCGCCCGCCTCAGAATCTAAATGAGATTCGACTAATTGAAGATCCACTCCAGGATGATTCTCCTCAAATACTTGTTCCAATTCAAAAAATAATTCGCGACCTTCTGGAACATAAGGATAAAGAGCAACTTTAAGAGTCGTCGGTTCTACCGACATAGAAAACGAAGAAGAATTAAGGAAAAAGGATATCCAGACAACAAAAGAAAAAACTAGAAGAAATTTTTTTGGAATCATTTTATTGAGACCTAATTTTTAACTGAGAGACTTTATTCTCGCATAAATCCCACTAACAATCTTTTAAAAACCCGAGTGAAACAAATAGAAAACCGGCGTCAAAACGTTTGATTTTTGGCGTAGTTTAATTTTGATTATAAATTAGATTTGCAAAAGGCTGAAAAAATGGGAAAATTTAAGCTAAGCCAACGGTAACTATTTGGCTTTAAACGACATTTCCTTTTGCTGTGAAAATATTCAAACAGAAAGGTAAGGCGATGCGCCAAATATTTTTAGCTTTCCTTTTATTGGCAATTATATCCTGCTCAGCTGGCAGAAGCGTCGACGCAGTCAAAAATCCCTATAAATATGTCGCCTTTGAAGACATTTGCGATTCGGATTGCTTTAACGACGCATGGGTGAGTAATCCGACATGGATGTTATCGAATTTTTCCCACTTGGCTTATTACGAAAAAGATATACTTTGCAGTACATTGGTTAAGTTTGTTGACACAACCGCTTCCTGCCCGTCGGTTGATAAGAACGATCAGGCTCCGCTAATCCGCATTTATAACGAATCTTCGGATCAGGGATACTTGGTGGTTTGGCCAGAAAAAGCGGTTTTGACTTTTAAAGGAACACAGCCCAAAGAACTAAAAGATTTATTAGCCAATGCCAGTTCAAATACAACGACGGAAGGAACGGCGAAAGTTAGTACAGAAATAAAAAAACGACTCGATTTGTTATGGGAGAAACATGTCCTGCCAGATCTCAAACGATATGCTCAGGGAAAACCAGTTTGGGTTACCGGACATAGTCTTGGCGCCGGAATGGCTGTGATTGCCGGAATGAGATATCCGTTTGAAGAAGTAGTGACTTTTGGAGAACCTAGATTAGGCTATGGGATAGAAAGAGAATTCAAGGCAAAAGCTCATACCAGAGTTGTTAACGGCGATGACCCCATCGCAGACATTCCCGCCGAAGAATCCCAGGTTTATAAACATCATGGGACGTTGCAAAGAATCTGCGACCCCATTGCTGGAGCGAACGCACTTTTCGATCATGCAATCAGTGATTACGCAGAGTTTCTGGGCGCAGAGAATAATAGTTGCGCAAGCAAGAAAACACTCGCCAAAAAATGAAAATGGATTGTAGGATAACTACGGTTTTTAGCTTTTGGGCATACTCTAAAACTTTAAGCAAAAATTGATGCGATTTTTAAGATAACCACTGTTTTGTCATCCAGAGGCGATCACCTTTGAAGAGCTTGTCCTGAGCCTGTCGAAGGAGCGAAGCATCTCGCCTCGACTCTATTGACGCGCTTGTCCTGAGCTTGTCGAAGGGAGAAGGATCTAGATAAAGTCATTCCACTTAAAAAGTATAGAAAAAATGTTAATCAAAAGTTTGCTTCGTTTAATCCGGTACCCACGACTTGTCATTCAGACGACCGCAGGGAGGAAGAATCTCATTTCTTAAAGATGAATTACAAGTTGTTTTGGTTCATCCAATAAATCAACTATCCGCAATGTCCTCTTAGCAAAATCCCCCTTTATTGAGCCTGCCCTAAAGGCCAATGTCTTTCTATTTTGCCTCTTAAACAATCACGTCAAAATTTTGGTTTACAGAATTTGTGAAAAGTGGCAGAATCTGGAAAATTATAAATAACCCAAGATAGGAAAAGGCAATGTCATCTAACTCTCTGGATTTTATCCGCATAATCGCATCAACTTGTATGGTGGCTGAACAGACTAATGACGGTAGTAGAAGTTTAGACGCTGTTTTACATCCTGAGAAATATCCTGTTTTTATAGGAGTCAACACACAACAAGAGTTTGAAGATTCTTGGACAAATAACCGCATGTGGGTTCTATCCAACCTGTCTCACGCGGCGTATTACGACAAAGAAAAACTTTACAAAACATTAGCGCCATTTCTAGGTATAGCGTCGCCCGGAACGCCCGAAGAAAGAACCGATGCCCCCTTATTTCGCTTTTACGACGTTGAAAGCGCGCAAGGCTTTCTAGCGGTTTGGCCAGACAAAGCGGTTTTATCGTTTAGAGGAACGGAATCAGATCAATTAGACGATATAGTGGCAGACGCTAGTTTGTTGAAAACAAATGTAGGAGAAGCTGAAGTTCATACTGGTTTTTTGGGGGAAGTTGATAGAGTTTGGGAGGGTTATGTTTTAAAGGATTTAAAGAAATATTGCGAGGGTAAGCCAGTTTGGGCTACCGGACATAGTCTTGGCGCGGCAATGGCAACCATTGCCGGTATGCGATATGAATTTGAAGATGTTGTGACCTTTGGCGAGCCGCGAGTAGGATATGGAATTGGCAGGGAATTCAAGGCGAAAGGACATACACGAGTGGTTAATGGAAACGATCCCGTGACTAAAGTTCCGCTAAGAGGTTTCTTTTTTTTAAAGTATAGGCATCACGGTATAGAAAAGAAAATTTGCGATCCTGTTAACGGTCCCGATATGCGCTATGACCACGCAATAGGCGACTATTCGAAATATCTTAAAGTTTAGGGTGAGTTTCATTAGATCGAGGCAATGCTCTTTAACCGCAAAGACGTCCTTCGAGTGCCTCAGGACAGGCTACAAACGCAAAGGATTAAAAGAAAAATTTTTATTGAATTAAGGTATTGATTGAGGCATCAAGCATATCTCACCGTCATCCTGGAGCCCAATGGGCGAAGCTTGCTATATTGCAGAAAGTATTTGAAGCTATAAAAAAAGGCTATAA